>NZ_JASHAQ010000006.1:0-123878 GCF_047465035.1 Streptococcus infantis
CATAGGATTCTTTCTAATGATGGTTTGGTCGCTTTTTATTATAGATCTTATGGGACTTTTTTTCTATACAAAATAGGCTCCATAAGATCCATAGGGGATTTACCCACTACAAATATTATAGAGCCACATACGGAGAGATAATGATTTGTGTCCGAAAATAAAACTAAGGAAATTGTATTGCATTAGTATTAGCCTAATAAGAACAACAAAATAGGCTCCATAATATTCATAGGGTTTGATTTCCTATAGCTATTATAGAGCTTTTTTATTAATTTGTATCCCCTAACATTTTCATTAAAAAGTCCGTGATTTCTTGTGGACTTTCTTTTTTTCCGTGGGCAATCCAGGTTTGACAGACTCCAAAGAGAGCATTTGTTAGGTAGACGCTACTGTATTCTAATTCTATTTCATTTAGTTTGAGTTGCATAAAACGTTTTTGAAGGTCTGTGCTCAGTAGGATGTGAAGCTTATTTCGCAGGAAATTTTGAATTTCCTTGGTTCCATTTTCAGATAAAAGAGCTGCTAGAAGCGGTTCTGATTCCAAGTATTCAAATACTTCTAGAATAGCATCTCGTTTGTGATTAGCATGTTTTTGAAAGATATATTCGAAGGTATGAAATAGTTTACTTTGGTAATGTTCAATCATATCGTATTTATCTTTGTAATGGGTATAGAAACTGGAGCGGCTAATTCCAGCTTTTTGTGCTAATTTAACAGTTGTAATCTGATCGAATGGTTGTTCCATCAATAATTCTACCATAGCATTTTCGATAATGCGCTTGGTTTTTAATCGTTTATTACTCTCTTGCATGTTCCCTCCAGATGAACATTTTTAGACAATGTGTTTAAAAATAAAATTTTTATCTTGTCTTTTTATTTTTTTTATGTATAATCTATTATATCAAAAATTTAGACAAGTAGTTTAAAAAAGGAGACAATATGTTTAAAGAATGGAAAGCAATCTTTAAAAAACCGACATTTATTATTGTCATGATAGGAATTTCCTTAATTCCAGCTCTTTACAATATCATTTTCTTATCATCAATGTGGGATCCATATGGTAAACTTTCGGAGTTACCTGTAGCAATTGTTAATAAGGATCAAGCTGCTACTTATAATGATGAAAAACTCACTATTGGTGAAGACATGGTGTCTAATTTAAAAGATAGTAATAGCTTGGATTTTCATTTTGTAGATGAAGGTGAGGGAGAAAGAGGACTGCGGGATGGAGATTATTACATGGTCGTAACGTTGCCGAGTAATCTTTCTGAGAAAGCTTCTTCTATCCTTACAAATCATCCTGAACAGATGACGATTGACTATCAGACATCAAGTGGTCATAGTTTTATTGCAAGCAAGATGAGTGATTCTACCATGACACAAATGAAACAGACAGTGGCTACTAATGTTACTCAATCTTATACTAAAGCTTTATTTAAAAAGATGGGTGATTTAAAACTTGGTTTATCTCAAGCTGCAAATGCAAGTTTACAATTGGCTGATGGTTCGAATCAGCTTTCTGATGGGAGTCAAACCTTAACAACCAATCTTCAAACCTTAGCTCAATCGAGTCTCACATTTTCTAATGGTGCTGATCAATTATCTACAGGTTTAGGAACCTATACAGCTGGTGTAAATCAGTTAAATCTTGGTCTTGGTAATTTTAATACTGGTTTAAATCAATATACCAGCGCTATTTCACAAATTGATAATGGATTAAACCAACTGAACTCAAAGACACCGGCACTGGTATCAGGATTGAATCAACTTGATGCAGGCACACAAGCCTATACAGGTGGTGTTTCTCAACTCAATTCAGGATTAAATCAATTTTCACTTGGTATTGATACTTATACAAATAGAGTTCAAAGTCTATCATCAGGTACAAATCAGATTTCTACAAAATCAGAGACTCTACGTACAGGACTAACGCAACTTAATCAAGGTATTCAAAAACTTTCTACTCAATTAGATGGGACAACCCAACAAAAAGATCAGATTAAACAATTAGCAACTAGTTTAGAGCAATTTAATCAAGATATTCAAAATATTCAAACAGCAGATAGTGGAGAGATAACACAAGTAACAAACCAGCTTTCTAGTAGTTTATCAACGATTGCAAATTCAGCACAAAGCATCGTTACTTCAAATCAATCTGAAAAAGAAACTACTTTATCAGCTATTCAATCTACGAGTGCTTATCAAAGCTTAACTCCTGAACAACAGGCAGAGATAACTTCTGTGGTTTCTAATCCATCATCTTCTGCTAGTGAGTCAGCACGAACAATTTTAAATACAGTTCAAACGTTACAATCTTCTTTAGAAAATGTAACCACTCAAACAAATAGTTTAACTCAATTAAAGAATCAGTCAAGTAAATTATTACCAACTGCTTCTTCAACATTGACAAGTTTGTCAAGTGGATTAACACAGATTCAAACAGCAATTGATGGTCAGTTATTGCCAGCTAGTCAAACTCTATCTGGTATTGCCAGCTATACAAAATCTGTAGACCAAGTAGCTTTAGGAGCAAGTCAGTTGAGTTCGAAAAATTCGAACTTGACAGGAAGTTTCAATAAGTTGCTACAAGGCTCTAGTCAGTTGACAGAAAAATCTTCTACATTGACAGGTGCTACTGCTAAGTTAGCAGAGAATGTACCAGAATTAGCAACAGGAATTGATAAACTTGCATCAGGTGTCAACCAAGTAAACAATAAAACATCAGATTTAACTGCTGGATTTAATCAATTACAAGTGGGTTCTCAACAATTAGCTGATAAATCAGACCAGCTAGTTTCAGGAGCAAATCAACTAGCTAATGGTTCTGAAAAAATAGCTAGTGGAGCAGATAAACTTGCTCAAGGATCTGAAATTTTACAATCAGGACTCGGAAAATTAAGTGATGGTTCAAGTCAATTAAATCAAGGGTTGACAGATGCTGATAAACAATTGAATAAGGCTTCAACTGAACCAAAAAATGCAGACTTACTGGCTGATCCTTTAAGTCTTTCAAAAACTGATACGGATCAAGTTGCTGTTAATGGGATTGCCATGGCTCCGTATATGATATCAGTTGCTCTTTTTGTTGCTGCTATTTCAACTAATATGATTTTTGCTAAATTGCCTTCTGGGCGCCATCCAGAAAGTCGCTGGGCTTGGTTTAAGTCTCGCTTTGAAATTAACGGTATCATTGCTGGTTTGGCAGGAGTATTAGTTTATGGTGGAGTACATTTAATTGGACTTACTGCAGTTCACGAATTCAAAACCTTTGCTTTGATTATTTTAACTAGTCTTGCTTTCATGGCGATGGTAACAGCATTGACAACCTGGAATTCTCGCCTAGGCGCCTTCTTCTCCTTAATTTTATTACTCCTTCAATTAGCATCAAGTGCAGGAACTTATCCTTTAGCTTTGACGAATCAATTCTTTAAAACTATTAATCCATGGTTACCTATGAGTTATTCAGTTTCAGGTCTTCGACAAACCATTTCTATGACAGGTAATATTCATAGTCAGATTATTTTCCTTATCTTTACAGTAATGATTTTTGTTGCTTTAGGAATGCTAGCCTATCAACCTAAAAAAGCTGAAGAAGACTAAAAACAATCGACCAATTCGGTCGATTGTTTTTTTTATCTAGAATATTTTTTTCTTTGAATATCATAAAAAATAAAGACAATAATGGCTATAAGAGAACAACTTGCACCAGCAACAAATCCTTTTGGAATAAAGGAAAGGGTAATAGTTCCTTCACCTTCAGGAACATCAATTTTCATAAATCCAGTTTGTGCCTGTTGAATTTGTATTTTTTTACCATTTTGGTAAGCAGACCATCCTCGGTCGTAAGGAATTGTGAAAAAGATCGATGTCTCATTCTTTACCTTATAATTTACAGTGACTTTATTTTTATAAGAGCTCACTTCTACTGGATTTTCTTTTATTTTGCGTATAGCCTCCGTATATTTCTTAGTATCTAAGCGATAGAAAGTTGGAGATTCAAATGATACTTGAGCATTTCCTGGGAACTTAATCTGGATATCAAAAGTTTGTTTATGTTCTGCATATCCAAGATTAAAAAATGTAAAAACATTATCTGTGGTAAAGGATTTTTTTTCACCATTGACAATGATGTCAACTTGCTTTTTCTTATCGTTTGAAAAATTTAGCTTGGTCATGGAAAGGTAAACCTGACTATTATCTGGTCCTTCAATGCTGTAGCTGATAGTTGCATCTTCAGTATCAGTTCCGTTTAGATTGACCACGTTGTCACCAGAGTCTGTATGATGATTTATCGGATAAAAGTACTCTTCATTTAAGCCAGCAATTTGATTTAAAAATTGAGTTTGGTTATCAAGAGTATGGTCATTAAAAGTAACATCTTTGTAAAGAGACTGTGTAGCAAAAGCAATTGGGAGAGCGAATTGATTTTTATAAAGGGTTAGATTATCTTTTTGATAGCTTGGATGAAAACCATATTTATCTGGATAGGTTTCAGAAATATTGTAGCTGATTCCAAATAAACTATCTGCAATGATAGTATTATTTGCATAACGAAGATTAAGGTTGGTACCTGAAGATTTAAAACCCAACTTATCTAACGTTGTACTTGCAGAACGATTACGAACAGATGAAAATTGTGAGATGCCATTGTAGTTAAATTTCATGCTATCGTTTCCAGTTTGAGTTTGTAACTTTTCAGTTCGTGTAAATGTATCTGGCTGCTGTTTGGTATACTCCAAAATAGCTTCCATACTTGGAATATCTTTATCATAGGTACTACGAGAAGCAAATCCCCATTCTTTCGTAATTCCATTTAGTTGAGATGAAGCATTAAAACTAATTTCACTTATTGTAAAGATCAAAATAAGAATTGAAAAGATTTTTAGAGAAATCATTTTTCGGATAAGTGCTAATAACAATAGTAAGTATACCACTAAGAACTCAATCGTTAAGAGTATATTTAATTTAGTTAGAAATGAATAATGATTTTTAAAATAAATGGTTGCCAGATAGCCAAATAAAAGGAAGGTCATTGAGAATAAAATATTCCATAACTTAATATCCTTAAATCTATTTAAAACTTCTGCTGAAATATAAATCAAGAGAGTAGAGAAAATCCACGCATAGCGATGAAGAAACATATTTGGTGCGTGCATTCCTTGCCAAAATAAATCTAAGGCTTCTAGATAAAAACTAGCAATGATGATAATTAGTAGAGTTGCATAGCATAGTTTCACGTGAAACTTAATTGATTTTAATGTAAAGAATACAATTGTTAAGATAAAAGGAAGGAGGCCAACAAAAATCATTGGGATAGAACCATATTTAGTTGTATCGAAAGCACCAATAAATTGTTTAGCGAATAGATCTAGATACCAACTGGCATCTGTTTTTATTTTTGTAATAGCGGTTAGTTTTTCACCATGAGTTCTTAAATCAAACAAGGTTGGGAGTGTCATGATGAAACTTGTTAAACCAGCGAGTAAGGATGTTAGGAAAAAATCAAGGAAAGAATACTTGCGACTTTTAAAATCCCAGGAAAGTTGGCAAAAATACCAAACTACCAAAAACAGGGCAGTCATATAACCAAAATAGTAATTTTGGATAAATAATATTGACAAACTTGTAAAGTATAGAATACGTTTTTTTTCCGTTATGAGTAGATGTAAACCAGTTAAAATTAAGGGGATTAAAATAAAAACATCTAACCAGGTTTTAATCTCAAGTTGACTAACTGTAAAGCTCATTAATGCATATGAGGTAGATAGAGATAATCGAAGTAGGGCTGGTATATTTTTGAATATTTTACTCAAGCTAAAAAAGGTTGACAGACCTATCAAGCCAAATTTTAACAAGATTGAAAGATAAACTGCATCTGGCATGCTTGATACATCAAAAAAATAAACAAGAGGTGATAGAAAACTACCAAGGTAATAACTGGACAAGGCATAAAAATTGAGACCTAGACCGCTGGTAAAAGTATAAAATAGACTATCACTCCCATGTAAAATATTACGAAGATTAAGATCAAAAATAACATATTGATGAAATCCATCCCCTAATAAAGGTGAAGTATCACTATTCCAGTAGATACCTTGAGAAAGATAGACTCCAAACATAATCACTAGGGGAATGATGAAAGAAATAAAATAGGTCCAATAGTTTCTAAAAAATGTTTTCATGTTACCTCATAGAATGATAGAAAACTCAGTTGGTTAATCCAACTGAGTTTTAAAGTATTATTTAGTCTTTCCAAAGTTCTTTAACTTTTGCTTGTACTTCAGCATTTTCTAAGAATTCATCATAGGTTTCATCGATACGGTCGATTACACCATTTTTAGATAGGACAATAATGTGGTTAGCCAATGTTTGAATGAATTCATGGTCATGACTGGCGAAGATGATAGATTCTTTGAAGTTTTTCAATCCATCGTTCAAGCTTGAAATAGATTCCAAATCTAAGTGATTTGTAGGATCGTCAAGTACAAGAACATTTGATTTCAAAAGCATGAGTTTCGATAGCATCACGCGCACTTTTTCTCCCCCTGACAAGACGTTTACAGGTTTGTTAACCTCATCTCCAGAGAAGAGCATACGACCAAGGAAACCACGCAAGAAGGTATTGTCATCTTCTTCTTTACTTGCAAATTGACGGAGCCAGTCAAGGATAGATTCACTCCCAGCAAAATCAGCTGAATTGTCTTTTGGTAAGTAAGAGCGACTAGTTGTAACTCCCCACTTGACAGTTCCTTCATAGTCGATATCACCCATGATCGCACGAATCAATGCAGTTGTTTGGATATCGTTTTGTCCGATAAGAGCTGTCTTGTCACCTGGACGCAAGATAAAGCTGATGTTGTCAAGAATAGTTTCACCATCAATCTTGACAGATAGATTTTCTACTGTCAAGAGATCGTTTCCGATTTCACGTTCAGCTTTAAAGTTGATAAATGGATATTTACGACTAGATGGCACAATTTCTTCAAGTTCAATCTTATCAAGCATTTTCTTACGTGATGTTGCTTGTCTTGATTTAGAAGCATTAGCAGAGAAACGAGCAACGAATTCTTGTAATTGCTTAATTTTTTCTTCTGCTTTAGCATTACGGTCTGCTAGCAATTTAGCAGCAAGCTCAGAAGATTCTTTCCAGAAGTCGTAGTTTCCGACATAGAGTTTGATTTTTCCAAAGTCAAGGTCGGCCATGTGAGTACATACTTTGTTCAAGAAGTGACGGTCATGGGATACGACAATAACGGTGTTATCAAAGTCAATCAAGAAATCTTCTAACCAAGTAATAGATTGGATATCCAAACCGTTGGTCGGCTCGTCTAGAAGAAGTACATCTGGTTTACCAAATAAAGCTTTAGCAAGGAGTACTTTCACTTTGTCTCCATTTGCGAGTTCACTCATATTTTGGTAATGAAGATCTTCAGGGATATTCAAGTTTTGCAAGAGTTGTGAAGCTTCACTCTCAGCTTCCCAACCACCTAGTTCAGCAAATTCTCCTTCAAGCTCAGCTGCACGAACTCCATCTTCATCAGTAAAGTCTGCTTTCATATAGATAGCATCTTTTTCTTTCATGATGTTGTATAGTTTTTCATTACCCATGATAACAACATCAATAACACGTTCATCCTCATAGTCAAAGTGATTTTGACGAAGCACAGAAAGACGTTCATCAGGTCCAAGAGAAACATGACCAGTTGTAGGTTCAATATCCCCAGCTAAGATTTTTAAAAATGTTGATTTACCTGCACCGTTAGCACCAATTAAACCATATGTGTTTCCTTCTGTAAATTTGATGTTGACCTCATCAAAAAGTTTGCGATCACTAAAACGTAGTGAAACATCAGATACTGTTAGCAATTTTTTTCTCCTATTATATGTAATACTCTAATTCTACTAGAAAATCAGCAAATATTCAAATTTTTATCTGTCAATTATTTGTAAAGTATATTTACAGATGGTTTACATTTAAGTAGTTGAAATCGTAATTATTTGATAAAAAAATTATCTGTCTTTTTATCAAAAAAATGCTATAATTGAAAGAACCATATCAAAGGAGAATATTATGAGTAAACCCATTATTTTAACAGGAGATCGTCCAACTGGGAAATTACATATCGGACACTATGTAGGTAGCTTAAAAAATCGTGTCTTATTACAGCAAGAAGATAAATATGACATGTTCGTTTTTTTAGCTGACCAGCAAGCCTTAACTGACCATGCAAAAGATCCACAAACAATTGTAGAGTCTATTGGGAATGTTGCTTTGGACTATCTTGCAGTGGGATTGGATCCTAACAAATCAACGATTTTCATTCAAAGCCAGATTCCAGAATTGGCAGAGCTTTCTATGTATTACATGAATCTAGTGTCTTTGGCTCGTCTGGAGCGTAATCCTACTGTAAAGACAGAAATTGCTCAGAAAGGATTTGGAGAAAGTATTCCAACTGGATTTTTAGTTTATCCAATTGCTCAAGCAGCAGATATCACAGCTTTTAAGGCTAACTATGTTCCTGTAGGTACAGACCAAAAACCGATGATTGAACAAACGCGTGAGATTGTGCGTTCATTCAACCATGCCTACAACTGTGATGTTTTAGTAGAGCCAGAAGGGATCTATCCTGAAAATGAAGGAGCAGGTCGCTTACCTGGTCTTGATGGAAATGCCAAAATGTCTAAATCGCTTAATAATGGTATCTACTTGTCAGATGATGCAGATACTTTGCGTAAGAAAGTAATGAGTATGTATACAGATCCAGATCACATTCGTGTTGAGGATCCAGGTAAGATTGAAGGAAATATGGTTTTCCATTACTTAGACGTATTCGGACGTCCTGAAGATGCTCAAGAAATTGCTGACATGAAAGAGCATTATCAACGTGGAGGTTTAGGTGATGTTAAGACAAAACGGTATCTACTTGAAATCCTAGAACGTGAACTTGGTCCAATCCGTGAACGTCGCCTAGAATATGCTAAAGATATGGGTGAAGTGTATAATATGTTACAAAAAGGTAGTGAAAAAGCTCGAGAAGTTGCTGGCCAAACGCTATCAGAGGTAAAAGCAGCAATGGGGCTAAATTACTTTCATTAATGGATAAAATATGAACTCTAAAACTATCTCTTCTTTATAATTAAAGGGGTAGTTTTTTTATATTATCTATTATCAATATAATTGACAAATTTTCATAGAATGGTATGATAGATACAATACAAAAAGCGTCAAGCTCAAAAAGAAAGAAAAGAGGAAACTTCAATGTCTAATTGGGACACTAAATTTTTGAAAAAAGGTTTTACCTTTGATGATGTATTGCTTATTCCAGCAGAGAGTCATGTATTGCCTAATGATGCGGATTTAACAACAAAATTGGCAGATAATTTGACTTTAAATATCCCAATTATTACAGCTGCGATGGATACTGTAACAGAAAGCCAAATGGCTATTGCTATTGCGCGTGCAGGTGGTCTTGGTGTTATCCATAAAAATATGTCTATTGAACAGCAGGCAGATGAAGTTCGTAAGGTAAAACGTTCTGAAAATGGTGTTATCATTGATCCATTCTTCTTGACTCCAGAGCATACAATTGCAGAAGCAGATGAACTCATGGGACGTTACCGTATCAGTGGTGTTCCAGTGGTTGAAACTCTTGAAAATCGTAAATTGGTTGGTATTTTAACAAACCGAGACCTTCGTTTTATTTCAGATTACAATCAACCAATCTCAAATCATATGACCAGTGAGAATCTTGTTACTGCTCCTGTTGGAACAGATCTTGAAACAGCTGAGAGCATTCTTCAAGAACACCGTATTGAAAAACTTCCTTTGGTTGATGAAGAAGGTCGTCTTTCTGGCTTGATCACGATTAAAGATATTGAAAAAGTGATTGAGTTTCCAAATGCAGCTAAAGATGAGTTTGGTCGTCTTCTAGTTGCAGGTGCGGTAGGTGTCACTTCTGATACATTTGAACGTGCTGAAGCCCTCTTTGAAGCAGGTGCGGATGCCATTGTCATCGATACAGCACACGGACACTCTGCAGGGGTTCTCCGTAAAATCGCTGAAATCCGTGCGCACTTCCCAGACCGTACACTGATTGCTGGGAACATCGCTACTGCTGAAGGAGCACGTGCTCTTTATGATGCAGGAGTTGACGTTGTTAAAGTTGGTATTGGACCAGGTTCAATCTGTACAACTCGTGTTATCGCAGGTGTAGGAGTTCCACAAGTTACAGCTATCTATGATGCAGCAGCAGTTGCACGTGAATATGGCAAAACAATCATTGCTGATGGTGGAATCAAGTATTCTGGAGATATTGTTAAAGCACTTGCTACTGGTGGAAATGCAGTAATGCTTGGATCAATGTTTGCAGGAACAGATGAAGCTCCAGGAGAAACTGAAATCTTCCAAGGACGTAAGTTCAAGACATACCGTGGTATGGGTTCAATCGCTGCAATGAAGAAAGGTTCAAGCGACCGTTACTTCCAAGGCTCTGTCAATGAAGCAAATAAACTTGTTCCAGAAGGAATTGAAGGTCGTGTTGCTTACAAAGGAGCAGCAGCTGATATCGTATTCCAAATGATTGGTGGTATCCGATCTGGTATGGGTTACTGTGGTGCAGCTAACCTTAAAGAATTGCATGATAATGCTCAATTTATCGAAATGTCAGGTGCCGGTCTAAAAGAAAGCCATCCGCACGATGTGCAAATCACAAATGAAGCACCAAACTACTCAATGTAATAAAAAATCTCCTGTAAAACAGGAGATTTTTTATTGTTTACACTGATGTAAATATTAGTTTACGGATAATTGACCATTCTTTACAGTAAATATACTGAGATTATCAGGTAAGTTTTGAAGATGCTCTAAACTAGTTGTTGTAATAAAGGTTTGAATATTTTGAGATATAGTTTCTAATAATTTAAGTTGACGATTATTGTCAAGTTCACTCATAACATCGTCAAGTAAAAGTATAGGCGATTCTTTTGTAATGCTCTCCATTAATTCGATTTCAGCTAGTTTAATAGAAAGAACAAGGCTACGATGTTGTCCTTGACTTCCAAAGCTTGCGTCCATTCCATTGATTAAGAAAACCATATCATCCCGATGAGGACCAACTCCAGTATTCTTCTTAAATAAATCTCTTGATCTACTTTTTTGAAGTGCTGCATAGAAAGATTCTGCTAGTTTTCCCTTGTCAGTGAAGTTTACAGATGGTTGATAACGAATTGACAACTCTTCTAATTGGTCCGAAATATCAAAGTGTTTCTCACGACCAAAAGACTCCATTTTTTTGATAAATTCTTCTCTATGAACCATCACTCGACAACCATAGTCTACTAGCTGGTCATCGAGAACAGATAAAAATGTTTCGTCAATCTGATTCGCTGACTTTAAGTAGGTATTTCTTTGTTTGAGCACATGATTGTAGCTTGACAAGTCTGACAAGTATATGGGTTTGATTTGTCCTAGTTCCATATCTATAAACTTACGTCGGATAGCAGGTGCTCCTTTGACAAGTTGTAAATCTTCGGGTGCAAATAGAACAACATTCATGTGTCCAATATAGTCAGATAGCCGAGCTTGCTTTAAGTGATTGACTTTAGTAATTCGACCTTTTGGAGTCAAATCAATCTCAAGTGGAATAGTAGCCGTTCGTTTTTGAAGAATTCCAGAAACTTGAAGCTGTTCTTCTTCAAATTGAATTAAATTCTTGTCTGTCTTTGTCCGATGACTTCTAGTTAAAGCTAAAAAGTAAATACTTTCCAGAAGATTAGTTTTGCCTTGAGCATTTCGACCCACAAATACATTTAATTTAGGATTAAATTCAATTTCGGTATCCTGATAGTTTCTAAATTGCTTGATGGATAAGTTTTTTAGCCACATACTTATCTACCTGGGAAACGTGGTGCAGTTTTTGTTTTAGCTTTCGGGGTCTTTTTTGTTGGCTTTTTTTTGACCGTCTTATTCATTTCTTTGACAAGTTTAGCCACACGTTCTTTCTCAAGTTTTTCTTGAAGATATTCTTCCTGTTCTTCTAAGCTCGGTTGCGTCAGAATGATTTGAATTTTCATGTCAGGAATGTCGATAGAGTCTCCGATTCTTACTTTTTTTCCACGACGATTTTCTAATTCACCATTAAAGTAGACATGATGCTCAGCTAAAAAGGATTTAATAGCTCCGCCACTGTGTATAATACCAAGTTCTTTCAAGAGAGCTTGGAGAGTGATAAATTCTTCAAATAATTTGTATTCCATAGTTCACCTCAATCTTTGGTATTATACCATATTTTACCTTGAAATGGCAGAGGTAAATTCGTTAGAAATGAAAGCGATTTTAATTCTAAAAGGGGTAAAGAGAATAAGAAAATTTTCTCTTTTCATGGTATAATAGAACTCTATGTAGAAGGAGGTAAGAGATGGAGTTAGTACCTGGAATTGCAGTGCATTTTATCCAATCAAAAAAATTTAAAACTAATAAAATTACTGTGCGTTTCACAGCTCCATTGTCTTTGGATTCAATTTCAAGTCGCATGTTAAGTGCCAGTATGCTTGAAACTGCTAACCAAAGTTATCCAACTGCTCAACTGTTTCGAAAACGTTTAGCGACCTTGTATGGGACTGATTTGTCAGCGCACGCCTATCGAAGAGGACAAAGTCATCTTGTGGATTTGAATATTACCTATGTGCGTGATGAATTTTTAAGTAAGAAAAACGTATTAACTTCTCAAATTTTAGAATTACTGCACCAGGTTCTGTTTACACCATTGTCGGATGAGGATGGATTTGAGAAAAATACTTTTGACATTGAGAAAAAACAGATCTTATCAAGGCTAGAATCAGAATTGGAAGACCCATTCTTCTTTGCACATAAAGAGTTAGATCAATTGTTTTTCCAAGAAGAATCAATGCAGCTAGTTCCAAAAGATTTGATTTCTAGAATTTCAGAAGAGAATTCAAAAACATGTTTTTCAAGCTATCAAAAAATGCTAAAAGAAGACCAAATAGATATTTTCTTCTTAGGCGATTTTAATGAAATTGAAGTTTTAGAGTTTTTACATAAATTTCCGTTAATAGGTCGTAAATCAGCTGTAAACATTCAATATCAGCAACCCTATTCTAATATTCTTAGAGAAGGTATTGTTAGAAAGAGATTAGGACAGTCTGTTTTAGAGATGGGCTACCATAGTTCAGTGGCATATGGTGATGAAGAACAGATGGCAGTGCTTCTTGTAAATGGTCTTTTAGGAGTCTTTCCTCATTCGAAATTATTTATCCAAGTGCGAGAAAAAGAAGGACTGGCCTATACGGTATCAAGTCATTTGGATCTCTTTAGTGGATTTTTACGACTATTTGCTGGAATTGATCGGCAAAATCGAAACAAAGTAAGAAAATTGATGAATCATCAGTTGCTTGACATAAAAAATGGCAAGTTTACAGATAAGGAAATTGATCAGACTAAACAAATGATTCGTAGATCCTTACTACTGGCTCAGGATAATCAAGATTCTATCGTAGATAAATATTATTTGTCAACTTTTTTTGGGAAGGCGAATCTTGACACAAAAACTTTAATCGATAAACTTGAACAAGTTGATAGAGAAGCAATTTGTGAAGCAGCAAACAGTTTTAAGTTGCAGGCTATTTATTTTATGGAAGGAGCAGAATGACCAGACCTACTTTTCAAAAGAAATATTATCCTGCTGTAAAAGAAACTTTGTATCAAACTAGCTTAGAAAATGGTTTGACAGTTACTTTACTACCTAAAAAGGACTTTAACGAGGTTTATGGTGTTGTAAGTGTCCAAGTTGGTTCTGTTGACACAAGGTTTACAGTGGATGGTAATGACTTACAACAATATCCACAAGGAATCGCTCATTTCTTAGAACATAAGCTTTTTGAAAGAGAAGATTCTGGAGATGTTATGGCAGCTTTTACAGAGTTGGGTGCTGAAAGTAATGCCTTTACGAGCTTTACGAACACTAACTATCTTTTCTCGACTTCTGAAAATGTTCTAGAGTGTTTAGATTTGCTAGAGGAACTTGTCACTACCTTCAATGTAACGGAAGAATCTGTGGAACGAGAAAAGGACATCATTCAGCAGGAAAGAGAAATGTATCAAGATGATCCGGATTCTTGTTTATTTTTCAACACTCTGGTGAATCTCTATCCAGAAAGTCCTTTAGCTTCAGATATTGTTGGCAGTGAAAACTCCATTGATGCAATTTGCCTGGAGGATTTGAAAGAGAACTTTAAAGAGTTTTACAGACCTGTCAATAGTAATATCTTTTTGGTTGGTAATTTTAAACTTGAACTTCTTGAAGATTATTTTGCTAAGAAATCTTATCATCAAGAGAAAAAACATGAGTTTAAAAGAGAACAAGTACCTTTACATCCTGTAAAGACTACTGAAAGTTTACGGATGGACGTTGCTTCTCCAAAATTAGCAATCGGTATTAGAGGAAATAAAGAAATAGGAGATCAAGATCAGTATCGTTATCATCTTTTATTAAAATTGTTGTTTACAATGATGTTTGGTTGGACTTCACAAAGATTTCAAAAATTATATGAGTCTGGTAAACTGGATGCTTCCTTGTCTTTAGAAATTGAAGTAGATCATCGTTTCCATTTTGTGATGTTGACAATGGATACAAAGGAACCTGTGGCACTTTCTCATCAATTTCGTAAAGCTATTCGCAATTTTATTAAAGATGAGGATGTAACTGAGGATCACTTGGATATTGTAAAAACTGAGATGTATGGAGAATATATTCATAGTATGGATTCCTTAGAATATATTGCTACTCAGTATCATCCAACCGATACAGGTTCTACTCTGTTTGACCTTCCTAAACTTTTGCAGGAAATTACTTTAGAAGATGTTCTAGAGGCTGGACATGATTTGATAGATAATAGCGATATGGTTGATTGTACAATTTTTCCGATATAATCGCTAGAAAATACACTAGAAAGAAGGAATGTTAAGTATGAGAAAAAAAACAATTGGTGAGGTCTTACGTCTTGCAAGAATTAACCAAGGACTGAGCTTAGAAGAATTGCACAGAAAGACAGATATTCAGCTGGATTTGTTGGAGGCAATGGAGTCAGATGATTTTGACAAACTACCGAGTACTTTTTATGCTCGTTCATTTTTGAGAAAGTATGCTTGGGCTGTTGAATTAGATGAAAATATCGTTCTAGATGCCTATGATTCGGGAAGTATGATTACTTATGAAGAAGTTGATGTAGATGAGATTGAACTTTCAGGACGTAGACGGTCTAATCGAAAGAAAAATTCATTTCTCCCGCTATTTTACTTTGTTCTTTTTTCTTTATCAATTTTAATTTTTGTAACCTACTATGTGTGGAATTATATTCAAACCCAACCAACTGCGTCTTCTGCAGCAACTTATAGTGTTGTGAGTTCAACAAGTAGCTCTAGTAGTGTAGCATCAAGTAGTAGTCAAGCTACTAGTTCATCAAGTTCGAGCGAGGCAACTACTTTGACTGTTTCAGGCCAGGGAGATGCTTTATCAGTGGAATATAAGACATCTAAAGATTCTGCGGAGCTTCAATTATCTGTTACCGATGCAACGAGCTGGATCAGTGTTTCGGATACTGATTTAGCAGGAGGAGTGACTCTTGAACCTAATAATAAAATAGCTAAAACAACCATTTCCAAAGGATATCCAGTAACCATAACATTGGGTGTTGTTAAAGGAGTGTCGGTGAAAATTGATAATAAGGAAATTGACACTTCAAAATTAACTGGTCAAACTGGTTGGATTACTCTAACATTAAGTTCAAACTAAAGGAAGGATAACATGAAAAAAGAGAATATTCCTAATATGCTTACGCTTGGTAGAATTTTATTTATTCCGATTTTTATTCTCCTTCTATCAGTTGGACCATCTCCTGTGTTACATAAAATAGCAGCAGTTATTTTTGCTATTGCCAGTATCACTGACTATCTAGATGGTTATTTAGCTAGAAAATGGCAAGTGGTTAGTAATTTCGGAAAGTTTGCAGATCCAATGGCTGATAAATTATTGGTCATGTCAGCCTTTATTATGTTGGTTGGTCTAAAGATGGCACCAGCTTGGGTGGTAGCAATAATTATTTGTCGTGAACTTGCAGTCACTGGTTTGCGCTTGCTCTTAGTTGAAACAGGAGGTACCGTTCTAGCTGCTGCTATGCCTGGAAAAATCAAGACATTTAGTCAGATGTTTGCGATTATATTCTTGCTACTTCACTGGAATGTGCTTGGTCAGATAACTCTTTATATTGCCTTGTTCTTTACAGTTTATTCTGGTTATGATTATTTCAAGGGAAGCGCGTATTTGTTTAAAGGAACCTTTCACTAGATATGGAATCGATTATTGAGATAAAAGACCTGTCTTTTCGCTATCAGGCAGATCAGGAACACTATGATGTTCATAATATTACGTTTCACGTGAAACGTGGGGAATGGTTGTCTATCGTTGGTCATAATGGTAGTGGTAAGTCAACGACTGTTCGTTTGATTGATGGTTTGCTCGAGGCTGAATCTGGAGAAATTTGGATAGACGGTGATTGCCTAACTCCAGAAAATGTCTGGGAAAAAAGACATAAGATTGGTATGGTCTTTCAAAATCCTGATAACCAATTCGTAGGAGCAACTGTTGAAGATGATGTTGCTTTTGGACTGGAAAATCAAGGAATCCCACTTGAAGAGATGAAGAAACGCGTTTCTGAAGCTTTATCATTAGTTGGGATGGCTGAATTTACTAAAAAGGAACCTGCTCGCTTGTCAGGAGGTCAGAAACAGAGAGTAGCTATTGCAGGAGTTGTAGCTCTGCGACCAGATATTTTAATCTTGGATGAGGCTACAAGTATGTTGGACCCAGAAGGACGACTAGAGTTGATTAAGATAGTCCAGAAAATTCGCCAAGACCACCAGATAACAGTTATCTCCATTACGCATGATTTAGATGAGGTTGCTATGAGTGACCGTGTTTTAGTAATGAAAAAAGGGAAAGTCGAGTCAACAAGCACTCCTAGAGAATTATTTTCTAGAGCGGATCTAGATCAAATTGGCTTAGACCAACCCTTTGTCAACCAATTAAAACAATCACTGCGTGATAATGGCTTAAAATTACCAGAGCACTACCTGACCGAGGAGGAGCTCGAGGAGGCTTTATGGGAATTATTCTAGACAATGTTAGTTATACGTATCAGGAAGGAACACCCTTTGCCTCAGCTGCTTTGTCAGATGTCAGTTTGTCAATAGAGGATGGTTCTTATACTGCCATTATTGGGCATACAGGAAGCGGAAAGTCTACAATCCTTCAACTTTTGAATGGTTTGTTGGTTCCTACAGAGGGAAGTGTTCGTGTTTTTGATACATTGATTACACCAACATCAGTTAATAAGCAAATTCGTCAAATTCGCAAACAAGTTGGCCTGGTATTTCAGTTTGCAGAGAATCAAATCTTTGAGGAAACTGTCCTAAAAGATGTGGCTTTTGGCCCTCAAAATTTTGGAGTTTCTGTAGAAGAGGCAGAAGCTATTGCGCGTGAAAAACTAGCTTTAGTAGGAATCGATGAATCACTCTTTGAACGAAGTCCATTTGAACTTTCAGGTGGCCAGATGAGAAGGGTTGCTATTGCTGGAATTTTGGCGATGGATCCTAGCATTCTGGTCTTAGACGAACCAACAGCTGGTTTGGATCCAATTGGTCGGAAAGAGTTGATGGCCTTGTTTAAAAAGCTTCATCAAGATGGCATAACAATTGTTTTAGTAACCCACCTTATGGATGATGTGGCTGAATTTGCTGATCAAGTTTATGTGATGGAAAAAGGGAAACTAGTTAAGGGTGGGAAACCAGGTCTTGTCTTTCAAAATGTCGAATTTATGGAAAAAATCCAATTGGGTGTTCCTAAAATCACACGATTTGCTCAAAGGCTAGCTGACAGAGGAATTTCTTTCGAACAATTGCCGATAACGATAGAGGAGTTTAAGGAGTTTATCAATGGATAATATGATTTTAGGTCGATACATACCAGGAAATTCGATTATTCATCGTCTGGATCCTCGTAGTAAGTTAGTAGCAATGATTTTACTGATCATCATCGCTTTTTGGGCCAATAATCCAATTACAAATCTCATACTCTTCATTGCAACAGGCATATTTGTCGTTTTATCAGAAGTTCCCTTATCTTTTTTTATAAAAGGTTTGCGATCTATGTTTTTTCTGATTGCTTTTACAACCCTTTTTCAACTGTTCTTTATCTCTGGTGGTCACGTCTTGTTCGAGATAGGATTTATAAAAATCACAAGCTATGGTATTGAGCAGGCTGGAATTATTTTTTGTCGCTTTGTGTTGATTATCTTTTTCTCAACCTTGCTAACCTTGACGACTATGCCACTAAGTTTGGCAACAGCAGTTGAATCCTTGCTTGGACCTTTAAAAAGATTTAAAGTTCCAGTTCATGAGATTGGGCTCATGTTGTCTATGAGTTTGCGATTTGTACCAACCTTGATGGATGATACGATTCGCATTATGAATGCTCAAAAGGCGCGTGGTGTTGATTTTGGAGAAGGAAATGTAATCCAAAAAGTTAAGGCTATGATTCCTATTTTGATTCCTTTGTTCGCAACGAGTTTGAAAAGAGCAGATTCCCTTGCTACAGCCATGGAAGCTAGGGGGTATCAAGGTGGGAATGGACGCAGTCAGTATCGACAGTTAAATTGGATGAACAGAGACAGTATAGCGCTATTATTTGTTTGTGTATTGGGTGCAATTCTATTTTTGCTAAAATCTTAGAATGTAATATAAGGTAGAGGTATGAACCGTTTTAAAAAATCAAAATATATCATTGTTCTATTTGTCGTTGTATTAGTAGTATCCGTTTTTTTAGTGACAACACAATCAAGTGCAGTTGTAACAAAAGCTGGAGATGGCATTTCATTAGTCGATAGAATAGTGCAAAAGCCTTTTCAATGGCTTTCTTCCGTAAAATCTGATTTAGGTCGTTTGACCAGAACCTATAACGAGAATGAAACTCTCAAAAAAGAACTCTATCAGATGAAGAAGGAAACAAATGAAGCAGACAGTTTGAAGGAAGAAAATGAGCAACTACGTCAGTTATTGGATATGAAGTCAAAATTGAGTGCAACCAAGTTAATTGCTTCTGACGTCATCATGAGAACTCCTGCAACCTGGAAACAAGAGTTGACAATTGATGCAGGTTCTCAACAAGGCGTGACAAGCAATATGCTTGTGATTGCTGGTGGGGGACTGATTGGAAGCGTGGGAAAGATTGAAGATAACTCTACTGTGGTCAACTTATTAACCAACGCTGAAAATACGGAGAAAATCTCCGTTAAAATTCAGCACGGTTCTACTAGTATATATGGTATTATCATTGGGTACGACAAAGAAAAAGACTTGCTTAAAATAAGCCAGTTAAATAGTAGTAGTGATATCAGTCAAGGAGACAAGGTAGTTACAGGAGGTCTGGGCAACTTTAAAACTACAGATATTCCCGTAGGAGAGGTTGTATCAGTTACCCATAGTAGTGACTATCTGACAAGAGAAGTGTTAGTCAAACTTCAGTCTGATTCAATGAATACCAAAGTCGTAGAGTTAGTGGGGAATCCATCATGAGACTGTTGAAGCAGATAGGGATGTTTTTACTCTTGCCTATAGTTGTCTTAATAGACAGTCATTTAGGGCAATTTGTAAATAGTTTTTTTCCACATTTTCAAATTGTGAGTCACTTTATCTTCATCTTCTTGTTGTTTGAAACTATTGAAGTATCGGAGTATCTATTTTTAGTTTATTGCTTATTTATTGGTCTTATATACGATATTTATTTTTTCCATTTAGTAGGGATTGCTAGTCTTCTTTTTGTGATTATTGGTGCAATCATTTATAAAAATAATGCGATTATTTTATCAAATAGATGGACTAGACTATTAGCTATTTTAATGATGACTTTCTCTTTTGAATTTGGTAGTTTTCTTCTAGCGCAAATGATTGGATTAACTGCTGAAAGTATAACAGTCTTTATCGTTTATGGTATAGTTCCGTCAATGATATTAAACTGTCTATGGATGTTAGTTTTCCAGTTTATTTTTGAAAAAATATATCTATAAGAAAGAAACAAAACTGTAATAAAGGCGTAATATTTATTAGGCCTTTTTTTGATATACTAGTATTGTCTTAAAAGAAGGAGTATTCACACTTATGAAGAAAAAAATCCTAGCATCACTTTTGTTAAGTACAGTATTGGTCTCACAAGGAGCTGTTCTTTCAAGTGTTAAAGCAAATACAACAGATGAAAAGATTGCTGCTCAAGATAGTAAAATTAGTAACTTGACAGCTCAACAGAAAGAAGCTCAAAAACAAGTAGACGAAATTCAAACTAAAGTTTCAGCTATTCAATCAGAGCAAGAAAAATTGCAATCTGAAAACGAAAAACTTCAAGAAGAATCTAAAAAACTTGAAGGTGAAATCGCAGAGCTTTCAAAAAATATTGTAGCTCGTAATGCATCGCTTGAAAACCAAGCTCGTAGTGCACAAACGAACGGAACTGCTACAAGCTACATCAATACGATTATTAACTCTGACTCAATCACAGAAGCTATTTCTCGTGTAGCAGCTATGAGTGAAATCGTATCAGCAAACAATAAAATGTTGCAGCAACAAAAAGAAGATAAGAAAGCTATCTCTGAAAAACAAGTTGCAAACAACGAAGCAATCAATACAGTCATTGCTAACCAACAAACACTTGCTGACGATGCTCAAGCTTTGACAACAAAACAAGCAGAATTGAAAGTAGCTGAGTTAAATCTTGCAGCTGAAAAAGCTACAGCAGAAAATGAAAAAACTAGCTTGTTGGAGCAAAAAGCAGCAGCAGAGGCAGAAGCTAAAGCGGCAGCAGAGGCAGAAGCAGCTTATAAAGCTAGACAAGCAAGTCAACAACAATCAGTTGCAGCATCAGCAAATACAAGCTTTGCTGCACAAGTGCAAGCAACTTCAAGTTCTTCATCATCAGATGATGATTCAAGCTACACACCTGTAGCTACTCGTACAACATCACGTCCAACATATAGTACAAATGCTTCAAGTTATCCAACTGGTGAATGTACTTGGGGAGCTAAAACATTGGCACCTTGGGCTGGAGATTATTGGGGTAACGGAGCGCAGTGGGCAACAAGTGCAGCTGCAGCAGGATTCCGTACTGGTTCTCAACCACAAGTTGGTGCGATTGCATGTTGGAATGATGGAGGATATGGACACGTAGCGGTTGTTACAGCTGTTTCATCATCATCAAGTATTCAGGTATCTGAATCTAACTACGGTGGAGATCGTACAATTGGTAACAAACGTGGATGGTTCAACCCAACTACGACTTCTGAAGGTTATGTTACTTACATCTATCCAAACTAATGAAAAAAACCGAGACTCAATTTGAGTCTCTTTTCTTATTTATAAGATGGTGAAATCCCAAGTTTGAGTTTTCGCTAAATACCCAAACTATAGTAGATTGAATCTAGAACAGTACACTACAACTGCTAAAAATATTTCTAGAAATTAGTTTGACTTTCCTAATCTCTCTGTTCGCATCTTATTTCAATCCACTATATAAACATTTTTTCAATTTTAAATTTATAGTAGATCAAATACAAAACGGTACACTGTGAATTCTAAAAAATGCTAGAAATTGACTTAACTACTCTGGTAAATTTGTTCAGATTCTATTTCATTTCACTATAAGTTCCACCGCTAGTACGAGTGGAAGTTAATCTGATAAAAATTGTAAAAAACAGTGGAATTCCGTGTCAGAGTAAGTTCCACTATGGTAGAAGTTAGTCTGAGACGTTTGAGTTTTCATTGAAAAACTAGCACAATTACTTGAAAAAAAGGTTCAACTATGATACAATGTAACTTGTCGTATAAACGATAATACTCATTCTTGATGAATTGTGACGCTGTTGCCTTCGGGTCGTTTTGCAAGCTGAAATCAAGAAGAGGAAAAAAACAAAAAGGAGAAATACTCATGGCAGTAATTTCAATGAAACAACTTCTTGAGGCTGGTGTACACTTTGGTCACCAAACTCGTCGCTGGAACCCTAAGATGGCTAAGTACATCTTCACTGAGCGTAACGGAATCCACGTTATCGACTTGCAACAAACTGTAAAATACGCTGACCAAGCATACGACTTCATGCGTGATGCTGCAGCTAACGATGCAGTTGTATTGTTTGTTGGTACTAAGAAACAAGCAGCTGACGCAGTTGCTGAAGAAGCAGTACGTTCAGGTCAATACTTCATCAACCACCGTTGGTTGGGTGGAACTCTTACAAACTGGGGAACAATCCAAAAACGTATCGCTCGTTTGAAAGAAATCAAACGTATGGAAGAAGATGGAACTTTTGAAGTTCTTCCTAAGAAAGAAGTTGCACTTCTTAACAAACAACGTGCACGTCTTGAAAAATTCTTGGGTGGTATTGAAGATATGCCTCGTATCCCAGATGTAATGTACGTAGTTGACCCACATAAAGAGCAAATCGCTGTTAAAGAAGCTAAAAAATTGGGAATCCCAGTTGTAGCGATGGTTGATACAAACACAGATCCAGACGATATCGATGTAATCATCCCAGCTAACGATGATGCTATTCGCGCAGTTAAGTTGATTACAGCTAAATTGGCAGACGCTATCATCGAAGGTCGCCAAGGTGAAGATGCTGTTGCAGCAGTTGAAGCAGAATTTGCAGCTTCAGAAGCTCAAGCAGACTCAATCGAAGAAATCGTTGAAGTTGTAGAAGGCGACAACGCTTAATTCATATAAATAGTAATTACCTAGGAGGGCGGGGCTTAGCCCAGCTCTCCTATTTTTAAAAAATATAGGAGAATCAAAATGGCAGAAATTACAGCTAAACTTGTTAAAGAGTTGCGTGAAAAATCTGGTGCTGGTGTTATGGACGCTAAAAAAGCATTGGTTGAAGTGGAAGGCGATATCGAAAAAGCGATTGAATTGCTTCGCGAAAAAGGTATGGCAAAAGCAGCTAAGAAAGCTGACCGTGTTGCTGCAGAAGGTTTGACTGGTGTTTATGTTGACGGTAACGTTGCAGCAGTTGTTGAAGTAAATGCTGAAACTGACTTCGTTGCGAAAAACGCTCAATTTGTTGAGTTGGTAAACGCAACAGCTAAAGCAATCGCTGAAGGAAAACCAGCTAACAACGAAGAAGCTCTTGCTTTGACAATGCCTTCAGGTGAAACTCTTGAAGCAGCTTATGTGTCTGCAACAGCAACTATCGGAGAAAAAATCTCATTCCGTCGCTTTGCTTTGATTGAAAAAACAGATGCACAACACTTCGGAGCATACCAACACAACGGTGGACGTATCGGTGTTATCTCTGTAATCGAAGGTGGAGACGAAGCACTTGCTAAACAAATTTCAATGCACATCGCTGCTATGAAACCAACAGTTCTTTCATACAAAGAGTTGGATGAGCAATTTGTTAAAGATGAGTTGGCACAATTGAACCACGTTATCGACCAAGATAACGAAAGCCGTGCTATGGTTGGTAAACCAGCTCTTCCACACTTGAAATATGGATCAAAAGCTCAATTAACTGATGAAGTGATTGCTCAAGCTGAAGCTGATATTAAAGCTGAGTTGGCTGCAGAAGGCAAACCAGAAAAAATCTGGGATAAAATCATCCCAGGTAAAATGGATCGTTTCTTGCTTGACAACACTAAAGTTGACCAAGCATACACACTTCTTGCACAAGTTTACATCATGGATGACAGCAAGACAGTTGAAGCTTACCTTGAATCAGTTAACGCTTCAGTAGTTGAGTTCGCTCGCTTTGAAGTTGGTGAAGGTATCGAAAAAGCTGCAAACGACTTTGAAGCAGAAGTTGCAGCTACAATGGCAGCAGCCTTGAATAACTAATAAAAAAGTAAGGAAGCTAATCTGCTTCCTTTTCTTTTGTTGGAAGGGGACCTATATGAATCCTTTTTTTATTTTATACTCTTCGAAAATCAAAATCAAACCACGTCAGCTTCGCCTTGCCGTACTCAAGTACAGCCTGCGGCTAGCTTCCTAGTTTGCTCTTTGATTTTCATTGAGTATTAAAAGGTAAACAAAAAGCCCCATACAAGGGCTTAGTGTATTTAGGAGACTACACTTCGAATTCATAGAGTGCTGTAGATAGGTAACGTTCTCCGTTATCTGGTGCAAGCGCAAGGACTTTTTTACCTGCTCCAAGTTTTTTAGCGACTTCAATTGCTGCATAGATAGCTGCTGCAGAAGAAATACCGACTAAGAATCCTTCTTTTCCACCGATTTCACGGCCAAGTGCAAGAGCGTTATCTGATGTTACACGAACGATACCATCGTAAGCTTTTGTATCAAGTGTATCTGGAATGAATCCAGCAGAGATACCTTGAATTTTGTGAGGACCTGGCTTTTCACCAGACAAGATAGCTGACTCGTCTGCCTCAACAGCAAAAACTTGAATGTTTGAGTTAGCAGTTTTAAGAGCATGAGAAACACCAGAAATAGTTCCTCCAGTACCAACACCAGCAACAAAGGCATCTAAACCATCAGCTCCGAAATCAGCTAGAATTTCAGCTCCTGTTGTTCTTTCGTGAACTTCTGGGTTAGCTTGGTTAATAAACTGTAATGGTAGGAAACCATCACGCTCAGCAGCAATTTCTTGCGCTTTTGCAATCGCACCTTTCATTCCTTCGCTACCAGGAGTGAGGACTAGTTCAGCTCCATAAGCTTGGATAATTTTACGACGTTCAACACTCATGGTTTCAGGCATAACGATAACAACTTTATAGCCTTTAGCAGCACCAACCCATGAAAGTCCGATACCAGTATTTCCACTTGTTGCTTCCACAATAGTAGAACCTGGTTTAAGTTTACCTTCTTGTTCTGCTTTTTCAATCATACTTAGGGCGATACGGTCCTTAACGGACGATCCTGGGTTAAAAGCTTCAAGTTTTACATAAACATCTGCTGCACCTTCTGGTACAATGTTATTCAATTTAATAATCGGTGTTCTACCGATGAGTTCTGTGATATTGTTATAAATTGCCATATTAGCACCTCTTTATATAAGATGCTACTAGTATAACGCTAACTTTAACTTTTGTAAAATATAGAAATCCTATCGGAGTGATAGGATTTTTTTATATCAGTGATTCAAACCATTCATATTCAAACGATTATGATAAGCTAAGTCAAATAAATAGGTGTAAAGAGGTACAATATCAGTTTTCTTTGGAAATTCAAATTTGTGAGAATTAAAATGCTCATTGTGAGATTTTAAAAAGGCATTTTCTAAATAAGTAATCGTAATCTCGCTATCATCAATCCCAAGTCCAGCAGTTTCCATCTCAACATTGACGATGTTCATGAGGAAAATTGATTTGATAGACATCTTTCGTCCAGTTGCCCCTTGTTTATCTGTAAAGATGATACGGATATTAGTAAAGATAATTGAATCACGAATGAGTTTATATCCGCTTTGAATTTCCTCCTTGTCCAATAAATACTGTTCAAATTCTTTGGTAAGAGCTTCTTTACTTTGCTCACTGAAGTTTCCAGCCAGTCCCTGAATTAATCTTCCAAAAGCCATATGATATTTCCTTTCTTTATGATAGGTTTACAGGTACTTCAACTTCACGTAAACCTTTGTCAGTTAGAGTAACTTTTCCATTGAAAAATTCAATGAGATCAGCCTTGATACCGTCTTTCTTTTCTTTATCAATGAAAATCATCGTGTCAACTTGATCTGTAAAGTTTGTCTCTAATTCTATGAGATTATGCTCTTTAAGAAAATTCCCATATTCTTGATACTGGGCATAGGTCATGTGAATCTGTATCCCTGCTTGCTCTTTGATTTCAATAATGCCAATTTCCTTAACTGCTAGGGCAACACTACCAGCATAAGCGCGAATCAAACCACCAGCTCCTAGTTTGATACCACCAAAATAACGAGTAACTACCACACAGACATTAGTAAGGTTGTGATTCTCCAGAACTCCTAGCATAGGAACGCCAGCAGTCCCACTAGGTTCTCCATCATCACTAGTTCGCTTGATTTCACTACGCTCACCGACAATAAAAGCAGAGCAGTTGTGGGTAGCTTTATAGTGTTCTTTTTTAATAGTTGTGATAAAATCACGAGCCTCTTCCTCACTATAGACACGTTTGGCATGACAGATAAAGCGTGATTTTTTGATTTCTTCTTGGACTTGTCCGTCCTCTTTTATAGTTCTGTATTCCATATTTTTATTGTACTAAAAAATAGCGTAAAGTTCTACATTTTACGAATAAAGAAATATGAAAGTCAATCCAAATTACCTCGGTCGCCTTTTTACGGAACAAGAATTAAGTCTTGAGGAGAGACAACGAGCAAAACAAATTCCATCCATAAAAAAAGAGAAGGGCCAACAATATTGTCAGCGTTGTGGTAGTCAGATAAAAGAAGAATGGCATTTGCCTGTTGGTGCTTTTTATTGTCGAGAATGCTTGATTATGAAGCGAATAAGAAGTGATCAAAAACTCTATTACTTTCCGCAAGAATGTTTTCCCAAGCAAGATGTACTCAAATGGTCAGGTCAACTGACTCCATTTCAAGAGCGGGTATCACAAGGACTCCTTCAGGCGGTAGATAAGAAGGAGGCCACCTTGGTACATGCAGTGACAGGAGCTGGTAAGACAGAGATGATCTACCAAGTTGTCGCTAAGGTGATAAATCAGGGTGGAGCTGTTTGTCTGGCCAGTCCACGAATTGATGTTTGCCTAGAGCTCCATAAACGATTACAAAATGATTTTGCATGTGAGATTTCACTACTACATGGGGAGTCGGATCCCTATTTTCGTACACCTTTAGTTGTAGCAACCACTCACCAACTATTAAAATTTTATCAAGCTTTTGATTTACTGATAGTGGATGAAGTAGATGCCTTTCCTTATGTTGATAATCCCACGCTTTACCATGCTGTCAAGAATAGTGTAAAGGAGAATGGGCTGAGAATCTTTTTAACAGCAACGTCAACAGATGAGTTAGACAGAAAAGTTAAACAAGGGGAGTTAAAGCGTCTCAGTTTGCCACGTCGCTTTCATGGAAATCCTCTCATTGTTCCCAAGCCAATCTGGTTATCGCATTTTAATAGATATTTAGAAAAAAATGGCTTACCTCCAAAATTAAAACTTTACATCGAGAAACAGAGAAAGACGGCCTATCCCTTACTAATCTTTGCCTCTGAGATTAAAAAGGGAGAAAAGCTAAAAGAAATTTTGCAGAAGAAGTTTCCAAATGAGAAAATAGGATTTGTATCTTCAATCACAGCAGACCGATTAGAGCAGGTACAAGCCTTTCGAGATGGAGACTTAACGATATTAATAAGCACAACTATATTAGAGCGTGGAGTTACCTTCCCTCGTGTAGATGTTTTTGTGGTGGAAGCCAATCATCAACTCTTTACCAAGTCAAGTTTAGTACAAATTGGTGGGCGAGTTGGAAGAAGCATGGATCGTCCTACTGGAGAACTGATATTTTTCCATGACGGACTCAATCTGTCCATTAAGAAAGCCATAAAGGAGATTAAACAAATGAATCAGGAGGCAGGAGTATGAAGTGTTTATTGTGTGGTAAAAGCTTGCAAACAGAGATAACCTTTACTAACCTGCTCTGTTTTAAAAAGGAGGAGGAAATAGTCTGTGAATCCTGTATTTCGTCTTTCGAGAGTATCGGTGGTAATCATTGTCCTACTTGTTTTAAAAAAGGAATGTCAATCATCTGTCAAGATTGTCAATTTTGGTGTAAAAAAGGTGTAAAGGTTGATCATGTAGCTCTTTATTCCTATAATCAGGTCATGAAAGAATATTTTAGTCGCTACAAATTTGATGGTGATTATCTTCTTAGAAAGGTATTTTCTGAGACATTGCAAAAAGAGTTAAAGAAGTATAAGAACTATCAGATTGTGATTGTTCCTCTGAGTGACCAGCGTTTAAAAAGCAGAGGTTTTAATCAAGTTGAAGGTTTGATAAAGGATACTGGGTTAGCATATCTGGATATTTTGGTTAAAAAAGAAGTGGAGGCTAGTTCTTCAAAAAATCGAGCAGATCGTTTACTTACAGACTTTCCTTTTTTATTGAAAGAGGGAGTGAAGCTCCCAGAAAATATCTTACTCTTTGATGATATTTATACAACTGGAACTACCTTGAATCGTCTTAAAAGTATGCTATTAGAAGCTGGTTGTCAGAATATTAAAACTTTTTCCCTCGCAAGATGAGGAAAAAGTTTGCAAAAAAAATATGAAAGCGTTATAATATAATTAGAAAAACAAATATGTTTAGAAAGAAGGTACTTATATGATTAAATATAGTATCCGTGGTGAAAACCTAGAAGTAACAGAAGCAATTCGTGATTATGTAGTTTCTAAACTCGAAAAGATCGAAAAATACTTCCAAGCAGACCAAGAATTGGATGCGCGTGTTAACTTGAAAGTTTACCGTGAAAAGACTGCTAAAGTTGAAGTAACCATTCCGCTTGGATCTATTACTCTTCGTGCAGAAGATATTTCTCAAGATATGTACGGTTCTATTGATTTGGTGACAGATAAGATTGAACGTCAGATTCGTAAAAACAAAACTAAAATTGAACGTAAGAACAGAAATAAAGTATCTACAAGTCAACTCTTTACAGATGCTTTAGTTGAGGACTTAGATGTAGCACAACCAAAAGTTGTTCGTTCAAAACAAATTGATTTGAAACCAATGGATTTGGAAGAAGCTATCTTACAGATGGATTTATTGGGACATGACTTCTTCATCTATGTAGATGTTGAAGATGAAACAACAAATGTTATTTATCGTCGTGAAGATGGAGACATTGGTCTTCTAGAAGTTAAATAATCAAAAAAATTAGTCTGTAAAGGTGGTTTACACTAGTGTAAACCACTTTTTAGTTTGGATATTTTACGATTATCTGAATATAGGGTTCCCTCTTTAAAAGTCGCTTTTTGGCTACATTTGTGGTATAATAATGCGCAAGAGGTTTGTAATGAAAAAAAATGAAATAAATCCCTTTTTTATGTATCTGATTGCTATGGTAACCTTTACGATTATGACCATTTTGATTGTATTAGTAAAGGATAATCTGATCACTATAGCAAGTCTATTTTTATTTATTGTATTCTATGTTTTGCTATTTAATTTCCAGAAAAAATATTACAAAAAAACAGATATCGAGCAAATCCAGTATGTCAATCATCAGGCTACTGATAGTTTGAGTGCCCTCCTAGAGCAAATGCCTGTCGGAGTTGTTAAATTAAACATGAACAGCAGTGAGATTGAATGGTTCAATCCCTATGCGGAATTAATTTTAACAACTGAGGATGGAGAAATTGATTTTCCTCAATTTCAAAAGATTTTAAAGAGTTCGATTTCTACTCCAGGGGCTTATGCCATTGTTGGGGAGAAACGATATGCAGTGCATTTAGATAGAAATTCAGGTGTCTTATACTTTTTTGATGTTTCTGGTGAGTATGAGGCTACTGCTGAGCTTGTGACAAGTAGACCGGTAATCGGGATTATCTCAGTTGATAACTATGATGATTTGGAAAATGAAACGTCTGAATCAGACATTAGTCATATTAATAGCTTTGTTGCAAATTTTGTTTCAGAATTTAGTACAAAACATGCCATGTTTTCTCGTAGAGTGAGCATGGATCGCTTCTATTTATTTACGGACTATACCGTACTTGATCACTTGATGCAGGATAAATTTTCTGTGATTGATACCTTTCGTGAGGAAGCTAAGCAACGAAATTTGCCACTAACGATGAGTATAGGAGTTTCCTATGGTGATGGGAATCATGACCAGATTGGGAAGGTTGCTCTCCTCAATCTCAACTTAGCGGAAGTTCGTGGTGGTGACCAAGTAGTTGTAAAAGAGAATGATGAAACCAAAAATCCAATCTACTTTGGAGGTGGTTCAGCAGCATCTGTTAAACGAACTCGGACACGAACTCGTGCTATGATGACAGCTATCTCAGATAAACTTAAAAGTGTCGATCGAGTTTTTGTTGTTGGTCACAAGAATCTTGATATGGATGCTCTTGGTTCAGCAGTTGGAATGCAGTTGTTTTCGAGTAATGTACTAGAAGATAGTTATGTGGTTTATGATCCTACACAGCTGTCTCCAGATATCGCTCGAGCGGTCAATTATTTGGAAGATGAGGGTGTTTCAAAACTTCTTCCTTTAAATCAAGCGATGACAATGGTTACCAAACGCTCCTTACTGGTGATGGTTGACCATTCTAAGACAGCTTTAACATTATCCAAAGAGTTTTATGACTTGTTTACCCAGACGATTGTCATTGACCATCATCGTCGTGACCAAGATTTTCCAGATAATTCGGTCATTACCTATATCGAGAGTGGAGCTAGTAGTGCTAGTGAACTAGTAACAGAATTGATTCAATTTCAAAACTCTAAGAAGAAACGTTTGAGTCGTATTCAGGCTAGTGTTCTTATGGGGGGAATGATGTTGGATACTAAAAATTTCACCTCTCGGGTAACTAGTCGAACTTTTGATGTTGCAAGTTATCTCAGAACGAGAGGGAGTGATAGCATTGTCATTCAGGAAATTTCAGCTACTGATTTTGAAGAATATCGATTGGTAAATGAACTCATTTTGCAGGGGCAAATGGTACAGCCATCAATCCTGGTTGCTCAAGCTTTGGAGGATAAAGAGTACGATACGGTTGTTATTAGTAAGGCTGCTGATGCTATGCTTGCCATGTCTGGTATAGAGGCCAGCTTTGTACTTGCTAAGAATAGTCAAGGAGCAATCTCCATTTCTGCGCGAAGCAGAAGTAAGATCAATGTCCAGCGAATTATGGAAGAGTTAGGTGGCGGTGGTCACTTTAACTTAGCTGCAGCGCGGTTGACAGATATGAGCCTGCAAGAAGCAGGAGATAAACTGAAAACAGTTATTTTTAATGAAACAAAAGAAAAGGAGTCAGAAGAATGAAAGTAATCTTTTTAGCAGATGTTAAAGGTAAAGGGAAAAAAGGTGAAATTAAGGAAGTGCCAACTGGATATGCACAAAACTTTTTAATTAAGAAAAACCTTGCTAAGGAAGCTACCGCTCAAGCTATTGGTGAGTTGCGTGGTAAGCAAAAATCAGAAGAAAAAGCACATGCAGAGATGCTTGCAGAAGCGAAGGAAATTAAAGCAAAACTGGAAGCAGAAGAAACAATCGTTGAATTTGTTGAAAAAGTTGGTCCAGATGGACGAACTTTTGGATCTATTACCAACAAGAAAATTGCAGAAGAATTGCAAAAACAATTTGGTATTAAAATTGATAAACGCCACATTCAAGTTCAATCACCAATCCGAGCAGTTGGTTTGATTGATGTTCCGGTTAAGATTTATCAAGATGTAACAAGTGTAATCAATCTTCGAGTCAAGGAAGCTTAATTTACGATTGGTTGACAATATTGTAAAAGGAAGGAAAGTCTGATGGCAGAAGTTGAAGAACTGCGTGTTCAGCCTCAAGATATCCTGGCAGAACAATCTGTTTTAGGAGCCATTTTTATTGATGAGACTAAACTCGTTTTTGTCCGAGAATATATCGATTCACAGGACTTCTTTAAGTATGCTCACCGTTTGATTTTTCAGGCTATGGTTGATTTATCTGATCGTGGAGATGCTATTGATGCAACCACAGTTCGGACGATACTAGATAGTCAGGGTGATTTACAAACTATTGGAGGCTTGTCTTATCTGGTTGAGATTGTCAATTCGGTGCCAACCTCTGCCAATGCGGAATACTATGCTAAAATTGTAGCAGAAAAGGCTATGCTTCGACGTCTAATTGCTAAGTTGACAGAGTCTGTAAACCTAGCCTATGAAGCTTCTCAACCTGCGGACGAAATTATCGCTCGTGCAGAAAAAGGCTTGATTGACGTTAGTGAGAATGCCAATCGAAATGGCTTTAAAAATATTCGCGATGTATTGAATATCAACTTTGGGAATTTAGAAGCTCGTTCGCAACAGACTTCAGATATCACGGGTATTGCGACAGGTTATCGAGATTTAGATCACATGACGACAGGTCTGCATGAGGAAGAATTGATTATTTTGGCAGCTCGTCCTGCGGTTGGTAAGACAGCCTTTGCTTTGAATATTGCGCAAAATATCGGAACCAAATTAGACAAGACAGTTGCTATTTTCTCTCTGGAAATGGGTGCTGAAAGTTTGGTCGATCGTATGCTGGCTGCGGAAGGCTTGGTAGAGTCGCATTCTATCCGTACAGGGCAATTGACTGAGGAAGAATGGCGCAAGTATACGATTGCTCAGGGTAATCTGGCTAATGCAAGTATCTACATTGATGATACACCAGGGATTCGGATCACAGAAATTCGCTCTCGTTCCCGTAAACTGGCTCAGGAAACAGGTAATCTAGGCTTGATTTTGATTGACTATCTTCAGCTGATTACAGGGACTGGTCGAGAAAATCGTCAACAAGAAGTATCTGAGATTTCCCGTCAGTTGAAAATCCTAGCAAAAGAACTCAAAGTTCCAGTTATAGCTCTTAGTCAGCTTTCTCGTGGTGTAGAGCAACGTCAAGATAAGAGACCAGTTTTGTCTGATATTCGTGAATCTGGATCTATTGAGCAGGATGCTGATATCGTAGCCTTTCTCTATCGTGATGACTATTATGAGCGCGGTGGTGAAGAGGAGGAAGGCATTCCAAATAATAAAGTAGAAGTGATTATCGAGAAAAACCGTAGCGGTGCTCGCGGAACGGTAGAATTGATTTTCCAAAAAGAATATAATAAATTTTCAAGTATTTCGAAGATGGAGGAAGCAAGATGACAGACGCATTTACAGATGTGGCTAAAATGAAAAAAATCAAAGAAGAAATTAAGGCGCATGAGGGACAAGTGGTAGAAATGACCTTAGAAAATGGTCGTAAACGCCAAAAAAATCGTTTGGGAAAACTAATTGAGGTTTATCCATCGCTCTTCATCGTTGAGTTTGGAAATGTTGAAGGAGACAAACAGGCAAACGTCTATGTTGAATCTTTCACCTATTCAGATATTTTAACAGAAAAGAACTTAATTCATTATTTAGATTAAGGATATTCATGAAAGTGGGAAGTTTCTCACTTTTTTCTTTTTCTTTCGAATGATATAGATGAGGTCAACCTCAAAAATCTAATTATTTGAAGGAGAATGAATGACATTTACTAAAGCAGGACATAAAAAGGGAACTTTTCTCAGAAAGACAGCTGTAGGATCAGCTTCACTATTACTAGCAGGAGCTTTTTTGTTTGGTGGAGGAGCTGTTCATGCTAATCAGGTAAATGGTGGATCACTAGCACGTGGAGATGATTATCCCTATTATTATAAAAATGGGAGTCAGGAGATTGATAAATGGCGCATGTATTCTCGTCAGTGTACTTCTTTTGCAGCCTTTCGTTTGAGTAATGTCAATGGTTTTGAAATTCCGGCGGCTTATGGAAATGCTAATGAATGGGGATATCGTGCTAAACGAGAAGGTTATCGCGTAGATCAGCGCCCAGCAATTGGTTCTATCGCTTGGGATACGAGTGGACAGTATGGTCATGTCGCTTGGGTATCCAATGTTTTTGGTGATATGATTGAAATTGAAGAATACAATTATGGAGTCAGAGAAAGGTACAATCGACGAACGGTAAAGGCCAATTCTATGACTGGATTCATTCATTTTAAAGATGTGGGGAATACTAGCTCAGGAAATTATCAGTTATCACTCGTATCTAGTGGGACACATATTTTTACAGAAAAAGCAGCCATTATGGATCAGCCATCACTAACAGCAACGATTATCGATTATTACTATGCGGGAGAAAGTGTGCATTATGATCAAACTCTTGAAAAAGATGGGCATAAATGGATTAGTTATATTTCACGAAGCGGGAACAGACGTTATATCCCCTTAACTAAAACAAGTAGCTCTAAAAATGGTTGGGAAAAAGAAGGAACTGTTTGGTATTATTATGAAAATGGTCAGAAAGCAGTCGGTTGGAAGAAGATTAATGGAAACTGGTATCATTTGCAAGCTGATGGTACAATGACGACAGGCTGGTTAAAAGATGGTTCTAAGTGGTATTATCTGAAGTCGTCTGGCGAAATGCAGACAGGCTGGTTAAAGGATAATGGAACATGGTACTATCTTGAAAGCTCAGGTGCTATGAAGGCTAGCCAGTGGTTTCAGGTTTCAGGGAAATATTACTATGTGAATGCATCGGGAGCTTTAGCAGTCAATACGACTATCGATGGTTTCCAAGTTGATAGCAGTGGTGCACGAGTAGAAAATCCAGCATCATAAGTGTTATTCAGTATTTGGGCTCTTCCTAATGGTATTTTTCCCTGCTTTCCTTTATAATGGGTGTATGGACAAGAAAAAATTATTACTAATTGACGGATCTTCAGTTGCTTTTCGGGCATTCTTTGCACTTTACCAGCAACTGGATCGTTTTAAAAATGACAATGGACTACATACCAATGCAATCTACGGTTTTCATTTGATGCTAAATCACCTGTTGGAGCGTGTTCAACCGAGTCATATCTTGGTTGCTTTTGATGCGGGGAAGACGACTTTCCGTACAGAGATGTATGCAGATTATAAGGGTGGTCGTGCTAAGACTCCGGATGAGTTTCGTGAGCAATTTCCTTTTATTCGTGAGTTGCTAGACCATCTGGGAATTCGTCATTATGAGTTGGCCCAGTATGAAGCAGATGATATCATTGGAACTCTTGGTCGTTTGGCTGAAAAGGATGCTTTTGATGTAACTATCGTCAGTGGAGACAAGGACTTGATCCAGTTGACAGATGAACATACAGTGGTTGAGATTTCTAAGAAAGGTGTAGCTGAGTTTGAGGCATTTACACCAGAATATCTCATGGAAAAGATGGGCATCACACCTGCTCAGTTCATTGATCTTAAAGCCCTCATGGGAGATAAGTCAGATAATATCCCTGGCGTAACCAAGATTGGTGAAAAGACTGGTATCAAGCTCTTGTTAGAACATGGCTCGCTCGAAGGTATTTATGAAAACATCGATAGTATGAAGGCTTCTAAGATGAAGGAAAATCTCATCAATGATAAGGAGCAAGCCTTTCTGTCTAAAACACTGGCGACGATTGATACGAAAGCACCGATTGAAATCGGCCTAGATGATTTGGTTTATAGTGGTCCAGATGTGGAAAATCTCGGGAAATTCTACGATGAGATGGGCTTCAAACAGCTCAAGCAGGCTTTAAATGTATCATCAGCTGATGTGGCTGAGAGTTTGGACTTTACTATGGTTGACAAATTCAGTCAAGATATGCTAAGTGCGGACTCCATCTTCCACTTTGAACTCTTTGGAGAAAACTACCATACAGATGACTTGATTGGCTTTGCCTGGTCTTGCGGAGACAAACTCTATGCTACAGATAAGCTGGAACTTCTGCAGGAGCCGATTCTTAAGGATTTTCTAGAAAAAACACCTCTGAAAGTATACGACTTTAAGAAAGCAAAAGTCCTCTTAAATCGCTTTGGTTTGGACTTGCAGGCTCCTGCTTTTGACAGTCGTTTGGCCAAATACCTTCTCTCTACTGTCGAGAATAATGAAATTTCAACTATTGCTAGTCTCTATGGTCAAACTTACTTAGTCGATGATGAAACTTTCTACGGCAAGGGTGTCAAGAAAGCTATCCCTGAGCGAGAGAAATTCTTGGAACACTTAGCTCATAAGGTTGCTGTATTGGTTGAGACAGAGCCTGTTCTACTTGACAAGTTAAGCGAAAATGGGCAATTAGATCTCCTTTATGACATGGAGCAGCCTCTGGCTTTTGTCCTTGCTAAGATGGAAATTGCTGGGATCAAGGTAAAAAAAGAAACATTGCTCGAGATGCAGGCTGAAAATGAGCTCGTCATCGAAAAGTTGACGCAAGAGATTTATGACCTAGCTGGTGAGGAGTTTAACATCAACTCGCCTAAGCAGTTGGGCGAATTGCTTTTTGAAAAGCTAGGCCTCCCTATAGAATACACCAAGAAAACCAAGACAGGTTACTCAACAGCAGTGGATGTGTTAGAGCGCCTAGCTCCGATTGCCCCAATCGTCAAGAAAATTTTAGATTATCGTCAGATTGCTAAGATTCAATCGACTTATGTGATTGGTTTGCAGGATTGGATTTTAGCGGATGGCAAGATTCACACGCGCTATGTGCAAGATTTGACTCAGACAGGGCGTCTGTCTAGTGTGGATCCAAACTTGCAAAATATTCCTGTTCGCTTGGAACAAGGTCGCCTCATTCGTAAGGCTTTCGTGCCAGAGTGGGAGGATAGTGTCCTTCTCAGCTCTGACTATTCACAGATTGAGTTGCGAGTTTTGGCGCATATCTCTAAAGATGAGCACTTAATCAAGGCCTTCCAAGAGGGAGCTGATATCCATACCTCGACAGCCATGCGTGTCTTTGGAATTGAACGTCCTGAGGATGTGACTCCAAACGACCGTCGCAATGCCAAGGCTGTCAACTTTGGAGTGGTTTACGGAATTTCAGACTTTGGTTTATCCAATAACCTAGGTATCAGCCGTAAAGAGGCTAAAGCATACATCGACACTTACTTTGAACGCTTCCCTGGTATCAAAAATTACATGGATGAAGTGGTTCGTGAGGCGCGTGATAAGGGTTATGTGGAGACTCTCTTCAAACGTCGTCGTGAGTTGCCAGATATCAATTCGCGTAACTTTAACGTTCGTGGTTTTGCAGAGCGTACAGCTATCAACTCACCTATTCAAGGATCGGCTGCAGATATTCTCAAAATCGCCATGATTCAACTAGATAAAGCATTGGTAGAGGGTGGTTATCAGACTAAGATGCTTCTACAAGTACACGATGAAATTGTTCTTGAAGTGCCTAAGTCAGAATTAGCTGCCATAAAAAAACTCGTCAAACAAACCATGGAAGAAGCCATTCAACTCAGTGTACCCCTGATTGCTGATGAAAATGAAGGCGTGACTTGGTACGAGGCCAAGTAAAAAATAGACTATTAAACAAAAAGAAATCCCCTTGAACGTTACTGTTCAAAGGGGATTTTTGCTGATAAAATTCTTGCAAGCAGAGATAAAAGCGATTTAATCTAGCTAGTAGTAGACTTACTTGATTTGTTTCTTTTGTTCTTTTTTGGCAAGTACTGGTAGAATCACACCTAATCCAATCAGAATAATTGGGGTCAAGATGTTTGTAAGAAGCGAGAATTGCCAAGCAGTTGGATTTTCAGCGTAGTTAATTTTTGGAACCATACCAAGGATACAAGCAAAGGCAGTAAAGAGGAAGCACCAAGTACCGATAATAAAGCCAAGTTTAGGATTATTCACAAACTTGTATTCGGCATTTTTGTATGTCTTCCAAGCACGATTGAGCATCATATAGGCAAGGAATACCCAGAGGTAACGCATTGGCATTACGATCGAATTGAGGTTGGTCATCCATTTTACAAGTCCGTCAATTTCCTGAATACCAAAAATTGGGAGTATGATGATAAGACTAACGAGGACGCCTGTAAGGAGGTAACCGTTAATGAGGACACCTTTCTCAGTACGTTTACGAAGCCAGCTTGGGATATAGTTCTCATCAGCATTATTGAGAAGGATTTGTAATGGTGCATCAATAGAGAAGGCAAGTGCTGCGATTTGTCCGACCATGTTTGTAAGAGCGTAGATCACGACAAAGAGGTTTCCAACTCCCCAAGAATTTCCTAACATTTGGAAGGCTTGATAAGCACCATTACGCATGAGGTCTTCAGGGATATTATTGCCATCAAATAGCATTCCCATGGCAACTGATCCGAGGATAGCAGAGAGCCCCACCATGATGGCCATGACAATCATACCTTTTGGAAATTCTTTTGCAGGGTTGCGAGTTTGATTCACATAAGGGGAAATTTTTTCACAGCCACCAACTGCAAAGACTAGTAGTGAGATTGTTGTAAAATAAGAAAAATCAAAGTTTGGAATGTAGGTGCTCAGTTGATCCATGTGTGGTGTAGCAAACTGAATATCTGGCTTGATGAAAGGCAGACCGACAGCCAAAAGCACGAAGAGTAAAGACATAATCAACATAGCACTTCCCGCTAAGCTACCAATGACTTTTAGAGTTGCCAATCCTTTTGTAGAAAGGTAGAGGAAAAGTCCAAAGATTAGCAAGCAGAGAATAACGATCCAGTGGATGTCGATTTGTTTAAGGAATTGTCCATTACCTTGCAAGGCCCAACCAAGCGGAATTAGAATTCCTTGAGGTTTTTGTGCGAGATAAGGGATATGCACAACCCAGTAGGTCCAAGCAGCAAAGTAAGCTAAACGTTTGGTTGATGTTTTTTCAACCCAGTCACTAACACCGCTTCCGCTTTCCTTAAAGGTAGAACCCAGTTGTCCAACGATGAGGGAATAAGGGATGAAGTAGAGTGCGAGGATCAAAATCCAAGATACGACGACTGAAATTCCCTGTTGAGAATAGTTGTTGACGACGTTTCCTAGCCCCCAAACCATGTTGAAGGCAATCAGAGAAACCATCAGCCAATTAAGTTGGTGTTGATCTTTTTTCATAATGTCTCCTTTTCTATTAATTTCAGTATATCATGTTTTTTTGAAAGCGCCTAACAAAATCCGAAATTTACTATAAAAAATGTAGGGGTATTTATCAGCTGGAGTTTGTACTTGAGTAAAAGTTATACACAATTTGTGGATAACTTTGTGAAATAAAAAATTGTTTTCCAAATGTTAGTTTAGAAAAAAGAGATAGAATGTATGAGTTGAGTACTAAGCTAGTCAGTTATAAAGACTGATAGGACAGGATATTGAGGGTGTTTTAGTTTAGGATGTCAAAAAAATGGTTGAGAGAAATCGTTTGGAAGTACATGAAATTAATTTGAAAGTTGATTGAAAGTTATACACAATCTGTGGATAACTTTGTGGAGGATTTGGTATAAATCAGAAAATCCCTTTGTACATGACAAAGAGATTTGGCTTATTAGTGATTTGGTAACCAGCTGAGGGTAAAGTCGAGAGATTGGGCGTTTAGCAAATCCTGGTGACCAATACTCTGAACTTCTTTTCCGTCAAGATGGCAGTCTTGTACAAAGTGGAAGTGTTCATGATTTTGTTGCGTACGAATATCCAACCACTGGTTTTTTTCTGCAAGATAGACACGAAGGTGATCAAAGAGCGGAATCCCAAGATCATAGCTTGCTTTTCCTGGGCAGGTCGGGTAAAGTCCAAGGGCAGACCAGACATACCAAGCCGATAAACTACCGTTATCCTCATCTCCTGGATAAGCATCCCAGCCAGCTCGGAAGGCTTTTTGACGGAGAGTCTTAATTAAGAGACTGGTATATTGGGGATAATTACTGTAGCGGAACAGATAAGGGATGTGGAAACTTGGTTGGTTTGAAATGGCTAGTTGACCAAATGGCGCTGTTGCCATTTCGCTCATCTCGTGAATTTCATATCCATAACCCGTCGTTTCAAAGAGTGGGATACTTTGACAAGCTTTTAAGAGATAGTTGCTAAAGGCTTCTTTTCCACCCATTAGTTGACTAAGTCCAGAAATATCGTGTAAGACACCGAGACTGGCTTGGATGGCTGAACACTCAGCATAATCACGGCCCCAACTGTAAGGAGAAAAGTCAGGACGGAAGTTACCATCTACATCACGCGCCCTCATGTAACCCGTCTCAGAGTCAAATAGGTTTTGATAATTCTTAGCATATTGAGCATAGGCTTGTGCCAGCTCTTCTTGATCTAATTTTGCTGCGCAGGTAGAGATGCAAAAATCACTGTAAGCATAGTCCAGTGTATGACTGACACTTTCATGGAAGTCCGTGGATAGGTATCCTAGCTTTTGGTATTGGGCCAGGCCGTGTCGTCCGTTGATAGCTTTTGGATCTGCCTTAGTAGCAGTTTCAATCATGGCTTTGAGAAATTCTTCCTCAAGCTCAGGTGCCATGTTTTTGCAGGCGCTATCTGCAAGAAGACCATCAATCAAAGTGCCAGGCATCATTCCTCTTTCATCAGGGGCAAGCCACTTAGGAAGATATCCAGTGTCGCGGTAGCTATTGAGGAAGCCTTCAAGGAACTGACGATAGTGCTCTGGAATAATCAAGGCAAAGAGTGGGAATGAAGTGCGGAAGGTATCCCAGAAACCATTATTGGTAAAGAGAAGACCTGGTTTAATTGTTCCTGAAGCGAGGTCTATATGAATCTCTTCTCCCTGTTCACTCACCTCATAGAAGGTTTGCGGGAAGAGAAAGAGTCTGTATAGACAATGATCAAAAAATGTTCGGTCTACAGAGCCGGTTTCCACGACATCAAAACGGCCTAGAAAATCTTCCCAACTTTTTTTGGCGTCTGCTTTTGTTTCTGTAAAATCCTGTTTAGGAAGATTAAAGAAAGCTTGTTCTTTGGAAATAAATGAAGTGGCCAATTGAATCTGAGTTTCCGATTCAGCCAAGTCAATACGCCAGTCTTGCCCAACTTGCTTGACAGATAGAATATCCGTAGAGAATGTGAGGGAAGTATACATGACGAGAGGACTTTTGTTGGTTTCGGTTTCACCTTCTTGTCTCAGGGCCAGAGTTCGCTTATCGACTTGTTCAACTGTCAGTTCATCTGCTGCGTGAAGATAGAGGGAGAGGGCTTTTCCTTGTATCTGTCTTAGTTGAATAGAAGCCCCGTAGCAAGTAGGACTTAGCTGCGTTTCAATCTGATAACGCTCAGAAAAAATCTTTAGAAAATGAGGATTGAAAATAGCACGATCAAGGTTATAGGAAGACTGACGATGGAAGAGGGTGTCGCCAGTGATTTCTCCTGTAACAGGAGTCAGTAGCAACCAAGAGTAGTCCCCAATCCAAGGACTAGGCTGGTGAGTTAGTCGAATACCCTGAAAGATAGGAAGATGGGGATCAAAGAACCAAGATCCTTCCTGGTCACTAGTCTGGGGTACAAAGTAATTCATGCCAAAAGGAACACCTGTGTAGGGTAGGGTGTTTCCTCGTGAAAATGCATGTTTACTGGCTGTTCCAGAACGCGTATCAATGGTTTCAAGTATCGGTTTCATAGTGGTTTCCTTCAGTAGTTTTCTACATTATATCAGAAAAAGGATACTTTTAGAAAATGACTTCAAAATATAACAATTTTGTAGAATAATGACTAACATTTGTGTATATATTTTCTGGACTAAAAGCTATATACTGAAAATGAAAATTTGTTTGAAAGAGGCAAAATAGTTTATGGTTTATTCAAAAGAAATTGTCAGAGAGTGGCTAGATGAGGTAGCAGAGCGTGCCAAGGAGCATCCTGAGTGGGTTGATGTCTTTGAACGTTGCTATACAGACACCTTGGACAATACAGTTGAGATTTTAGAAGATGGCTCGACCTTTGTATTGACGGGAGATATTCCAGCTATGTGGCTTCGTGACTCGACTGCCCAGCTTAGACCATACCTTCATGTGGCAAAAAGAGACCCTCGTTTGCGCCAGACCATTGCTGGCTTGGTTAAACGCCAGATGACTTTGATTCTCAAGGATCCCTATGCCAACTCTTTTAATATTGAGGAGAACTGGAAGGGTCATCATGAGACAGACCATACAGACCTCAATGGCTGGATTTGGGAACGTAAGTATGAAGTAGATTCGCTTTGTTATCCATTGCAATTGGCTTATCTTCTGTGGAAAGAAACAGGAGAAACTAGTCAATTTGATGAAACCTTTGTTACAGCGACTAAGGAAATCCTTCATCTCTGGACGGTGGAACAAGACCACAAGAACTCTCCTTATCGTTTTGTTCGGGATACAGACCGCAAGGAAGATACTCTGGTAAATGATGGCTTTGGACCTGATTTTGCAGTGACAGGTATGACTTGGTCAGCCTTTCGTCCAAGCGATGACTGCTGTCAGTATAGCTATTTGATTCCATCCAATATGTTTGCAGTGGTTGTCTTGGGTTATGTGCAGGAAATCTTTGCAGAATTAAATCTAGTAGATAGCGAAAGTATTATTGCTGATGCCAAACGACTCCAAGCTGAGATTCAAGAAGGAATCGAAAATTATGCCTACACAACAAACAGCAAGGGCGAGAAAATCTATGCCTTTGAGGTAGATGGTTTAGGAAATGCTAGTATCATGGATGATCCAAACGTACCAAGCTTATTAGCCGCTCCGTATCTGGGTTACTGTGATGTTAATGATGAAGTCTATCAAGCAACTCGTCGCACTATCCTGAGCCCTGAAAATCCATATTTCTACCAAGGAGAGTACGCAAGTGGACTCGGAAGTTCACATACCTTCTACCGCTATATCTGGCCGATTGCCCTTTCTATCCAAGGATTGACAACGACGGATAAGGCAGAGAAGAAATTCTTGCTAGATCAGTTGGTTGCCTGTGATGGTGGAACAGGTGTGATGCACGAAAGCTTCCACGTGGACGATCCGACACTCTACTCACGCGAATGGTTCTCGTGGGCCAACATGATGTTCTGCGAATTAGTCTTGGATTACTTGGATATCCGCTAATGAGCTTTTGCTCGACAGATTCTTGTACAGAATCACAAGTTTATATTTAAAACATTAAAAATTTAAGTTAGAATGAGGTTTTACTCATGGAAAATGTTGTTGTACATATCATCTCTCACAGTCACTGGGATCGTGAGTGGTATTTACCGTTTGAAAGTCACCGGATGCAGTTGGTGGAACTTTTTGACAATCTGTTTGATCTTTTTGAAAATGACCCTGAATTCAAGAGCTTCCACTTGGATGGACAAACCATTGTCCTTGATGACTATTTAGAAATTCGCCCTGAAAACCGTGACAAGGTGCAACGTTATATCGACGAAGGCAAATTGAAGATTGGGCCTTTCTATATCTTGCAGGATGATTACTTGATTTCCAGTGAAGCTAACGTCCGCAATACCTTGATTGGACAAGCGGAATGTGCTAAATGGGGCAAATCAACTCAAATTGGTTATTTCCCAGACACCTTTGGAAATATGGGGCAGGCTCCTCAAATCCTTCAAAAATCAGGTATTCACGTAGCAGCCTTTGGTCGCGGTGTCAAGCCAATCGGATTTGATAACCAAGTCCTTGAAGATGAACAGTTTACCTCTCAATTTTCTGAGATGTACTGGCAAGGGGCTGATGGTAGTCGTGTTCTCGGGATTCTTTTTGCCAACTGGTACAGTAATGGAAATGAAATTCCAGTTGATAAAGATGAGGCCTTGACCTTCTGGAAACAAAAATTGTCAGATGTGCGTGACTACGCATCGACCAACCAATGGTTGATGATGAACGGCTGTGACCACCAGCCTGTACAGAGAAATATTAGTGAAGCCATTCGTGTAGCCAACGAACTCTTCCCTGATGTGACCTTTATTCATAGCTCCTTTGACGAATATGTCCAAGCAGTGGAAAGTGCACTTCCTGAACACCTATCAACGGTTACAGGTGAGTTGACTAGTCAGGAAACGGATGGTTGGTATACTCTTGCTAACACCTCTTCATCCCGTATTTACCTCAAACAAGCCTTTCAAGAAAATAGCAACTTGTTAGAGCAGGTTGTGGAACCGTTGACCATCATCACTGGCGGTCATAACCATAAGGATCAATTGACCTATGCATGGAAAGTGCTCTTGCAAAATGCGCCACACGATAGCATCTGTGGATGTAGTATTGACGAAGTTCACCGTGAAATGGAAGTTCGTTTTGCCAAGGTTAATCAAGTCGGGAATTTTGTTAAGACCAATCTTCTTAACGAATGGAAGGGTAAATTAGCTACTCAAAATGCGCAAAGCGACTACCTCTTTACCGTTGTCAACACAGCTTTACATGACAAGGTTGATACAGTTAGTGTTGTAGTGGATGTGGCTACTTGTGATTTCAAAGAATTGCATCCGACTGAAGGTTACAAGAAGATGGCAGCCGTGACCTTACCAACCTACCATGTTGAAGATTTGGATGGTCATGTCATTGAAGCTAAGATTGAAGACTTGGGAGCAAGTTTTGGTTATACTTTACCAAAAGACAAGTTCCGCCAACCCTATATTGCTCGTCAAGTGCGCGTGACAATCCCGGTCCACCTTGCTCCGCTTTCTTGGGCAAGCTTCCAATTAGTTGAAGGCCAAGTAGAATACAGAGATGGTATTTATCAAAATGGAGTCATTGATACCCCATTCGTAACAGTGAGTGTAGATGAAGGAATTACAGTTTACGACAAGACTACGAATGAAGCCTACGAAGATTTCATCCAATTCGAGGACCGTGGAGATATTGGTAACGAGTACATTTACTTCCAGCCGAAAGGAACTGAGCCAATTTATGCTCAACTGAAAGGTTATGAAGTCTTAGAAAACAATGCTCGCTATGCCAAAATCTTGCTCAAACATGACTTGACTGTTCCAGTTAGCGCAGATGAAAAATTGGATGCAGAACAAAGAGGTATCATCGAGTTCATGAAACGAGATGCAGGTCGTTCAGAAGAGTTGACAACCATTCCTCTTGAAACAGAAATGACTGTCTTTGTGGACAATCCACAGATTCGCTTCAAGACTCGCTTTACTAATACAGCCAAAGACCACCGCATTCGTCTCTTGGTGAAAACTCATAACACTCGTCCAAGCAATGCTTCTGAAAGCATCTATGAAGTTGTGACAAGACCAAATAAACCAGCAGCTTCTTGGGAAAATCCTGAAAATCCACAACACCAACAAGCTTTTGTCAGCTTGTATGATGATGTTAAAGGAGTGACCGTATCCAATAAAGGATTGCACGAATATGAAATTCTTGGAGATGACACCATGGCTGTAACCCTTCTTCGTGCTTCAGGCGAACTCGGTGACTGGGGCTATTTCCCAACACCAGAAGCTCAGTGCTTGCGAGCTATCGAAGTTGAGTTTGCAGTAGAATGTCACCAAGCAGGGGAACGCTTCTCCGCTTTCCGTCGTGCCAAAGCCTTCCAGGTGCCATTTACAGCTCTTCAAGTTGCAAAACAAGAGGGGAGCGTTGCAGCAACGGGTAGCCTCTTTAACCATCCGGCACTGAACTTGCCACAAGTCTGCCCGACAGCCTTTAAGGTAGCTGAGAATGAAGAAGGTTATGTCCTTCGTTACTACAACATGAGTCAAGAAAATATCCGTGTGTCTGAAAAACAACAAACCATTCTTGACTTGTTGGAACGCCCATACCCAGTCCATTCAGGACTATTGGCACCACAAGAAATTCGTACAGAATTGATTCAAAAAGAAGAAATTTAGTTTCAAAAAGTAAACATAAACAGAAAGGAGGAGCGAAAAAGTAAGAACCAACTGCTGATTCGCTCCTTTTGCAGGTGAAAGCAATGACCATTGCAACGATTGATATCGGAGGGACTGGCATTAAGTTTGCTAGTCTAACTTCTGATGGAAAGATTTTAGATAAGACCAGCACTCCAACTCCAGAAACTCTAGAAGATTTCTTGGCTTGGTTGGACCAACGCTTGTCAGAACAGGACTATCGTGGGATTGCTATGAGTGTTCCAGGAGCGGTCAATCAAGAAACAGGAGTGATTGAGGGAATTAGTGCCATTCCTTACATCCATGGATTTTCATGGTACCAGGCCCTTGCTCATCACCATCTACCTGTCCATCTAGAAAATGATGCCAACTGTGTTGGACTTAGTGAACTGCTAGCTCATCCTGAAATTGAAAATGCCGCCTGTGTTGTCATTGGCACAGGGATTGGCGGGGCCATGATTATCAATGGCAAGCTTCACCGTGGTCGCCATGGCTTGGGTGGTGAGTTTGGCTACATGACCACCATCGAACCAGCAGAAAAACTCAATAACTGGTCACAACTAGCTTCTACAGGAAATATGGTTCGCTATGTGATCGAAAAGTCTGGTCAGTCAGACTGGGATGGCCGTAAGGTTTACCAAGAGGCTGCAGCAGGCAATGTCCTTTGCCAAGAAGCCATTGAGCGTATGAATCGTAATCTAGCTCAAGGACTACTCAATATTCAGTACCTGATCGACCCAGATGTCATTAGCCTAGGTGGCTCTATCAGTCAGAACCCAGATTTTATCAAAGGGGTGCAAAAAGCAGTAGACGCCTTTGTGGAAAGATATGAAGAATATACAATTGCTCCAGTCATTCAAGCTTGCACCTATCAGGCAGATGCCAATCTCTACGGTGCCCTTGTCAACTGGTTACAGGAGGAAAACCAATGGTAAATTTTACCGGAATTAGCAGTAAACAACAGCAAGCTATAGACTTACTTCAAAAGCACATTTCTCTACCAGATGTAGAAGTGGCAGTCGTTCAGTCTGACCAAGCTTCTATCTCTATCAAGGGTGAGGGCGGAGAATATCAATTGACTTATCGCAAATCTCACCAACTCTATCGCGCCTTGTCTGTTCTCGCAACAGCTTTAGCAGAAGGTGATAAGGTGGAGATTGAGGAGCAAGCGGCTTATGAAGATTTAGCCTACATGGCTGACTGTTCGCGAAATGCGGTTCTAAATGTTGCATCTGCCAAGCAGATGATTGAAGTCTTGGCTCTCATGGGTTATTCAACCTTTGAGCTCTACATGGAAGATACCTATCAGATTGAAGGGCAACCTTATTTTGGTTATTTCCGTGGAGCTTATTCAGCTGAAGAGTTACAGGAAATTGAAGCCTACGCTCAACAGTTTGACATGACCTTTGTACCATGTATTCAGACCTTAGCCCACTTGTCAGCTTTTGTTAAATGGGGTGTCAAGGAAGTGCAGCAACTTCGTGATGTAGAGGACATTCTCCTCATCGGTGAAGAAAAAGTCTACGATCTGATTGACGGTATGTTTGCTACTTTGTCTAAACTACAAACTCACAAGGTCAATATCGGGATGGACGAAGCTCACTTGGTTGGTTTGGGACGTTACCTTATCCTAAACGGTGTGGTGGACCGTAGTCTTCTTATGTGCCAACACTTGGAGCGTGTGCTGGATATTGCAGACAAGTATGGTTTCCACTGCCAGATGTGGAGCGATATGTTCTTTAAGCTCATGTCAGCAGATGGCCAGTACGACCGTGAGGTGGAAATTCCAGAAGAAACTCGTGTTTACCTTGACCGTCTCAAAGACCGTGTGACCTTGGTTTACTGGGATTATTACCAAGATAGCGAGGAAAAATACAACCGAAACTTCCGTAATCACCACAAGATTAGCCAAGATATCGCCTTTGCAGGTGGTGCCTGGAAATGGATTGGTTTTACACCACACAACCAATTTAGCCGCTTAGTAGCTATTGAAGCCAATAAAGCCTGCCGTGCCAACCAGATTAGGGAAGTCATCGTGACTGGCTGGGCAGATAATGGTGGAGAAACAGCCCAGTTCTCTATTCTACCAAGCTTACAGATCTGGGCGGAACTCAGCTACCGCAATGATTTAGAGCGTCTATCTGCTCATTTCAAGACCAATACAGGCCTATCGGTTGAGGACTTTATGCAACTTGATCTTGCCAACCTATTGCCAGACCTACCAGGTAATATACATGGTATCAACCCCAACCGCTATGTCTTTTATCAGGATGTTCTCTGCCCAATTCTTGACAAGCACATGACACCTGAACAAGACAAGCCACACTTTGCCCAAGCAGCTGAGACTCTTGCTGACATTAAAGAGAAAGCTGGGAACTATGCCTATCTCTTTGAAACTCAGGCTCAGTTGAATGCTATTTTAAGTAGTAAGGTTGATGTGGGACGACGCATCCGTCAAGCCTATCAAGCAGGCGATAAAGAGAGCTTGCAACAAATTGCTAGAGAAGAATTACCAAAACTCCGAAGCGAGATTGAAAACTTCCACAAGCTCTTTAGCCAACAATGGCTAAAAGAGAACAAGGTCTTTGGCTTGGATACAGTGGACATCCGTATGGGTGGACTCTTGCAACGCATCAAGCGCGCAGAAAGCCGCATTGAAAACTACCTAGCAGGCGAAATCTCGCGTATCGACGAACTAGAAGTAGACATCCTGCCATTTAATGATTTCTACGGAGACAAGGACTTCGCAGCAACAACAGCCAACCAATGGCATACTATTGCGACAGCTTCGACTATTTATACAACATAGGAAATTTATAACAGATAGCTAAACATCTCCTTTTAAATAAATGGAGATGTTTTTTGATTTGGAGATAGGGAAGGAGTATAATGAAAGTATAAGGATAGTTTGGAGGTCTGACCATGAAAAAGCTACTATTAGTCCTAGCTGCGATTTTGTTAGTTCTATCTGCCTGCCACAAGACGATAGAAGATAGCGTAACTAGTTCGTTAACACCAAAAAACCAACAAACCAAGGAAGTAACCAACTATTTTCACTACCTAGCAGATTCCTATCAAAAGGCTCTTGCGCACGAAAAAGAAGTCAAGGATGCAACTGTTCAATCACCTATGGCTGCTACTCTTGTAGCCATGGAAGAGCTTCAACTATCTAATCTGACTGGCCAAGCCTTGATTATGAAGAACTACTCGGATTTTCAGAAGCTAATCCAATACAATACCGAAAAGTGGCAGGAAGAGTTTGCAAGCTGGGCTTCTTCTATGGGGCAGTCCTATCATAGACTAGAGCATAGAAACTTTGACGAAAAAAATGAACTCATCAAAAAAATAGAAACAACAACTGTTTCTCAGAAAAGAGTCAAATGGAATGTTTTTGGAGTATCGAGTGACAATGCCTATGATTACTTGGTTTTGGATGCCTACTATGACGATCAAGCCAGACATTTCTACCTATTTACACTCAAGGATGGGCAAGCGCAGGTTTTGTATGCTGATAAGGCACTAGAAACTATCAGTGCTGCGAATTTTGAAGAGACTGAAAACACAGATTTAGCGCAAGGTTTTAAGGAATTTCTCTTAAAAACGGGCGTAACTACAGAGAATGAGTCAGACACAGACAATAGTGCTCTAACAGACAAGATAAAAATAGCCATGGAATCTTACTCAGATAGTAAGGGTGAAAGATATAAGTCGACTAACCTAGCAACATATGGTCACTATTATGGACTTGTAGTCCCAGATCAGATTATGCAATTTGGACAAGTGGATGGAGAGAATTATACTTTTAAATGGCATGGCTATACTGTTGGTTTTGGTGAAAAACGATTTGAAATCTTGGCCTGTTATGTGAATGAAGCAGGGACAGAAGTGATTCTCTTTGGCTACAAGGATGGTCGCCCTACTATTTTACATACTGAGGGGGAACCAGAGATTTATAAAAACGAAGCAGGTGCTATTATAGATGCCCAGGTTCATTTTGTTGATTTTCACCAACCGATATTAGAACAAGTTTTCAAGTAACAAATATGGGCAACACCTCTTGCAAGCAAGACGTTTCTCGTGAAACATCCTTCTTATATAAAAAAGTTCTCCACATAAAATAATTTGTGGAGTTTTTTCTATAATTAGTAGTTTAAACTATCCTTAAAATAAGAGTATACTATTTTTGTAAACGTTATCAAATCTAAAAATTGTGAGATTATCAAGTTTTAGAAAAATAAAAAGGGAGGAAATTATGAACAAGTTTTCAAAAACCTTGAGAGATAACTGGATTTTTCTCTTAATGGTTCTACCAGGGACACTTTGGTTGATCTTATTCTTCTACATCCCGGTATTTGGAAATGTGGTTGCCTTCAAAGACTACCATATGACTGGTGAAGGATTCGTCCACAGTATTATAAATAGTAAATGGGTCGGACTAGACAACTTCAAGTTCTTGTTTAGTTCAAAAGATGCCTTTGTTATCACTCGAAATACTGTTCTTTACAACCTTGGCTTCATCTTTATCGGTTTGATTGTATCGGTTGGTATTGCCATTATCCTTAGTGAACTTCGCTCTAAGCAAATGGTTAAAATCTACCAAACATCTATGTTGTTCCCTTACTTCTTATCTTGGGTTATCATCAGTTTCTTTACAGATGCTTTCCTAAACATCGATAAAGGGGTTATCAACCACGCCTTGGAAGCTCTTGGCATGAAGGGGATTAACTTCTACGCTGACATCAGTATCTGGCCTTATCTTCTCCTCTTCCTAGGTATTTGGAAAGGCTTTGGATACAGTAGTGTTATGTACTATGCAACAATCATGGGTATTGATCCAACCTACTACGAAGCAGCAACAGTGGATGGTGCTAGCAAATGGCAACGTATCCGCAACGTAACCATCCCTCAGTTAACACCACTTGTGACAGTATTGACCATCCTTGCAGTCGGAAACATCTTCCGTGCAGACTTCGGTCTCTTCTACCAAATCCCTCACAATGCTGGTCAGCTCTATAGTGTAACAAACGTATTGGACGTCTATGTCTTTAACGGTTTGACTCAGACAGCAGATATCGGTATGGCTTCAGCAGCAGGTCTCTACCAGTCAGTCGTTGGTTTGATTTTGGTTATCCTATCAAACTTACTAGCACGACGTGTAGATCCTAACTCAGCCCTATTCTAGAAAGGAGGAGCATATGGCAAAAAAAGTTCAAAAAGCAAAAATTGATAATGTTGGCATACACTCCTTCAGCAAGAAAGCAGATATCTTCTTTAGTATCATATCTGGTTTGCTAGCCTTCTCTTGTATCTTGCCTTTCATCTTTGTTATCATTATCTCAGTTACAGATGAGAAGAGTATCGTTCAATATGGATATAGCTTCTTCCCATCACAATTTGGATTAGATGGTTTTGAGTTTTTGGCTCAGTTTAAAGATAAGATTTTACAAGCGCTCTTTATCTCAGTATTTGTAACAGTAGTTGGGACATTGACAAACGTCTTTATCACAACAACTTACGCCTATGCCATCTCACGTTCAACATTTAAGTATCGTAAATTCTTTACAATCTTCGCTCTCCTCAGTATGTTGTTCAATGCTGGTTTGGTACCAGGCTATATCGTAGTGACTCAATTGCTTCACCTTGGTGATACCATTTGGGCCTTGATCGTTCCGATGCTTCTCTCACCATTCAACATCATGTTGATGCGTTCCTTCTTCAAGAAGACCATCCCAGAAGCAATCCTCGAGTCAGCTCGTATCGATGGAGCGAGTGAAGCTCGTATCTTCTTCCAAATCTGCTTGCCGCTCTCACTACCAGGTATCGCAACGATTACACTATTGACAGCGCTTGGATTCTGGAATGACTGGTTTAACGCCCTTCTTTACATCAAGAGTGACAACTTGTATCCATTGCAATATTTGCTCATGCAAATTCAAAACAACATGGATTACATTGCCAAGTCAGTTGGTATGTCAGGACAACTTGCAGTTGCCCTACCAAAGGAAACAGGTCGTATGGCCATGGTTGTAGTTGCAACCCTACCTATCGCGATTCTCTATCCGTTCTTCCAACGCTACTTTGTAAAAGGTTTGACCATCGGTGGTGTTAAAGAATAAGGAAATCTGAGAAACCGTGTTTCTCCCCTAACCTTGATTTTTCTAGCTAAGAAAAATCAACAATCTCAACTTGTTAATAACTTTAAAAATAAAAAAAGGAGTTTTTATAATGAAAAACTGGAAAAAATATGCTTTTGCATCTGCTAGCCTTGTAGCTTTAGCTGCTAGCCTTGCTGCTTGTGGAAACCTTAAAGGAAACAACCAAAAAGCTGCTGACTCAGCTTCAGGTGACAAAACTGTTATCAAAATGTACCAAATCGGTGACAAACCAGATAACTTAGATGAATTGCTAGAAAATGCAAACAAAATCATCGGAGAAAAAGTTGGCGCTAAATTGGATATCCAATACCTTGGTTGGGGTGACTACGGTAAGAAAATGTCAGTTATCACTTCATCAGGTGAAAACTACGATATCGCATTTGCAGATAACTATGTAGTAAACGCTCAAAAAGGTGCTTATGCTGACTTGACAGAATTGTACAAGAAGGAAGGAGCTGATCTTTACAAAGCACTTGACCCAGCTTACATCAAAGGGAACACTGTAAATGGTAAGATCTACTCAGTGCCAGTTGCAGCCAACGTTGCATCTTCACAAAACTTTGCTTTCAACGGCCCACTTCTTGAAAAATATGGCATCGATATCTCTGGTGTAACTTCATATGAAACACTTGAACCAGTCTTGAAACAAATCAAAGAAAAAGCTCCAGATGTAATGCCATTCGCTGTTGGTAAAAACTTTATCCCATCAGAAAACTTTGACTACCCAGTTGCAAATGGTCTTCCATTCGTCATCGACCTTGAAGGCGACACTACTAAGATCGTTAACCGTTACGAAGTTCCTCGTTTCGTAGAACACTTGAAGACTCTTCACAAATTCTATGAGGCAGGATACATTCCAAAAGACGTAGCAACTAGCGATACTTCATATGATCTTACTCAAGATACTTGGTTCGTACGTGAAGAAACAGTAGGACCAGCTGACTACGGTAGCAGCTTGCTTTCTCGTGTTGCTAACAGAGACATCCAAATCAAACCATTTACTAACTTCATCAAGAAAAACCAAACAACTCAAGTTGCTAACTTTGTAATCTCAAACAACTCTAAGAACAAAGAAAAAGCAATGGAAGTGTTGAACCTCTTGAACACTAACCCAGAACTCTTGAACGGCCTTGTTTACGGTCCAGAAGGCAAGAACTGGGAAAAAGTTGCAGGTAAAGAAAACCGTGTTAAAGTCCTTGACGGATACAAAGGAAACACTCACATGTCAGGATGGAACACTGGTAACAACTGGATCCTTTACATCAACGAAAACGTTACAGATGAACAAATTGCACAATCTAAGAAAGACTTGGAAACTGCAAAAGAATCTCCAGCGCTTGGATTTATCTTTAACACTGACAACGTGAAATCTGAAATCTCAGCTATCACTAACACTATGCAACAATTCGATACAGCTATCAATACTGGTACTGTAGACCCAGAAAAAGCTATTCCAGAATTGATGGAAAAACTTAAATCTGAAGGTGCTTACCAAAAAGTATTGGATGAAATGCAAAAACAATACGACGAATTCTTGAAAAACAAATAATCTCAAGAACAATTGATTTCGTGTATTCATTCCTAAAAGATGCGATCACTGCCTTGTCTGGATATTTCCAGACGGGGTGGTGATTCTTTTTACAGTATTTGCATATAATTATCTGTATTTAAAATCAGATATTTACTCTTACATATAACGTTGGACACAGACATATGAAAAAATACCATCTACTCTTTAAAATCAGTGCAATCTTATCTTACTTATTTTTCGTATATGGACTCTCTCAGCTAACACTGGTGGTCCAAAACTACTGGCAATTTTCTTCTCAGATTGGGAATTTTTTCTGGATTCGAAATCTTATCAGTCTTGTCTTTATTGGCCTCATGATTTGGATTTTAGCCAAGGCAGGATATGGCTACCTTTTTGTTATTCCAAAGAAAAAATGGCTATGGTATACAGTTTTGACGGTTTTCGTAACTGTACTTTACATATCTTTTAATTTCCAAACAGCTAGACATGTACAATCAACTTCTGAAGGGTGGGCTGTGTTGATCGGCTACAGTGAGACAAATTTTGCTGAGTTGGGTCTCTACCTATCCTTATTTTTTCTAGGGCCTCTGATGGAAGAGTTGATTTATAGAGGATTGCTCCAACATGCCTTCTTTAAAGATTCGAAATTTGGGCTTGACCTGATTCTTCCTTCGGTTTTATTTGCTCTTCCTCACTTTACAAGTTTTCCCAGTGTACTAGATATTCTTGTTTTTGCGACGTTTGGAATCCTTTATGCGGGTCTAACTCGCTATACCAAGAGTATCTATCCCGGTTATATCGTTCATGTTATCAATAATATCGTAGCAACCTTACCATTTTTGTTAACCTTTCTTCACCGAATATTTAGCTGAAACAAGATCTGAAAATGGTCTTGTTTTTCAATTTTCGGTCAAATAAATTGCATTCGCTTTCTTGGGAGAGTATACTGGTATAGTTGAATAAAAAATTCTGATAATTTAATCTTAGAAAAGAGAATCAATCTTATGTCAAAAGATATTCGAGTTTTACTTTACTATAAATATGTCCCAATTGAAAACGCAGAACAATTTGCGGCAGACCACTTGGCTTTCTGTAAATCAATCGGCCTCAAAGGTCGTATCCTAGTCGCTGACGAAGGGATTAACGGAACTGTTTCTGGTGACTACGAAACAACCCAAAAATACATGGACTATGTTCATAGCCTTCCAGGTATGGAAGACCTCTGGTTCAAGATTGACGAAGAAAGTGAACAAGCCTTCAAGAAGATGTTTGTTCGCTATAAAAAGGAAATCGTCCACCTTGGTTTAGAGGATGATAACTTTGACAACGACATCAACCCCCTTGAAACAACAGGTGCTTACTTGTCTCCAAAAGAGTTCAAAGAAGCTCTTCTTGACGAAGATACAGTTGTCCTTGACACACGTAACGATTACGAGTACGACCTAGGACATTTCCGTGGGGCTATCCGCCCAGATATCCGCAACTTCCGTGAGTTGCCACAATGGGTCCGTGACAACAAGGAAAAATTCATGGACAAGCGCGTCGTGGTTTACTGTACAGGTGGCGTTCGCTGTGAGAAATTCTCAGGCTGGATGGTCCGTGAAGGCTATAAAGATGTTGGTCAATTGCACGGAGGAATCGCAACTTACGGTAAAGACCCAGAAGTTCAAGGTGAGCTTTGGGATGGGAAAATGTACGTCTTTGACGAGCGTATCGCCGTAGATGTTAACCATGTCAACCCAACCATCGTAGGAAAAGACTGGTTTGATGGAACACCATGTGAACGTTATGTCAACTGTGGAAATCCATTCTGTAACCGTCGTATCTTGACATCAGAAGAAAATGAAGACAAGTATCTTCGTGGTTGCTCACACGAGTGCCGTGTTCATCCACGTAACCGCTATGTTTCAGAAAATGAATTGACACAAGCTGAAGTGATTGAGCGCCTAGCCGCTATCGGTGAAAGCTTGGATCAAGCAGCTACTGTATAAGATCAAACAGTCCTTAGGGGCTGTTTTTCTATGCTTTTTACTCAAAAATCTAAAGTTTGTTTCTGTATCTTTCAGAAAAATGGTGTATACTATATGTAAACGATTTCAAAGGAGACCATTTATGGTGAAAACATTTTTTATTCCAAATAAACAAAGTATTTTAGGACAACAGGAGATTTTAACAGCTAAGTCAGTCTTGGCCCTAGTAGATGGCTTAGAGTCACATAGTTATGATGCTGTCTATCTTCGTCAACCCCTCAATCGCCTTGAGTATATCGAGTGTGGAATCATAGGCAAGTCTCAATTTCTCTTTAAAGTTCGATATCTAGATGCTCAAAAAGGCTATCAAGTGATCATTCCTGATTTGATTACAAGAGCTGATTGGGAGATTGTAGAAGGGCTCTTACAGGCTTTGTCTAGCAAGGTTGGTGAATCTGTTGAAGGTTTGTCAGACTTTGATTTGGAAGACTATTTCCAAGAAACTGTTAATAACTATCTAGCTGATAAGGATGCTCATTTGGCCTTCTGCCAAGGAATTCTATCAACTATTTACTTTGATAAGAAGGATTTAGAAAGTTTCCTAGAAGAAGATGGACTGGCACGTTTTGAAGAGTTGGTTAAGAGGGTTCAAGGGTCAGATGCTTATCCTGCAAGTGCTAAATTCTACCCAGATAGTGAGGGTAAGGTTCATGGAATCTACCACCTGGCTCAAGGGGTAAAGACTATTTTGCCAAAAGGTCCTGTTGTTCCTGTGCCTTATGTTGAGCAGTTGGCTGGTAAGGATCTTGTCTGGGAGATTGACCTGGTGAAAATCTCTGGAGATGGTTCTAAACCTGAAGACTATGAAGCGGTAGCTAGACTGGATTACCAAGCCTTTTTAGAAGTTCTTCCAAAGGAACTTTGTCAGGATTTGGATGCCAACCAAATAGTGGTAGGACCTGTTTTGGGGGAAGATTTTGAAGCTTTAGCAAATAGATAAATAAGGAATCTGTGACAAAAGTTTCTATAAAGTTAAAAAGCGGACAAGATTAGTTTTCTGATTATCAGAATTCTGTCTTGTTCGCTTTTTTTGTTTTTAAAATTTTATAGTAATGATCCTCTAAAGCTAATATCTTTCTATCTCGCTACCTTTATCTTACATAAAAGCTAGGATTCGTAAATATTCAAAAACCAGAGTCATTTCCGCTAGGAAGAAGAGAAATAGGATACCACCGTTAACTAGAAATGCTAAGAGAAGGCGATAGAAGGAGTCAGTTTGGCTATCTTTACTTGGTCTTGAGATGGTATAGAGGTTGGCAAGAAGTACCAGACCAATGCTAATGAGGCAGAGAAGAGCCGCAAAGCGTAGACTATTAAAGAAGGCAAAGAAACTCGCAATACCCGTGAGCAGGAGTGGAAGGGCGAAGAGTCTGCTGTACTCTTGCAAGGCTTTTTCTAGTGTCCAGTCATTGTCCTGATTGACAAAACGTTTAACCACGAATCCACCCATAAGGATAGAAAAGAAGAATAAGCTTGTAGCTACCAAGATGGAGAAGATAGAAAAGAGATTCAGTGAAGGGAACTGCTCGATGGCATGAGAGTTGATAGCCGCCATATGGCCGTAGTAGTCATGCTTGATATGATAAATCGCACAGAAGAAACTAAGAGCAGAAAATATGGTCAGCAGCGCAAAGGCATTATAACTATGTTTTTTATCTGTATCAATGCTTGCTGTCGGTTCTTTAAGGGCTCCTTGTAGCCAAACCCACTGATCAGCCAGTTCTTCTTTGAAAACTGCAAATACTGCTGTTTTTGTAGATACAGAATCTGGTAAAAACGGACTTTCCAAAGACTTGCTAGTCAAAGATTGACTTTTCTGAGAAACTTCTTTAACAGGTTCTTCTGACTCGTCTATCTTTTCTAATTTTTCAGCGAGCTCTTCAGTCTCTACAGTTTCCTCACTAGTTTCCTTATCTTCTGGGTTGGCTTGAGGATTTTCCTCAACTACTGGCGCCTCTTCTCTTGTCTCTGCATCATCTTCAAGGAGAACTGAGTCGGATGGGCTATCTTTTTTATCATTGTTGGCTGTTTTTTCGAAATCAGCACTTTCAAACCATTCTTGAGTCATAATAGACCTCCCTTTTTTTGATTAATTTTTGAGTAGTAACTACTAGTTGTCTTTATTCATGATTTCTATAAGAAAGCAAGCGATCTTATTAGGGGAAATAGATACTTTGATTCGATTTTGCGACGAGGAGATCTTGCGTATCTTTTTTTTCTGTTTTGTAAGGGTTCGCTAATGCTTCACCTTTACTGCCTCCCGTAGGTATGTCACGTCTGTCTCGATGCCAACGATAGATATCACCATGTTCAGCAGAAAACTCAACATTGATTCGCTCAAGTTCCTTTTGGGATAACTCGAGTGAGATATCTTTTCTTGCCTCGAATTCCACTCTACCGTGCACTTGGATATCGTCTGCCTTGATATGTTCATGATCTGCTTGGATGCGGCTATCTGTTAGACTGGTTTCAAATACATTGACAATTCCAACTGTGGTTAGTTGGCTATTTTTAATCTCGCTATCAGTGATACGAAGAAGATAGCCATTTGACAGAATCTTGGCATTGCTGAGTTTTGCATTAGCAATTGAAAGGATACGATGGTTTACCTGGGCAGTTAGATTTTTTAAGTCTTTTCCTCTTGGTAATGAGAGAACAACTTCATCATTGCGACTAGAAATTCCGCTTGCGATATAGAGAATACCCTCGATACTAGAACCTATAGAGCGACGTGTAGTTGACTTGGTGTCAGTTATTTCAAGACTTTTCTCTTTGATAGAGTGTTGAAGATTTTCTTTTTCAGAGATGGTTGGATGGTACTGGATGTGAATCTTATCATCGCTTGACTCCGTAATGACAAGCGAATGTTCTGTTAGTGAGATGTTTAGATTTTCAATATCTTGATCAAAAACGAGTTCTTCCATTCGACTTTCAAATACTGGATTTTGAGACATTGCAAGGAGGCTTCTGACTCCGTCTGTTTGGATGCCGATGATCATCATGGAAAAACCAATGATACTGGTAACAACACCAAAGATAAGAAATCCTTTTGTCCATTTACGCATGTCTTTCACCTCTCTTTCCTCTATTAAGAATCCATTGGATAAGTCGAAGGACTAGTAATCCAAAGAAACGGGTCACATAGGAAGTTGCTAGCAAGACTAGGGATGAAGCTCCGATAGCTAGTAAACCTCCACCAAAAATCAGAATAAAAGCAGATGTAGATTCAGCCAGGACGTAGAAGCTTTCAAATAGGAGAATAGCTCCGAGAACCATTCCAGCTGCTGATACAGCAAAGAAGGCTATAAGTACGCTGACAGCAGCGATAAAAATCCCGATGATAGCCATGAGAAGACCAATTCCGACCGGAATTCCGATAGGAGCTGCAAGAAGGGCTAGTAGAGCGATGCGTAAAATATGGCGGTCGTTCTTGCTGGAATTTTCTTCGTTGATTTTCTTATCAAGAAGTGTAGTCAGGACATCATGGGCAGCTTCTTTTGGACTTCCCAAGCTAGCGATAAGCTCCTCCTCACCTTCTGGACCCGCATCATCAAAGAGTTCTTTGAAGTAATCCATGGCTTCAATGCGATCAGATTGAGGAAGCTTCATCAGATAGGCTTCAAGCTGATTCAAATATTCAGTTCTTGTCATGGCGAATGCTCCCTTCTATGATGCCGTTGATAGTGTCAGTATAGAGTGTCCATTCTTCTCGAAGGACAAAGAGTTGCTCCTCTCCGATTTCTGTCAAGGAGTAGTACTTCCGCATCCGACCTTGGTATTCGCGAGAGTATGTAGTCAGATAGCGGTTGGTATCCAGTTTTTTCAAGATGGGGTAGAGGGTGGATTCCTTTATTTTGGCAATGAGTTTAATGGTTTGGCTAATCTCATAACCATAGGAATCCCCTTGTTCTAGGATGGCCAAGATGAGAAATTCAATCAAGGCCGATGATGTTGGAAAATACATGGGGCACCTCCTTTTTTAGTATGTAAAAATTTTATATATAATTATTCTACACATACATCATACATCTATTTGTAAGCCCTGTCAAGCAATATGTGTAAAATTTTTATATATAAAAAATCTCCTAGTAAAAACTAGAAGATTGGAGGCTGTTTTGCATTACTTTGAGGCAATACCTATCTGCAATCCTCATCATAAATGGGCGGAAGATAAAAATACTTGTCTTCAATCTTGATTTTGGCACAGAGGGTGCCGTTTTGATAGACATATCCGTTAAATGGAGGATAGCTATCCAAGTTTTCTAGGATATTCTCAGGCAAAGATCTGAAATTGTAATCCCTCAGAGCCCCAGAACCAATCAATCTTTCAGTCCGATAAGCCTTGATTTCTTTTTCATATTTTTTGAGAAATTCTTCTCGTTTCCTTTCAAAGAGAGCCAAATCTCCGTCATCTAACTCGTAATAGCGTTCGTAACCAGCAATCCAAGAAATATAAACACACAGTAAAGATTTTTCTATCTCAGGAGAGTAGCCAATTGTAAAGTAATTTTCTTTGTCGACCTGCCGATTTTCTACTGTGATAGTCTGTATAAAGTTAGTCATGATAATCTCCGTTTCAGGAATGAACTAGAAAGGCTTCTCATTTAAAAATCCTTTAGCTCATCAAAGATTTCTATAAATTTTTCTTTGTCCATTCCTAAATCTTCAGGTAGTAAATCTAAGATCTCAACTAGGGCACTATAGATATCCTCTCTCTCGATTGTTTCAATAAAACAGTTACGTTTGTCCATTTTATTGAAACCTTGAGTATATTCTCTTATGAGAACTTCTACGTTTGTCATAGTGTTCTCATTGGGGTTTTCTAGAAGCTTTATAAGGCTTGCTCTAGTCTTTCTATATAGAGAGGCTGCTTTTTTTGCATTTGCGGTTGAAATATTTTCTTGTCCATCCCATGAGCGAAATGGATTATCTAGGTTTTGGGCTAGCCATTCAGCTTTCCTCGGTTTTGTTATCCAAAGATTCAGTCCCTTGTCCTGTTGTTTTTTATAATATTTTTTGGCTACTTTAGCGGCATCTTCTGGTAAGCTACTCATCCAAAACATGCTTAATTGAGGTAAATCTTCTGGTTTTGGGATATCCTCTGCAGTAAAGCCAAACAAATCAACGGTTGAAAAATTGATTAACTCTTTTAACTCTGATAATTTATGGAAATTAAGAATATTACCAGGTTTCCCCCACAATCTCAATTCCCTAAGATTTGGATAGTTATTCAAGATTTGTGCAAAGTCTATTTCAAGGATGTTAGAACAATGGATGGCTCCCAAATCCTTTAATCCCAGCACCTTAGGCAGAGAACGATCAAGTTGTAATCGTAAGCTGGCTCCATGATCCTTTACAAGTATCTGACAATTGTCGCTCATGTCTCCTAATAAGAGTAGCTCCTCCAAATCATCATTCAATCTAAGTTCCTCTACACCTGTCAAATCAATGGAAAGTCGGTGTATGGATGTCTTAGAAAAATCCAGTTTTGTTTGTCCATGCTTTTCAAGAACTAGTTCTGTAATAAAAGGAGTCGATTGCAAATATTCATATATATTTTTGTGCCATTTAGTTAATTCTAACTTAGATAAACAAGGGAAGACCTTTAATTCTAATGCGTCTTCAAAAGGCGTCCACTCGTCATTGATATTGTGTTTAGAAATACGATACTCATTTCCTGCAAATGAAACCTTTTCCTTGCTTTTATCTGCTTTCTTAAATAAATCTCTTTTTTCTTTTGGTATTTCTTGCCATTTCAGTTGCCTATAAATATCGTAACCATTCCCCCAAAACATAGCATATGTGTTTGTGCTTTCGGTTGTTAATGGTCTTGTATTCCCAATAAAAATATAATTTGACGGTACATGAATATCAACATTACACAGATGTAAGTTTCTTTCCCAGTACATAAAATCTATATAGAGTGGCTTCAAAGAAGCTAGCTCTTCTTCTTTAATAGGTTGATCTCCTGACCAGTCTAATGACAACAGGACAGCCTGAGGCTTTTTCTCCCCCTCTTCGATCTTGGTTATCTGACAAGCTATGTATTTTTTTAGATGGAAATTGTAAACACAATAGACGTCCCCTGCTTTTGCTAGCATATAAATTTCTCCTTAAATGTTACTACATTTTCAATAGTCTTTTTAGACTTTTAAACAAATACTTGTTTGTAATTGAGTTAAAACAAGTAAAGTTCTTTAAGATTTTATTTTAGATAGATTTCTGGTTTCTCAATGACTGAGCCATCCTTCAATTTTGGGAATTGAAGGATTTTATGATGCAAAAGGCTAACCTCCTTGGAAGGTTTGATTGTTAGATATTCTAGCCTTATCAGATTAATGATTGAAGTTGCGTCCTTACTTTTTAGGATACCAGTAAAAAAGTTGAAATAGCGTAACTATGGTATATCATTTAAAAAGTTAGAGGAATCTACATGGATGTTTTTAGGGGCAAAACAATCCCCTTCAATTGAGAGAGTTTCGACTTCTTTGAGAGATAAATTGTATAGTTGTTTCCATCATGGTCTTCTTTATCAAATTTAAACGATAAATCTTCCTAGGTATATTATAGCATGTTTTAGCTTAACGAAAGTCTTGTGAGGAGGCCTTTCAAACCTTTTTAAAAGAAAAAAGCCAGACAGATGTCTAGCTTGAAAAGTGAGTTTATTGTAGAAATTCTAAAATTTTTTAGAGGATTTTATCCGCTCGATCCACCATAAAGAGGGCGATTGTCATGATGATATCAATTACTAGAAGAATCAGTACCGCTGGAACACAAGACTGGAACATGTTAAAACTGTAACCAAAGAGAGTTGGTCCAAAGGCGGCTAGAATGTAACCACCAGTCTGGGCAAACCCAGATAATTGGGCTGTCTTTTCAGGAGAGCTGGTTTTGATGGAGAAACAAACCATGAGGTAAGGGAAAAGAGCGCTACAAGCAGTACCAATCAAGAGATGGGCTACTAACCAGTAAAGGAAACTATTGCTTGGGTATAAAAGCATGGCAATTCCTACCATACCAGCCAGAGAGATGACTGTTAACATGATTTGACGGTGACGATTGGACAAACGAGTTGTGAGACTTGGAATGGTCATCGAGAAGGGGATACTAATCAGTGAAAAGATAGAAGCCAGAAGACCAGCGTCCGTATGAGCTAGCCCTGCACTGATGGCCATGGTTGGTAACCAGGTCATACTGGTATAGAAGAGTAAGGACTGTAGTCCACCGAAGACAATAATAGCCCAAACTTGCTTGCTTTTTAGGATATTCTCTTTTTCTTTTTTCTCTTCATGCCTTTCTAGGAAATGATTGTGGCCATGGTTGGGGAACCAGACAAATAAGGTTAGTAGGCAGACCAAGGATAGGCAGAGAATCAAGCCCTTCCAAGATGTTGCCTGAGTAATGGGGACAGATAGATAAGAGGCTAGTGCTGTCGCGATTCCCATAGTCGTCACATAAACCGTTGTCAGGAAGCTAATCTTTTGTGGGTAGTTTGCCTGAATCAGGCTAGGAAGAAGTACGTTAAAAATAGCGATACTTGCTCCGATGAGTAAGGTTCCCAGATAGAGAAGGGGGAGATTGAAGATACGAATCACTGAACCCACAGTCAAGACGATAAGACTATAGGTGAAAAGGTGCTCGAGTCCAATTTTTTGAGCCAAACGAGTCGCAAAAGAGGAGAAGAGGGCAAACATCAAGAGAGGGAGACTGGTCAAAACACCAAGTGAACTAACTTCCACGCCTAAACCTTGGGCAATATCTCCTAAAATAGTCGGTAAGGCCGTAAAAGGAGCTCTTAAGACCGCTCCGATTAAGATAATTCCTAGAATAAAAAAGAGTGATCGTTTGTTCATGTGCACCTCAATAAACTGATTTTGATAACAGCTTATTTTAAGGCTTTTTCCCATAGATGTCAAGATGGTGTGAGAAACTCCGCTCCTTAGTTGAGCGAAATCATGGGTAAAAAGAAGGAGAGATTTACTAGTTTTTTTCTGGGATTCAAATAAAAATAGGAAAGTCTGAAAAATTGTGATAAAATAGTGAAAGAAAATATTTAGGAGACTGTAAGTGATTCAACAAATCGATAATTTAATCGTCTCTATTGTGATTAGTGCTTATAATGAAGAGAAGTACTTACCAGGCTTAATTGAAGACTTAAAAAGACAGACATACAATAAAGAAAATATTGAAATTTTATTTATTAATGCAATGTCTACGGATAAGACAACCGATATTATTCAGCGATTTATCTCTGAGGATACCGAATTTAGATCAATTAGATTGTATGATAATCCTAAAAAGAATCAAGCAAGTGGTTTTAATTTAGGGATTAAGAACTCTAATGGAGACCTTATTTTGAAGATTGATGCGCATTCCAAAGTCACAGAGGATTTTGTGAAGAATAATGTTGAAATCATCAATCAGGGGGAATATATCTGTGGGGGGCCTAGACCAACACTTGTGGAAGGTGAGGGTAAATGGTCACAAGCTTTACATATCGTTGAAGAAAATATGTTTGGAAGCAGCATCGCAGATTATCGAAACAGCTCTCAAGACAGATATGTGTCTTCAATTTTTCATGGCATGTACCGTCGAGAAGTTTTTGAGCAAGCTGGTTTAGTCGATGAACAACTCGGAAGAACAGAAGACAATGAACTTCATTATCGTATCAGAAATCACGGATATAAGATAAGATTTAGTCCCAACGTTTTATCTTATCAATATATTCGACCAACATTTAAAAAGATGCTCCACCAAAAGTATTCAAACGGGCTATGGATTGGATTGACAACTCATGTTAAACCAAAATGTCTATCTATTTTTCATTATGTTCCCTTTGCGTTTGTGTTAAGCATTTTTGTAAGTGCTATGTTACTACCTTTTTCTCCATTGTTTTTAGTGCTTCTGTTAGCAGTATATAGTTTACTTGTAATATCTTTGACGATACTTGCTTTATTGAAACATAAAAATGAAGTATTACTGTTAATGCCTTTTATGTTGTTTTCTATTCATTTTGCCTACGGTATAGGTACAATAGTTGGATTAATCAAAGGTTTTAAATGGAGAAAAGGTTATAAATACGAAATTCAGTATTTAAATTAAAATTTCTTAAGCGTGCTTAATTAAACATTTTCTCTGTGTAGGAGGATACCATTCACATGAATAAAAAAATGACAGATTATGTAATTGATCTGGTTGAAGTGTTAAATAAACAACAAAAACAAGTCTTTTGGGGGATTTTTGATGCTGCCAGCATGATTTCCTCAATCATTGTTTCTTATATCTTGTTTTATGGATTGATCAATCCAGCTCCTGTGGACTATGTCATCTATACAAGCTTGACCTTCCTTTTCTATCAAATCATGATTGGATTCTGGGGTCTCAATGCTAGTATTAGTCGCTATAGCAAAATCACAGACTTTATGAAGATATTCATCGGAGTAAGTGTCAGCAGTGTCTTGTCTTATCTTCTTTGTTATGCCTTCTTGCCACTTTTCTCTGTGCGCTTTATTGTCCTCTTTATCTTGTTGACAACCTTCTTGATTCTCTTCCCTCGTATCACTTGGCAGTTGATCTATTCTAGACGTAAAAAGAGTGATGGAGAAGGGGAACATCGTCGTACCTTCTTGATTGGTGCGGGAGACGGTGGAGCTCTCTTTATGAACAGCTACCAGCATCCTACGAGTGATCTTGAGTTAGTGGGTATTTTGGACAATGATGAAAAGAAAAAAGGTCAAAAACTAGGAGGAATCCCAGTCTTAGGATCTTATGAACAGTTACCAGAACTCTCAAAACGTCATCAGATTGAAAAAGTTATCGTTGCGATTCCTTCTCTTGATCCATCCGAGTATGAGCGTATCCTAAAAATGTGTAACCAACTTGGCTTGAAGTGTTATAAGATGCCCAAGATTGAGTCGGTTGTACAAGGATTGCATCCTCAGGTAGGTGGTTTCCAAAAAATCGATATTACGGACCTTTTGGGACGTAAAGAAATTCAACTAGATGAGTCACGCCTAGGCTCAGAAATTACTGGAAAAACCATCTTAGTAACAGGTGCAGGAGGTTCTATCGGGTCTGAGATTTGCCGTCAGGTTAGTCGCTTTAATCCAGAGCGCGTGGTTCTCTTGGGTCATGGGGAAAACTCCATTTATCTGATCTATCATGAATTGATTCGTAGCTTCCAAGGAATTGACTATGTTCCTGTGATTGCAGACATCCAAGACTACGATCGCTTGCTTCAAGTATTTGAGCAGTACCAACCAGCCATTGTTTACCACGCTGCTGCCCATAAGCACGTGCCAATGATGGAACGTAATCCAAAAGAAGCCTTTAAGAATAATATCCTCGGAACTTACAATGTTGCCAAGGTAGTTGATGCCGCTAAGGTACCGAAGATGGTCATGATTTCGACAGATAAGGCTGTTAATCCACCAAACGTAATGGGAGCTACCAAACGTGTGGCAGAGTTGATTGTTACAGGATTTAACCAACGTAGCCAGTCTACCTATTGTGCGGTTCGTTTTGGGAATGTTCTCGGTAGCCGTGGTAGTGTGATTCCAGTATTTGAGCGTCAGATTGCAGAGGGTGGTCCAGTGACTGTGACAGACTTCCGTATGACTCGTTACTTTATGACCATTCCAGAAGCTAGCCGTTTGGTGATCCATGCAGGAGCTTATGCTAAAGATGGAGAAGTTTTTATCCTTGATATGGGCAAACCAGTTAAGATTTATGATTTGGCCAAGAAAATGGTTCTTCTCAGTGGGCGTACTGAAAATGAAATTCCAATTGTAGAAGTGGGAATCCGTCCAGGTGAGAAACTCTATGAGGAGTTGTTGGTATCTACTGAATTAGTTGATAATCAAGTCATGGATAAGATTTTTGTTGGTAAGGTTAATGTCATGCCACTTGAAGTCATCAATCAAAAGATTGAAGAATTCCGTGCCTTGCAAGGTTCAGAGTTGAAGCAAGCCATTATCGGTTTTGCCAATGAAACAACTCACGCTGATTCATAATAAAAGTAAGGTATTATCCCTAGAATTCTTTTTGACAGGAGGGAAGGGATAGTATCTTTTTTCTAGATTTGGAGAGACTTTCAGAGTTTTTTGAACAAACTTGTTATTGAATAGATATAGTAAATAAAAAATTAGGAGTAACTTATGATTAACGCTTATAAGAATTTCTTTAAAGGTTATGTAGATTTTACAGGCCGTTCAACACGTTCAGAGTTTTGGTGGGTTTGGTTAACAAACATACTACTTCTTATCCCTCTCTACTCAGCATACTTTAATGTTATATTTAGCGAAGGAAGCGAGGGTGCTTTTCTTGCCTTGGGTGGCCTTGCTATTATTTACATGATTTTTGGTCTGGCACTTTTCTTGCCTTGGCTTGCGTTGACAGTTCGTCGTCTCCGTGACGCTGGTTTCCATTGGGCACTCATTTTCGTTGGCTTTATCCCAATGGTTGGAGGAATTGCTTTACTAGTCTTGTTAGCTATGCCAAGCAAGGAAGTAGAGGTAGTAATCCTTAATAAAGCTGAAGAAGTTGAAGAAGTTGTGGAAGTTTCACCTTTCGAAGAACCAGACAACAAATAGGATAGTCAAACTTTACCATCTATTTAGCTGACTAGCATTCTTCCTACTAGTAGGTAAATCACTAACACTCCCATATCCATTTGTGGATTGAGGAGTGTTTTATTTTGTAAATATTTGTGATTTCTAGCAGTATCTGATAGACTAAAATATACAACTAAACAATTAGGAGTAACTTATGATTCAGGCATATAAAAATTTCTTTAAAGGCTATGCAGATTTTACAGGCCGTTCAACACGTTCAGAGTTTTGGTGGGTTTGGCTGATGAATAGTATTTTGTTCCTACCCCTTTATATATTCTATTTTCAAATGGCATTGAAGGATTCCCGAGAAACAGATCCTATTTTAGGAGTAGCAATCATAAGTATTTATATGATTTTAGGTATAGTATTCTTTACACCAAGTCTTGCTGTAAAAGTTCGTCGGCTAAGAGATGCAGGCCTTCACTGGGCTTTCATCTTCCTTTACTTTGTTCCAATGGGTGGTATTGCTCTATTAGTTCTGCTAGCTATGCCAAGTAAAGAAGTAGAAATAGTAACAATCAATAGATCTAAAGAAGTTGAAAGCGAAGAAGTTTCCCCTTTTGAATAATTGGACGAGTACGGGGAATGTCATTCTCCTCATTAAAATCAGACAAAAAGCTCCCAAACCTAACTTTTAGGCTGGGAGTCTTTTGTTTAACGTTTTAATTGTAGATGCTGTAAAATGTCTGTTGGGTGGTGAGCAATCCAGTCAGGATGATAGTCCATGAGGTCTTTCTCCTCACCGAATCCCCAGGTTACCGCTAGTTTTTTAATGCCAGTTTCTTGGGCACCAATCATATCAAACTTGGTATCTCCGACAATAACGACTGTTTCGGGAGTTAGATGATGAGTTTCCAGAGCCTGACGAATAACATCTGCCTTGTGTAGGGCTTGAGGGCTTGAACCATAAATGCCATCAAAGAAGTGGTCAATCCCAAAATTGCTTGTCATGTCAACTGCGGTTGGTGTATTCTTCGTAGTAGTGATATAAAGAGGATAATGCTCAGCTAGTTCTACAAGTAAATCTTTGATATGTGGAAAGAGTTGGGCTTCGTACACACCCTTTTCCTTATAATAAGAACGATAGAGCTGGATGGCTTTCTCTATTTGCTCAGCTGGTAAACAACTAGCAAAGCTGGTTTCTAGTGGGGGTCCCATAAAACCTCGAATGGTTTTGGCACCAGGACTAGAAACTCCAAGTTGGTCAAAGGTATAGGTGAAACCATTATGGATACCGATAGAACTATCAACTAGCGTTCCATCTAAGTCAAAAAAGATAGCAGATATAGATGACATTGATTCTCCTCATAATGATGAAATTATTCGCCGAAGATTTCTTTTTGAAGGCGACGACCTGTAGGTGTGGCAGCGAGCCCCCCTTCAGCAGTTTCACGAAAGGCAGTTGGTAAGCTAGATCCTACTTGATACATGGCGTCAATGACCTCATCAACTGGAATTTTCGATTCGATACCAGCTAAAGCCATGTCGGCTGCGATGAAGGCAAAGCTGGCTCCCATGGCATTCCGCTTGATGCAAGGAACTTCAACCAAACCTGCAACGGGGTCGCAAATGAGACCGAGCATGTTTTTGATAACGAAGGCGATAGCCTGGCTCGCTTGATAAGGCGTTCCGCCTGCAGCTAGAGTTAGGGCAGCGGCACTCATGGCTGAAGCTGAACCGACTTCGGCCTGGCAGCCACCTTCGGCTCCCGAGATAGAAGCGTTGTTAGCAATCACGAGTCCAAAAGCACCTGCAGCGAATAAGAAGTCTAGTTGTTGTTCATGAGTTAAATCCAACTTTTGGATAGCAGCAGTGAGAACGGCTGGAAGGCAGCCTGCACTACCAGCAGTAGGTGTTGCACAGACCAGTCCCATCTTGGCATTGTGTTCATTAACGGCGATAGCATTACGGGCTGCAGACAAGACAGTGAAGTCTGATAGGGTCTTTCCTTTTTTGATGTAGTGGTCGAGCTTGGCAGCGTCACCACCTGTCAAACCGCTACGAGATTTATTCTCATTGAGTCCAAGTTCAACGGAAGCTTTCATGACTTCAAGGTTGCGCTCCATGAGAAGGATGACTTCTTCGCGTTCACGACTGGTTAGCTCAAACTCGGTCTTAATCATGAGTTCAGCTACATTGCCTTGAAAACCAAGTTCGGCTTGTTTGACTAATTCTTTGATAGAGTAAAACATATTTTCTCCTATTGAAAGAAATTGACATTGTGCAGATGAGGAATTTTACGAATTTCTTCGATAGATTCATCACAGTTGCGACTATCAACTTCGATAATCATAATGGCTTTCTCGCCAGCCTTTTCTCGGGTTACATTCATCTGAGCGATATTGATGTCAAAGCGAGAGAGGGCCTCTGTTACGTGAGCAATCATACCTGGAACATCTTGATGAACGATGATGATGGTAGGAGTGTTCATGTTGAGGGATACCGCAAAACCATTGAGCTCTGTCACTTGGATATTACCACCCCCGATTGAAATTCCTGTTACACTGATGGTCTTGTGCTCATTCTTAACAGTGATTTTCGTAGTGTTTGGATGAGGTGCGTTGCTATCTTTTTGGATAGTCCAGACGATTTTGATGCCACGCTTGTGGGCGATTTCTAAACTGTTAGGGATTTCTGGATCATCTGTATCCATTCCTAAGATTCCAGCTACAAGGGCAAGGTCTGTCCCGTGTCCACGATAGGTTTTTGCAAAAGAGTTAAAAAGTTGGAATTCGACCTCGGTAGGAGTATCGTCAAAGATAGATGAGACGATTTTCCCGATTCGAACAGCTCCTGCTGTATGACTACTAGATGGTCCGATCATGACTGGCCCAATAATATCAAAGACAGATTGAAAACGAAGTGATTGCATCTGTTTCCCCTTCAAAAGATTCTTACCTCTATTATATCAAAGATTAGATGCAAGCGCTCAATTCCATGATAAAATATCTAAAATCCCCATAAAGCCTCTAAAATCAAGCCTTTTGTAACAAAAAGAGGCTATTTAAGTGAAATAAAACATAGTCTTGTAACATTTCTACATAAAACCGTCAAGAAACAGTAATAATAGTAGGGTATGATGGAAATATAAGAAAGAAGGAGAATCTTTTAATATGAAATCAACAACTAACAAAATTAAAACAGGACTTGTAGGAGTAGCAGCAGCGCTTGCTTTCCTTGCACCATCACTTACTTTTGCACAAGAAACAACAACTTACACAGTAAAATCAGGTGACACTCTATCAGGAATCGCTGAAAAATACAATACAACTGTTGAAAAATTGGCAGAAAAAAATAAGATTAAAGATATTCATTTGATCTATGTAGACCAAGTATTGGTTATTGATGGTGAAGCACCAGCAACTTCAGCTGCGACAGCAGAAGCTCCAGTAGCAGCACCTGCAGCTACTGAAACAACAACTTATGAAGCGCCAGCAGCAAGCGTAACTGTAGCAGAAGAAACTGTTACTACAGCATCAACTTCAGCATCAACTTCAACTGTAAGCGGATCTGAAGCAGAAGCTAAAGAATGGATCGCTCAAAAAGAATCAGGTGGTAGCTACACAGCTACAAACGGACGTTACATCGGACGTTACCAATTGACAGATTCATACTTGAACGGTGACTACTCAGCTGAAAACCAAGAACGTGTAGCAGATGCTTACGTTGCAGGACGTTACGGTTCATGGGCAGCTGCTAAGAACTTCTGGCTTAACAACGGTTGGTACTAAGAACTAACTAGCAGAATAAGATGCAAAAGTCGAGGGATTTCCTCGACTTTTTTTATATTTCCTTTGCTTGATAACAGGTCTCTACTTCCTTTTTGAGGTGAGATAGCATTGAGGTTTCATCAGTTAACTCCAGAAGGGAGAAGCCCTTTTGAATAAGATGATCATTACTAGTACAAATACCTATTCGAACATAGGCGATAGCTAAAATATCGTATCTTCTCTTTTTCTTAGCATCCTCTAGTAAGGTGTAGCAGATTTGTTGACAGGTATTTTTATCTTGATTGTACAAGTAAATGGTGGACAGATTGAGTAGGATTGCCATTCGTAATTCATATAAATGTCGATAGTTTTTATATTCTTCCAAGCGCTGCAAGATTTGTTCAGTGATCAGATGGAGGTGTTCAATGGGAAAGCTGAAAAGGATGGTATTGAGGATTTTTAGGTCACTTTCATACCATGTATCTTGTTTTTCAATTTTTTCCCAAAGCTTTTTGACCGTTTGTTTCACTTGGATTGAAAGCTGTCCTGTTCCATGTTGACGGATATAAATGACAATTTCCAGCATATCTCTGATTTCCTCTATAGGGATATCGTGATGAATCTTAAGATAGTCTTGGCATGTTTCAAATAAATTGACTAGACTACTGGTACCAAAGATGGAACTTGTATTGAGATAGGTTTGCATGATTTCTGTTCGCTGGCTCGGTCTATAGAGATGGCAGATGTATTCAAACTCTTCAAAACTCATATTGATTTGACGGAGAAGAAACTCCATGTTTTCATATTTGGGAGTTGCCTTGCCACTTTCAAACTTGGAAAGGCTGGTTCTTGAAAGGCCATTTCCACAGACCTCTTCTTGGGTCAATCCTTTTGACTCACGTATGTCTTTATATACTTTCCCGAAATCATAGCGCATGATTTCCTCCTTTTCGTGAAAAAAGTTAACAGTAAATAGAATTCTATTAAATATATTGTATCATAAGAATATAGAAAGTAAATAAGAGGTATCATGTAGCTAGAAAATAATAGATTGGAGGTTGTTTCAATGCGTAAAAATAAAGATCTATTTCGGGTAATCATTGTCTTTGTGGCAGGGGTTATGTTGATTCTAGCAACCCCAGTGTTATTTAGAGTTGTTATAGAACTACTGTCAAAATAAAATCTGCATTGATTAGATTCATTAGGATTTAAAATCATTACATGAGAGCTTCTGGATAAATTTAATTTGCTGTAAGATTTGCTTATTTCATCAATTTCTTTTAGTTGGAACTCTGATTTGTAATTTACCATATTTATATTCATAGAAATTAAAGTGAATATCATGAGAAGAAAATAAGAAAGGTGATTTTATCTATAGTAGGTAGAATCTAAAAAATAAATTATGATTCATTTAAAATTTTATATCAAATCCGTTCTTTGTTCATTGGTATTGTTTATCCTTTTAATTCTTTTTATTAAAAATATATATTACCCTGCTCTAAAGATAACTATTGAAGTTATTATGACGTTTTCGATAGGTAGTCTTTGTTATGCCATTTTTTGTAAAACAAATCGTGCTGCTTTTCTGCCAATTTCGGTTGTTTTATTTTTGCTGACTCTCTATTTGCTGGGAGGATAGTATTTTAGCAGGAACTTTGTCAGTTTGCATTTTTCTCTTGGAGAAATTATGACGGTTGAAATTTTAGTGGCTTTAAGTGGAGTAAATTTATTGTTAAGATTTTTCAAAAAAAGAGAAGTCAATAGATTTGCTTGTGGATTATAAAGATGAAAGGTAAAATTGGAATATTTAAAATGAAACATTTTTTTGCAGGAATTGGTGAGATAAGATTTATTAGTTATCTATTGTCTCTACGTGTAGGACTAGCCCCTCTTTTTCATATATATGTTATAGGTTCTGAAATGAGTTTTGTGAAAACAGTATTATCTATTTTGGGAATTATATTTGTTTGTATTTTAACTATTGCTCGAATTTATAGGACTTTTTTCTATAAAGAATAGTTTGGACTTGAAATGTATTTAAAACCAGAGGTTGGTAGATTATCAGCCTCTTTCTTGTCTTCTCCAACCAAGCATGTTATAATGAAAACTGCTCAAACGACCTTCAATCGTTAAGCAAACACGACCTTCAATCGTGAACTAGTCATTTCGTTTATCTTTTATTACGTCGTTAACTCGAAATGAGATGCAAGCTGAGCTTGTCTGATTTATAACCTCAATCAGTCTCCCAGACTGATTGAGCGAACTCAAGTTATGCCTGCGACTCGTTGCCTAGTCCTAAAAGCAAACGAAAAGACTATACTCAAAGAAATTCTATTGAAAGTCATAATAAATAGAATTTTGAAGGGTATGAATAAACGAATAGATGGGAGAACTACTATGAGTGATAACTCTAAAACACGTGTTGTCGTGGGGATGAGTGGTGGTGTTGATTCGTCGGTGACGGCTCTCTTGCTCAAGGAGCAGGGCTACGATGTGATCGGTATCTTCATGAAGAACTGGGATGACACAGATGAAAACGGCGTCTGTACGGCGACCGAAGACTACAAGGATGTGGCTGCGGTGGCAGACCAGATCGGCATTCCCTACTACTCTGTCAATTTTGAAAAAGAGTACTGGGACCGCGTTTTTGAGTATTTCCTAGCGGAATACCGTGCGGGACGCACGCCAAATCCAGATGTTATGTGTAACAAGGAAATCAAGTTCAAGGCTTTTTTGGACTATGCCATGACTTTAGGGGCAGACTATGTAGCGACTGGGCATTATGCCCGAGTAGCGCGTGATGAGGATGGCATCGTTCACATGCTTCGTGGCGTGGATAATGGGAAAGACCAGACCTATTTCCTCAGCCAACTTTCGCAAGAACAACTTCAAAAAACCATGTTCCCACTGGGACATTTGGAAAAACCTGAAGTACGAAAAATAGCGGAAGAAGCAGGACTTGCGACTGCTAAGAAGAAAGATTCGACAGGGATTTGCTTTATCGGAGAAAAGAACTTTAAAAACTTCCTCAGCAACTACCTACCAGCTCAGCCTGGTCGCATGATGACTGTGGATGGTCGCGATATGGGCGAGCATGCAGGCCTTATGTATTATACGATTGGTCAGCGTGGCGGACTCGGTATCGGTGGCCAACACGGTGGTGACAATGCCCCTTGGTTCGTTGTCGGAAAAGATCTAAGCAAGAATATCCTCTATGTCGGACAAGGTTTCTACCATGATTCGCTCATGTCAACCAGCCTAGAGGCGAGTCAAGTTCATTTTACTCGTGATATGCCAGAGGAATTTACGCTCGAATGTACGGCTAAATTCCGCTACCGTCAGCCTGATTCTAAGGTGACAGTACATGTCAAAGGAGACAAGGCAGAGGTCATCTTTGCGGAACCGCAACGCGCGATCACACCAGGACAGGCAGTTGTCTTTTACGATGGCGAAGAGTGTCTAGGTGGTGGTTTGATTGACAATGCTTATCGAGATGGACAGGTTTGTCAGTACATTTAGATTGACAAATTTTCTCAATTTGCTACAATAATAAAAGCAATAGAAATGATGGTCAAAGCTCATGGATGTTGCAGGCTTTTTGTCCTGCACTTCTTACGAGTTTTGACTGTTTTTGTGTCGTTTAAGAGAAAGGATAAAAATGACTCAACAAGACTTTCGGACCAAAGTGGGGGACACGGTCTTCGGTGTTCGGGCGACAGCCTTGATTGTCCAAAATCACAAGCTTCTAGTTACCAAAGACAAGGGCAAGTATTACACTATTGGTGGTGCGATTCAAGTCAATGAGAGAACGGAAGATGCGGTAGTCCGTGAAGTGAAGGAAGAACTGGGTGTCAAAGCTCAAGCTGGGCAACTAGCTTTTGTAGTTGAAAATCGTTTTGAACAAGACGGTGTCTATTATCACAATATCGAGTTTCATTATCTAGTGGATTTGCTTGAAGATGCCCCGTTGACCATGCAGGAAGATGAGAAAACGCAACCCTGTGAGTGGATTGACTTGGACAAGTTTGAGGATATTCAGCTGGTTCCAGCCTTTTTAAAGACAGCCCTACCAGATTGGGACGGACAATTACGACACATCCATCTTAACGAATAGGAGAGAAAATGATGGTTAAGCTTATTGCCCATGTACTTGTTCATAGTGGTGGTGATTATTTACTCATTCAGCGTTCGGAAATTAAAAGAGGACAACCCAACGTTTATCCGACTTACTGGGATATTCCTGGTGGCGGGGTTGAAAAGGGTGAACTTCCGCGAGATGGAGCTCTTAGAGAATGTATTGAAGAAGCGGGAATTAGGCTAGACAGCAGTTCGCTCAAACTTCTTCACGAAGATAGTCAACTGGATACCTCAAAGGATATTGTCTTTACTCGCTTAGTTTATAAAGCAGAGTGGGTTGGGGAGAAGCCAATTATCAGATTAGATCCTGAAGAGCATACGCACTTTAAATGGGTTACTATGGATCAAGCTCTAGAGGAGGAGAAGTTAGTTCCCTATTTGCGAGAAATTTTTGAAAGGTTAAGAAATGACTTATAATTTTACAGAAGAATACGATATTATTGTAATTGGTGCTGGGCATGCCGGGGTGGAAGCATCCCTAGCTGCAAGCCGTATGGGTTGCAAGGTTTTGCTTGCGACCATCAACATCGAAATGCTGGCTTTCATGCCTTGTAACCCTTCTATCGGTGGTTCTGCCAAGGGGATTGTCGTTCGTGAAGTGGATGCACTTGGTGGCGAGATGGCCAAGACCATTGACAAGACTTACATCCAGATGAAGATGCTCAACACAGGGAAAGGTCCAGCTGTCCGTGCCCTTCGTGCGCAAGCTGACAAGGAGCTTTACTCTAAAGAAATGCGCAAGACAGTTGAAAATCAAGAAAATTTGACCCTTCGTCAAACCATGATTGATGAGATTTTGGTCGAAGATGGAAAGGTTGTCGGTGTTCGTACAGCGACCCATCAAGAATATGCTGCTAAGGCTGTTGTCGTGACGACAGGGACTGCCCTCCGTGGAGAAATCATCATCGGAGACCTCAAGTACTCATCAGGACCTAACCACAGTCTAGCTTCGATTAACCTTGCTGATAACCTTAAGGAATTAGGCCTCGAAATTGGTCGTTTCAAGACAGGAACCCCTCCACGTGTCAAGGCTTCCTCTATCAACTACGATGTGACAGAGATTCAGCCAGGAGACGAAGCGCCTAATCACTTCTCATACACTTCACGTGATGAGGACTATGTTAAAGACCAAGTACCGTGCTGGTTGACCTATACCAATGGTACCAGTCATGAGATTATCCAAAATAACCTCCACCGTGCGCCTATGTTTACAGGTGTGGTCAAGGGAGTGGGGCCTCGTTACTGTCCATCGATTGAGGACAAGATTGTGCGTTTTGCGGACAAGGAACGCCACCAACTTTTCCTAGAGCCAGAAGGGCGCAATACAGAGGAGGTCTATGTTCAAGGACTTTCAACCAGTCTGCCTGAGGATGTCCAACGTGACTTGGTACATTCCATCAAAGGGTTGGAAAATGCAGAGATGATGCGTACTGGTTATGCTATTGAATACGATATGGTCTTGCCTCATCAATTACGTGCGACTCTGGAAACCAAGAAAATTTCAGGTCTCTTTACTGCTGGTCAGACAAATGGTACATCAGGATATGAAGAGGCTGCTGGTCAAGGGATTATCGCGGGTATCAATGCAGCTCTGAAAATCCAAGGCAAGCCTGAGTTGATTTTGAAGCGCAGTGACGGTTATATCGGAGTGATGATTGACGACTTGGTAACAAAGGGTACCATTGAACCCTACCGTCTCTTGACCAGTCGTGCGGAATACCGTCTCATCCTCCGTCATGACAATGCCGATATGCGTTTGACAGAGATGGGACGCGAGATTGGTCTTGTGGATGATGAACGCTGGGCACGCTTTGAGATCAAGAAAAATCAATTTGACAATGAGATGAAACGCCTAGACAGTATCAAACTCAAGCCAGTCAAGGAAACCAATGCCAAGGTCGAAGCGATGGGATTCAAACCATTGACTGATGCAGTCACTGCCAAGGAGTTCCTCCGTCGTCCAGAAGTCTCTTACCAAGATGTGGTTGCCTTCATCGGACCTGCTGCTGAAGAATTGGATGACAAAATTATCGAATTGATTGAAACAGAAATCAAGTACGAAGGCTACATCTCAAAAGCCATGGATCAGGTTGCCAAGATGAAACGCATGGAAGAAAAACGTATTCCAGCCAACATCGACTGGGATGATATTGACTCCATCGCGACAGAGGCTCGCCAGAAGTTCAAACTCATTAATCCAGAAACCATCGGTCAAGCCAGCCGTATTTCTGGGGTTAACCCAGCAGATATTTCCATTCTGATGGTGTATCTGGAAGGTAAAAATCGAAGTATTTCAAAAAATTTAGAAAAAAAGGCTGACTAAAGAAAAAGTGCTGAATTCTCTTTTGGGAATTCAGCTTTTTTTGATAGAATCGTCCTCTATTTTCGAATAAAGAGAAAAGGAGGAATGATTATGCTGACGGTAGAAGAAAAAAATTTTTTAGACCACTATAAAAATGCTTCCTATCATCGTTTTTATGAGATTGAGCGCTTCGCTAATCTCTGTCAAAAGTTAGACAAATGGCTACCACAGGCTGACAAGCTCTAGACTTTTTGATATACTAGAACAAATTAAAACATAGGAGAGAATGAATGAACGTATATGGCAGATTAGAAGAGGAACCAACTCCATCTTGGACGGGAATTCAGGATGATTTAGTTGGGAGAGAGGAGCGCTTCGAGGATGAACCAAGTTCATTTGCTCCCTTACCATTATTTAAGATCCTAATCTGGAGCACTCTAGTTGTACTTGTATCTGTAGTTCTTCCTTTCTTGCTAGGACTAACTAGCCCAGAGCAGGCACAAGATTTTTATATGGGATGGGCGATGCACCAGGGGGGAGATATCTACACAGACTATTTTGGAACGAGTGGTCTTCTCTATTACTTTTTACAGTATCTAAGCAAGGGTAGTATTTTGTTTGCAGCCTTTACTTGGCTTGCTCTAGTGGGTGCTGGGATTTTTCTTTTCCGTTCAACTTATACCTTGACGGAGGAGAACAAGCAGTCGCAACAAGTGTTGACCATCTTTTATCTTCTTGCTGGAGGACTTAGCTTTGGCGGTGGTTATGCCACCATTTTGGCCCTTCCATTCCTGTTTTACGCTCTTAGTTTAGTAACAAGGTATTTGGTAGAGTATAATCATGACAAAGGTTTCGTGCGTATTGGGATTAGCCTGGCTCTAGCGTTTTTCTTTGCCCCGCTAGTCACAACTTTATATGCTCTGATCTTATCCTTTGCTTTGTTAGCCTTTAATATTGGGCGTGGTCGCTTGGTTCATGGGTTCTATCAATTCTTTGCAGCTGGTCTTGGGTTCTCACTTTTCTTTTATCCAATTGGTTACTATACGGCTTATAGTGGGAGTTTCGGGAATGCTATTAGTCAAATTCTCTATCCAGTAGATAGTTTGAAGTTTATGTCCAATCCGTCCTTACTGGACAACCTCCTTTTTTATGGATTGTTAACAATTGGTCTTGGAGGATTAAGATTCGTATTTACAGGGCTTTTCCAGTCTAAGCCAAGCAAGCAATACGTCTTATCTATTTTTGCTTCAGTAGCTATCTTATTGTTACTAGGATTGGAAATTTTCTCTACAGAGCCGATTCACGGTAGTCGTCTAGTTACTTTTCTTCCTTTCTTGTCCATTCTTCTATTGACTCACATTCGAATTGGGGAATTAGAAGGAGCCAATCGCCGTAGAAGACATCGAGAAGTTCCTTCAATATGGGCAATATTTCTTCAGGGTAATGTCTATTTGCCGATTTTAGCTTTGGCCTACCTATTTTTGGCTCCTCTAGTCGCCCGTTATGTCCTTCACTCAGAACAATATCAAGAACGAACTCGCATAGAAACTACGGTTAAAGGACAAACGCAGGCAACAGATCGTATTTATCTATGGGATGATTTTACTAATGGTTATAAGACTAGTGAACGTTTAGCAGCTAGTCAGTTGCTATCACCAAAATTATATACTGGCCTTGATGTAAATCGTAGCAAACTTGTCAATGATTTACGTGATAATCAGCCTAAAGTGATTGTGGTCAATACCAAAACAGCTCTCTGGACAGAAGTAGAACAGCTTCTGGCAGAAAGTTATCAACCAGTTCAAAGTGAATTCAAAGACTTTAAACTTTACAAATTAAAATAAAATAATCAATATCTAGTGTAAATTTTATGAAAATATGAATTTTGCTACTAGATATTGATTTTTATTTTTATAGTGATATAATACTTTAAGAAAGAAAATTTAAGAAAAGAGCCTGGATATGATTGTATTAGAAGAGAAAACAAACCCTGATCCAACCTTATTCGTCGAAAAGCGTGACGGTAGACGCGTCATTTTTGATGTAGATAAGATTGACAAAGCCTTGCACAAGGCTGCGGAAAAAGTCATGGATGTAACCCCCTTGGTAGAAAAGCGTCTTAATACTCTAGTTGAACGTATTGTAGAAGAGATTCATAGTCGCTTTCCTCAAGGTGTAAAAATCTATGAAATCCAAAATATAGTAGAACATGAGTTATTGGAAGCTAAAGAATATGCTTTGGCAGAGGAATATATCACTTACCGAACTCAAAGGGATTTTGAGCGCTCAAAAGCAACAGATATCAACTTCAGTATCCATAAACTTCTCAACAAAGACCAGGCAGTTGTCAATGAGAATGCTAATAAAGATAGTGATGTTTTTAATACCCAGCGTGATTTGACGGCGGGGATTGTTGGGAAATCAATCGGTCTTCAAATGCTTCCTAAGCATGTGGCTAATGCCCACCAAAAAGGGGATATCCACTATCACGATTTGGACTATAGCCCTTACACCCCGATGACCAACTGCTGTCTGATTGATTTCAAGGGTATGTTGGAAAATGGTTTTAAGATTGGGAATGCTGAGGTAGAGAGTCCGAAGTCTATTCAGACTGCAACTGCTCAGATATCGCAAATCATCGCTAACGTTGCATCAAGCCAGTATGGAGGCTGTTCAGCAGACCGTATTGATGAAGTCTTGGCTCCTTATGCAGAAAAAAATTACCAAAAACACCTCAAGGATGCTGAGGAATGGGTCCTACCTGATAAACGCGAAGAATATGCTTGGAAGAAAACCCAAAAAGACATCTATGATGCTATGCAATCATTGGAGTATGAAATCAATACCCTCTTTACATCAAATGGACAAACACCTTTTACTTCACTTGGTTTCGGTCTAGGAACCAATCGTTTTGAACGAGAAATTCAAAAGGCGATTTTAAACATTCGTATCAAGGGGCTTGGTTCAGAACACCGTACAGCCATCTTCCCGAAACTTATCTTTACTCTTAAAAGAGGTCTTAACTTAGAGGAAGGCTCTCCTAACTACGATATCAAGCAGTTGGCCCTTGAGTGTGCAACTAAGCGCATGTATCCAGATGTCTTGTCTTATGATAAGATTGTCGAGCTAACAGGTTCTTTCAAAGTTCCGATGGGATGTCGTTCTTTCCTTCAAGGATGGAAAGATGAAAATGGAGTAGAAGTCAATTCAGGTCGTATGAACCTAGGTGTGGTAACAGTCAATCTTCCTCGTATTGCCCTTGAATCTGAAGGCGACTTGAACAAGTTCTGGGAAATTTTCAACGAACGTATGAATATCGCAGAAGATGCTCTAGTTTATCGTGTGGAAAGAACCAAGGAAGCCACTCCAGCTAATGCACCAATTCTTTATCAATATGGAGCCTTCGGACGTCGCCTTGGTAAGGAAGAAAGTGTTGACGAGCTCTTTAAGAATCGCCGTGCTACTGTTTCGCTTGGCTACATTGGACTTTATGAAGTAGCGACAGTATTCTTTGGCAACAATTGGGAAACCAATCCAGAAGCTAAAGAATTCACCCTTGATATCATTCGAGATATGAAACATCGAGTAGAAGAGTGGTCAGACCAATATGGCTATCACTTCTCTATTTATTCGACACCATCTGAAAGTTTAACAGACCGCTTCTGTCGTTTGGACACAGAGAAATTCGGTTCTATTCCAGATATAACGGATAAAGAGTACTACACAAATTCCTTCCATTATGATGTCCGCAAAAATCCAACACCGTTTGAAAAGTTAGACTTTGAGAAGGTTTATCCAGAAGCGGGTGCGTCAGGTGGCTTTATCCACTACTGTGAGTATCCAGTTCTTCAACAAAATCCAAAGGCCTTGGAAGCTGTTTGGGACTATGCTTATGATCGAGTAGGTTATCTAGGAACTAATACTCCGATTGATCGTTGCTACAAGTGTGATTTCGAAGGAGATTTTGATCCAACTGAGAGAGGTTTTGCATGTCCTAACTGTGGCAATAGCGACCCTAAAACAGTCGATGTTGTTAAACGGACCTGTGGCTATCTTGGAAATCCGCAAGCGCGTCCGATGGTGAATGGTCGTCACAAGGAAATTGCTGCGCGTGTCAAACACATGAACGGTTCAACCATTAAAACAGCAGGGCATGAAGTAACAAATTAGAAAGAGATAGCATGGGAAAATATCAATTAGACGATAAGGGTAAGGCCTTGGTTCAACGATTCCACGAAAAGCATTCAAAGGGTGGAGTCAATAAAAAAGATCGAGTAGCCAGCCTTAGAGAACAATTTTTAAATAAGAACAAGAAAAAGTGAGAGTCCCCTCTCACTTTTCTCATAGCGGGAGGTAAAGATGATATTACGCAGACCAACATTGGCAGATAAAGAAACAGTTTTGGAGATGATGGCAGAGTTTGAACAGACTCAATCAGCCCACGATGGTGGCTTTTGGAATGCTGAGGGTTTTATTTACGAAGAGTGGTTGGAAAGTAACCAGAATCATGAAATGGGGATTAATTTGCCTGAAGGGTGGGTGCCTGATATTCAGTTAGTTGCTTTTGCAAAAGATGGTAAAGCAGTTGGATTCCTCAACCTTCGATTGCGTCTCAATGACTTCTTATTGGAAGAAGGTGGTCATATTGGCTATTCCATCCGACCGTCTGAAAGAGGCAAAGGTTATGCTAAGGAAGCTCTCCGTCAGGGCTTGCAAGTTGCTAAGGAAAAGAACATCCATCGTGCTCTTGTGACTTGTAGCACAGAAAATCTAGCAAGCCGAGCTGTTATCTTGGCTAATGGTGGAGAGTTGGAGGATGTTCGAAATGTAACGGAGCGCTATTGGATAGACTTGGAGTAGAAGTATGACATGGAATACACCAAAACCAGGCGAGTGGAAGAGTGAGGAACTTAGTCAAGGGCGTATCATTGACTATAAGGCTTTTAACTTTAAACAGTAGATGTTGTTAAACGAACCTGTGGTTATCTTGGGAATCCACAAGCTCGTCCGATGGTTAATGGTCGTCACAAGGAAATTGCTGCGCGTGTCAAACACATGAACGGTTCTACTATCAAAACAGCAGGACATGAAGTAAGAAGTTAGAAAGAGATAGCATGGGAAAATATCAATTAGATGATAAGGGCAAGGCCTTGGTTCAACGGTTCCACGAGAAACATTCAAAAGGTGGAGGCAATAAAAAAGACCGAGTGGCTAGCCTAAGAGAGCAATTTTTAAATAAGAATAAGAAAAAGTGAGAGTCCGCTCTCGCTTTTCTCTTAGTTGGAGGTAAAGATGATATTACGCAGACCAAGATTGGCAGATAAAGAAACAATTTTAGAGATGATGTCAGAGTTTGAGCAGACTCAATCAGCCCACAATGGAGGATTTTGGGATACTGAGAACTTTGACTATGAAAAGTGGTTGGAAACTAGCCATAATAAAGAAATGGGAATAGGATTGCTGGAAAATCGCGTTCCATCAATTCAGTTCGTATTGTTTGATGAATCAGGCCATGCTTTAGGTTTTTTAAATTTACGGTTGAGACTGAATGAGGGTTTACTGAATTATGCTGGCCATATTGGCTATTCTATCCGCCCTTCCGAAAGAGGCAAAGGATATGCCAAGGAAGCTCTCCGTCAAGGTCTACAAGTGGCTAAAGAAAAGAACATCCATCGTGCTCTGGTGAATTGTAGCGCGGAAAATCCAGCAAGCCGAGCTGTTATCTTAGCTAATGGTGGAGAGTTGGAGGATGTTCGAAATGGAACGGAGCGCTATTGGATAGAGTTGGAGTAGAAAGCATGACATGGAATACACCAAAACCAGGCGAGTGGAAGAGTGAGGAGCTTAGTCAAGGGCGTATCATTGACTATAAGGCTTTTAACTTTGTGGATGGAGAAGGGGTGCGCAATTCTCTCTATGTAGCCGGCTGCATGTTTCACTGTGAGGGCTGTTACAATGTAGCGACCTGGTCTTTCAATGCAGGAATTCCTTATACGCCAGAATTGGAAGAACAAATCATGGCAGACTTAGCCCAGCCCTATGTTCAAGGATTGACTTTGCTAGGAGGAGAGCCATTCCTCAATACAGGTATTCTTTTGCCCCTTGTAAAACGCATTCGAAAGGAATTGCCAGAAAAAGACATCTGGTCTTGGACAGGCTACACTTGGGAAGAAATGATGCTGGAAACTCCAGATAAGCTAGAGCTTTTATCTATGATTGATATCCTGGTCGATGGTCGCTATGATCGGAGCAAGAGAAATCTTATGCTTCAATTCCGCGGCTCTTCCAATCAACGAATTATCGATGTACAAAAGTCTCTCCAAAGTGGAAAGGTAGTCATTTGGGACAAGCTTAACGATGGAAAAGAAAGCTATGAACAGGTGAAGAGAGAATGAAGAAAAAAGAATTAATAGAAAGACTAGTATCAGAAATAGAGTCGGGAAAAGTAAAAACGCTGGGTATCTACGGTCACGGCGCTTCAGGAAAATCAACTTTTGCTCAAGAATTGTACCAAATATTGGATGCTGAAAAGGTAAATTTACTAGAGACAGATCCCTATATTACTTCGGGACGACATTTAGTAGTACCTAAAGAGATACCAGACCAAAAGGTGACAGCATGTTTACCGGTAGCGCATGAGCTGGCAAGTTTACAAAGAGATATTCTTGCTCTGCAAGCGGGTATGGACATCTTGACAATTGAGGAACCTTGGAAGGCTAGCGAGATCTTATCTGGAGCAAAACCAATTCTGATAGTCGAAGGGATGTCTGTGGGTTTTCTACCCAAGGAACTCTTTGACAAAACCATTTGTTTCTACACAGATGAGGAGACCGAATTAAAGAGACGTCTAGCTCGAGATATGACTGTGAGAAATGGCGATGCATCCATTATATTGGCTAGTCAGCAGATGAGACGAGAGCAGTATCTACAATACTATAAAGAAACCGAGTCAAGAGCTGATATCTTGGTAGATCAATCAGATGATAAATTTCAAATTAAAACTAACATTATATAGAAGAAAAGACAGATAATCTAGCACTTAAATATGAAAATTTATTAAAATGGAATAAGAAAACAGTTTCATCTAAAAAATTTAAAAAAACCTGTCAAATCCCTTGCAATCGCAGGGGCTTTGTGTTATTCTATTATGGTGCTGTAAATTACAGCTTTAGCTTTGATGCAAGAGGTTGCGACACGCTCGGTTGCATTGCCACGCAACGCGCGTCGGTTTTCTTGTGGAGCTAGCCTATTATCTTAAATAGACGAAAAGGAGAAAAAGATGGCAAACAAAAAAATCCGTATCCGTTTGAAAGCTTACGAACACCGTACGCTTGACACAGCGGCTGCAAAAATCGTAGAATCAGCTACTCGTACAGGTGCACAAGTTGCGGGTCCAATCCCACTTCCAACTGAGCGTAGCCTCTACACAATCATTCGTGCGACTCACAAATACAAAGACTCTCGCGAACAATTTGAAATGCGTACACACAAACGTTTGATCGATATCGTTAACCCAACTCAAAAAACAGTTGACGCTTTGATGAAATTGGATCTTCCAAGTGGTGTAAACGTAGAAATCAAACTTTAATTTAAAGCTTGATAACTTGAGCATAAAAAACGCTCGTTAAAAACTTTTTGAATAAAAAATATAGAAAAGGAACTATTTTCTCATGACAAAAGGAATCTTAGGGAAAAAAGTGGGAATGACTCAAATCTTCACTGAAGCTGGCGAATTGATCCCTGTAACAGTTATTGAAGCAACTCCAAACGTTGTTCTTCAAGTTAAAACTGTTGAAACAGACGGATACAACGCTATCCAAGTTGGTTTCGATGACAAACGCGAAGTATTGAGCAACAAACCTGCTAAAGGACATGTAGCAAAAGCTAACACGGCTCCTAAGCGCTTCATTCGTGAATTCAAAAACGTTGAAGGCTTGGAAGTTGGTGCTGAAATCACAGTTGAAACTTTCGCAGCTGGAGATGTTGTTGACGTAACTGGTACTTCTAAAGGTAAAGGTTTCCAAGGTGTTATCAAACGCCACGGACAATCACGTGGACCTATGGCTCACGGTTCTCGTTACCACCGTCGTCCAGGTTCTATGGGACCTGTTGCACCTAACCGCGTATTCAAAGGTAAAAACCTTGCAGGACGTATGGGTGGCGACCGTGTAACAATTCAAAACCTTGAAGTTGTACAAGTTGTTCCAGAAAAGAACGTTATCCTTATCAAAGGTAACGTACCAGGTGCTAAGAAATCTCTTATCACTATCAAATCAGCAGTTAAAGCTGGTAAATAATAAGGAAAGGGGAATACAGTCAAAATGGCAAATGTAACATTATTCGACCAAACTGGTAAACAAGCGGGCGAAGTTGTTCTTAACGATGCAATCTTTGGTATCGAACCAAACCAATCTGTTGTGTTTGATGTCATCATCAGCCAACGTGCTAGCCTTCGTCAAGGAACTCACGCTGTTAAAAACCGTTCAGCCGTTTCAGGTGGCGGACGCAAACCATGGCGTCAAAAAGGAACTGGACGTGCTCGTCAAGGTTCTATCCGCTCTCCACAATGGCGTGGTGGTGGAATTGTCTTCGGACCAACTCCACGTAGCTATGCGTACAAACTTCCTCAAAAAGTTCGTCGCCTTGCACTAAAATCTGTTTACTCAGAAAAAGTTGCTGAAAACAAATTTGTAGCCGTTGATTCTCTTGAATTTACAGCTCCAAAAACTGCTGAATTTGCAAAAGTTCTTGCAGCTTTGAGCATCGATTCTAAAGTCCTTGTTATTCTTGAAGAAGGAAACGAATTCGCAGCTCTTTCAGCTCGTAACCTTCCAAACGTGAAAGTTGCGACTGCTACAACTGCAAGTGTTCTTGACATCGCAAATAGTGACAAACTTCTTGTTACTCAAGCAGCTATCTCTAAAATCGAGGAGGTTCTTGCATAATGAATTTGTATGATGTTATCAAAAAACCTGTTATCACTGAAAGCTCAATGGCTCAACTTGAAGCAGGCAAATATGTATTTGAAGTTGACACTCGTGCGCACAAACTTTTGATCAAGCAAGCTGTTGAAGCTGCTTTCGAAGGTGTTAAAGTTGCAAATGTTAACACAATCAACGTAAAACCTAAAGCTAAACGTGTTGGACGTTACACTGGTTTTACTAACAAAACTAAAAAAGCTATCATCACACTTACAGCTGATTCAAAAGCAATCGAGTTGTTTGCTGCTGAAGCTGAATAATCTAAGGAGGAAATATCGTGGGAATTCGTGTTTATAAACCAACAACAAACGGTCGCCGTAATATGACTTCTTTGGATTTCGCTGAAATCACAACAAGCACACCTGAAAAAACTTTGCTTGTTGCTTTGAAGAACAAGGCTGGTCGTAACAACAACGGTCGTATCACAGTTCGTCACCAAGGTGGTGGACACAAACGTTTCTACCGTTTGGTTGACTTTAAACGTAACAAAGATAACGTTGAAGCAGTTGTTAAAACTATCGAGTACGATCCAAACCGTTCTGCAAACATCGCTCTTGTACACTACACTGACGGTGTGAAAGCATACATCATCGCTCCAAAAGGTCTTGAAGTTGGTCAACGTATCGTTTCAGGTCCTGAAGCAGATATCAAAGTAGGTAACGCTCTTCCACTTGCTAACATCCCAGTTGGTACTTTGGTCCACAACATTGAGTTGAAACCAGGTCGTGGTGGTGAATTGGTTCGTGCTGCTGGAGCTTCTGCTCAAGTATTGGGACAAGAAGGTAAATACGTTCTTGTTCGTCTTCAATCAGGCGAAGTTCGTATGATTCTTGGAACTTGTCGTGCTACAGTTGGTGTTGTCGGAAACGAACAACATGGACTTGTAAACCTTGGTAAAGCAGGACGTAGCCGTTGGAAAGGTATCCGTCCAACAGTTCGTGGTTCTGTAATGAACCCTAACGATCACCCACACGGTGGTGGTGAAGGTAAAGCACCAGTTGGTCGTAAAGCACCATCTACTCCATGGGGCAAACCTGCTCTTGGTCTTAAAACTCGTAACAAGAAAGCGAAATCTGACAAACTTATCGTTCGTCGTCGCAACGAGAAATAATTTAAAACTAGTCGCTTAAGCAACTAGGAAATTCCGCCAGCTCGGTAGCGCTCCTTGTGAGCGCAAGCCGCTGTGGTACAAAATTTAAAGGAGAAAATATAAAAATGGGACGCAGTCTTAAAAAAGGACCTTTCGTCGATGAGCATTTGATGAAAAAAGTTGAAGCTCAAGCTAACGATGAAAAGAAAAAAGTTATCAAAACTTGGTCACGTCGTTCAACGATCTTCCCAAGTTTCATTGGTTACACAATCGCAGTTTATGATGGACGTAAACACGTACCTGTTTACATCCAAGAAGACATGGTAGGTCACAAACTTGGTGAATTCGCACCAACTCGTACTTACAAAGGTCACGCCGCAGACGACAAGAAGACACGTAGAAAATAAGGAGAACATAAATGGCAGAAATTACTTCAGCTAAAGCAATGGCTCGCACAGTACGTGTTTCACCTCGTAAATCACGTCTTGTTCTTGACAACATCCGTGGTAAAAGCGTAGCCGATGCAATCGCAATTTTGACATTCACTCCAAACAAAGCTGCTGAAATCATCTTGAAAGTTTTGAACTCAGCTGTAGCTAACGCTGAAAACAACTTTGGTTTGGATAAAGCTAACTTGGTAGTATCTGAAGCATTCGCAAACGAAGGACCAACTATGAAACGTTTCCGTCCACGTGCGAAAGGTTCAGCTTCACCAATCAACAAACGTACAGCTCACATCACTGTAGCTGTTGCAGAAAAATAAGGAGGTAAAATCGTGGGTCAAAAAGTACATCCAATTGGTATGCGTGTCGGCATCATCCGTGATTGGGATGCCAAATGGTATGCTGAAAAAGAATACGCGGATTACCTTCATGAAGATCTTGCAATCCGTAAATTCGTTCAAAAAGAACTTGCTGACGCAGCTGTTTCAACTATTGAAATTGAACGCGCAGTAAACAAAGTTAACGTTTCACTTCACACTGCTAAACCAGGTATGGTTATCGGTAAAGGTGGTGCTAACGTTGATGCACTCCGTGCTAAACTTAACAAATTGACTGGAAAACAAGTACACATCAACATCATCGAAATCAAACAACCTGATTTGGATGCTCACCTTGTAGGTGAAGGAATTGCTCGTCAATTGGAGCAACGTGTTGCTTTCCGTCGTGCACAAAAACAAGCAATCCAACGTGCTATGCGTGCTGGAGCTAAAGGAATCAAAACTCAAGTATCAGGTCGTTTGAACGGTGCAGATATCGCCCGTGCTGAAGGATACTCTGAAGGAACTGTTCCACTTCACACACTTCGTGCAGATATCGATTATGCTTGGGAAGAAGCAGACACTACATACGGTAAACTTGGTGTTAAAGTATGGATCTACCGTGGTGAAGTTCTTCCAGCTCGTAAAAACACTAAAGGAGGTAAATAACCAATGTTAGTACCTAAACGTGTTAAACACCGTCGTGAATTCCGTGGTAAAATGCGCGGTGAAGCTAAAGGTGGAAAAGAAGTAGCATTCGGTGAATACGGTCTTCAAGCTACAACTAGCCACTGGATCACTAACCGCCAAATCGAAGCTGCTCGTATCGCCATGACTCGTTACATGAAACGTGGTGGTAAAGTTTGGATTAAAATCTTCCCACACAAATCATACACAGCTAAAGCTATCGGGGTTCGTATGGGATCTGGTAAAGGGGCACCTGAAGGTTGGGTAGCACCAGTTAAACGTGGTAAAGTAATGTTTGAAGTTGCTGGTGTATCTGAAGAGATCGCTCGCGAAGCGCTTCGTCTTGCAAGCCACAAATTGCCAGTTAAATGTAAATTCGTAAAACGTGAAGCAGAATAAGGAGAAGGCATGAAACTTAATGAAGTAAAAGAATTTGTTAAAGAACTTCGTGGTCTTTCTCAAGAAGAACTCGCGAAGCGCGAAAACGAATTGAAAAAAGAATTGTTTGAACTTCGTTTCCAAGCTGCTACTGGTCAATTAGAACAAACAGCTCGCTTGAAAGAAGTTAAAAAACAAATCGCTCGTATCAAAACAGTTCAATCTGAAGCGAAATAATAGACTAGGGAAGGAGAAATTTCAATGGAACGCAATAATCGTAAAGTTCTTGTTGGACGTGTTGTATCTGACAAAATGGACAAGACAATCACAGTTGTAGTTGAAACAAAACGTAACCACCCAGTCTATGGTAAACGTATTAACTACTCTAAAAAATACAAAGCACATGATGAAAACAATGTTGCCAAAGAAGGCGATATCGTACGTATCATGGAAACTCGTCCGCTTTCAGCTACAAAACGTTTCCGTCTTGTAGAAGTCGTTGAAGAAGCGGTTATCATCTAATCAAACCTGAAAGGAGAAAACTGAAATGATTCAAACAGAAACTCGTTTGAAAGTCGCAGACAACAGCGGTGCACGCGAAATCTTGACTATCAAAGTTCTTGGTGGTTCTAAACGTAAATTTGCGAACATCGGTGATGTTATTGTGGCATCTGTAAAACAAGCTACTCCTGGTGGTGCGGTTAAAAAAGGTGACGTTGTTAAAGCAGTTATCGTTCGTACTAAATCAGGTGCTCGTCGTGCTGATGGTTCATACATCAAATTTGATGAAAACGCAGCAGTTATCATCCGTGAAGATAAAACTCCTCGCGGAACACGTATCTTTGGTCCAGTTGCACGTGAATTGCGTGAAGGTGGCTTCATGAAGATCGTGTCACTTGCTCCAGAAGTACTTTAATTTTCACAGAGCAAAAACAAACAAACACAGTCCCCTGGCTTAGCCAGGGTGCCCATTGGGCGTAAGAATAAAAGGAGAAAAAAATGTTTGTAAAAAAAGGCGACAAAGTTCGCGTAATCGCTGGTAAAGATAAGGGAACAGAAGCTGTTGTCCTTACTGCCCTTCCAAAAGTAAACAAAGTTATCGTTGAAGGTGTTAACATCGTTAAGAAACACCAACGTCCAACTAACGAACTTCCTCAAGGTGGTATCATCGAGAAGGAAGCGGCTATCCACGTATCAAACGTTCAAGTTTTGGACAAAAACGGTGTAGCTGGTCGTGTTGGTTACAAATTTGTAGACGGTAAAAAAGTTCGCTACAACAAAAAATCAGGCGAAGTGCTTGATTAATCACGAAGGAAAGGAGAAGTATAATGGCAAATCGTTTAAAAGAAAAATATCTTAATGAAGTAGTTCCTGCTTTGACAGAACAATTCAACTACTCATCAGTGATGGCTGTGCCTAAAGTAGATAAGATCGTTTTGAACATGGGTGTTGGTGAAGCTGTATCAAACGCTAAAAGCCTTGAAAAAGCTGCTGAAGAATTGGCGCTTATCTCAGGTCAAAAACCACTTATCACTAAAGCTAAAAAATCAATCGCCGGCTTCCGTCTTCGTGAAGGTGTTGCGATCGGTGCAAAAGTTACCCTTCGTGGTGAACGTATGTACGAATTCTTGGATAAATTGGTTTCAGTTTCACTTCCACGTGTGCGTGACTTCCATGGTGTTCCAACAAAATCATTTGATGGACGCGGAAACTACACACTTGGTGTGAAAGAACAATTGATCTTCCCAGAAATCAACTTTGATGACGTTGACAAAACTCGTGGTCTTGACATCGTTATCGTAACTACTGCTAACACTGACGAAGAGTCACGTGCATTGCTTACAGGCCTTGGAATGCCTTTTGCAAAATAATATAGGAGGTATAACTAATGGCTAAAAAATCTATGATTGCTAAGAACAAACGCCCAGCGAAGTTCTCTACTCAAGCATACACTCGCTGTGAACGTTGTGGACGTCCACACTCAGTTTACCGCAAGTTTAAACTTTGCCGTGTTTGCTTCCGTGAATTGGCATATAAAGGTCAAATCCCTGGTGTAACAAAAGCATCTTGGTAATTTAAGATATCAAGGGCGTCAAAACTCCAAGTGAAATAGGAAACTTGACGAAGAAACTTTAGTTTCTAGAAAAGTTTATCTTTTTCACACAGAGTTTAGCCCGGGTTCAGTTGGGCTTGCCAATTTGAACACGAGCTACAGCTTTGGCAAAAAAGATCAATTTGCTTTGGAGCATCGCTCCTGCATCAAATTGCCTATTTTTGCTCTTGCTGTTACGCTCTTTGTATCATGTATTAACTAGCAAGTGCAACTTGCAAACTACTAGTAAGAGGAGAAAAATAAAATGGTTATGACTGACCCAATCGCAGACTTCCTAACTCGTATTCGTAACGCTAACCAAGCAAAACACGAAGTACTTGAAGTACCTGCATCAAACATCAAAAAAGGGATTGCTGAAATCCTTAAACGCGAAGGTTTTGTTAAGAACGTAGAAATCATCGAAGATGACAAACAAGGCATCATCCGTGTATTCCTTAAATACGGACCAAACGGTGAAAAAGTTATCACAAACTTGAAACGTGTTTCTAAACCAGGACTTCGTGTCTACAAAAAACGTGAAGACCTTCCAAAAGTACTTAACGGTCTTGGAATTGCTATCCTTTCAACTTCTGAAGGTTTGCTTACTGATAAAGAAGCACGCCAAAAGAACGTTGGTGGAGAAGTTATCGCTTACGTTTGGTAATATTTAACTCCCAATTTCTTTGTGACTCGTCGTTATCGTGTTGCCTAACCCAAAGTTATTTCTGCGAGACGATGCCTAGATTCACTTTGAAATTGAAACCTAAATGTTCCTTCAAATCGAGAAATCGATTTACCCCCGTGAAAACTGGCCAACATGGCCTGACAATTTAACAGGAGAATAAAAACATGTCACGTATTGGTAATAAAGTTATCGTGTTGCCTGCTGGTGTTGAAATCACTAACAATGACAACGTTGTAACTGTAAAAGGACCTAAAGGAGAACTTACTCGTGAGTTCTCAAAAGATATTGAAATTCGTGTGGAAGGTACTGAAGTAACTCTTCACCGTCCAAACGATTCAAAAGAAATGAAAACTATCCACGGAACTACTCGTGCTCTTTTGAACAACATGGTTATTGGTGTATCAGAAGGATTCAAGAAACAACTTGAAATGCGTGGGGTTGGTTACCGTGCACAACTTCAAGGATCAAAACTTGTTTTGGCTGTTGGTAAATCACATCCAGACGAAGTTGAAGCTCCAGAAGGAATTACTTTTGAACTTCCAAACCCAACAACAATCGTTGTTAGCGGAATTTCAAAAGAAGTAGTTGGTCAAACAGCTGCTTACGTACGTAGCCTTCGTTCACCAGAACCTTACAAAGGTAAAGGTATCCGTTACGTTGGCGAATATGTTCGTCTTAAAGAAGGTAAAACAGGTAAATAATATTGAGTGGTTGATTTTCAGCCACCAATATCATTTCCAACTTTGTGCATAGCACACGATTTAAAACTAAAGAGGTGAAAACTGTGATTTCTAAACCAGATAAAAACAAACTCCGCCAAAAACGCCACCGTCGCGTTCGCGGAAAACTCTCTGGAACTGCTGATCGCCCACGTTTGAACGTATTCCGTTCTAATACAGGCATCTACGCTCAAGTTATTGATGACGTAGCGGGTGTAACGCTCGCAAGTGCTTCAACTCTTGACAAAGAAGTTTCAAAAGGAACAAAAACTGAACAAGCCGTTGCTGTCGGTAAACTCGTTGCAGAACGTGCAAACGCTAAAGGTATTTCAGAAGTGGTGTTCGACCGCGGTGGATATCTATATCACGGACGTGTGAAAGCTTTGGCTGATGCAGCTCGTGAAAACGGATTGAAATTCTAATAGGAGGACACTAGAAAATGGCATTTAAAGACAATGCAGTTGAATTAGAAGAACGCGTAGTTGCTGTTAACCGTGTTACTAAAGTTGTTAAAGGTGGACGTCGTCTTCGTTTTGCAGCTCTTGTAGTCGTTGGTGACCACAACGGTCGCGTAGGATTTGGTACTGGTAAAGCTCAAGAAGTTCCAGAAGCAATCCGCAAAGCAGTAGAAGATGCTAAGAAAAACTTGATCGAAGTTCCTATGGTTGGAACAACAATCCCACACGAAGTTATTTCAGAATTCGGTGGAGCTAAAGTATTGTTGAAACCAGCTGTAGAAGGTTCTGGAGTTGCCGCTGGTGGTGCTGTTCGTGCCGTTATCGAGTTGGCAGGTGTAGCTGATGTTACATCTAAATCTCTTGGCTCAAATACTCCAATCAACATTGTTCGTGCAACTGTTGAAGGTTTGAAACAATTGAAACGCGCTGAAGAAGTTGCTGCCCTTCGTGGTATTTCAGTTTCTGATTTGGCATAAGAAAGGGGATAAAATGGCTCAAATTAAAATTACTTTGACTAAGTCTCCAATCGGACGCATTCCATCACAACGTAAAACTGTTGTAGCACTTGGACTTGGCAAATTGAACAGCTCTGTTATTAAAGAAGATAACCCAGCAGTACGTGGTATGATCACTGCAGTATCTCACTTGGTAACAGTTGAAGAAGTAAACTAATTAAATTTTAGGGGATGTGCAGTATACCATCCCCTAAAACTAGATATAGTCATCTTTGATGACAAACGTATAGGCGAGTTGATAGGAGAGACAACCTTTTCTCTCTTATCGGCGCTAGCATTTTACAAAAGAGGAGAAAATATATAATGAAACTTCATGAATTGAAACCTGCAGAAGGTTCTCGTAAAACTCGTAACCGTGTTGGTCGTGGTACTTCATCAGGTAACGGTAAAACATCTGGTCGTGGTCAAAAAGGTCAAAAAGCTCGTAGCGGTGGTGGAGTACGCCTTGGTTTTGAAGGTGGACAAACTCCATTGTTCCGTCGTCTTCCAAAACGTGGATTCACTAACATCAACGCTAAAGAATACGCAATTGTTAACCTTGACCAATTGAACGTCTTTGAAGATGGTGCAGAAGTAACTCCAGTTGTTCTTATCGAATCAGGAATTGTTAAAGCTGAAAAATCAGGTATCAAAATTCTTGGTAACGGTGAGTTGACTAAGAAATTGTCTGTAAAAGCAGCTAAATTCTCTAAATCAGCTGAAGAAGCTATCACTGCTAAAGGTGGTTCAGTAGAAGTCATCTAAGAGAGGTGACCTATGTTTTTTAAATTATTGAGAGAAGCCTTCAAAGTCAAGCAAGTTCGATCAAAAATTCTTTTTACAATTTTTATCGTCTTTGTCTTCCGTATCGGGACTAGCATTACGGTTCCATGGGTGAATGCCAATAGCTTGAATGCTTTGAGTGGTCTATCTTTTCTAAATATGTTAAGTTTGGTGTCTGGTAATGCCATGAAAAACTTTTCAGTTTTTGCACTTGGTGTTAGTCCATACATTACTGCTTCTATCGTTGTCCAACTCTTACAAATGGATTTATTACCGAAGTTTGTAGAGTGGGGCAAACAAGGGGAAGTTGGTCGTAGAAAGTTGAACCAGGCAACTCGATATATTGCCCTTGTTCTTGCATTCGTGCAATCTGTCGGAATTACTGCTGGTTTTAATGCTTTATCTGGAGCCAAACTTTTGACTGTTCCTCTAACACCACAAGTTTTCCTTGTGATTGGAGCAATCCTAACAGCGGGTAGTATGATTGTAACTTGGTTGGGAGAGCAAATTACTGATAAGGGTTATGGAAATGGTGTTTCCATGATTATCTTTGCGGGGATTGTTGCTTCAATTCCTGATATGATCAAGGGGATTTATGTTGACTACTTTGTCAATGTACCAAGCAGTCGCTTGACTTCATCCCTCATTTTTGTTGCTATCTTAATTGTAGCAGTCTTATTGATTGTTTACTTTACAACTTATGTTCAACAAGCTGAATATAAGATACCAATTCAGTATACTAAGGTAGCACAAGGAGCACCATCAAGTTCCTATCTTCCATTGAAGATTAACCCTGCAGGAGTTATTCCAGTTATCTTTGCTAGCTCAATTACAGCAGCACCAGCGGCAATTTTACAATTTGTAAGTGCATCTGGTCTTGATTGGGCCTGGGTACGTAGTGCTCAGGAGTTACTATCTACAACAGCCCCTACAGGTATCGCTTTGTACGCTCTGTTGATTATCCTCTTTACATTCTTCTATACATTTGTACAGATTAATCCAGAGAAGGCAGCAGAAAATTTGCAAAAGAGCGGTGCTTATATCCACGGTGTCCGTCCTGGTAAAGGGACAGAAGAGTATATGTCAAAACTTCTTCGTCGTCTCGCAACAGTCGGTTCCCTCTTCCTAGGTGTCATTTCTATTTTACCTATTGTAGCTAAGGATTTATTCGGTCTTTCAGAAGTCGTTGCTTTTGGGGGAACAAGTCTTTTGATCATTATCTCAACAGGTATTGAAGGAATTAAACAATTGGAAGGTTATTTATTGAAACGTAAGTATGTTGGTTTCATGAATACAACAGAATAATTGTAATAGAAAAGAAAATTCACTATTGCTCAGAGAGTGGAGTTTAAAAATCAAAGACCTTGTCAGATTTTTATCTCCTCTCTTCTATTTTGTTTTTAAATAGGAGTTGAAATGAATTTTTGCTTCTATTTAAAAACAAAAAAGGAGTTTGAATCATGAATCTTTTGATTATGGGCTTACCTGGTGCAGGTAAGGGTACACAAGCAGCAAAAATTGTTGAACAATTTCATGTTGCTCATATCTCAACAGGTGATATGTTCCGTGCGGCAATGGCTAACCAAACTGAAATGGGTGTCTTAGCTAAGTCTTATATCGACAAAGGCGAGTTGGTTCCAGATGAAGTTACAAATGGTATTGTGAAAGAGCGTCTTTCACAAGATGACATTAAAGAAACTGGTTTCTTGTTGGACGGATACCCACGTACAATTGAGCAAGCTCATGCCTTGGATAAAACTTTAGCTGAATTAGGGATTGAACTTGAAGGTGTTATTAACATCGAAGTAAATCCAGATTGCCTTTTGGAGCGTTTGAGTGGTCGTATCATTCACCGTGAAACTGGTGAAACTTTCCATAAAGTTTTCAACCCACCAGTTGACTACAAAGAAGAAGACTATTACCAACGTGAAGATGACAAACCTGAAACAGTAAAACGTCGTTTGGATGTTAATATTTCCCAAGGTGAACCAATTATTGCCCACTATCGTGCAAAAGGTTTGGTACATGATATCGAAGGTAACCAAGATATCAATGATGTCTTTGCAGATATCGAAAAAGTATTGACAAAATTGAAATAAAAGCGTTTTTCATGCTTGCAAAATGTCTCTACAAATGTTATACTGAGTTAGTCTGACTTATAATTGTTGTCTCTGTGTCTAGAGGCATCAAATCGAAATTTATGGAGGTACTTTTGCGTGGCAAAAGACGATGTGATTGAAGTTGAAGGTAAAGTAGTTGATACTATGCCGAATGCAATGTTTACGGTTGAACTTGAAAATGGACATCAGATTTTAGCAACAGTTTCTGGTAAAATTCGTAAAAACTATATTCGTATTTTAGCGGGAGATCGTGTTACTGTCGAAATGAGTCCATATGACTTGACACGTGGACGTATCACTTACCGCTTTAAATAATCGAAAAACTTGGAGGGATAAGAAATGAAAGTAAGACCATCGGTCAAACCAATTTGCGAATACTGTAAAGTTATTCGTCGTAATGGTCGTGTTATGGTAATTTGCCCAGCAAATCCAAAACACAAACAACGTCAAGGATAAGATAGAAAGGAGAAAATATGGCTCGTATTGCTGGAGTTGACATTCCAAATGACAAACGCGTAGTAATTTCATTGACTTATGTGTACGGTATCGGACTTCCAACATCTAAGAAAATCTTGGCAGCTGCTGGAATTTCAGAAGATGTACGTGTTCGCGATCTTACACCAGATCAAGAAGATGCTATCCGTCGTGAAGTGGATGCAATCAAAGTTGAAGGTGACCTTCGTCGTGAAGTAAACTTGAACATCAAACGTTTGATGGAAATCGGTTCATACCGTGGTATCCGTCACCGTCGTGGACTTCCTGTCCGTGGACAAAACACTAAAAACAACGCTCGCACTCGTAAAGGTAAAGCTGTTGCGATTGCTGGTAAGAAAAAATAATATAGGAGGTAAAAGTCTTGGCTAAACCAACACGTAAACGTCGTGTGAAAAAGAATATCGAATCTGGTATTGCTCATATTCACGCTACATTTAATAACACTATTGTTATGATTACTGATGTGCATGGTAATGCAATTGCTTGGTCATCAGCTGGTGCTCTTGGTTTTAAAGGTTCTCGTAAATCTACACCATTTGCTGCTCAAATGGCTTCAGAAGCTGCTGCTAAATCTGCACAAGAACACGGTCTTAAGTCAGTTGAAGTTACTGTTAAAGGTCCAGGTTCTGGTCGTGAGTCAGCTATTCGTGCTCTTGCTGCCGCTGGTCTTGAAGTAACAGCAATTCGTGATGTGACTCCAGTGCCACACAATGGTGCTCGTCCTCCAAAACGTCGCCGTGTATAATCATAACCTTACACTGCTTTTCGTTTAAGAGGGAGTAACTAAATGATCGAGTTTGAAAAACCAAATATAACAAAAATTGATGAAAATAAAGATTATGGCAAGTTTGTAATCGAACCGCTTGAACGTGGTTACGGTACAACACTTGGTAACTCTCTTCGTCGTGTACTTCTAGCTTCTCTTCCAGGGGCTGCTGTAACATCTATCAATATCGAAGGTGTATTGCATGAATTTGATACAGTTCCGGGTGTTCGCGAAGACGTGATGCAAATCATTCTGAACATCAAAGGTATTGCAGTAAAATCTTACGTTAAAGACGAAAAGATCATTGAACTAGATGTGCAAGGTCCTGCTGAAATTACAGCTGGAGATATCTTGACAGATAGCGACATTGAAATTGTAAATCCAGATCATTATCTCTTTACAATCGGTGAAGGTTCTTCTCTAAAGGCGACAATGACTGTTAACAGTGGTCGTGGATATGTACCTGCTGATGAAAATAAAAAAGATAATGCACCAGTTGGAACACTTGCTGTAGATTCTATTTATACACCAGTTACAAAAGTCAACTATCAAGTTGAACCTGCTCGTGTAGGTAGCAATGATGGTTTCGACAAATTAACCCTTGAAATCTTGACTAATGGAACAATTATTCCAGAAGATGCTTTAGGGCTTTCAGCACGTATCTTGACAGAGCACCTTGATTTGTTTACAAATCTTACAGAGATTGCTAAGTCAGCAGAAGTGATGAAAGAAGCTGATACTGAATCGGACGACCGTATCTTGGAACGTACGATTGAGGAACTTGACTTGTCTGTGCGTTCATATAACTGTTTGAAACGTGCCGGTATCAACACTGTGCATGATTTGACAGAAAAATCTGAAGCAGAGATGATGAAAGTAAGAAATCTTGGACGCAAGAGTTTGGAAGAAGTGAAAGTCAAACTCATTGATTTGGGTCTTGGATTAAAAGATAAATAAAGGAGGAATAAATGGCTTACCGTAAACTAGGACGCACTAGCTCACAACGTAAAGCAATGCTTCGCGATTTGACAACTGACCTTTTGATCAACGAATCAATCGTGACAACTGAAGCTCGTGCTAAAGAAATCCGTAAAACTGTTGAAAAAATGATTACTCTAGGTAAACGTGGTGATTTGCATGCACGTCGTCAAGCAGCTGCTTTCGTACGTAATGAAATCGCATCTGAAAACTATGATGAAGCAACTGATAAGTACACTTCTACTACAGCACTTCAAAAATTGTTCTCAGAAATCGCACCTCGTTATGCTGAGCGTAACGGTGGATACACTCGTATCCTTAAAACTGAACCACGTCGTGGTGATGCAGCGCCAATGGCGATCATCGAATTAGTATAAAATCATCAATTTTGTTGAGTGTTATGATGATGGGGTCTTGTGCTCTTAGTCTAGCTCTGGTCTACCGCTAGGACTTATGTCCTAGCGGGAACACTCATCATAAGATGATAAGGTAGACGCTTGTTTACGAAATTGTTTTTTACTAAAGAACAATTTCGTAAGCAGGCGTTTTTGAGTATTTTATTAAGAAATATGCTATACTATTGAAAACGAAAATCAACAATGTTCATTTTTTCAAAAATATTCTATAAAGAGGTTATGAGCCAATATACTATCACTTTCAATTTCTAAACTAGCGACTTGGTAAAAAAATACTAGTCTGGTACAAGATCAACTAAGAGATTTCTTAGGGGTTCAACTTGGACAATTGTTCACTATTAAGTGATTTAGTTACTCTATCTCCCCTTTTTTATTTTGTTTTTGGCCGAAATGGATATTGTTCTGTGTTAGAAACGGAGTTTAATCATGAAAGCTATTATTACTGTTGTTGGTAAAGATAAATCTGGAATTGTTGCAGGTGTTGCGACAAAAATTGCTGAATTAGGCTTAAATATTGATGATATCTCACAAACAGTCTTGGACGAATTCTTTACAATGATGGCTGTGGTATCTAGTGATGAAAAGCAAGATTTTACTCATCTTAGAAACGAATTTGAGGTTTTTGGTCAGACTTTGAATGTCAAAATCAATATTCAAAGTGCGGCTATTTTTGATGCTATGTACAATATCTAGGAGGTATTTATGGATATTAGACAAGTTACCGAAACAATCGCTATGATTGAGGAGCAAAACTTTGACATTAGAACCATTACCATGGGGATTTCCCTTTTGGACTGTATCGATCCAGATATCAATCGTGCTGCGGATAAAATATATGAAAAGATTACTACAAAAGCTGCTAATTTAGTGGCTGTTGGGGATGAAATTGCGGCTGAGTTAGGAATTCCTATTGTGAATAAACGTGTGTCTGTAACTCCAATTTCCCTGATTGGTGCTGCTACCGATGCGACGGATTATGTAGTCTTAGCTAAAGCACTGGATAAAGCTGCGAAAGAAATTGGTGTTGACTTCATTGGTGGTTTTTCAGCCTTGGTACAAAAGGGTTATCAAAAAGGTGATGAAATCCTTATCAACTCCATTCCTCGTGCATTGGCAGAAACGGATAAGGTTTGTTCATCAGTAAATATCGGTTCTACCAAATCGGGCATCAATATGACTGCAGTAGCGGATATGGGGCGCGTTATTAAGGAAACAGCTTCTTTATCTGATATGGGGGCGGCTAAATTGGTTGTATTTGCCAACGCGGTAGAGGACAATCCTTTTATGGCAGGAGCTTTTCATGGTGTAGGTGAAGCAGATGTCATCATCAATGTAGGTGTTTCAGGACCGGGTGTTGTCAAACGTGCCTTGGAAAAGGTTCGAGGTCAGAGCTTTGATGTTGTTGCTGAAACTGTTAAAAAAACGGCTTTCAAGATTACCCGTATTGGTCAATTGGTTGGTCAAATGGCTAGTGAGCGCCTCGGAGTTGATTTTGGGATTGTCGATTTAAGTTTAGCTCCAACTCCAGCAGTGGGTGATTCTGTAGCTCGTGTTCTTGAAGAAATGGGGCTAGAGACAGTTGGGACTCATGGAACGACTGCTGCCTTGGCTCTCTTGAACGATCAAGTTAAAAAAGGCGGAGTTATGGCTTGCAACCAAGTTGGTGGTTTGTCTGGTGCCTTTATCCCAGTTTCTGAGGACGAGGGGATGATTGCTGCAGTGCAAAACGGCTCCCTTAATTTGGAAAAACTAGAAGCTATGACGGCTATCTGTTCAGTTGGTTTGGATATGATTGCCATTCCTGAGGATACACCTGCAGAAACGATTGCGGCAATGATTGCGGATGAAGCTGCTATCGGAGTCATCAATATGAAAACAACTGCTGTACGTATTATTCCAAAAGGAAAAGAAGGCGATATGATTGAATTTGGTGGCCTTCTAGGAACGGCTCCAGTCATGAAAGTTAACGGTGCCTCGTCTGTCGACTTCATTGCACGTGGAGGGCAAATCCCGGCTCCAATCCATAGTTTTAAAAATTAAAAAGAAGTGAAATCTGTTTAAGTTGGATTTAAGGATAGACCTGTATACTACTATCATTAAATAAAGACCTCCTAACTTTATTTAATAGAAATCCTAACTTTTTCATAATAATCTCCTACAAAAGTCACTCTTTGGAGTGACTTTTGTTTTATATCAAGAGAAAATAAAGAAAGTAGCATGTTCAAATTTGTAAATTTGTTTAAAAATAAGATGATTTAAAGGATGAAACTAGTTTTTTCATTCTGTAAAACGGGCTAAAACCTTGCTATGATTGGCTTTTTGAAAAATTATGGTATAATAGTAGTAGTTTTAATAGATGGAGTTGAATTTTGAAAAAACGCTTTCGTGTAAAAAAAGAGAAAGATTTTAGTGCAATATTTAAAAAAGGGGAGAGTTTTGCTAATCGTAAATTTGTTATTTATCGATTAGAAAATAATGAACAGCATTTTCGAGTTGGCCTATCTGTCAGTAAAAAATTAGGAAACGCTGTCACGAGGAATCAGATCAAGAGAAGAATTCGACATATTCTGATTGAACATAAAAATCAGCTGGTTGAAAATGTAGATTTTGTTGTGATTGCTCGAAAAGGTGTTGAAATTTTGGACTACGCGGAAATGGAAAAAAATCTACTTCACGTATTAAAGTTATCAAAGATTTACCAGGAAGGAAATGGGAGTGAAAAAGAAATTACAGTTGACTAGCTTAATGGTGCTTGCTTTATTTGTGATGAGCGCCTGCACGGCTAGTGGTACGACGAGTGAGATTACAGCTGAATCAACAGGTTTTTGGAGTAAATTTGTTTATTTTTTTGCTGAAACCATTCGCTTTTTATCATTTGATACAAGTATTGGTCTGGGGATTATTTTATTTACCCTTTTAATCAGAACCATTCTTTTACCAGTCTTTCAGATACAAATGGTGGCATCTAGAAAGATGCAAGAAGTACAACCACTGGTTAAGGAGTTGCGAGAACGTTATCCGGGACGGGATATGGAGAGCCGTACCAAGTTGGACCAAGAAATGCGTCAGTTGTTCAAGCAACATGGTGTCAAACAGTCAGCTTCTCTCTGGCCAATCTTAATCCAAATGCCAGTCTTGTTGGCCTTGTTCCAAGCTTTGAGTAGGGTAGAATTTCTAAAAACGGGTCATTTCTTATGGATTAACCTTGGTGGTGTTGATACGACTTTTGTTTTGCCTATTCTGGCAGCTATCTTTACTTTCCTTAGCACGTGGTTATCCAATAAGGCCATGGTTGAGAAAAATGGCGCCATGACAGGGATGATGTATGCAATGCCAGTAATGATTTTCTTCTTTGCCATGTATTCACCAAGTGGGGTTGCCTTATACTGGGCGGTATCCAATGCTTATCAGGTGCTCCAAACCTATTTGCTCAACAATCCATTCAAGATTATTGCAGAGCGTGAGGCGGGAGTACAGGCTAAGAAGGATTTAGAAATCAAGAAGAGAAAAGCTCTCAAGAAAGCACAGAAAAAGAAAAAGTAAGGAGGAATCTTGTAATGGTATTATTTACAGGTTCAACTGTTGAGGAAGCGATCCAAACGGGATTGAAGGAATTGGGGATTCCTAGAATGAAGGCGCATATTAAGGTTGTCTCAAGGGAGAAAAAAGGTTTCTTTGGCCTTTTTGGGAAGAAACCAGCGCAAGTTGATATCGAAGCAATTAGTGAGACAACTGTTGTGAAGGCAAATCAGCAAGCAGTCAAAGGAGTTCCAAAGGAAGTTAATGCTAAGAACGAACCCGTTAAGACTGTTAGTGAGGCAACAGTAGACTTAGGTCATGTTGTTGAAGCAATCAAGAAAATCGAGGAAGAAGGGCAAGGGATCTCTGAAGAGGTTAAGGCCGAAATTCTAAAAAATGAGAAAGAGGCTAGTACAATTTTAGAGGAGACTGGTCATATTGCCATTCTAAAAGATTTACTGCCAGAAGAATCTAAAGAGCAGGAAGAACAGGAAGAAGTCGAGCAGAATGATGATTTAGAAAATCTAGGTTTGAAGATTGAACCGACCTATGATATTGACCAGGTGGTCGAAGAAGTGACCAACTATGTTCAAGGTATTATTGATGATATGGATGTTGAGGGAGCAATTTCAAGTACCTCAAATCGCCGTTCTATCAATATGCAAATTGATACCAATGAACCGGGTCGTATTATCGGTTACCATGGTAAGGTTTTGAAATCTCTCCAGCTTTTAGCGCAAAATTATCTTTATAACCGCTATTCAAGAACCTTCTATATTACCATCAATGTTAATGATTATGTAGAGCACCGTGCAGAAGTCTTGCAGAGCTATGCACAGAAGTTAGCTACACGTGTCCTAGAAGAGGGGCGTAGTCAGGTGACTGATCCAATGTCTAGTAGCGAACGTAAAATCATCCATCGTATTATTTCACGTATGGAGGGTGTCACTAGTTATTCAGAAGGTGATGAACCAAATCGTTACGTTGTGGTTGATACAGAATAATCAAAGCAAAATCAGGGGCATCCTGATTTTTTGCTAGCTAAGGGAGGTTGATCTTATGTTGAATACAATGAGAGAATATCTAGCTTTCTCTGGTTTACAGTATCAAAAACCCGAGAAGGCAGGTCAAGAAGCTGAAAAAATGCTTTATTTGAGGAGTAAGGGGCAGGAGGCTAGAAAGGTCTTTACACACTTAGCCAAGGCTTTTCAAGAAAGACATCCAGAATGGGATCTCCAAGGGACGAGTCAGTGGATGAATCAAGCCCAACGTTTGCGACCGCATTTCTGGGCCTATCTACAGCGTGAGGGAGAAGTGACAGAGCCTATGTTGGCCCTTCGTTTGTATGGAAGTCCTTCTGATTTTGGAGTTTCACTAGAAGTGAGTTTTATTGAACGTAAGAAGGATGAGCGAACATTAGGCAAACAAGCCAAGGTCCTAGAAGTTCCAGTGGTAGAAGGAATTTATTATTTAGTATACTCAGAGGGAGAAAGTCAAAGGATGGAGGCTACTGAGGAAAATCGTCAAATTTTAAGAGAAAAATTATCCCATCAGGAAGTCCGAAAGGTTTTAGTGAAGGTAGATGTTCCAGTGACAGAAAATTCATCTGAAGAAGAAATCCTAGAAGCCCTACTGGAATCTTATGAAACAATTCTTCCCTTTTATCTAGCTACGAGAAAATAAGATAAGCCGTAAAATATCATAAATCATACAGTCCAAGAGTGAACAGTCCGCTGTGTAATTCTTGGTCTTTTTGTTTCCGTTTTCACATTATATAATAAACTTACAAAAACAATTCAAAAGGAGAACAATTATGGAAGTCATTTCAAGTGTTCTAAATTGGTTTTCTAGCAATATTTTGCAGAATCCCGCATTTTTTGTAGGTTTATTGGTGCTAATAGGATATGCACTTTTGAAAAAACCTGCTCATGACGTTTTCTCAGGTTTCGTTAAAGCAACAGTAGGTTATATGTTGCTCAACGTGGGTGCTGGTGGTTTGGTTACAACCTTCCGCCCAATCTTGGCAGCCCTTAACTACAAATTCCAAATTGGTGCAGCGGTTATTGACCCTTACTTTGGACTTGCTGCAGCAAACAACAAAATTGCAGCAGAATTTCCAGATTTCGTCGGAACTGCAACAACAGCTCTATTGATCGGTTTTGGAGTAAATATCTTGCTTGTAGCTCTACGCAAGATTACGAAAGTAAGAACCCTCTTTATTACTGGTCACATCATGGTACAACAAGCTGCGACTGTATCTCTTATGGTTCTATTCTTAGTCCCACAATTGCGAAATGCTTATGGTACAGCAGCAATCGGTATCATCTGTGGCCTTTACTGGGCAGTTAGTTCAAATATGACTGTTGAGGCAACTCAACGTCTGACTGGTGGTGGCGGATTTGCGATTGGTCACCAACAACAATTTGCAATCTGGTTTGTAGATAAAGTGGCAGGACGTTTTGGCAAGAAAGAAGAAAGTCTAGACAATCTTAAACTACCTAAGTTTCTCTCAATCTTCCACGATACAGTTGTTGCATCTGCTACCTTGATGCTCGTATTCTTCGGAGCCATTCTGTTAATCTTAGGTCCAGATATTATGTCTAATAAAGAAGTCATCACTTCAGGAACTCTATTCAATCCTGCAAAACAAGATTTCTTTATGTACATTATCCAAACAGCCTTCACCTTCTCAGTTTACTTGTTCGTTTTGATGCAAGGTGTCCGCATGTTCGTATCTGAGTTGACAAATGCCTTCCAAGGTATTTCAAACAAATTGTTGCCAGGTTCATTCCCAGCAGTTGACGTTGCAGCTTCTTATGGATTTGGTTCTCCAAACGCTGTCTTGTCTGGATTTGCCTTTGGTTTGATTGGTCAATTGATTACAATTGTTTTGCTCATCGTCTTTAAAAACCCTGTCCTTATTATTACAGGATTTGTACCAGTATTCTTTGATAATGCAGCCATCGCGGTCTATGCTGATAAGCGTGGTGGATGGAAAGCAGCCGTTATCCTATCCTTCATTTCAGGTGTCCTCCAAGTTGCTCTAGGAGCTCTCTGTGTAGCCCTTCTCGACTTAGCATCTTACGGTGGTTACCATGGAAATATCGACTTTGAATTCCCATGGCTTGGATTTGGATATATCTTCAAATACCTCGGTATTGTTGGTTATGTACTTGTATGTCTCTTCTTGCTTGTTATTCCTCAACTTCAATTTGCAAAAGCAAAAGATAAAGAGAAATATTACAACGGTGAAGTTCAAGAAGAAGCTTAGTGTCTAGAAAAGGAGAAATAAAATGGTTAAAGTATTAGCAGCGTGTGGAAATGGAATGGGTTCATCTATGGTTATCAAGATGAAGGTTGAAAATGCCCTCCGTAAGCTTAATCAAACAGACTTTACAGTCAATTCATGCAGTGTCGGTGAAGCAAAAGGTTTAGCAGCAGGCTATGACATCGTAATCGCTTCTCTTCATTTGATCCAAGAATTGGAAGGTCGGACTAATGGGAAGTTAATCGGGCTTGACAACTTGATGGATGATAAAGAAATCACTGAAAAACTCAGTCAAGCACTACAGTAAAAGGTTGGAGGGGGCTGGACAGAAACTGGGAGTTATCGTTTCTGTCCTTCTCCCTCTTTAAATAAAGGAGGCAGATATGAATTTAAAACAAGCTTTAATTGACAATGACTCAATCCGACTAGGCTTAGAGGCTAAAGATTGGAAGGAAGCAGTCAAGGTAGCAGTAGATCCCTTGATTGAAAGTGGGGCAATTTTGTCAGAGTATTACGATGCTATTATCGAATCAACTGAAGAGTATGGCCCTTACTATATCTTAATGCCAGGTATGGCTATGCCCCACGCTAGACCTGAAGCTGGAGTGCAAAGAGATGCCTTTTCATTGATTACCTTACAAAATCCTGTTGTATTTTCAGATGGGAAAGAGGTCTCTGTTTTGTTGGCACTAGCGGCAACAAGTTCAAAAATTCACACAAGTGTAGCCATTCCACAAATCATTGCCTTGTTTGAATTAGAAGATTCTATTGCACGTTTACAGGCTTGCCAGACTAAAGAAGATGTCTTGGCGATGATCGAAGAATCTAAGGATAGCCCTTATCTTGAAGGATTGGATTTGGAAAGTTAGAAAGAGGAATAAAGAAATGACAAAAAGAATACCTAATTTACAAGTTGCATTAGACCATTCAGACTTGCAAGGAGCGATTAAAGCAGCTGTTTCTGTTGGTCAGGAAGTAGATATTATCGAAGCTGGAACTGTTTGCTTGCTTCAAGTTGGAAGTGAATTGGTTGAAGTCTTGCGTAGCCTTTTCCCAGATAAGATTATTGTGGCAGACACAAAATGTGCCGATGCTGGTGGAACTGTTGCCAAAAATAATGCCGTTCGTGGAGCAGATTGGATGACTTGTATCTGTTGTGCAACCATCCCTACCATGGAAGCTGCTCTAAAGGCTATCAAGGCTGAACGTGGAGACCGTGGCGAAATTCAGATCGAGCTGTATGGTGATTGGACTTTTGAACAAGCTCAGCTTTGGTTAGATGCAGGTATCTCACAAGCTATCTATCACCAATCTCGTGATGCCCTTCTTGCTGGTGAAACTTGGGGTGAAAAAGACCTTAATAAGGTTAAAAAACTCATTGACATGGGCTTCCGTGTTTCTGTAACAGGTGGTCTAGATGTAGATACTCTCAAACTTTTTGAAGGCATTGATGTCTTTACCTTTATCGCAGGTCGTGGAATTACAGAGACTGCGGATCCAGCAGGAGCAGCGCGTGCCTTCAAGGATGAAATCAAACGAATTTGGGGGTAAGCCATGGCACGTCCAATTGGAATTTATGAAAAGGCAACCCCGACCCATTTTACTTGGCTAGAACGTTTAAATTTTGCTAAGGAGTTAGGCTTTGATTTTGTCGAGATGTCTATTGACGAACGTGATGAGCGCTTAGCAAGACTTGACTGGAGCAAGGAAGAGCGCTTGGAAGTTGTCAAAGCGATCTATGAAACTGGTGTTCGTATTCCCTCTATCTGTTTTTCAGGCCATCGTCGTTACCCATTGGGATCGAATGATCCATTTCTAGAGGAAAAATCTCTAGAACTCATGAAAAAATGTATCGAATTAGCCCAAGATTTGGGAGTTCGTACGATTCAATTAGCTGGTTACGACGTTTACTATGAGGAAAAGTCACCCCAGACACGCCAACGTTTTATCAAAAATTTGAGAAAAGCCTGTGACTGGGCTGAAGAAGCTCAGGTGGTACTTGCTATTGAAATTATGGATGATTCTTTCATTAATAGCATCGAAAAATATTTGTCTGTAGAGAAAGAGATTGACTCCCCCTACCTCTTTGTCTATCCAGATATTGGGAATGTGTCTGCATGGCATAATGATGTCTACAGTGAATTTTATCTTGGCCATCATGCCATCGCAGCTCTCCATCTCAAGGATACTTATGCAGTGACAGAAAATTCAAAGGGTCAGTTCCGAGATGTACCTTTTGGGCAAGGTTGTGTCAAATGGGAAGAAGCTTTCGATATTTTAAAGCAAACCAATTATAATGGTCCTTTCCTAATCGAAATGTGGTCTGAAAATTGTGAAACTGTAGAAGAAACACGCGCAGCTATTCAAGAGGCCCAAGCTTTTCTCTACCCACTAATTAAGAAAGCAGGTTTGATGTAAGATGAATCAAGTAATCAATGCTATGCGTAAACGAGTCTGTGATGCCAATCAATCATTACCGAAACATGGACTTGTCAAATTTACCTGGGGCAATGTATCTGAAGTCAATCGCGAACTCGGTGTCATTGTTATCAAACCATCAGGTGTAGATTATGACGAATTGACACCTGAAAATATGGTGGTAACTGACCTAGATGGCAAGGTTCTAGAAGGAGATTTAAGACCATCTTCTGATCTTCCAACTCATGTGCAGTTATATAAGGCTTGGCCAGAGATTGCTAGTGTGGTCCATACCCATTCGACTGAAGCTGTTGGTTGGGCTCAGGCAGGTCGTGATATTCCTTTCTATGGAACAACCCATGCGGATTATTTCTACGGTTCAATCCCTTGCGCTCGTAGTTTGACCAAGGATGAAGTAGAAGTAGCCTATGAAAAAGACACTGGTCTAGTTATCGTAGAAGAGTTTGAACGTCGTGGTCTCAACCCTGTTGAAGTACCAGGGATTGTCGTACGTAATCACGGTCCATTCACCTGGGGCAAAAATCCAGAGAATGCTGTATATCACTCTGTTGTACTAGAGGAAGTGTCTAAGATGAATCGTTTCACAGAGCAAATCAATCCAAGAGTTGAACCTGCTCCTCAGTACATCCTAGAAAAACACTACCAACGTAAACATGGACCAAATGCTTATTACGGTCAAAAGAAATAAGAAATTGAATTGAAAAGAGGCTAGGAGCTTTCGATCCAAGCCTCGCTTTTGTAGTTGTCAATATCCCCTGTTCGGAGTTTACAGCATATAATTGCAAAGTCTGTACGAATGTGATACCATTATAAAGTTGTTTTTGGAAGCGATTGACAAATAGAGGAGTATGAATTATGGTTTTAGATAAGGCGAGCTGTGACTTGCTTCAATATTTGATGGATCAAGAAACGTCCAAAACGATTATGACGATTTCAAAAGATCTAGCTCAATCTCGAAGAAAAATCTACTATCACATTGATAAAATCAATGATGCTCTGGATGATGAGAATTTGCATATCATCAGTCTGCCTCGGATTGGTATTTACTTGACCGATGAACAAAGAGAAGCTTGTCGTCAATTATTAGACGAAGTTGATTCTTATGATTACATCATGAGTGCCAACGAGCGGATGCAGCTGATGCTCCTTCTGATTGGTATTTCCAAAGAGAGAATCACGCTTGAAAAACTCATGGAATTAACAGAAGTCTCTCGAAATACAGTCCTTAATGACTTAAATAGCATTCGTTACCAGCTGACACTAGAGCAGTATCAAGTAACGCTTCAAGTTAGTAAATCTCGAGGTTACTATCTAAATGCACATCCTCTTAATAAAATCCAGTATCTTCAATCCCTTCTCTATCATATCTTTATGGAGGAAAATCCAGCCTTTGTTGCTATTTTAGAGGAAAAAATCAAGGAACGATTAGACGGTGAGATGCTTCTTTCCGATGAGGTCAATCAATTTCTCAAAAAACAGGTTCCACTGGTTGAGCAGGATTTGGGGAAAAAAATAAACCATCACGAAGTCACCTTTATGTTACAGGTCCTTCCCTATCTTCTACTAGGGTGTGATACCGTTACTCGAAATCAAGATAAACATCAAGAAATTGATCAAGAATTTTCATTGATTCGAAAGAGGATAGAATACCAGGTATCTAAGAAACTAGGAGAACGCTTGTTTGAAACATTTGGCATCTCGTTTTCAGAATTAGATACATCTCTCTTGGCCATTCTTTTGTTATCCTATCGAAAAGATCGAGACATCCATGCAGAAAGTAAAGATTTTCAACATTTGAGAATAGCTTTAGAAGAGTTTATTTGGTGTTTTGAATCTCAAACCAGAATGGAGATTGAACAGAAAGAAGACTTGTTGAGGAATCTCGTGATTCATTGTAAGGCTCTACTATTTAGAAAAAATTATGGGATCTTCTCAAAAAATCCTTTGACTCGGCAGATTCGTTCCAAGTATAGTGAGCTTTTCGTAATTACAAAAAAATGTGCTGAAGTGCTAGAAGAAACCTGGCAGATTCGATTGACGGATGATGAGATTGCCTATCTGACCATTCACGTTGGAGGATTTTTAAAGTATACTCCATCGATTCAAAACAATACCAAGAAGATTTATATTGTGTGTGATGAAGGAGTTGGCGTTTCTAAACTCTTACTTAAACAATGTCGCTTCTATCTTCCAAACGAACAGATTGGGGCAGTCTTTACCACTGAGCAGTTCAAAAGCGTGGAGGATATTACTCAGGTTGATTTACTTATTACAACAAACGATGAGCTTGAGAGTCGCTTCCCAGTGCTAAAGGTAAATCCTATACTTGAGGCAGAAGATATTTTACGCATGACAGACTTTATGAAGAATAAGGTTCTTAGAAAAGACGGTCGAACCTTCAAGGAAAATCTATCAACCATTATCGGCACCTATATATCGGATAAACATGCAGCGGCAAAATTACAAGAAGAAATTCAACTTTTAATCAACCAAGAATTAGTCATCCAAGCTTTTTTAGATGAATCATAAACATCACAGTCCAATGATGAACACAAGCCTGTGTTTTTCTTGGTCTTTTTTAATATATCGGTCGGTGTTATACTAAGTATGAAATAAATACTTGAACAAAATATGGAGGATTTCAAATGCCAAACGTAAAAGAAATTACAAGAGAATCATGGATTTTAGCTACTTTCCCAGAGTGGGGAACATGGTTGAACGAAGAAATCGAAGAAGAAGTCGTTCCTGAAGGTAACTTTGCCATGTGGTGGCTAGGCAACTGTGGTACTTGGATTAAAACACCAGGTGGTGCTAACGTTGTCATGGACCTTTGGTCAAACCGTGGAAAATCAACTAAAAAAGTGAAAGATATGGTTCGCGGACACCAAATGGCAAATATGGCAGGTGTTCGTAAATTGCAACCAAACTTACGTGTTCAGCCAATGGTTATCGATCCATTTGCTATCAATGAACTCGACTACTACTTGGTTTCACACTTCCATAGTGACCATATCGACCCATACACAGCTGCAGCAATTCTCAATAATCCTAAGTTAGAACATGTTAAGTTTATCGGCCCTTACCATTGTGGACGAATCTGGGAAGGATGGGGTGTTCCAAAAGAACGCATCATCGTTGTCAAACCAGGTGATACTATTGAACTAAAAGACATGAAGATTCATGCGGTAGAATCATTTGACCGTACTTGCTTGGTAACGCTACCAGTGAACGGTGCTGATGAGACAGGTGGTGAACTTGCTGGCTTAGCTGTTACAGATGAAGAAATGGCTCAAAAGGCTGTTAACTATGTCTTTGAAACACCAGGTGGAACCATCTATCATGGAGCTGATTCTCACTTCTCTAACTACTTTGCAAAACATGGTAAAGACTTCAAAATTGATGTTGCTTTGAATAACTATGGTGAAAACCCAGTAGGTATCCAAGATAAAATGACTTCTATCGACCTTCTTCGCATGGCAGAAAATCTTCGTGCAAAAGTCATTATTCCAGTTCACTATGATATCTGGTCTAACTTCATGGCTTCTACCAATGAAATCCTAGAACTTTGGAAAATGAGAAAAGATCGCTTGCAATACGATTTCCATCCATTTATCTGGGAAGTTGGTGGTAAATACACTTATCCTCAAGACCAACACTTAATAGAATACCATCACCCACGTGGTTTTGATGACTGCTTCGAACAAGACTCAAACATCCAATTCAAAGCCTTGCTTTAATATAAAAATTTTTTCTGGAGGTTATCCGTATGTTGCACGATACGGATAATTTTCATATAATAGTACAAATAGAATATGTGATAGACCTATCACCTCAAAGAGAAAGGAAATTCTATGTCAAATCTATCTGTTAATGCGATTCGTTTTCTAGGTATTGACGCTATCAATAAAGCGAACTCAGGTCACCCAGGGGTGGTTATGGGAGCTGCACCGATGGCATACAGCCTATTCACTAAAGAACTTCGTATCAATCCAGCCCAACCAAACTGGATTAACCGCGACCGTTTCATTCTTTCAGCTGGTCACGGATCAATGCTTCTTTATGCCCTTCTTCACCTTTCAGGATTTGAAGATGTGAGTATGGATGAAGTGAAGAACTTCCGTCAATGGGGCTCTAAAACTCCAGGTCACCCAGAATTCGGTCATACAGCAGGGGTTGATGCAACAACAGGCCCTCTAGGACAAGGGATTGCGACTGCGACAGGTTTTGCACAAGCAGAACGTTTCCTTGCAGCTAAGTACAATCGTGAAGGTTATAACATCTTTGACCACTACACTTACGTTATCTGTGGAGATGGTGACTTGATGGAAGGTGTCTCAAGTGAAGCTGCTTCTTATGCAGGCTTGCAAAAGCTTGACAAGTTGGTTGTTCTTTATGATTCAAATGATATCAACTTGGATGGTGAGACAAAAGATTCTTTCACAGAAAGTGTCCGTGATCGTTACAATGCTTATGGTTGGCATACAGCCTTGGTAGAAGATGGAACAGACTTAGAAGCTATTCATGCTGCTATTGAAGAAGCTAAGACTTCAGGAAAACCATCTTTGATCGAAGTGAAAACTGTTATTGGTTATGGTTCTCCAAATAAACAAGGGACTAATGCCGTACACGGTGCCCCTCTTGGCGCGGATGAAACTGCGGCAACTCGCCAGGCACTTGGTTGGAACTATGAACCATTTGAAATCCCAGCAGAAGTTCATGCTGATTTCAAAGAAAATGTTGCAGACCGTGGCGCATCAGCCTATGAAGCATGGACAAAACTAGTCGCAGATTATAAAGAAGCTCACCCAGAACTGGCTGCAGAAGTGGAAGCAATCATCGAAGGACGTGATCCAGTTGAGGTGACTCCAGAAGACTTCCCAGCTTTAGAAAATGGCTTCTCTCAAGCAACTCGTAACTCAAGTCAGGATGCTTTGAATGTAGTAGCTGCTAAATTGCCAACCTTCCTTGGTGGATCAGCAGACCTCGCTCATTCAAATATGACTTACATCAAAACTGATGGACTTCAAGATGATGCAAATCGCTTGAATCGCAACATCCAGTTTGGTGTTCGTGAATTTGCAATGGGTACTGTCTTGAACGGAATGGCTCTTCACGGTGGACTTCGAGTTTATGGTGGAACTTTCTTCGTATTCTCAGACTACCTTAAAGCAGCAGTTCGTTTGTCAGCCTTACAAGGTCTTCCAGTGACTTATGTCTTCACTCACGATTCAATCGCAGTTGGTGAAGATGGACCAACTCATGAACCGATTGAGCACTTGGCAGGTCTTCGTGCGATTCCAAACCTTAATGTTTTCCGCCCAGCAGATGCGCGTGAAACTCAAGCAGCTTGGTATCAAGCAGTGAAGAGCGAGAAAACACCAACTGTTCTTGTCTTGACTCGTCAAAACTTGACTGTTGAAGAAGGAACAGACTTTGCTAAAGTTGCAAAAGGAGCTTATGTTGTATATGAAAATGCAGCAGACTTTGATACAATTTTGATTGCGACTGGTTCAGAGGTTAATCTGGCTGTTGCAGCTGCTAAAGAATTGGCAAGTCAAGGTGGAAAAGTTCGCGTAGTCAGCATGCCGTCTACAGATGTATTTGATGCACAAGATGCAGCATACAAAGAAGAGATTTTACCAAATGCAGTTCGTCGTCGTGTAGCGGTTGAAATGGGAGCAACTCAAAACTGGTACAAATACGTTGGTCTTGATGGAGCGGTTCTCGGTATTGATACCTTTGGAGCGTCTGCGCCAGCACCAAAAGTTTTAGCAGAATATGGATTTACAGTTGAAAACTTAGTAGAACTTGTAAACAACTTGAAATAAGAAAAATCAGGGCATTTGCTCTGGTTTTTTATTGACCTAAAATCAAGGTGCAATCTTGTAAAAACAAGTGAAATTTGATATAGTAGTTTTATCTGAATTACAAAGGAGAAAAAATAATGGGTGGGAATTTAACATTCTTGATTATGCTTGTTTTGATGTTTGGTTTGATGTTCTTCATGCAACGTTCTCAAAAGAAACAAGCTGAAAAACGTATGGAGAGCCTCAACAAACTTCAAAAAGGCTACGAAGTAATCACTATCGGTGGTCTCTACGGAACAGTCGACGAAGTTGATACTGAAAACAAAACGATTGTACTTGATGTAGACGGAGTATACTTGACTTTCGAATTAGGTGCAATTAGAACAGTTTTGCCAGTCAAAGAAGCTGTCACACCTGAAGGTGCAGTTATCGAAGAAGGCAGTGCTATTGAAGAATAAAACGGGGTGGAATGCATTCCCGTTTTTCTATAAATGAGAGGAACAATGATGAAAAAAGTTGTCTTTGTCTGTCTTGGCAATATTTGTCGCAGTCCTATGGCGGAATTTGTAATGAAATCCCTGACCGATAAATATGAGATTCAAAGTCGAGCGACTTCTTCCTGGGAACACGGTAATCCAATCCACAAAGGGACGCAAGGCATCTTTCGAAGTCATGGCGTTCCTTATGATACTTCGAAAACTTCCCAACAAATTTCTAAAAAAGATTTTGAGTATTTTGACTATATCATTGGGATGGATGAGTCTAATCTCGCTGATTTGCGTGAGATGTGTCCACAGGATCAACAATATAAGATACAGCCTTTTGCATCTGAAAGCGTTCCAGATCCCTGGTATACAGGTGATTTTGAAGAAACTTATGACCGAGTTTTAACTGGTTGCCAGGCTTGGTTAAGTCGCTTAGAAAATGAGAGTGAACATGGAAAATTTAAAAAAACTCTATGAAAAATATAGTGTCTATTTAACACGTCCCCGTTTGGAAATTGCAGCAGTAGTAGTCATAGCTCTTTGTGCTATATTTGTATTTGTAGGGAATATGCCTAAGCAAGGAGTTTTAAAATTGGATGGCGATTCACTAGTATATGACGGAAGTATTGTTCGTGGGAAGATGAACGGCCAAGGAACAATGACCTTCTCTAATGGAGATATCTACACCGGACAGTTTAAAAATGGCGCATTTAATGGAAAAGGAACCTACCAAGCTAAGGATGGATGGGTTTATGAAGGTGATTTTGCGAATGGCCAAGCTGAAGGAAAAGGAAAACTGACTACCGAACAAGAAGTAGTCTATGAAGGGGATTTCAAACAAGGTTTATTTCAACAAACACAATAACCTCCTAACAAGGAGGTCTTTTCTCAAGAAATAAAGAAAACGCTTCCTTGGTTTAAGAGTGGAAAAATAAATTAAAAACAAGTTTGTGAAAATAAAAAAATATAATAAGATTTTCACAAACCTCGGGGAAAGAATGCATTATAACGCGAATTTGAGAAAAAAATCACAAAAATATGAAAATTCTTTGTGAAATATCTATGAAACTGTTTACAAAGTAAAAAAAAAGAGTTATACTATACTTGTGAAAAAATCAACAAAGGTTTAAGCCTTTAAGGCTATGGAGGAAAATATGGCTGATAAAAAAACTTTGACACCTGAGCAAAAACAACTCGCTGCTGAAAAGCATGTAGATGGATTAGTACAAAAAGCTTTGGTTGCACTTGACGAAATGCGCAAGTTGAACCAAGAGCAAGTTGACTACATCGTAGCAAAAGCATCTGTTGCTGCTCTTGATGCACACGGAATTCTTGCACAACATGCAGTTGAAGAAACTGGACGTGGGGTATTCGAAGATAAGGCAACAAAAAACCTTTTTGCCTGTGAGCACGTAGTAAACAATATGCGTGGCGTTAAAACAGTTGGAGTTATTGAAGAGGACCCAATTACAGGTTTGACTAAAATTGCAGAACCTGTAGGTGTAATCTGCGGTGTCACTCCAACAACAAACCCAACTTCAACAGCTATCTTCAAATCATTGATTGCTTTGAAAACACGTAACCCAATCGTTTTCGCTTTCCACCCATCAGCACAAGAATCATCAGCACACGCAGCACAAATTGTTCGTGACGCAGCAATCGCAGCTGGTGCTCCTGAAAACTGTGTTCAATGGATTACAGAACCATCAATGGAAGCAACTGGAGCACTTATGAACCACGAAGGTGTTGCGACTATCCTCGCAACTGGTGGTAATGCCATGGTTAAAGCTGCTTACTCATGTGGTAAGCCAGCACTTGGGGTAGGTGCCGGGAATGTTCCTGCTTATGTAGAAAAATCTGCTGACCTCCGTCAAGCTGCTCATGATATCGTTATGTCTAAATCATTTGATAATGGTATGGTCTGTGCGTCAGAACAAGCAGTTATCATTGATAAAGAAGTTTATGATGAATTTGTTGAAGAATTCAAGTCATATCACACTTATTTCGTAAACAAAAAAGAAAAAGCTCTTCTCGAAGAATTCTGCTTCGGTGTGAAAGCTAACAGCAAAAACTGTGCTGGTGCTAAACTAAACGCAAACATCGTTGGTAAACCAGCTGCATGGATTGCTGAACAAGCTGGATTCTCTGTTCCAGAAGGAACAAACATCTTGGCTGCAGAGTGTGCAGAAGTAGGACCAAAAGAACCATTAACTCGTGAAAAATTGTCACCAGTTATCGCTGTCCTAAAAGCCGAAGATACAGAAGATGGTCTTAAAAAAGCTCGCCAAATGGTTGAGTTCAATGGACTTGGTCACTCAGCAGCTATCCATACAAAAGACGAAGAACTTGCTAAACGTTTTGGTACAGAAATCAAAGCAATGCGTATTATCTGGAACTCTCCATCTACTTTCGGTGGTATCGGTGACGTGTACAATGCCTTCATTCCATCATTGACACTTGGATGTGGTTCTTATGGACACAACTCAGTCGGTGATAACGTGAGTGCAATTAACCTTCTAAACATCAAGAAAGTAGGGAAACGTAGAAATAATATGCAATGGTTTAAAGTTCCTTCAAAAATTTACTTCGAACGCAATTCTATCCAATACCTTCAAACATGTGAAGATATTGAACGCGTTATGATTGTTACAGACAAATCTATCGAAAAACTCGGTTTCGTTCAACGCATTATCGACCAATTGAACAAACGTAGCAACCGTGTAACTGTCCAAGTCTTCTCAGACGTTGAACCAGATCCAGATATCACAACTGTAGAACGTGGAACTGAAGTGATGCGAAAATTTGAACCAGACACAATCATCGCACTTGGTGGTGGTTCTCCAATGGATGCGGCTAAAGTAATGTGGCTCTTCTACGAACAACCACAAATCGACTTCCGTGACTTGGTTCAAAAATTCATGGATATTCGTAAACGTGCCTTCCGCTTCCCATCACTTGGCAAGAAAGCGAAATACATTGGTATTCCAACGACTTCAGGTACAGGTTCAGAAGTAACACCATTTGCCGTTATCTCTGATAAGAAAAACAACCGTAAATATCCTTTGGCTGACTACTCATTGACACCAACTATTGCGATTGTTGACCCTGCTTTGGTTGAGTCAGTTCCTGACTTCATCGCTGCCGATACAGGTATGGACGTGTTGACTCACGCTACCGAAGCTTACACTTCAAACTTCGCTAATGATTATACAGATGGTATCGCTCTTCAAACAATCAAGCTTGTCTTCGAATGGTTAGAAAAATCAGTTAAGACAGCTGATCCAGAAGCTCGCGAAAAAATGCATAATGCTTCTACAATGGCTGGTATGGCCTTCGCCAATGCCTTCCTTGGTATGAGTCACTCAATGGCCCATAAGATTGGTGCGGTTCACCATACAGTTCACGGACGTACAAATGCAATCTTGCTTCCATACGTTATCCGTTACAACGGAACTCGTCCATCTAAGACTACTACATGGCCTAAATATAACTACTGGAAAGCTGATGAAAAATTCCAAGACATTGCAAAAATGCTTGGTCTACCTCACTCAACTCCAGAAGAAGCGGTTGAAGCTTATGCTAAAGCTGTTTACGAACTTGGTGAAGCGGTTGGCATCACAATGAACTTCAAAGGCTTTGGAATTGATGAAAAAGCTTGGAAAGACAGCTTGCATGAAATTGCTTTGCTTGCTTATGAAGATCAATGTTCACCTGCAAACCCGCGCTTGCCAATGGTAGCTGACATGGAAGAAATCATGGCAGACGCTTACTACGGTTATGCAGAACGTCCAGGACGTCGTAAATAATAGATTATTAGCCTAGAGGCAGGAGTTATCCTGTCTCTTTTTTGATTTTTCATGAAACCAAAATTTTATAAGGAATCATGATGTGGTAGAGTGAAGGCTTTTACTAAGGTGTCTTAGTAAAATAAGAGGAATTGAAAAGTATAAAACTAAAGTGAAAATCAACGCCCACACTTGCAATTAAACTAAAATAGTTATATAATAGGTATGTTGAAAGGTGATTTGTAGTGATTCAAGTTACTCTTTTCACAATAAAATTTTCATGATTTTCATAAGGAGGAAATCACTAATGGTAGTTAAAGTTGGTATTAACGGTTTCGGACGTATCGGTCGTCTTGCTTTCCGCCGTATCCAAAACGTAGAAGGTGTTGAAGTTACTCGCATCAACGACCTTACAGATCCAGTTATGCTTGCACACTTGTTGAAATATGACACAACTCAAGGTCGTTTCGACGGAACTGTGGAAGTTAAAGAAGGTGGATTTGAAGTTAACGGTAAATTCGTTAAAGTTTCTGCTGAACGTGATCCAGAACAAATTGACTGGGCTAACGACGGTGTAGAAATCGTTCTTGAAGCAACTGGTTTCTTTGCTACTAAAGCAGCTGCTGAAAAACACTTGCACCCAGGTGGAGCTAAAAAAGTTGTTATCACTGCTCCTGGTGGATCAGATGTTAAAACAGTTGTATTTAACACTAACCACGACGTTCTTGACGGTACTGAAACAGTTATCTCAGGTGCTTCATGTACTACAAACTGCTTGGCTCCAATGGCTAAAGCTCTTCAAGATAACTTCGGTGTTGTTGAAGGATTGATGACTACTATCCACGCTTACACTGGTGACCAAATGATTCTTGACGGACCACACCGTAAAGGTGACCTCCGTCGTGCTCGCGCTGGTGCTGCTAACATCGTACCTAACTCAACTGGTGCTGCTAAAGCTATCGGTCTTGTAATCCCAGAATTGAACGGTAAACTTGACGGAGCTGCACAACGCGTTCCTACACCAACTGGTTCAGTAACTGAATTGGTAGTTGTTCTTGAAAAGAACGTTACTGTTGATGAAGTGAATGCAGCTATGAAAGCAGTAGCCAATGAATCATACGGTTACACAGAAGATCCAATCGTATCTTCAGATGTTGTAGGTATGTCTTACGGATCATTGTTTGACGCAACTCAAACTAAAGTTCTTGACGTTGACGGTAAACAATTGGTTAAAGTTGTTTCATGGTACGACAACGAAATGTCATACACTGCACAACTTGTACGTACTCTTGAATACTTCGCTAAAATCGCTAAATAATTCTTGAGTTGATAAAAGCAAGGCCAACTGGTCTTGCTTTTTTTGTATCTATAAGAAAAAATGGATGAAAGTGTCATCCATTTTGGTTTAATTCTCTTTCAAATGTGTCTGATAGCGCAGTAAAGCTTAATTTGTTTAAGGTCAGAGGGTGGACAAAGGATAGTTTAAATGCGTGTAACATTAGTCTACTAGCTTTGGAATGTGGATTGTAGAGAGGATCTCCAAGGATTGGATGTCCGTGGTGAGATAGATGAACTCGAATCTGATGAGTACGTCCTGTTTTTAATCGACAACGAAGAAGACTGGTTTTGTTTTGAAATTGCTTCAATCGAGTTACATGAGTTTCAGCATATTGACCATTTTTGAAATCCACCACCCGTTTTCTACGATCGTGACGATCGCGACCGATTTTGTCTCGAAAGACAAGCTCTTTAGTTCCTATTTTTCCCTCAACCAGAGCCCAGTATTCGCGGGAGATTTCTTTTTTCTCCAATAATCGATTGAGGATGGGCAGTATAAATGGATTTTTAGCAAATAGTACGAGTCCGCTTGTTTCTTTGTCTAGTCTATGAACGACATAGCAAGTCTGGCCTACATAGGCGGTGACATGGTTGAGAAGAGCAATCTCATCTGGTTGATTACCGTGAGTTTTCATACCTTCAGGTTTGTTAACGATAATCAAATGTTGGTCTTGGTAGACTTCTTGGACAAGATTAGGATTCCCCCAAACAATTTCTTTTGTAGGATAATCCTCCTCATCGAAAATCAGTTGACATTCATCTCCGGCTTTGACAGTTTGATGCCAATGGACTTCTTCTTGATTGATGAGAATGTGCTTTTTAATTCTCAAGAAATGCCGTATTTTTCTCGGAATGAGTAGTTGCTCCTCCAAGAAGATTTTGACAGTCATTTCAGGAAGAGAGTCAGGGATAACAAAGGTAAATTTCATACAGATATTGTAACAAAAAATAGATTATTTGGATAGAGAAACTAGCTAAATTCTTGTCTTCCTATGGGGAAGATGATAAAATAAACGCATGAAATTAGATACATTATTTGAAAAGTTTCTTTCTTTATTTAAAAAAGAAGAAGCTGAAATGGAAGAAATAGAAATCGACGAAGCTAATAACGAAGAAAATACCTCGACTAATTTAAGACGGTCAAGAGGTGGGCGAAAGAAAGTTGGGCAAGTCGGACCTATTCGAAAATTTTGGCGTCGCTATCATCTGACCAAAATCTTTCTAATTCTTGGACTAAGTGCAAGCTTGTTTGTTGGGGTTTATCTATTTGCCTTGGCTAAATCGACAAATGTTACAGACTTGCAGAATGCTTTGAAAACAAGAACGGTGATTTTTGATAGAGAAGAGAATGAGGCTGGTGCCTTGTCAGGTCAAAAAGGGACCTATGTTGAACTTTCGGAAATTAGTGAAGATTTGCAGAATGCTGTTATTGCGACAGAAGATAGAAGCTTCTATAAAAATAGTGGAATTAACTATAGTCGCTTTTTCCTAGCTATCCTAACAGCTGGTCGCTCGGGTGGTGGTTCTACAATTACCCAACAGTTAGCGAAAAATGCTTATCTTTCACAAGACCAAACTGTTCAGAGAAAGGCTAAAGAATTCTTTCTTGCTTTAGAATTAACCAAAAAATACAGTAAAAAAGAAATTCTAACCATGTATTTGAACAATGCCTACTTCGGTAATGGAGTTTGGGGTGTTGAGGATGCTAGTAAAAAGTACTTTGGTGTTTCAGCATCGGAATTAACTCTTGATGAAGCCGCCACTTTAGCAGGTATGCTTAAAGGCCCAGAGTTGTACAATCCTCTGAATTCTATTGAGCATTCAACTAATCGAAGAGATACTGTCTTGCAAAATATGGTGGCTGCAGGTTACCTTGATAAAAATAAGGAAGCAGAAGCAGCAAGTGTTGATATGGCTTCTCAATTGAAAGATAGTTATGAAGGGAAAATATCAGACTACCGTTATCCTTCCTATTTTGATGCAGTTGTTAATGAAGCTATTGAAAAGTATAATCTAACAGAGGAAGAAATCGTTAATAACGGTTATCGAATTTATACGGAGCTAGATCAAAATTACCAAGCAAATATGCAGGTTATCTATCAAAATACTTCGCTCTTTCCGACAGCTGAAGATGGGACACATGCAGAGTCTGGTAGTGTCGCTTTGGAGCCAAAAACGGGTGGAGTTCGAGGAGTTGTTGGTCGAGTGGCAGGGGATGATAAGACAGGTTTCAGAAATTTTAACTATGCAACCCAGACCAAAAGAAGTCCAGGTTCAACGATTAAACCTTTAGTAGTCTATACACCAGCAGTCGAAGCGGGTTGGGCTTTAAATAAAGAATTGGATAATCATACCATGGAATATGGAGACTATAAGGTTGACAACTACGCTGGGATCAAAACATCACCAGAAGTTCCAATGTATCAAGCCTTAGCCGAGTCTCTAAATCTTCCTGCTGTAGCGACAGTTAAGCAACTTGGTATCGATAAGGCTTTTGAATCAGGTGAAAGATTCGGACTTGATTTAACGAATGTTGATCGTGTGCTAGGTGTAGCTCTAGGTGGTGGGGTGGAGACAAGTCCGCTACAAATGGCGCAGGCTTATGCAGCGTTTGCAAATGAAGGTTTGATACCTGAAGCGCATTTTATTACTCGTATTGAAAATGCGAGTGGCCAAGTCATTGCAACTCACAAAAATTCTCAAAAACGTATAATAGATAAGTCAGTAGCCGATAAAATGACCAGTATGATGTTAGGTACTTTTACAAACGGTACAGGAATAAGCTCCTCGCCAGATGACTATGTTATGGCTGGGAAAACTGGTACAACTGAAGCAGCTTTTAACCCAGTATATACAAGTGACCAGTGGGTTATCGGATATACGCCTGATGTGGTGATAAGTCATTGGCTTGGTTTCCCGACTACGGACGAAAATCATTATCTGGCAGGTTCGACTTCGAATGGTGCTGCTCACATTTTTAGAAGTATGGCGGAAACAATTCTTCCTTATACACCAGGTAGTACCTTTACAGTTGAAAATGCCTATAAGTTGAATGGTATTGAACCAGAAAACACACGGAAACAAACCACAAGTGATACTAGTACACAGTCTGATGATATACTATCAGATATTCGTGGACGGGCGCAAAATCTGGTCGATGAAGCAGGCAAAGCTATTTCAGATGCTAAGATTAAAGAAAAAGCCCAGACAGTTTGGGATACCATTGTAGATCTGTTTCACTAATACGTTTATAAGCTAAAAGACAAGGATTCAAATCTTTGTCTTTTTTCACTCTCACTTGTCAGCATTTACAACTTCCATAACATTACAGACTTGAAAAAACACAAGATAGGAAAGACAGCCCCTCTTTCCTCCTTTCTCTGCTATACTACAAGCAGAGAAAGGGGGAAAGCAAATGCTTGAAAAGTATTATGAGAAGGTAAAAGGAATTGTCCATAGATGTCGAAAAGATTACTATCTCCACCTGTGGGAGAAAGAGGATTGGGATCAAGAAGGCATGATCTGTCTCCATGAACTTCTAGAAAAGCATCCAGAACTAGTGGAAGAGGAAAAGAAACTCTACGTCTACTTCAAAACAAAATTTCGCAATCGAATCCTTGATAGCGTCAGAAAACAAGAGAGTCAAAAACGTCGCCTAGACCGAATGGCCTACGAAGAAGTAGGAGAAATTAGCCATCGCCTACCAGAAGGAGGATTGTGGTTGGATGATTACTACGCTCTTCATGAATTGTTGAATACTTATAGAAGAAAGTTACCACAAGATAAGCAAGAAGCCTATGAACGCCTCTGGGCAGACGAACGATTTAAAGGCCGCAAAGCCCTTCTCAGAGAGCTGAAGGAAGTAATTCAGGAGAAATGAAAAAAAGTTTAAAAAAGGTGTTGACAAAGTAAGAAAAGTCGGTATAATAGTAAGAGTTGAAAATAACAACTCCGGTCCGTTGGTCAAGGGGTTAAGACACCGCCTTTTCACGGCGGTAACACGGGTTCGAATCCCGTACGGACTATAGTATGTTACAGATGAAACACTAGATGAAAAAAATTAAAAAAAGTTTCAAAAAAGTGTTGACAAGCGAAAGCGACTGTGATATACTAATATAGTTGTCACTTGAGAGAAGCGAGTGACAAAGACCTTTGAAAACTGAACAAGACGAACCAATGTGCAGGGCACTACAACTAAGGTTGTAGTACTGAACAATGAAAAAAACAATAAATCTGTCAGTGACAGAAATGAGTGAGAACTCAAACTTTTAATGAGAGTTTGATCCTGGCTCAGGACGAACGCTGGCGGCGTGCCTAATACATGCAAGTAGAACGCTGAAGGAGGAGCTTGCTTCTCCGGATGAGTTGCGAACGGGTGAGTAACGCGTAGGTAACCTGCCTGGTAGCGGGGGATAACTATTGGAAACGATAGCTAATACCGCATAACAGTAGATATTGCATGATATCTGCTTGAAAGGTGCAATT
>NZ_JASHAQ010000007.1:0-112496 GCF_047465035.1 Streptococcus infantis
ACGATAAGGCTATGGCAAGCTTGGCAGAAGCCATTCAAAACAAGAGCAAGGAACTAGGCAACGATAAAGAAGCTAAGAAGAAACTAGTCGAGTTATCAGAACAAGCCATCGCAGCGATCGAAGCAGCCAAGACACAGGATGCGGTAGACAAAGCCTTACAAGAATCTCTAACTTCCATCAATCAACTTCAAGCAACTCCGAAAGAGGATCCGAAACCAGAGCCACCAGCACAGCCGGAAGATCCTAAGATTGACTACGATAAGGCTATGGCAAGCTTGGCAGAAGCCATTCAAAACAAGAGCAAGGAACTAGGCAACGATAAAGAAGCTAAGAAGAAACTAGTCGAGTTATCAGAACAAGCCATCGCAGCGATCGAAGCAGCTAAGACACAGGATGCAGTAGACAAAGCCTTGCAAGCAGCTCTAACTTCTATCAATCAGCTTCAAGCGACTCCGAAAGAGGAACCAAAACCAGAAGAACCAAGCAAACCAGAAGAGTCTAAAGTTGACCGCCATAAGGCGATTGCAGAATTGGCTGCAGCAGTCGAGAAAAAAGCTTCTGAACTTGTCGATGATGTAGCTGCACAGGAAAAACTGGTTGAACTTGGAGAGCAAGCCCTTACTGCCATCAGAGATGCTAAGACACAGGATGCAGTAGACAAAACCTTGCAAGCAGCTCTAACTTCTATCAATCAGCTTCAAGCAACTCCGAAAGAGGAAGTAAAACATTCAAATCTTCCGACTGAAGGAGATAAGGTCTTAGTTCAAACGCAACCAAGCCTTGAAGTAACGACAGAATCAATCGCCTTTAATACTGTTCGTCGTGAGAATGCCTTCTTAGCCAAAGGCAAGGAACAAGTTGTTTCAGAGGGCAAAGCAGGTCAAGTAACGACTTATATAGAAGTAGATGGAGACACACGTAAGACAGTTAAGGTTGAACGTGAAGAAGCTCAAGATCGTGTCATCGAAGTTGGTACTTTTGAAGGAACATCTGTGCCAGGTGATGGCGTTAAAGAATTGAGCTTTAGTCAGCCAAGCCTTGAAGTTGTTGAAGAAGCTCTCGGATTTAAGACAGTGAAGCAAGATGATTCAACACTTCCAGAAGGTGAAACTCGAGTAGTTCAGGCTGGTCGTAAAGGTAAAGAACGCGTCAGCATAGAAGTAGCATTGGATGGAAGTCGTACTGAAAAACTTCGCGAAGTTGTGGAAGCACCGCGAGATGAGATTGTGCTAGTCGGAACTAAGAAAGTTGAATCAGGTAAAACAGATCCAGCGATCCATGAAGTAGCAGAGTTCACAGGTGGTGTCAATGGAACAGAAGCAGCTAGTCATGAACTTCCAGAATTTACTGGTGGAGTAAATGGCTCTGAAGCAGTTGTTCGTGGAGAAGATCCAGAGTTCACAGGTGGTGTCAATGGAACAGAAGCAGCTAGTCATGAACTTCCAGAATTTACTGGTGGAGTAAATGGCTCTGAAGCAGTTATTCGTGGAGAAGATCCAGAGTTCACAGGTGGAGTAAATGGTTCAGAAGTGGCTAGTCATGAACTTCCAGAGTTTACTGGTGGTGTCAATGGAGCAGAAGCGGCTAGTCATGAACTTTCAGAGTTTACTGGTGGTGTCAATGGAGCAGAAGCGGCTAGTCATGAACTTTCAGAGTTTACTGGTGGTGTCAATGGAGCAGAAGCGGCTAGTCATGAACTTCCAGAGTTTACTGGTAATGTCAATGGAACAGAAGCGGCTAGTCATGAACTTCCAGAGTTTACTGGTAATGTCAATGGAACAGAAGCAGCTAGTCATGAACTTCCAGAATTTACTGGTAATGTCAATGGAGCAGAAGCAGCTATCCATGATGTTCCAGAGTTTACTGGTAATGTCAATGGAACAGAAGCAGCTATCCATGATGTTCCAGAGTTCACAGGTGGTGTCAATGGAGCAGAGGCAACTGTCCATGAGCTCCCAGAATACAAGGATGAGCAGTCACATGTAGCTCAGGCTATGTCACAAGAAAAGACTTATCAAGCACCTGCAAATCGTCAAGACATTCTCCCTGAAACAGGAGCAAAAGAAACTGCTACCCTTGCAAGCTTGGGAGCTGTAGGAGCACTTCTTGGCTTAGCAGCAATGGGAAAGAAAAAAGAAGACGAATAGAATCTGTCAAACTCAAGAAACACTTTTGAGAAAGTATAGATTTCGTGGGAAGTTATTGCAGAATAGTAGCATTGTTTAAAGAAACTGCTGTAATAACTGTCCAAACTTTAGAGATTGAAACCAATAACTAATCTCAATTATAAAAAGCGAGCAAAACGAGTTTTCTGAGAGTCAGAATTCCGTCTTGTTCGCTTTTTTATATCAAGAATTAGGTGTAGAATTTTATGTTCATAAGTCATTAGTTATAGGATTTGAGCAAACTAATACTCAATGAAAATCAAAGAACAAACTAGGCAGCTAGCTGCAGGTTGCTCAAAGCACAGCTTTGAGGTTGCAGATAAAGCTGACGTGGTTTGAAAGTATAAAAACCAGCGACTTTAATCGCTGGTTACTCATATGATTATTCGCTTGAAAGGGATGAAGGCTTATCTAGATCTTCTATTTCTACGATAGCCATTTAGTTTTTTATTTTCCCAATAACTGTTAAAGATTTTTTCTTTACTCTCACGGTCAATTTCTAGGAAATAAGCATAGAGTAGATCAATTAAGATCAACATAGGAAGTTGGGCAGAAATGCGTTGGATATAGGAAGCCTGACTCTGGCTTGCTACCAGTACAGTTTCTGTAAATTCCTGAGTTTCCTTGCTAGGCGTACTAGTAAAAAGAACAGTTTTAGCCCCCATATCTTGAGCGTCTAGTAGACTGTCAATGATGGATGGAGTTGTTCCTGAAAGGGAAAAGCCAAAGACCAAACATTTTTCATCGATGATACTGGTTGTCCAGGCGAAACCATCTGGATCTGTCAAAGCCTCACAAACGACTCCAAGTCTCATGAAACGCAATTTCATCTCACGTGCAACGAGGCCAGAACTTCCAGTCCCAAAAAAATAGACGCGTTCTGATTGATCAATCATTTGGGCAATGCGCTCCAGTTGGTCATCATCAATCAATTCTTGAGACATTTCACGGATATTTGTATAACTTCTCAAGACTCGTTGAGTCAAGGGGTTCATATCCTGCTGAGGGACTGAAAGGTTGTCAATTTGTTGTAGGTATTTGAAAATGAACTCTCGATAACCCGTAAAGCCACATTTTTTGGCAAAACGAGTGAGAGCCGCCTGAGAAATATGAAGTTTTTGAGTGACCTGCTGAGAAGACAAGTCATCGTGAATGGTATCTGCCTGCAAAAAATAGCGGGCAATCTCTTGCTCTAAATCGGTCATTTCTTCAAAGTGAAGATCAATAATCGTAGAGATATCTTGCTTGTTCATGGGCCTCCCTTGTAGTTATTGGTTAAAATTTTTATCAATGAAATCTATAAAATAGCGCTTACTTTAATTATACCACAGTTGCTTTGTTTTTTGGATAAAAAGGAAAAGTCTTTTCTTTTTCCATAATTTTCTCTTTAAATTATGGTACAATGAAGAGTAAGATTTTGATTAGAAATGAGACTACTTTGTATGAGAAAATTTAATAGCCATTCGATACCGACTCGGCTTAATTTATTGTTTGCAATCGTTATTTTGCTCTTCATGACCATCATTGGTCGCTTACTCTATATGCAATTCGTAAATAAGGATTTCTATGAAGCCAAGTTAGCGTCTGCTAGCCAAACTAGGGTAACAACGGGTTCTGCTCGTGGAGAAATCTATGACGCGGCTGGAAAACCCTTGGTAGAAAATACCGTCAAACAAGTCGTGGCTTTCACACGAAGTAATAAGATGACGGCTACAGATTTAAAGGATATTTCTACTAAACTTTTAACGTATGTAACAGTTTCCTCTCCAAATTTGACAGAACGTCAGATGGCTGATTATTATCTAGCGGACCCAGCTGTCTATAAAAAAACGGTAGAGGCTCTTCCAAAAGATAAGCGTTTTGACTCAGATGGTAATCAACTTTCTGAATCGGATCTTTATAACAATGCTGTTGAGAGTGTTACCTCTAGCCAAACTAATTATACAGAGGATGAAAAGAAGGTAATTTATCTCTTTAGTCAGCTCAATGCAGTTGGAAATTTTGCAACAGGCAATATCCAAACGGATCCCTTAAGCGATACTCAGGTCGCTCAAATTGCTTCTGCCTCTAAAGAGTTACCTGGGATTAGCATCTCGACTTCGTGGGATCGCAAGGTTCTTGAAACCTCTCTGGCCTCTATCGTAGGAAGTGTTTCAAGTGAAGAATCAGGCCTTCCAGCTGAGGAAGTAGGTGCCTATCTTAAAAAAGGTTATTCCCTCAATGACCGTGTTGGAACCTCTTACCTTGAGAAACAATATGAGGAAGTCCTACAAGGGAAACGTACTGTTAAAGAAATCCATCTCGACAAACATGGTGATATGGAGAGCGTAGAAAACATTGAGGAAGGTAGCAAGGGTAAAAACATTAAACTGACCATTGATTTGGCCTTCCAAGATAGTGTGGATAGCCTCTTGAAAAGCTATTTTAATTCTGAGCTTGCTAATGGAGGTGCCCAATATTCGGAAGGTGTCTATGCGGTTGCCCTCAATCCTAAGACAGGAGCTGTTCTAGCCATGTCAGGGATCAAGCACAATCTAGAATCTGGTGAATTGACTCCAGATTCACTCGGAACTGTCACCAATGTCTTTGTTCCAGGATCTGTTGTTAAGGCGGCAACCATCAGTTCAGGTTGGGAAAATGGAGTCTTATCAGGCAATCAAACGCTAACAGATCAACCAATCGTCTTTCAAGGTTCTGCACCAATTAATTCTTGGTATACCCTTTCTTACGGTTCCTTCCCGATTACAGCTGTTGAGGCTTTGGAATATTCATCAAATACCTACATGGTCCAGACAGCTCTTGGAATCATGGGGCAAACCTATCAGCCTAATATGACAGTAGGAACCAGCAATCTTGAGTCTGCTATGGCGAAATTACGTTCAACCTTTGGTGAATATGGCCTGGGAGCTTCTACAGGAATTGATCTACCCGAAGAGTCAACAGGATTTATCCCTAAAGATTATGATTTGGCGAATTATCTAAATAACGCCTTTGGACAGTTCGATAACTATACCCCGATGCAGCTAGCTCAGTATGTAGCAACTATTGCCAATAATGGTGTTCGCTTGGCTCCTCGTATAGTAGAGGGAGTCTATGATAATAATGAGCAAGGCGGTTTAGGAAGTTTGATTCAGCAAACAGCTAGTACCGAAATGAATAAAATCAATATTTCCGAATCTGACATGTCCATCCTACAACAAGGTTTTTACCAAGTATCACACGGAACCAGTGCCCTTACTACAGGCCGTGCCTTTTCAAATGGGGCAACAGTCTCTATCAGTGGTAAGACGGGTACAGCCGAAAGTTATGTCAATGGTGGTCAGAAGGCTAATAATACCAACGCAGTAGCCTATGCCCCAACCGATAATCCTCAGATTGCAGTTGCAGTTGTCTTCCCTCACAATACCAACCTAACCAACGGTGTCGGACCTTCGATTGCGCGCGATATTATCAATCTTTACAACCAACACCATCCAATGAACTAGAAAGGAAGCCATGCTTTACCCAACACCTATTGCTAAGTTGATTGACAGCTATTCTAAACTTCCAGGTATCGGGATTAAGACAGCGACCCGACTGGCCTTTTATACCATTGGGATGTCTGATGACGATGTCAATGAATTTGCTAAAAATCTTCTAGCAGCTAAACGAGAATTGACCTATTGCTCTGTTTGTGGACGTCTGACGGATGATGATCCTTGTTCCATCTGTACTGATCCTAGCCGTGACCAATCAACTATCCTAGTATTAGAGGATAGTCGAGACGTGGCGGCTATGGAAAATATCCAAGAATATCACGGACTTTACCATGTCTTGCACGGCCTCATTTCACCAATGAATGGGATTAGCCCTGACGATATCAATCTTAAAAGTCTCATGACACGTCTCATGGATAGCGAGGTTTCAGAGGTCATTGTAGCCACCAATGCAACTGCTGATGGTGAGGCGACTTCTATGTATATCTCTCGACTTCTTAAACCTGCAGGGATCAAGGTTACTCGTCTAGCACGAGGTCTAGCAGTGGGAGCTGATATCGAGTATGCGGATGAAGTAACACTCTTAAGAGCCATCGAAAATCGTACCGAACTCTAGTCTATGAGGTTCAATCGCTAAATAATTAGCTAGCAGGTATAAAATTTTAAGAACACAGAGACTGGACCATTTTTCTTCCAGTCTCTTTTCTTGTTTTATGCTATTCAAGTTTAAAAAAATAGACAAATGTGATATACTAAAAGGCGAGTATTCTAGTAGAAATAGGACAATCATATGAAACAAACAATTATTCTATTATATGGTGGACGCAGTGCAGAGCGTGAAGTGTCTGTCTTGTCAGCTGAGAGTGTCATGCGTGCGGTTAACTATGATCGTTTCACAGTAAAAACCTTCTTTATCAGCCAGTCTGGAGACTTTATCAAAACCCAAGAATTTACCCAAACTCCTGGGCAGGAAGACCGTCTCATGACCAATGAAACAATCGATTGGGACAAGAAAATTGCTCCAAGTGCTATCTACGAAGAAGGAGCAGTAGTCTTTCCAGTCCTTCATGGACCGATGGGAGAGGACGGCTCTGTCCAAGGTTTTCTAGAAGTCTTGAAAATGCCTTATGTTGGTTGCAACATCTTGTCTTCGAGTCTTGCTATGGATAAGATTACTACCAAGCGTGTCTTGGAGTCTGCTGGGATTGACCAAGTTCCTTACGTAGCTATCGTTGAAGGGGATAATTTGGCTTCTAAGATTGCAGAAGTAGAAGAAAAATTAAGTTACCCAGTCTTTACCAAACCATCCAATATGGGCTCTAGTGTTGGTATTTCTAAGTCTGAAAATAAAGAGGAACTTCGCCAAGCTTTAGAGCTTGCCTTCAAGTACGATAGCCGTGTCTTGGTAGAACAGGGAGTCAATGCGCGTGAAATCGAAGTTGGACTTTTAGGAAACTATGATGTCAAGAGCACTCTACCTGGTGAAGTTATCAAGGACGTAGCCTTCTATGACTACGATGCCAAATATATCGACAATAAGATTACTATGGATATTCCAGCCAAGATTAGCGATGATGTGGTAGCAGTCATGCGAAAAAATGCAGAAGTAGCCTTCCGTGCTATTGGTGGACTTGGCTTATCACGTTGCGACTTCTTCTATACAGATAAGGGAGAAGTTTTCCTAAATGAGCTTAACACTATGCCAGGATTTACCCAATGGTCTATGTATCCATTGCTTTGGGACAATATGGGAATTTCTTATCCAGAATTAATTGAACGTTTAGTTGATCTTGCTAAAGAGAGTTTTGACAAGCGTGAAGCGCACCTATTGTAAAGACAGACATAAGGGCGGGGAAGGACTCCTTGCCCCTTTTTAAAGGAGTAAACATGAAACTTACGATTCACGAAGTTGCGCGTCTTGTTGGTGCTAAAAATGACGTATCAGTCTATCCGGATAGTCCGCTAGTTAAGGCAGAATTTGATAGCCGTTTGATTGGACCTGGAGATTTATTTGTGCCACTCAAGGGGGCGCGTGATGGTCATGACTTTATCGAGACGGCTTTTGAAAACGGCGCTACTCTAACCTTATCAGAAAAGGAAGTAGCAAACCATCCTTATGTTTTGGTAGAAGATGTCTTGACTGCCTTTCAAACTCTTGCAGCCTATTACCTTCAAAAGACGGGAGTAGATGTCTTTGCTGTTACAGGTTCGAATGGGAAGACTACTACCAAGGATATGTTGGCTCATTTGCTTTCTACAAGCTACAAAACCTACAAAACGCAAGGGAACTACAATAACGAGATTGGCCTCCCTTACACTGTTCTTCATATGCTAGATGATACTGAAAAGCTGGTCTTGGAAATGGGACAGGATCACCTAGGAGACATCCATCTCCTATCTGAACTAGCTCATCCAAAGACAGCTATCGTGACCTTGATTGGAGAAGCTCATCTGGCTTTCTTTAAGGACCGTTCTGAAATTGCCAAAGGGAAATTACAAATCGCTGATGGGATGGAAAAGGGTTCCTTACTTTTGGCGCCAGCTGATCCTATTGTAGAGGATTATCTACCTGCTGATCAAAAAGTAGTTCGCTTTGGCCCAGGTGCAGAACTAGAAATTACAGAATTAACTGAGCGTAAGGATAGCTTAACCTTCAAGGCTAATTTCTTGGAGCAGGCTCTTGACTTGCCAGTAACAGGTAAGTACAATGCGACTAATGCTATGATAGCTTCTTACGTTGCCCTGCAAGAAGGAGTGACGGAGGAGCAGATTGATCAAGCCTTCCAGGATCTAGAATTGACCCGCAATCGTACCGAGTGGAAAAAAGCTGCCAATGGAGCAGATATCTTATCAGATGTCTACAATGCCAATCCAACTGCTATGAAGTTGATTTTAGAAACTTTCTCTGCTATTCCAGCTAATGAAGGTGGTAAGAAACTCGCAGTTCTGGCGGATATGAAAGAACTTGGTGATCAGTCTGTTCAACTCCACAATCAGATGATTTTGAGCATTACACCCGATATCCTTGATACCGTTATTTTCTACGGCGAAGACATTGCTGATTTGGCTCAACTAGCCAGTCAAATGTTCCCAATCGGCCATGTTTATTATTTCAAGAAAACAGCTGATGAAGACCAGTTTGAAGCTATGGTCAAGCAGGTCAAGGAAAGTCTTGGAGCACATGACCAAATCTTGCTTAAAGGTTCCAACTCTATGAATCTAGCCAAGTTAGTAGAAAATTTGCAAGAAGAAGACTAATGTTCTTCGATAAGAAAAATTTTTCAAGAGTAAATTTGTCTTGAAGGATTAGCTTCTTTGGAACACAAAAATATTAGAAATAAATATAAGCTAGGCTCTATAAAAATCAGTAAGAGATTGGCTTATATGAAAATGAGGAAAGTTACATGAATTTTTGGGAAGCTTTATTTAGTACGCAGCCGACGGAGCCACCCCAGTTTGACCTTCTTTGGTATGGAAGTCTATTTACCTTATTAGCATTGACTGTATTTCTTGCCTACCGTTATGGTGAGAAAAAAGTCTGTCAACGATTTTTCCAGATTTTACAGGCGGTACAGCTAATCCTGCTCTACGGATGGTACTTGGTTAATCAGATGCCTTTAACAGAAAGTCTTCCCTTTTATCATTGCCGTTTGGCTATGTTTGTAGTGCTTTTGATCCCGGGTGTCTCTAGAGTCAAACAGTATTTTGCTGTATTGGGAACCTTTGGAACTTTGGCAGCTTTTATTTATCCAGTGCCAGATCCCTATCCCTTCCCCCACATTGCCATCCTGTCCTTTATTTTCGGACACTTAGCTCTCCTTGGAAATTCCTTGATTTATCTCCTGAAGGACTACGATGCTAGTTTACTGGATTTCAAACGAATCCTAATGATCACGTCTTCGCTCAATGCCTTGATTTTCGTGGTTAATTTAGTAACAGGTGGAGATTATGGATTTTTGACAAGACCACCATTGGTTGGAGACCACGGTCGTTTGATCAATTATCTAGTGGTAACGCTATTCTTGACTTGCGCTATTTACTTAGTCTCTAAAATTTTTCAGACAATCCTTCAGGAGCAGGCAGAAAAAAGGTTGAGAATCTGGCAGAAATAAAAAAATATTTTCCCAATCTCTTGACTTTTATCTGAGAATTTTGATACAATAGTAGACGGTATTGTTTACCCCATTTGTAAGGCCCCGGAACCTTTCAAATAACTTGCGGACCGGAACATCCGCCCTGTAAACAAAAACGATATTCATATAGGAGAAATCATGAACAAAACTACATTCATGGCTAAACCAGGCCAAGTAGAACGCAAATGGTACGTTGTTGACGCAACTGATGTACCTCTTGGACGCCTTTCAGCAGTTGTTGCTAGCGTACTTCGCGGAAAAAACAAACCAACATTCACACCACACACTGATACAGGTGACTTCGTAATCGTTATCAATGCTGAAAAAGTTAAATTGACTGGTAAAAAAGCATCTGATAAGATCTACTACACTCACTCAAACCACCCAGGTGGATTGAAATCAATCTCTGCTGGTGAACTTCGTTCTAAAAATGCAGTACGTTTGATCGAGAAATCAGTTAAAGGTATGCTTCCACACAATACTCTTGGCCGCGCTCAAGGTATGAAATTGAAAGTATTCGTTGGAGCTGAGCACACTCACGCTGCACAACAACCAGAAGTTCTTGATATTTCAGGACTTATCTAAGGAAAGGAACAATAAAGTATGTCACAAGCACAATATGCAGGTACTGGACGTCGTAAAAACGCTGTTGCACGCGTTCGCCTTGTTCCAGGAACTGGTAAAATCACTGTTAACAAAAAAGATGTTGAAGAGTACATCCCACACGCTGACCTTCGTCTTGTCATCAACCAACCATTCGCAGTTACTTCAACTGTAGGTTCATACGACGTTTTCGTTAACGTTGTAGGTGGTGGGTATGCTGGTCAAGCTGGAGCTATCCGTCACGGTATCGCTCGTGCCCTTCTTCAAGTAGACCCAGACTTCCGCGATTCATTGAAACGCGCAGGACTTCTTACACGTGACTCACGTAAAGTTGAACGTAAGAAACCAGGTCTTAAGAAAGCTCGTAAAGCATCACAATTCTCAAAACGTTAATCAATACGATTATATCAACGTTTCAAAGCACTCAAAAGTTTACCTTATGGGTGCTTTTTTCGTGTTTTTTGAAAAAGTTCACCTCAAAGTTTACCTTATTTTCACCTTATTGTTTTAGAGACTTTAAGGCAAATTCACCGACTGCCATAGGGACTACATTAGAAGTATTGACATAAATTTGTGTTGTTCCTGTGTCACTGTGTGTTAGAGCTTCAGAAATAGCTTCTAAGCTCATTCCTGCTTGTTTGGCAAGTGTCGCTCCTGTATGTCGCAGTTTATGAGGTGTAGCATGTGCCAGCTCTTTATGTCGCTTTCTAATGCTTTTCATTTTATTGTTTAGATAGTCAGAATGTAAAGGCTTGTTGATGTTTCCTCTTGTGTCGATATATGTAAAAACAAATTGTTCTGGGTTACTGATGATACCAAACTTTGCTAGTTCATATTTTTGTTTCTCTTTCCAAGAAGTAAGAAGCTGAAGTAAGTCATTAGAAATAGAGAAAATAGTTTTCTTATTTCCCTTAGTAGATTTTACTTGTCCATATCTATCTAAAGCTTGAATTAGCTGAATCTGTGATTTTGAAAAATCGATATGTTTCCATTGAAGAGCATAGGTTTCAGATTTTCTATCGCCTAAGAAAAAAGTAAGATAAAATAGGACATAATCTTTAAGGGTTATTTTATCATTCTTTAAATCCTCTTGAAATGCTGAGAACCATTCTTGGAGTTGTTCATGACTTAGATATAAATCTTCCTCTCTCTTTGACTCTGCAAGTTGAATCTTTTTAGTGGCTTTTATTCTTCTTAATATTTTTGCAACTTTATTAGCTTCTATATATTCAAGTTCTTCTGCCCAATCAAAAATGGAAATCACATAGCTACGTAAAGATTTGAAGTTCGCATATTCATTAGCCTTAGATGTCATTAGATTTAGGATAACTTGCTTATTTTGGTTTAGAAACTGTATCGTATAGTTTCCAAGAAGTGGTAGTATATGTTTTTCAAAACAGGTTTTGGTATTTGCAACTGTCGATCTGCTTGGTGGCTTAGAAGTAGATGTAGTTTGTCCTGCCTTATAAGAATCCCACCAGATATTGTTATAGAAGTCTGAGAAAAGAATATCTCCTTTTGCAAGTCCTGTAAATTCATTATCTTCTATTTGATTTAACTTGGTAAGCAAGTCTATCTCAGCTTGTCTTGCCTCCTTTCTTGTTTTGAATCTCTTATCGTAATAATTGCTATTAACAATACCAAGTGGCATTCGTGCTTCAATTGGGATATAGACTTTTAAGCGATAAGTTCCGTTTTTTGTCTTACTGATAGTCATGATATTCTCCTTGTATATCGAACCAGAAAATATCATGACTATTATAAAACAAAAATATAGATATTTCTAGTTTTGTGAGTAGAGCCATGAGTTAATGGCTTCTTTATTAAATCGTATAGTCTTGCCTATTTTTATTGCAGGCAGTCCTCGTTGAATCCAACTATCTAGAGTATTGTTTGAGATACCCAAGTAGTGGCAAGCCTGTTGTTTGTTTAAAAACGGACTTTCAAGGTTACTATTGTTCAATCTATTTTCAATTTCTTTCTTGATAAGTTCAGCAAGTAGGAGCTGAATTTGTTGAACTTGTTCGTCTGGTAGAATTACTTGCATCTGTTCCTCCAATGTATGGTATAATAGAGGTATCAAGAGATACTCTACTTATTTTTCTTGATTATCTGCAACCTCGTCCTCGCTCGCCAAAGTTTCGGATGGGGTTTTTATTTTGTCATATGCCCATATGTCCCATTGATTGTTGAGGCCAACTTTTGAAACTAACATGGATAGAAGCTCTTCTTTGCTTTTCATTTCGTTCCCAGGTGTGAAATCATAAGACAAGTAAACATCATATCCGATCTCTGGTATTCTTCTTTTATAGTTCATAGTTCTTACAGGATGAGATTCGTAAAAAATAGGCTTCTCACTCGTACCCTTTAACGTTGCTAGATGTTCAATTCTCCTAACGTATTGAGATAAATCTTCATAAGCATTTCCTTTGGTATAGTAGAAGAAAGCTAAAGGATGTTTAGAACTTGTGATAATAATGACCTTAGCAGCACCTATTTTATTTTGATAACGTGCAGATACTGGGCTAATATTATATGGATCCAGAACTTTTAACCAGTCCGAAGCAGTTAAGCTATCTCCTCGAACATCATCAAGTAGTAGGATTTCTTCTCCGTTTACTTCATCAAACATGTTAGTGCCTGCGGTCGTGATTGATTGCCATTTTTTGTTGTTTAGTTTTGCCAACTGAATGATATCTTTAGCTAATTCTTTTGCGAACCTTGACTTTCCAAGTCCAGAATTACCATAGATGAATAAGATAGTCTTTTTGAACTCTCCGTTTTCCAGTTCATCTTTTGTTCTGGCACCTTTAATTTCTCCAACAGTTTTAATAGCATCGTTTATTCTAGTTTTATGTACTGTATATGGCGTGTGATATTTCTTGTCTAGAAGTATGTCATTTTTAGTGATATTCTCGTTCAAAATATTATCGATTAGGAAATCAATGTCTTCAAAACTTTTCTGTACCTCTTTTTTAGCTTTTCCTTTAAGCCAGCTCTCTTGCCTTTCGTGATATACTTCCAAATATTTTTTTCCTACTAAGGTGAATACTTCGTCAGGAGTGTATTGATATTTGTCTTTATCTTTTGCATGAATTAAATAAGCTAACAAGTTATCGTAGCCATATCTACCGGATTTAGCTTTTTCAAGATACTGAGGTTCTAATCCGATTTTTACTGCTAATTCGGTAAGTGTAGCACCTTTCTCAAACTTGAGTAAAGCATGAATGTGTGGTTCGGTAAGCTTAGTAGTTGTTTCTTGAAGTTCTTTGTCGAATACTACAGATGTGTCTTTATCATGCTTAATTGCATATGCATCAGAAACTGTTGCGACTTCACTAACTCTTCTGACTATCTCCTCAAGAATTTTTTCAATGTTTGTGGACTTAATGAGTTCTTCATCCCAACCGTTTTTCCAATATTTCGGATCAAAGTATTGTGTAATTGATATAGAAGTTAAAAGTGCTTCTTTTCTCTTTGTTGCCATGTATAATTAACCTTTCGTTATTAACTATTCTTTAATTATTCTTTTAATTATTCTAGTGTTAGACCGTTGACAAGCCCAGTCTAACACATGCGTAGAATAATTTAAAATTAAATTGTAGTAACTCTTGGGGCGTTGCCCCAAACCCCAGCCTCTCCTGCCCGATGATAAATCATCGATCCGAGAACGCTTGCCAGCTAACAAGGGACGGGTAGTATTTTTCTTCGCTTCACTCCTCGCCTTCGGCATCGTTACGCTTGAAAAATCTCCACCCTCTAGCCCTTGCAAGCAGTCATTTTTCTGCCGGAAATGTCGTGCCGACACTAAACCGATGATGAAACTTCAAAATAAGCTTACTGTCGTACCTAACAAGTGTAGCAGAAAAAGCGCTAGCTATATCTTGAAAATAGCTCTTGTATCCGCTGATTTAACCGTTCTTCGTCTCTTACTTGAATAGTGCGAAACATCTTGATAGATTCTCCCTCTAACTGAAAATATCCATATCCTCTAGGTTTTACGATGACTTCGGATTTTTCCATGTCTGGGAATAGTAGTTGTCTGTTGTTTGTAGACATGAGAAAACTAGTAGACAATGAAATTATACAGTTGAAGTTATACCGACCTGGCAAATCAGACATCAAGAAACGTTGGCTGGACAAAATAATTCGTAAACCTAGACTTCTACCCATGCTATTCATCATCAACATTTTCGATAAAACATCTTTATGTTTCTTTTTATCTGTTTGTTCTAGATAAGCAAGGAAAGCCTGCCACTCATCGAAAATCAAGTAAAGATTATGAGAGTTTTCTTCTTGTTTATTAAGTCTAGCTTCAAAACGTTGGCAGACTGTTTCGAAAAGTTCTAGACAGTAAAAACCTCTTGCGACATGGTCGCCAATCATTGGAAACATTTCTTCATCTGCTTTAAAATCAAAAAAGTAAGCTTCAGCATCTGTATCATAAAATGAAATGAGTCCTAAAAGTCTTCTCAAAAAAGTAGATTTTCCCGAACCAGACGGGCCTGCAATAATCCATGCGAAAAATCGGTTTATGTCAACAGATGCAGAGATTGGATGACCTCTGCTGTTGACGTCAAAAACGTTTTTGATCATATTAAAAGTCCTCCTCGTAGCTGACTTTCGTCTGTCTTGTCATTCGATTGTATGTAGCTTCTTGAATCGTTTTGACATCGAATTTAGCAACCCAGCCAGAACCTGCGGTCAGTTCAACAGTTAGTACATCTAATGCAAACTCATTAGTGTATAGAGTAATAACACCTACAAAGTAGTTTTCTAATGATAATTGTTCATCATCATTTAAGTTGTTTGCTAGATAAACCCAAATATCTACACCACCAGTAGTGGCAGGGTTTACAGTTTTTAACTGTAAATCCTGATATAAGTTTTGATTGAGATGATTAACAACGTTTTGTAAGACAGTAGACTTTCGAGCTTGTAATTGCTTTTCAATTGTCTTGTTTAATTGCCAAAAAATTAACTCCTGAATCAAATTTTTTAAAATACCAACTTGATTTCCCGATAATAAGAGACATTGTTCCCATATAGATCCGTTGTTATCAACAACCTCATTTGATAGTAGAAGAAACTGTCTTTTTAGATAAATGTACGTAACATTCAAACCTTGCCAGATAAGCAACGTAAGAATAAGATAGAAGAATAATTTAAATAACATATGTTTACCTCATACATAGTGAGTAGTTATCATCTAAATGATGTAGATGATAACTCACTATGCTTATCACTTATTTCAATGAAATGTCACCAAGCTCAGTAACTAGAGCCAGGCCGACTGGTTGTTTGAGTTTATCAAGTACAAATGACAAGTCATACTTGTTGACTACGATGTCAACGTTGATTAAACTATCTAAATTCTCGTTTTGATAGTTTTTCAACTTGACTTTGAAAGTTGGACAGTAAGCTTCTTGAGCAATACTAGCGAACTGATCGTAGAGTTTTTTATCTACGCATGTTAGAGATGCCCAAGGTCGTTGATTTTCTTGACCTTCGTTTATGATGCCATTGTTTGTATCAACGACTTTAATAGCTGATGGAATATCAACAGAAGTTGATAAAGCATCTAAGAATGCTCTTGCGCTATCGTAGTTTCCTAATGTTGATTTAGTTGTTTTTGCCATAGTTTATCCTTTCTGACAAAAAGTGCGTGGTCAGACTTTCTAGAACGCTGACGAGTTTAAAACATGTTTTGTTTACATTTTTTATGATACAGCATTTTTGAGACTAACTCAAGCAAATTTTTACGATTTCCATCAAATACAGGTATCATAATTTAGTTTATTTTTTGAGCCTGGTAAATCCTTTGTTTTAATGTTTTAATGGGTTTTATTTATTTTTTTGAGCCTATTTAATTGTTGTTTGTTGTAATTTATTATTAGATGTGTTATATTATTTTTGAGCCTATTTAGAAGGAGTGATATCATGTTATCTTTTAATGATTTAAACAAAGAAGCTCAAATAGATTTCATTTTAAAATATTATCCACTGATTTTTAAAAGTCAACAACAGAAGAATAAACTTTCTGCAACTAAATTTTTAAATGAGTATCTTATGATAAAGAACGATGAAAGAACTGAACTGAACGGGAAAAGACTTGTATCTTTAGCTTCATATAAACGGTATTTATCTCAAATTAAAACTATCTATCGAGATGATTTATCATATATTGGACTTGTTTCTGCATACTCAAAATTAAAAATCCCTAAGCTTCATCAAACAAAATATGGCAAAAATTTAGCTGATGTTATATTAAAACGCTTTGATAGTGATGTATTTGAAAAAGTATTTAGAATAATTCAGTTAAGTGAACAAAATGATGCTTCAATTGAAGATTATTTAAAGAAATTCTTTGAGAATAAGGAAGACAATGTTAGAAAAATTGCTCTGTTACTAGATAAATTAGGTTTGTTTGATACTGTATTAAACACACTTGAACGACTTTTTAAAGATAATTCAAAAGTTATCACAAATTTTTCAGAATTAATTGATGAAGTACATAAAGCCAAAGGTCATGTCAACTCAAATTATTTAAATAGCGAGGAGCTACAAATAAATGCGGAAGCTTTTATAGAACAATTTAAGGAAGAGGTCAATAAACAATCTTTGATGAATGAGAAAAGCCAAAAAGAGATTGATGATTTACTTGAACCATGTTTTATTTCTGAGACCATCATTGAACGAGATGATTATATTTTTAATAGAAAAAGTGGTAGTATCAAACTTGATACTTCTCAAAAGAATCGTAGTGAAAAACAATTAGATAAGTATAAATCAAAAAAATACTATTTAGCTAGTTCAGACTCAAATTGAACTTTATCCATTAATTCAAGTAGCTATTAGTGAGTAACTAAAAAAGAGAAATTTATTAAAATAAGCAAGACTGTAAAATAAAACCCAACCAAAATTTATTTTGGCTGGGTTTATTTGATATTCTTTACAATCTCATTAAATGAAGATATAATTTTTCCTTGCTTATCTTTGGGTAATTTTGTTAAGTTTTCAAAAAGTATTTCTGGAGAATCTTCTCGATCTGATTCAAATGATGGTAGGTTGAAGAACTCCTCGACCGTTAGATTTAGGGCTTTGATTACGGATTCAAGAGTTTTTATCTTAAAATCATACTTCATGTTTTCTATATTTTGAATCGCTTTGACACCTAGCCCAGCGATTTCAGATAATTTTTCTTGACTTAATCCCTGTGCTTTTCTGCACTCACGTATGCGAAATGCGATATGCTTTTGTAATTTATTGTATTCCATGTTATCTACCATTTTACTATCTGTTTTCTTTAAAAATAAGTATAATAAACTATCCAAAAACGAGAAAAGTATGGTAGAATAGTACTATACTGAATAAAATGCATAGGGCATTGTACAAAGGAGTTTATAGATGTCAAAAACTACGAAAAATAGTCATGGTACTGCTAAAAAATTGTATACGGGTACAGTTATTTCTGCCATCGCAGCAACTGGTCTTGTCGGCACAATCGGAACTGCTCATGCAGATACAGTAGAGGTTCCATTGCCTACAACTGCTAAAAATGAACCAGCTTTGGTAGAGAAAGAAGCGCCTAAGAAAGTGGAAGTGAAAACTCCTACTAAGGAAGAAGTCGCTGAACTTGGTGCTACTGCTAAACAAACTCAAGAAGATGCCGATAAGGCAAAAGAAGTTTTGGATCGTGCTAATGAATCTTCTGACAAAGCAGAAAAGAAAGTTGAAAGCTTGAAACAAGCTAAAGACGATGCTCAAAAAGTTGCTGACAAAGCAACACCAGAAGCGATTCAAAACGCAGAAAAGAAAGTGGAAACTGCTAAAGCAAAAGTTCCAACTGCTGAACAAGGGGTATCTTCTGCGCAAACTGAACAAGATGATGCAGACCGTAACGTTGCTATTCAAGGCAAAACTGTTGGGACTAAACAAGCAGAAGTGACTCAAGCGCAAACTGGAGTTACTGATGCGAAAACTACCGTTCAAAATGCAGAGGACGCTTTGAAGGGTGTTGGTCTTGCTGACGCTAAAGAGAAACAAGACGCAGCGATTAAAGAAGAAGCTACAAGCAAACAAGCACAAGAAGATGCACATGTAGCTCTTGATGAAGCTAAGAAATTGGATGGTCAGCTTGCTGATCAACTCAAGGAAGCAGAAACAACTGTTAAAACTGCTACACAAGATGTAGAGCGTACTGAAAACGAAGTTAAAACTGCGAAAACTAACCGTGATAACGCTCTTGCTACTTATAACAAAGCGGTATCTACTCTTGATGCTCTTCAAGATAGCTCTAAGAAACAAACGATTACCCTTTCCCCAGCTTTCATTCAAGCTGTGAAAGAAAATATGGCTTATAATGACCAAGATACAAGTTCTTGGACTTCTGAGGAACGTAATAAACGTACTTTGGAGCTTTATGATAAAATCGTAAATGCACAAGTAGAACACAAGAAACTCAATAAGTATGTTCCAAGTAAAGCCGACCAAGCAGATACTACTCGCTATGACATTAACAATCTTCCACAAGAGATTAAAGATGAGTTGAACTACTATGTGGTTGACCTTATCAACCAAATGCGTCGTCAACTTGGACTTCCAGATGTAGTTCTTTCAAAAACTTCTCTTGAATTTGCAGATAAGGTTGCAAAAGAGTATTTGAAAGCAAACTTCTCTAAAGCAATGAAAGATGACTACCGTGCTAAAGGTGGTGTCGGGCACTACGCTATCGGTATTAACAAGGTTGCTAAAGATTACGGCTTGCCTACAACTGATGCAGAGGAAGAAAACAAAGGAGGACAATACTATGAAAACACTGTAACTACTTATGTTTTCCATGATTTTGACGATGCTGACGGAGTTTATCGTAAAACTCTTGGCGAAATGAAAGAGAAGTTGTATAACGATCTTGTTATGTTGGTTTCTACTAAGGGTGACTATGCACATACACAGGGTATCCTTAACTTTGATTACGCTAATGAAACTGTTTACTTTGGTGGGGTCGCGCAAAGTAAAACTGATGATTTGTACACTACTCACTTCTTGACTAGTGTTCATGATTCTTTGGTAGATGGTTCTAAATGGGATAAAACACCTATTGCAAACCCACTAAGTGATGAAGTGATTGAGCATAAATTGAGCGAAGCTCGTCAAGCTCTTGCTGATGCTATGACTGCTCGTGATAATACACAAGCTACGTTTGAAGCGAAAGAAAAAGCAGAGTCCGATGCTAAACTTGCTCTTACAAATGCTGAAGCTAACTTGACTGCTTTGAAGAATGGTGAAAGTCCACTTGCCAATGCACAAAAGGCTTTTGATGAAGCAAAAGACCGTCATGATAAAGCAGTTGTAACTCTTTCTAATGCTAACGCTCTTGTTAATAATTTGACTGTTACACAGTCTGTTAAAGAAGAAGCTCTTAAAGATGCACAAGCAAAATTGAAAGACGCTGAGCAAGTTCTTAAAACTGCACAAGACGCGCTTAAAGCAGAAGAAGATAAGATGAAAGAGCTTGAAGCGATTGCTATAAGTAAAGCTCAAGCGGTATCAACTGCTGAGAAAGCTCTTGAAACAGCTAAAGCAAACGTTGTTAACGCAGAGAAAGAACTTGCAGACCTTAAAGGTGCGCACACTCGTTTGAAAGAAACGAAAGCAGAGCTTGAAAAAGCTGAAACTGAGCTTAAAGAAGTTTACAAAGCACAAAACGAAGCTAAAGTAGACTACGAAGTGAAGAGCCTTGCAGCAGACCGAGCTAAGACTGCTTACGAAACTGCCAAAGCGAAGTTTGAAGAAGCAGAAGCAAAACGCTTGGTTGAACTTGCAGACGCTAAACGTAAAGAACTTGAAAAAGCAGGCTACCAACCAGTACCAGTTGTAGATAACAAAGGTAATGTGGTTGATTACACAGTAGAGAAAGTAACGGTAGGAACTAAAGACGATAAAACTTATCAAGCTCCTGCACAAGCTACAAATGCAAAAGCAGAACCTAAGAAACAACTTCCAAATACAGGATCGAAGGAGTCAGGACTTTTAGCAATGCTTGGAGCAAGTGTTGGACTACTTGCTTTTGCTGGAAAACGAAAATTTAGATAGCAAGAAAGAGGGGGTGTCCCCTCTTTTTAATAAATGAAAGGATCTACGATATGAGAACTCCTAAAAAATACTCAGATTTACTTAAACGAAAAGAACTCACTAATGCTATTATTGCAGAATGTATATACTCTGTAAATAAGCGAGCTAAAAACTATCGCGACAAGATAAAAGAATATAAAAACGCAAGATATTATTTGCATCAACAAAATAACATTGAAGATGCTGAAGAAAATATGGAAAAATACTATGATATGAAAGAAAAACTATTGAGTAAATATAAACCAACAATGATTCATAAACAATATATAGGAGAGAAAAAACAACGAGTCTATAGTTATGAAAAAAATTATGAAAAGCTATATAACGAAAAAAGAAATGCCATAGTTTGGGAAAATAGTTACTATGACTATGACACTAACAAGGAAATTGAATTTTTTGATTATAGTTTAGGTAAGAAAGAATATCTTTATTTTTTGTACTATGAAATAGGTGAATATAGTTTTCATTCTCCAATTGATGAAAAAAGAGTAAAAAATTCTCAATTAGAAATCAAAGAGATAGATGAAGACTTTCAAACTCGTGGAGCAGATATTGTGGATTTACTTTCAAAACAATTTGTACAAAAAGTAATAGATTTGTTGGAAAGTGGAGAGTATACATTGTTGGAATAGGAAAAAGTTGTTCATCAAACATGTATAGTGATAAATTAAAAGAGAGCGCTATGCTCTCTTTTCTATGATGTTGTTCTGATATGTAAAAATTTTATATAAGGGAAACTTTTGATATTCTGGTTCGATTTTTGCTTATTTTTGATGAAAGTTTACCTTATTTTAATGAAACTGATTGAAATTAGTAAAAATTTTATTTTTTGAAAACTTATGAAAACGGTAATTTTAAAGTACTTTGAAATTAGATGAAATAAGTGGTGCCCCAACCAGGTCTTAAGAAAGCTCGTAAAGCATCACAATTTAGTAAACGTTCTTCGAAAGAATGACTGTACTTACAAAGAGCACCTTTAGGCTGTCTGACGCTCAGCAGTCTAAAAGTAATCTGAGTTCACACATCTTATGAGTAAATTAAAAGACGGTTTAAAAAATGAGCCGTCTTTTTTCTATTATTCGTCAAATATAAATATTGTTTTTTTGGTTAGATACCTTAGATTTAAATAAGAGAAGATAATCTTAGTTTTATCTGGCAATATAACTAGACCGTAACTCCTTAACTTATTTTTCTTCTCTTTCCGCCTTACGCTTTTCTTCGTGCTTATCCAAGCTTTTCGAAAAGAATTGCTCGGTTAAATCCGTTAGCCAATCCGCAAAACGCTCTCCTGCGAATTGAATAGCGATAAGAATTCCAGTTACTACAATAAAAACCAAAATCAAGTAATTATCCAAATCAGCCATTTTAATTATTTTCTCCTTGTTTTCTTGCCTCTACTAAAATATCTTTAAAATCGTCATCTTGCCAAAGTGTGAAAAAAGTAATTCCGCCAACCACAACAGAGACCATCACACCTGTAAGGCTACTTCCACGCTTTTTTGAAACCAGTTTGTTTATCTCTTTGCCTGCGGATTTAAATAGCCCAGCCGAGAGATACGAATCAGGGTTAAATACAGAACCTGCTGTATAGCTTTGCCCGTAATAAAGTACCGAACCATTATCTCTAAATCCATAAAATAGAAACCCAATGATGGCTATTGTTATAATTGCTAATCGAATTTTAATGCTATTTTTCATATTACTTTACCTTTTATGTTACTTATAATCGATACCTTTTCTCGTTATCGCAACGACCTTTCCTTTACTAAGAAAAACAATCACTGACTTACCGTCTTTTAATTTGTAAACGTAGTAGTCTGTAATGATACCATTTATCCCCACAGTCCAATTTGATTTCTGAGACAGGATTGATTCACTACTGGATAAGTCCATTTTTAGTAATTTTTCATATAGCTGGGTAACATCGCTAAGAGAAGAGGACTTCTCGTGTGGTGCTCCAACTGCCTTAATCAAGTCTTTTTCGGTTAGCTCATTCTGAATACTTGGAAAATTCGATAAAACTAAATCCTTTCTCTTATTTGCGCAAGAAACAAGTAACAGAATCATCACTAAACATGTAATCACCATTCCTATTTTTTTCATCATTATTCTACCTTTTTAAATTCAAACTTTAATGAATTTTCTCCAATCATAAAACCATTCTGGTCATCAGAATTATCATTCAATGGCTTGTTTTCGAAATATAAAGTCTTTTGGTCATCGGACAGGGTTGCAATTCCGGAAATATTTTTTCCTTCAATTACAATTTTGTCGCCTTCTTGATGCCATTTAGCGGAGAAAATTTCACCGTTGTCCATTGTTAAAGTTCCGTCTTTTTTTATCTCCATAGTAGCATTCCAGTGAATATATTTAGAGATAATTGAAGCAAGGTCGGCTTGTCCAGTTGCTTTTCCTGCAATTTTCGCTCCATCTTCTCTAACACTTCCTTGGTCGAAGATATCGGTTTTCCATTTACCTGTAAAGTTTTTAGGGGAACTACAACCTAAAAGCGTAAAACATGAAAGTAAAATTATAAATGAGAAAAATAATCTTCCCTTCATCGATACTCTTTCTAATAAATTACCAATATCTATCAAAGGCACTAAGAATATAGCTAAGGTCTGTGGATTGTTCTTTAATCTTCCCACCAACGACTAATTGATATTCAATTCCGCCAAGAAAACCACCTGAGCTTTCAATAACCTCAACCAATTCACCACGAACTACTTTTTGATTTAAACGAGTATTCATTTTAAACCTCTTTCTATTCTATCTCGAACTATATTGCATAATTCGTTCTATAATGGCGTCACGGCGTTTAATGCTTTCAGACATTTTTATCGCACCATTAAGACCATACCACATCTTCGAAAAGCCAGAATCACCTAAAGCAATGAGTTGAAGCCCGCATTCATTCTCAAGTTGGTAAACATAAACCTGAACTGCATAAAATTGCGGAGAGAGTAAGCCAGCTTTACCTTTAATGACGATTTCTATATCAGCTCTATCGTCAAAATTAGCTAATGCACCCGAACTACTCTGAATAGCTTCTGGAGTTGTTTTCCACTCGGCGCAAATTTCTTGAAGAATCACGCCAATATCAGAAACCGAAAGTTTGGTTGTTACCTCAACTGAGTCGGCTTTTAAGTCGTTAAGTCCCATAAAGAACCTCCATTTTTTATTTTTCACTCAAAAAATCCCTGCTACAATAGGGGTTGAGCTTGTTTTAGTTAACGGTCGTCAACTAAAACAATGAAAAAATAAAAATGCCAATTCAACAAGGCAACTAAAACCTTATTAAATCAGCATTTTAAATATTTTTATTGATAACTTTGATTGTTTTAACAAACGACCGTTTGCTAAAACTGTTGATAGGTTTAATGTACTATTTTTCTAAGGATTTGTCAATCAATTATAGGTGATTTTTTCTATTTATTTGAATACTATTGCGCCTTAGCACATTATATATAGTTGCGGTGGAAATGTTCAGCTGATTCGCAATATTGCGCACAGACAATTCTTTTCGTAGGTATTGCTCGATTATTTGTTTTTCGGTATCTTTAGGCAACCCTTTATTGCCAAGTTTCACACCCTTTTCTTTCGCTTTGCGGAGTCCGTCTTTAGTACGCTCAGAAATCGCTTGAAGCTCCCATTCTGCCACATAACCCAACATCAAACAAAAGAACTTTCCAGTTAAGGAATCTGTCTCAATATTTTCATGAATAGATTGAAGATGAATACCATGTTTGGTTAAATCTTCAATAATGGTAGAGAGGTGAAGCATTTTTCTGGTAAGTCTATCCAATTTATATACGACAAAATTTGTTTTAACCCCTTGTTTAGCATAATTTTTGGCTAATTTTAACGCCTTATCAAGCTTCGGTCGCTCTTGATTTCCGCCTGAGTCTTTTTCGATATAGAGTTTGTCGCAAAAACCGAGTGCTTCTTTTTGAACGGATAAGCCCAACTCTTGGCGGTTATCTGTTGAGCTAACGCGAGCATATCCGATAGTGATCGAAGTTTTATCTTTGTATTGTTCAATATTTTTCTTCACATTTTCCTCCTTACTTTACTATTGTAGCAGGGTAACTATATTTTAGAAGACCTTTGAAATAAAAGAAAAGACCCACAATTTTTGCTAGTCTAATGAATTCTGTATTGTAAGTATTAGTAGTGCACAACATTGTATCTTAGATTATTCAATTCACGATGTTGCTATGAATTTTAAAAAAATAGAATTTATTTTCAGATTAAAGAAAAAGTCTATTTTGGACAATTTTCTTCAATCTTTTTCTTTTACTAGAGAAAGTAAAAAAAACTCTTAAAAATAGCATTACATCAGCATTTCTAAGAGTTCTTACTATATGGTAACCAACCTCCAAAAGGACAATTTTTTAATTGCTGATAGGGTTTGTCTCTGTTCTGAAAATAGATTCTATTTTTTCTTTTTTAGAAGATTGAATATCCTACTTCTATAAACTATCAAAAAATACATTCCGACACATACAATTGTTAGCATAGATGAACCATCTAACAGCACCAGATTTATAATCCCTTTACTATGGAATTTAGAAAAATTCCTAATAATAAAATCTGGAATTTGAAGAAGCGTAAAGAATAAGAGTAGCAAATTTAATATTTTTATACTTTTCAAATAAATAGGATTTTTAGATATTTTTGGAAGAGTAAATAAAAACAACAAAATAAAGAACATTTGAACTGTACTGTAAATAAAATGAATCCAACCAGAAATAGTTAGCCCGCTTATGTTATCCATAAAACCTGTCACCGAATCGCCTGTCCACAGAATAAAGTGTGTATAAAAATTGATGAATGATGACACTATTGAAGCTATCATAATTGAAATAATATTATCTTTTATATAATCAGAGATCTTATATACAAGGCTAAAAAATACAACATTAAAAGTTGTTAAAATAAAGACATCGCCAAACCATATGCTTGTGTACTTAATTAAGGGCAAATCATATTTACTTCCTATTAATGCATTGTCAATTCCAGCAAAAATAATCATAGGTAAAACCATTGAAATAAAAATTGCCAGTGATATATATAGGCCAACGCCGTTTGCTAATTTGTTGTTTTTCGTAATCTTCTCCTTGTTTTTCATTATATCATAGAAAAACTCTTGTAGCCACTTCAAATAAAAGAACCACTGCGAAAACATAAATATTAAAGTTAGGATTTGAAATATAATATATGCAACAAACCAACTTTTAGAATAGGAGAAAATTAAATATCCAAAAACAACTTGAGCTAATATATGAATAAACATGAAAAATGCTGCTTTAATATGATTAACATTTATCATTCTTCCGCCGTCCAAGAACAAATTATCAACTTTATGAATTTTTATCATTAAATAATTTTCCCAATTTAACACATCTTTTCCTAAAATTTCATTAATCTTATTCTCTAAATACCTGAGTCGTGCGCTATTTAAAATTAAATAATACAGTGAACCAATTGTCATAGCAAAAGTATAGGTGCTAATAATCGATAAAAAGAATACACCTATTATCTTTATGTTATTGTCAATTGGTATTTTATCACTTTTTATAGCTTCAGATATAGTTAATAGTAACCCTAAAATAGAGACTGAAATACTACTCATATTATCATTTTTATCAAATTTTTCCATATAATAAAAAAGTTCTTTTTTAGCATATTCATACTCTAATTTTAAAACTGATAAAAGCTTATCTTTACTATTAATATTCGACATGATACCCTCCTAACAAAAAATCAACCAAATTATACCGTCTTCATATCTAAACAATATTGACACCATTATATTTTTGTAATTTCCAACCTAACAAAATTTCAAATCTTCACCAATTCCTTCAAACTAGCCAGCATCTAGATCCGTCTCACATAATATGAGATTAACTTGTATAGGTATTTCCTTCAGCTCTTTTCGAAAGTATTGCCCCAACTCCCTAAAAAACTCATCATTAGTTTCAATCTCCAAAATCTCAATCAAGGCTTTGGCGGTATCTGTTAGGTGAAAGGCGCTATATTCGAATGTTATTCTTTCATCGGATTCAGTGGTGAAAGTTAGAACTAGGTTATCATTTTGGAAACCAGATAGCTCACCCTTTTCCACAATTATCTCATGTCTACCACCACCAGAAATTAAACCATATTCAATCAGGCGTGAAACTTCATTGCCTTTAACGCCGTATTTAGTAAACAAATCTAAAAAATCAGCGTGTGAGATTAAGTAGTGATCTAAAACAGTTTCGCCCGAAAACTCATCAAAAGAATTATCATAAAAAGTAAATGGTGCTATTTTTCTGAACAGTTGAAGTTCTTCTTCTGAAAAACGGTTTAAGTCTTGAGAAATACGCTTCGAATAACCGTTAGCTCGTGACACAAGTTCTTCTAGTGGTCTTGATACAACTTCTGTTTCTTGGCTAAAGTCTGACTCAATATACTGTTGTTGTTTGTTGTGCTGGCAAGCTAACGCATAAAATAAACACTCAGCCAGAAAAAGATAAGGTCGGTCTTGGTGATTAAGCTTGTAAGACTGCTTTAAACCTAATAAAACGGACTTTTGCAGATTTTGCGATTCTTCTATTAGTTCAAAAAAATCCTCTAAAACATCAGCCAACAAGAACTTATTTTCTTTGTAGTTGGTATCGCTTAATCGCTTCTCGGCTTGAAAGATGTAGCTGGAAAAGCCTTTTTCTGTTATCTCGTCTTGGACGATCCCGTAAAGGGTTCGTCCTTTATTTTGCCCTGTGAATAATTTATTGAAACTTGTGTCCGCTAGATAAGCCAAAGAGTCTTCATGTAAGACGAGCGATAAGCCCACGCTAACTTTCTTTCTGTCAGACCAAGTCGTTTTATTGGCGTGTTTTAAAATAATAGAAAACAAACTAGGAATATCAAACATCAAGCACCTCCGAAACTGGAAAGATTTTAGCACAATTATTGGCAACAAATCACGCTTGGACTTTTCTATAATAAAGCCATAAGTTAGCTAACTTAAAATAATTATACCAAAATCAAAGGAGAAATCTCATGAATCATATTCAAAAATCGACCCCAAAAGTGGAACTTTCTCAACTTATTAGCCCCTATCAGTTAGAAGTGGCTAAAACACTGAGTGAAGCGATGGCAGATAATCAAGCCTTGGAGCTTCTCGCTAGCGATATTTTATATAAAGTGGGCAATCTGGTGCTTACTCAGACTGAAATACTCAAAAATACACCAGAAGCTAAAGCATATACAGATTATATTCTAAAAGCGTTCACTTATTACGCTACTGAAAAGATGAAATGAGGTAGCTTTATGATGGATTACTTTATAGCTTTTATGATTATCGTTATTGCCGTATTTCTTTGGGAGTGGTTCGAAAAACCAGAACAAGAAGACAAAAAGCACTGTAGTGAAGAAGAAATCGCCCTGGCAGAATTTCTGGAAAAACGGCAAGAAATCAATCAACTTTTCTTGGTTGCTAAAGCAGAAATGCGAAAAATTTCAAGAAAATAGACGGATTGTTTAGACTAGACAAATGGTCAAAATATGTTGAAATATACTACTGTTTCATTGCTTGAATTTCATTCCAATCGCTCTTAAAACTGAAGGCAGCTAAATTTAACTTTTCACCAACTTTCTTGTATAAATGGAGACAGAAAGGAGACCAGCTATGAGAAAACTAATGGCATATATTCTTGGATTTGTTGCTTGTGCTTGGCTTATTAACTGGGCGGTGAAACTAATTCTGGAAGTTTGGTGGTTCTTGGTTTTGACGACTGTGGTTGTTTTCATCGGCTGGCTTGCCTTTCGGATTATTAAATCTAAAGAATGGAGGTAGAGATGAAAAGAAAATTCGAAGCACTATCTTGGAGTGAACTCAACTGGATGCGTCCGTTTGAAATAGATGATGTGAAAGCTATGTTGGGTCAACTGGTGGGGTTAAGTCGGCGCAAAGCGGTTATTTTTGAAATTCGATTATCTAAGAATCGCGTGCGCTATCTACTAGGAACGGAAGAACAAGATAAACGTCATATCAGCCAACTAATTCAATCATACCGCAAAATGCAGTTTTCAAGAGCTCCTAAACGTGAAAAACTTTCGGTTGCGCGGTTAGTGAATATCAAAGAATCTCACTATGCTTTAAAAACGGACTCTGTAGAAAACATGATACGTTCAAGCCTTACAATTTCAAAAATACTTCAGCCAAATGAAACAGTAGTTGTTCAGTTGGTCATTGGTGCAGGCTCACCACCTCGCCCTCAACCAAAAGACCTAACTAATTTATCTGCTAAGTGGTATCAAGTAATCACCAACAATATTCCTGAACTATCCGAAAGCTCCAAGAAGCTTATGCGCCAAAAGTTGAACCAATCTACTTTTAAGTGTGAAATTCGTCTTGGTATCCAATCTCGCAGTATTTTGCGAACAAAGGAATTTCTTACTAGCCTACTTAGTAGTTTTCGCATGATGGAATCAAATGCAACCATTGAATTAAAACCACTAGCTATCCAAAAACTCAATCAAGCGCAACCTTCTTGGGCTTTCCCATATAGTTTATCTGTCTCAGACTTAGCTTGTTTCATGCTTTTACCTATTGGGGAAGAAAATATTGCAGGTGTGCCAAATGTTCACCCTAAATTAGTAGTGCCACCTTTAGGCTACAATATTAACCGAAAAAATCAGCGAAGTTTGGCGCAAACGGTTGAAAGTCAATCCAGACCAATCCAAATTTCAGCACAAGCTGGCAAAAAGCACACTGTTTTTCTCGGCTCAACTGGTTGCGGAAAAACCACCACTATGAGTCACTTGATTTTATCAGATATACAGTCGAAAAATCATAGCGTTGTTGTGGTGGATGCCAAAGGTCAACTCACTCATGAACTATTAGAGCGCACATCAGCTGAACACGATGAAGATATAGTAGTCATCTCGCCAACTGCCAAACGAGTTGTTGGTATAAACCCTTTTGAGCTAACTAGATATGGTATTGAGCCAGAAGTTATTGCAGATTATCTACTGGAACTATTTAAAGGACTTTATCCTGAACATTTTGGAATTTACTCACTGGATATTCTATCACATAGTTTTTTAACTCTTGCTAGGATCCCAAACAGTTCTTTGGTGATGCTACCGAGCCTACTCACTAACAAGCAGTTTCGCAATAAACTGCTGAAAGAACTCAAAGACCCTATCGGCTTGGAAAGTTTTTGGAACTGGTTTGAACTGCTCAGTGAAGCCCAACGTCACCAGATGTTAAACCCCATTTTGAATAAATTCCGACAGTTTTTGCTTCGCCCGCAACTTCGGGCAATGTTGGGACAAACTAATCCAAATTTCAGTCTTGCAGAAATCTTTAAAAGCCGAAAAATCGTATTGATTCCACTAAATAAAGCGGTAATTGGTTCAGAGTCTACGAAGCTAATTGGTAGTCTTATTACTTCTATGCTCTGGATGTTAATTTTGCGCCAGTCGTCAGTTGAGCCAAGCAAACGCCAATCAGTCTTTATCTATATTGATGAGACACCAAGTTTCCTAGGAATCCCCAATTCTAACTTAGACGAAGCACTTTCGCAATCTCGCCAATTTAATGTTGGCTGGAATATTGGCTTTCAACATCTTGCCCAAATGTCACCTCAGCTAAAAGCTGGTATTGAATCCAATGTTGCGAATAAAATTGTCTTTGGCTTAAACCTAAATGAAGCCCGCGACATGGCAAAATCCACTCTTGAAATTAGCAAGGAAGATTTTTGCAGCTTACCGCCATTTTGGGCATATATTAGAACAGAAATCTCTCCTAACACCTACCGTTGGATTATCGGTAAAACCTACCCACCTAAACCAAAAATTAGAGATAGTCGTGTGCCATTTTTGAATAGCTTGAGCCGATACGGACAAGATATTTCAGAAATTGAAAGTCAATTCGAAAACTACATTTTTGAAAAATCTGCTTCGAAAAATAAAAATTCTAACCCAAAATTAACAGATTTAGGGCGTAAAAAGCGTTCCAATCGCTCTTCGAATCGTGTTGATGAAGAAAATCCGTCCACCCCTGACAAATAAAGGTTTTCAGGATTTTCACTCACACGACTTACTCCGTAACTAAGCACATTTTGCGGAAAGCACACCCTTTAAATTTTAATGGAGAACAAAACAGATGAAATGGAATCAATTAACAAATGAAGATACACAAATTCTATACTTTTTAAATCAGGCTAGATGTGCCACCACCAACCAACTAGCCAGACTCTTTTTCGCGGATAGCGCTCGATTTGAAACCGCCATTCGCCGTGCTAATTTTGCACTGCAAAGTCTGAAGAAAGCTGGATTGGTTTCACACTTAAAACGGCGAATTGGTGGCGCACGCCGTGGCTCTGCTTCTTATGTTTGGCAAATTACTTTTCAGGGACTAAAATTTCTTAAAAACCAAGATGAAACTGTTGTTTTGCGCTATAAAAATCAATATGAGCCAACTCAGCACCACGTTGAACATACTTTAGCCATTACAGAAATTTTTGTTGAGACATTGGAGACCGTTCGAAATTCAGAAAAGCTATCGCTTGAAACCTTTTCCTTTGAGCCGAACTCTTGGCGGAGCTACCAAAAACTTTCTGGTGTTGGAATGACTTTGAAACCAGACGCTTATTTGGAGCTAGTCAATCACGATTACGAAGACCATTATTTTCTGGAAATAGACCGAAGCACGGAAAGTCTTGCGCGCATTGTGAATACTTGTAAGAAATATATTGAATATTATCGCTCAGGTATTGAACAGCGCCAAAAGCAAGTTTTCCCTTATGTTTTGTGGGTTGTGCCAGATGACAAGCGTAAGCTGGCGATTTCGAAAGCGATTCAAAAAGAATTATACAACTTTTGGGAACTGTTCACCGTGATTACTTTGGACGAATATTCAGATTACATCAAAGGAGGAATTTTGAATGAACCAGAAGAATCAAGATAGAGACTCAAACCAGCCCTCACACACCGCTGATGAAATTTGTCGAATTGGTCGAACGACTTACTTAATCCGTCACCATTTTACTGGGAATCACAATCTTGAAAATGTCCTAGAAAGGTTGATTTTAAGCGATAAATCACTACTTTAACAGTAGTAAAAATGGTATAATAGAAGTATAAGGTGTGTGAACTCCAAAAGGAGAAAAACACATGAACAGAACTTTGACAATTTCAGATTATAGACAAGTAGACACTTCAAAACTTTCAGATATTACGGTGGTTTATTGTCGCTTAAGTCAAGATGATGGACTGGACGGAGATAGTAACTCAATTACCAATCAGAAGAATATTCTTCTTGATGTAGTAGCGAGAGAAAAACTGCCAAATCCAGTTCTTTTCGTTGATGATGGTTTCAGTGGCACAAATTTTGACCGTCCAGCTATTTCGGAAGCCTTGCGATTGGTGGAAAATCGGCAAGTTTCAAACTTTCTTGTAAAGGATTTAAGCCGTTTGGGGCGCTCTTATATCAAGGTTGGTCAACTAACGGAAATTACTTTCCCTAGCTTTGATGTCCGCTTTATTGCTTTAAACGATGGCGTAGATTCGAATAAACCTAATGAAACTAATTCTATTTTCTTGCCAATCAAGAGTTTAATGGACGAAATGTATGCGGCAGATACCAGCAAGAAGATTCGGGCGGTGGTTCAAGCTAAAGCCAAAGCTGGTGAGCGAGTGACTACTAACCCACCTTACGGCTATCTCAAAGATTCAAATAACCCTAAAAATTGGATTATTGACTCAGTTGCCAGTGAAGTTGTGAAACGGATTTTTCAAGAAGCAAAAAGCGGGAAAAGCCTTTCGGAGATTGCAAAAGGGTTAGAAAATGACAAAATTTTTAAACCAGATCGCCACCGAATCGAAATTGGTTTGAAACCTATTTCTTCCAGTCCAAATGTGGAAACTTTGCCTTATTTTTGGACGCGGGAAACCCTAAGCGCTATCTTAGGGCGTGAAGAGTATCTTGGGCACACTGTCAATCTTCGAACACGGACAAAATCTTACAAAGATAAGCGTAAGGTGGATAATCCAAAGGAAGGTTGGTTGGTTTTCAAGAATACCCATGAAGCAATAATCAACCAAGAAACATTCGACATTGTTCAGAAGATGAGGAGTCATAAGCGGTCTAATAAACGGTATAAAAATCGGGCTGGTCACGAGAATTTGTTTGCAGGATTAGTTTTTTGTGGAACTTGTGGGCGAAAGCATTATTTTTGCCCACAAGAGAAAAACGGACTTAATCACGACCACTATAAATGTTCTGCCTACCGTAAGCCGATTGATGGTTGTGAAAATCCCCACTACATTCAAAAATCCGCCCTGATTGAGATTATAAGTGGCAAACTTCGTCAAACTATCCACGAGTGCCAATTAGACCAAGAAACCTTTTTGAAGAAGATAGAACAGCAAAGCCAAGCGCAATTCTGCAAGGATAGCAAACGCCAGCAACTGCAACTTCAAAAGGACGAATACCGCTCTAAAGAGATTGACAATATTATTCAGAAGCTTTATGAATATAATCTACTTGGTAAAATTTCAGATGAACGCTTTGTGAAACTAAGTCAGAGCTATGAAGAAGAACAGAAACAACTTCAAACTTCCATTTCTGACTTAACCGAAAAACTCACCAAACAACAAGAAGACAGCCTTAATATCTCCAAGTTTATGGCGAGAATTTCCAAATATACAGAGCTACCAGAACTAACCGTTGAGATAGTGAATGAACTGATTGACAAGATTGTGATTCACAAGCCAACTGGCACGAAACGCAATCGTATTATTCAGATTGATATTTACTATAATTTCATCGGAAAACTAAACAACGAAAAAAGCGAGCCAAACAACTTGGCTCGCTAATATTAACCCATTTAACTAAACTGCTGGATGTCAGGTCAGACTTCGGGGTGTTCTTTTTTTATTGACACCTTGTGGATTTATAATTAGAAATCTCCTTGAAGGGTATCAGGTAAATGAAAAATTTGGCGATCATATCCTATTTCTTCGTACTTTAGTCTAATACCTATAATGTAAAAAACTCTAGCTATCAGGTAGTTGATAGTTAGAGTTTTTTCTATTCATATGATTTAATGAGATTAAATAAGGCTTCTACTTCTGATGACAGTGTAGCTGATTTGAGATAAGCGTAATAAACTGTAAATGTTATCTGGTCCTCCGGTACTAGAGGAATTTTTATTAAATCATCATCTTCATCAGAAAGTGCGATATCAGCCAGTAAACTAAGGCCAATCCCTTTCTTTAAAAGTTCTTTAATGATGACAATGTCGTCACTCTTAAAGAATATTTCTGCCTTGTTTTGATACTTTTGATTAAGCAGTTCAAAAGCTTTCAAGTGAACAAAGTGTTCGTCTAAAAGTATAAAGGATTGATCTACTAAATCTTCAAAAGTGAGGGAAGGAGCGGTAGCAAGAGGATGGTTCTTAGACAAAACGACATACAGTTCTTTATGAAAGAGTTCATGTGTCTCTATTGAAGGATGATTGAGTGGTTCAATCAAGCCGAGTAGACTTGCATCAAGGTCTCCTTTGAGGAGAAGATTTAATAATTCTACGGAGCCACCGCGGATCGGGCGTACCTTTTTTAAAAAATCGAATTGATCTTTTTCGCTTAAGGCAGCAAAGAGATACTGAATGATAATAGGAGGGAATCCTACAGTAGAGTATTGGGCCAAGGAACGATTGATTTCTTTGCGAGTAGAAATGACCTCAGGTAAGATCTTTTCTGTATGCTTTAGAAGGATTTGTCCTTGAGGAGTGAGTTTGAAGGAACGATGCGAGGGATCGTGGTGAATCAATTTGCAATTAAAAGATTCTTCTAAGCGCTTGATGGCATAAGAAATAGATGGTTGGCTGACTTTGTGTTGTTTTGCAACTTCCGTATAGGATTGAAGCTGGCAGAGGTCATAAAAATATTGTAGATCTTTTAAATTCATAGGGGCTCACTTTCATTAGTTGGAGAAGGAAAATAAGTGGAAATCACCAGATAAATAAATTTTATCCGTATCCTACAATTTGACTATACGAGTATTCACCGGTTAAAATGTAAGTGAGTCAGGGATATCAAAGGTTATCTAAGATACTTTCAAAAATGACCAACATCTTTTCTCGTTTATCAATAGGGAGCTGTTTAACCTTCATGTTGATTCTTTTGAGTGAAAGATTGTCAGTCTTATCAGAGGTTGATTCAAGGCTATCAAAATTGAAAAATTCCTCTGGGGTCATCTTTAGGGCGACAATCACTTTTTCAAGACTGTGAATGGTCAGATTCACATTTTGGTTTTCAAGTTGATTGATATACTTAAGCCCGAGTCCTGCTTGTTCCGAAAGTTCTTCCTGGCTCATTTTTTTCTGTGTTCGAAAATATTTCACTTTTTGGGAAATATATTGTTGTAAATAGTTTTTATTCGTCATATAAATAGAATACAAGTTTTGCATGACAAAAAAACATCTTAAAAAATACAAAGTATTGTATAACAAACTTATATAATATTTATTTTAATTCGGATTGCCAATTTGTATGATTAGTTTCTTTTACTCGAAACTTTTAGTAAAGAGTGATCATCGAGAGTTTTATGAGTTCAGAACTTTATAAAATATAACAACTTAAAGTGCCATTAACAATAGTGTTTTAAGTATAAAGAGCTTATTAGAAAATTGCCTTCGTAGACTCATTATAACATATGCGTACACAATAGTATTTTTAAAACAACAAAGTTTTCCAAACAATTCATTTTAAGTGGTATAATAGAAGTAAAAAGGAGGTTGCACTATGACTGCACATGATATTTTAAACAACCCTTTCCTCAATAAAGGTACTGCCTTTACCTTAGAGGAGCGAAAGGAACTAGGTCTTATTGGTTTACTGCCACCGTATGTTCAAACGATTGAAGAGCAAGCGGCGCAAACTTATGCACAAATGCAAACAAAAGCCAATGATTTGGAAAAACGTCTTTTCCTAATGGAAATTTTTAATACCAACCGGACTCTTTTCTATTACCTCTTTTCTCAACATTTGGAGGAATTCAATCCAATTGTATACGATCCAACCATTGCAGATACCATTGAAGGCTATAGTGACCTCTTTGTAGATCCCCAATATGCGGGATATCTTGATATCAATCATCCTGAAAATATTGAAGCCACTTTGAAAAATGCTGCTGGGGATCGCGAGATTCGTCTCATTGTTGTAACAGATGCAGAAGGAATCCTTGGAATCGGTGACTGGGGAACAAATGGTGTCGATATTTCTGTTGGGAAATTGATGGTCTACACGGGTGCTGCTGGAATCGATCCTTCTATGGTCCTTCCTTTAGTTATTGATGCAGGGACTAACCGTGAAGAACTTCGTAACAACCCTAATTACTTAGGAAATCGTCACGAACGGGTTCGCGGAGATCGTTACTACGACTTCATTGACCAATTTGTTCAAACAGCAGAACGTCTCTTTCCTAAACTCTACCTTCACTGGGAAGACTTCGGCCGCTCGAATGCTGCCAATATTCTTGAAAAATACCGGAAACAAATTCCAACTTTTAATGATGATATTCAAGGTACAGGAATCGTTACCTTGGGTGGTATCTTTGGTTCACTAGATATTAGTGGTGAAAAATTAACAGATCAAGTTTATCTCTGCTATGGTGGTGGTACTGCGGGCGCAGGAATTGCCGCTCGTGTTCTTCGTGAAATGGTGAGTGAAGGTCTTTCTGAAGAAGAAGCCTATAAACATTTCTTTATGGTTGATAAACAAGGTCTTCTCTTTGATGACATGGATGACCTGACCCCTGAACAAAAACCGTTTGCTAAGAAACGTGCCGACTTTAGTAACGCAGACAAGTTGACTGACCTGCTTGAAGTAGTGAAGACTGTGAAGCCAACCATTCTTGTAGGAACTTCAACTCAACCTAATACCTTCACTAAAGAAATAGTAGAAGCTATGTGTGAAAATACAGAACGTCCGATGATCTTCCCTTTGTCAAATCCAACCAAACTAGCAGAAGCTAGTGCCAAAGATTTGATTGAATGGTCAGATGGCAAAGCTTTTGTCGCAACAGGAATTCCTGCTGATACAGTTTCTTATAAAGGTGTCGACTATGTGATTGGTCAAGCCAATAATGCCTTGATTTACCCAGGTCTTGGTCTAGGTATGCTGGCTTCTGAAGCAAGTCTTTTGACTGATGAAATGATTGGAGCAGCAGCTCATTCATTGAGTGGTATTGTCAATCCAGGCCAACCAGGAGCTCCTGTCTTGCCACCGTTCAAGTATGTAGCAGATGTTTCTATTAAAGTAGCAGAAGCAGTCGCTAAAAAAGCACAAGAGCAAGGTCTTGCGCGTGCTAAGGAAACAGATATGGCCAAAGCAGTTCGTGATTTGAAGTGGTATCCAGAGTATAAATAATTCACTGCTGCTGTCTATCCTTCGCTAGCGACAGATTTGTATGGGCTGTGGACTTAAGTAATTTAGAAAGGATACCTATGTCACTCTTTTTAACCTCGATTACGAGTATCATTCCGATTATCGCTATCATTGTTTTGGGGTATATTCTTCAGGTGAAGGGATGGTTTGGAGATGCCTTTGGACCTAACCTATCTCGTTTGATCATGAATGTAGCTTTGCCAGCGTCAATCTTTGTGTCAGTAATGAAATACCTAACACTAGATAAACTAATCAGTCTTTCTGGAGGTCTCCTTTATACATTTGTGGCCTTTATCTTGGGCTATATCGTAGCTTATATTGTAGTTATGGTTTTCAAGGTTCGTCCAGGACGGCGAGGAACCATGATTAATACCTTTGTGAATGCCAACACTATTTTTATTGGTTTACCTTTAAACGTTGCTCTTTTTGGGGATCAGGCTCTTCCTTATTTCTTAATTTACTATATCACCAACACGATTTCCACTTGGACATTGGGCGTGTATTTGATGACGAGCGATAGTAAATCGGGTCAAAGCAAGAAGGAAACTAAATTTGATTGGAAGAAATTACTACCAGCCCCGCTTGTAGGTTTTCTTGTGGCTCTGCTATTTTTGATTCTCCGAATCTCTATTCCAGATTTCGCAACGAATACCTTAACCTATGTTGGAAATATCGTCACTCCCCTATCTCTGATTTATATTGGTATCGTTCTTGCAAAGGCAGGTTTGAAAACTATTACTTTTGATAAAGATACAATTGTCACTTTAGTTGGACGCTTTATCCTAGCTCCTCTAATCATGCTTCTTGTATTGAAATTCTTTGCTCCAAATATGGCGACAGTAGAATTTAAGACCTTTATGATTCAGTCCGCTACACCAGCTCTAGCTGTTCTCCCAATCCTTGCTAATCAAGGAAAAGGAGATGTGGAGTTCTCTACGAATGTGGTGACTCTAAGTACGGTTCTATTTATCGTTGTTATTCCAATATTACAAACTTTATTAGGATAAGAAGGAAGAGGATAGGATTGAAAGTTTTGCGTTAAGAAATTTCACTATTATAGATATATAAATTCTTATTTATTGAAATTGAAATCAGAAGAAACTCTTAGGACGTTTCCTATCAAGCGCTTTTGAGCTTTCCTAAAAGCCAGACTTTTCAAACCAGGATTGAAAAAAGCTCGTAAAGCATCACAATTTAGTAAACGTTCTTCGAAAGAATGACTATACTTACAAAGAGCACCTTTCGGGGTGTTCTTTTTTGTACGTTCTTACTAAATTAGCGCAATTGACGCAGTTGTTGCGACTTTAGTCGCTTACAAATGTGGCTGCAAACTGACGAAGTCAGTGGTAACAAAAAATTAATCGATACGATACGATCAGTGTTTACGGATATTTAAGGATTTTCACTTGGTGTCTTTTTAGGGGAGGACTTGACTATGTATGAGAAAGATATTATGATAGTCAGGACGGTAGTTGATTAAGGCAGTGACTGAAGGCCGAAGTAGCCAAATAGTTTGAGTTTCTACGGTTGATTTGCTTATGACGAAGCCGATGGCAGGGGATTTACTAGTCACGAGGCCACGCAAGGATATGATTCCTGTTCAACAACTAGAATTGCCTGGGGCGACTAGTAAACTACTTGCCTTGCTGGTACGATAACTTGTGTTAGCTTTACCAGTGTCTAAAATTACATCTAAATCAGATTTTTATGTATAGAACTTTGCATCAACGTTTTATCATCATATGGATTCTAAGTATGCTGAACAGACAATGAGGACCATGGAAGCCCCTAGAAGTTACATCGGTTTATCTAAATTTGATTTAGCTAGTAAGATGCAAGATGCTTATCAAATATCTCCTGCTTGGAGTAATGTGAAACTTCGTGGAGAGTTCGATATACTTCAGATAATGGATAATGTGTATGTTCCTAAGGAAGCCGGAGATACAGGAAAAGTTTTGGAGCCAATCACATCTTATTATCCCGAATATGGGAAAGGAGACTATCCACAATTGAAAACTAATTCGGTAATTGAATTTTAAAAAGTGGATCTTATAGGTGACTAATATGAATTATGATGATGTTAAAGAAAAATTATGTAATATTATTATTAAATACATTGATAATCCTGAAATACGTTTACAAATGTTAGAGCAAGCAAAGTCTGTTAATACTGTGAGAGGTGTGCTATATAGTTTAGACAAAGAAAAAAACGGAGATTTAACTCAAGAGGAGATTGATTTTTGTAAAGATTTATTTTTTTACTTCGGTTAAAAATAAAATTTTCTAGAGTTTGGGATAGATTCTACGATAATTTCGCTATAGTCTAAAAATATTACAGCAATTACTATTAAAGATAATGTTGTGGATGAAATCGTTAGAACCACACCTTTTGAAGACTTAAATAAAATTTACTTAAATGTTAAATTACAATACTAGGAGAAAAAATGAACTTACAATTTACCAAATTTGCAGCGATGCCAGAAGAAGTCATTGAAAAGTATGCCTCAAAAGTTCCAGACGAATTAGTGGAATTGTGGCAACAATATGGACTGGGATTTTTACTTGATGGTTATCTAAAAATTATCAATCCAGAAGAATATGTAGAATTTGTAGAAGCTACATATTTCAGAGGAACAAATGGAGTTCCATTATTTGTTACTTGTTTTGGGGATATAATTATCTACACTCAGAACGGCTTTATTGATATCATTTATTATGCGAACAATGATTTTGATGTGATGACACAACGGATGGATCATTTTATCAAATTTTTAGATGATGATAGTTTTTTAGAAGATTTTTTTGATATTCCTCTCTATGAAGAAGCGGTTAAGGAGTATGGGAACTTGGATTACAATCAATGCTTTGGTTTTGTTCCTCTTCTTGTACTGGGAGGAAAAAGGGAACTAACCAATATTGACAAGGTTGGCATAAAAGAACATTTAGAACTCATTACCCAGATTACAGGCGGAGTGGGATTTTAGGAGTTGGAATCAAGGATAGTAATCTAGGGGAACTAAACCTACGAGCGCTGGTGATGATTCAAAAGATAATACTTGGTCAAGGGATGATTGTTGGCTACTTCAGATGCTCATACTGGATGAAGTGCTAGAAATTTTAAGTTAGTGTTTGATATGGCTACAAAACCTATTGTCCATTTTAACTTTAGAAGGCGATTATATATGTTTAAAATTACAAAAGAATATGATATGGACTATAGACGATTAGTTTATAGACCAGAAGAATATAGTTTTGATTCCATACCTATAAAAAATTCTGATTACTACATATTATTTGACACACTCCAACTTGGCTTTGATTCAGAAAGCAATGCGTGCGTACAAATTTTTGGATTTTTTCCTCAGGTATTAAAAGCAGAAGAAAGAGATGTTCTCATTCCTAACTCGAATAAAGGGAGTATTATTCTATTATTGGATGAATGTCATTTAGATTTAGGGGATAGTATTCGATTTGTGCAATCAGATAGTTGGGTAAGTTATTATTCACCAAGTAAAGGATATACTTATTTTGGTAAGGAAAAATTATCAGATTCAGTAGAGTATGTTGAGTTTTATCCAGATTGTATTGCAGCGTTAAATGAGAAGGGTGATATAGAAGCTTTTTGGCTAAAGGTGAATTTTGAAGAGTAGTATAATGGCTATTTTAGAATATCTAATGATAAACGATAGCAATTCGTACCTTATTTCATTTATCCAGTAAGTACATCTGATTAGATAGGGACTCAGTTTTGAAATCAATACCTTGTTTGAATCCTCAAAGGAGATTGTTAGTAGTTGAGCGATAGTGACTTGGTGCTAGGATGAACCTTGTAGTTGAGTTTATTTAAAACAAGATTATCTGCAAGTGAAGGCAGAATTCCTTCGACTGGAGGTAAATAAAATGACTTTTGAAGATTTAAGAGAATTCTTACTCTCGATAGCTGAAGAAGATGCTATTATTTCGACTTTATTTTCGTTTTTTATTAAAAATAAAGGATATTCAACTCAGATATTGGAAGAGATTATTTTTTATGGAGTGACAATAGGTTGGTTTGAAATAGTTAGTGTCGAAAATAATGATATTCTCTATACAGATATCGAGTGGAGAATGGATAATGTCTTTCAAGAAGTCGTTTTTTACGATAATAATTTTGCTGTAAAGACTCTATTTACACAAGTAAGTGGAATTCCAGAATTATTCAGGAAATTTATCTTATAAAGAAACAATCTTCATTTGTCAAAGAGAAAAATTTGATAACTTGAATCTCCAGCTTATGCGATAAGGAAGTTCAATATACCCCTAATAAAAATAGAAAGACTAGATGAAGTATGACAGATCAGCAAGCAATATTTTTACAAGAACTAAAAATCATCCAGGAACAAGCTGTAAATATGAATCTCCATCAAAGTGATTTAACTAAAGAAGAACTGCTCTTTAATGTCAGTTATGATACTTTGGTTTTGACGATGGAATTGTTGGATGGCTATCGTAATATGAACTTGGAGCTATCTGATAAAGAGAGCAAGGAAGTTTTAAATGAGAATATACAATTACATGATGGGTTGGTTGATTTTTTGAAGTCATTTTAGTTTAGCTAAGAAGTGACATGTGCTCTAATCTCCATAAAATAGGGAGTGAATAGGAGGAGAGGAAATGGTTGGAGATCTTTTGAAAATCGATAGGATTAAGACGCTATTGCTCGAGAATGGCATTTCTTTGGAACCAGGTCTAAGTGATGAAGAAATACAAAAAGTCGAGACAATCTATGGAATTGAATTTCCTGAGCAGTGGCTGGCAGTTTATCAACAATTGTTGCCTATTTCAGAAGGTTTTTATAACTGGAGAAATTTCTCAGCTGAAAATATAGAACATATAAAACGGAGCCTAGTTGCTCCCTATGATGGAATTTTGGAAAGTTTGGATGAACTGGTGTGGGATGCCTCTTGGGGGAGCGAGCCAACTACACTCTTGGACAGAAATATTCAAATCAGGAAAATGTTAGAAGCAGCACCTCGACTAATCCCCTTATATGGGCATCGTTTTCTCCCTAGTTATGAGAATCAGGAGATGCCGATTTTATCAGTAGTGGATTTAGATATTATTTATTATGGCAAAGACTTATACGATTATTTTGAGATTGAATTTGGGAATAGAGAACTTTCTCAGTCTTTAAAAGACTATAAGCCAGTGCCCTTCTGGACGAGTGACTTTTATTAAATGGTTTTACAAAGATAACTGGTCGCACCCTTGAAAACTTCATCTTACTTTGAAATATGCTAAACCACGATTGGAATTTCTAGATGTCAAGTTAAAGTTTGAGCGGTGACTAAATGGTAGGATAAGCGATGCATTTGTTCTGCCAGGAGCATTGACATAAATTCGAGTTGTACTTGAATCGCTGCGTGTTAGTGCCTCCGAAATAGCTTCCATAGGCCTTCCAGCCTGTTTAGTAAGATGTTGGAATTTATGAGGACCTTGATGGATATTATTTTTCTTCATAGTATCTTGTGTTACAATGTAGATACGATATGAAAAAAATAAAGATATCTCTTTAAATTTTGTAAATGTCACTTTGTGTGAACATGAGTAAATTTGAGTTTAGAGAATGATAGGAGATGGTTTACAATGATAAGTTTAGAGCTGATGTCTGAAGACAATAGTATAGATATCTATTCTTTTGAAAAAGAAAATCGGGAGTATTTTGAGCGAAGTTTACCTCCTAGACCAGCTCACTATTTTGACTTAGAAGGTTTTAAAGAAATTACAAGGGAATTGTTAAGGGAACAAGAGAATCATGATGTCTACATGCATCTTATTAGAGACGCACAAGGCATTATGGTTGGAAGAATCAATTTAAGTGTTTTAGGGAAGGATAAAAAATAGCAGAACTTGGATATAGGATTGGAGAAAATGTTACCAATTTAGGTTATGCAAGCGAAGCAGTTAAACTCGTTTTAGAAAAGGCCTTTACTACTTATGGTTTACATAAGATTATCGCAGGGACGGCAAGGGACAATCAGGCCTCTCAGATAGTGCTTTTAAAAAATGGTTTCACCTTTAGTAAAATCATAGAAAATGACTTTCAAATGAATAACGAGTGGATTCATACGGCAGTATTTGAGATAAGGAATCTATAGCATCATCATTCCCAATAGTCTGCTAAACCTCAACATTCCTAGTAGACATTCGTCTGCTTTTATACGGAAAATATAGTAGAATGAATCTAGAACAGTACACCAAGGCTGCTAAAAATGTTTTAGAATCTATATTGTATTACTCTAAGTTCAATCCGCTATAGCATTCTTTGTTCTTGTTTTTAGTTCTCTATCGTCATGATTACAAGCCAATTTGTATCTATAATACTTCTTTATTAGCCTTGTTTCTTGTCAAACTTTTTAATCCTCAGATCAAGACGAATATCTTATCAGCTAGTTTTGCTAGGGGATTTAATATTCTATTGAATACATCAATTGTCTGTTATCTTTACTTTCCTGAGTTAAAAACTCTTAGTTTTAGTCTTTTCTTATTCTTTTGTTTACTATATTTTATAAAAATTTTTATCATTCCTTTATGTTTGGTTTCTAGTCAAAATTCTAAGTATGATCCTTATCTAGTCCATAGTAATTTCTTTAAGAGGAATGCTTCATATGTGATGTATGTTTAATTTTATAAAAATGCTGACTTTCTACTTTTTGGTAGGAAGTTTTTTATTATTTCCATATCGAAATAGTTGACAGATGTAATTTAGGGTGTTACAATAATTAAAAAGTTCGATATAGAACAAAAAAGGAGACAAAATGGACAAGATGTTAGGAGGCTACCAAGCTCTACAGATTCGATTGTTAAACGGGCGTATCTTTCAAAAACTCTTGAGCAATGAACCAGATGCTCAATACAGAAGTGAACAGGGAAAAATTTTAACGATTTTGTGGAAGCAAGAGTCAGGGTGCGCTACAGCGACCGATATCGCTCTTGCGACGGGTCTAGCCAATAATACATTGACCAGTATGGTTAAGAAATTGGAAGAACAAGGCTTGGTCACGATTCAACCTTGCACACAAGATAAAAGGAAAAAATATATCTCTTTGACAGACCTCGGTTGGGCGCAAAAAGAAATTGGAGACCGTGTTAGTAAAGAATTGGGTGAAATTTTCTACCAAAGCTTTTCGGATCAAGAAATCCAAGAATTTGAAGCTTATCAAGAGCGAATTATCTCCAATCTAAAAGCTAAAGAAAATGATATGTAGGGAAAGGAAGTAACAGTTATGATTGGAATAACAGGTGTAACAGGGAAATTAGGCTCTTATGTGGCTGATCTTGTCGATCAGCAAAGAATTGCTTCTATCCATCTGGCAAGAAGCCCAGAACGTGCAAAAGTCTACGCGTCAGCGGAAATTCGTAAGATGGTGTATGCCAATACTCCAGAGGTGGTTGAGGCCTTAAAGGGTATCGATACCTTGTTGATGGTATCTGCTCGGGAAAATCCAGAGCGTGTCAAGGAGCACAAGGAGTTTTTAGATGCTGCAAAACTAGCAGGGGTGCAGCATATTGTTTATACCTCCTTTTATGGGGCAGATGAGAAGGCAACTTTTACCTTGTCTCGAGATCATGCCCAGACGGAAGCCTATATCAAGGAGTTAGGGTTCACCTACACTTTTTTGAGAGATAATTTTTACTTGGACTTTCTGATTGATATGGCGCTTGAAAATGGAGAGATTCGTGGTCCGGCTAGCAGTGGCCTTGTGTCAGCTGTTGCCCGTAAGGATACATCTAGGGTTGCAGCAAAGATTCTTTTAAATCCTAAGGAGTGGGAAAATCAAAGCTTGAATCTGACAGGGCCTGAGAATCTTTCTATGAAAAAAATCGTAGCGCTTCTCTCAAAGGAGACCGGTAAGGCCATCATGTATGTAGATGAATCAGTAGAAGAAGCCTATGAGTCACGGGAAAAATGGCCAGCACAAACTTGGGAGTACGATGCCTGGGTCAGCACCTATACAGCGATTAAAGCTGGCGAACAGGCTGGGGTTTCAACAGATATCGAAAAAGTCTTAGGGCATCCAGCAAGCAGCCTATTGGATATTATTAGAGACAGAAAACTTATTGAGGAAGAACATGATTGAATACAAACATGTAGCCTTGCGCTACACGGATAAAAACATTTTAAAAGATGTCAATCTCCGCATTGAAAATGGAGAATTCATGGTGCTAGTGGGTCCTTCAGGATCTGGTAAGACCACCATGATCAAGATGATTAACCGTCTCTTGGAGCCAACGGATGGTAATATCTATATGGATGGGAAACGCATCAAAGACTATGACGAACGGGAGTTACGTCTCAGTACCGGCTATGTCCTTCAAGCTATTGCCCTATTTCCAAATTTAACAGTTGCTGAAAATATAGCATTGATTCCTGAGATGAAGGGTTGGAGCAAGGAACAAATCTCCTCTAAAACAGAAGAACTCTTGGACAAGGTGGGTCTGCCTGCTGCAGAGTATGCAAAGCGCATACCTAGTGAGTTATCTGGTGGGGAGCAACAGCGGATTGGGATTGTGCGGGCTATCATTGGGGAACCAAAAATCTTGCTGATGGATGAGCCTTTCTCTGCTCTCGATGCCATTTCTCGCAAGCAGTTGCAGGCTCTTACCAAAGATTTGCACAAAGAATTCGGCATGACTACCATCTTCGTTACTCATGATACGGATGAGGCTTTAAAATTAGGGGATCGAATTGCAGTTTTACAAGATGGAGAAATTCGCCAGGTCGCAGAACCTGAAACAATTTTACAAGCGCCTGCGACAGACTTTGTAGCGAACTTGTTTGGAGGTAGCCTTCATGTCTAATTTCATTTCAACCTTTCAGGAGCGATTTAGTGAATGGGTAACAGCTCTGGGTCAACACTTACAATTATCGCTTTTGACCTTATTGGTTGCTATTTTTCTGACCATCCCACTTGCGGTTTATCTAAATGGTCATAAAAAAGCAGCGACCTGGGTGCTGCAAGTTGCGGGTATTTTTCAGACCATTCCTTCAATGGCCTTGTTGGGGCTCTTTATTCCTTTCATGGGGATTGGAACCTTACCAGCTCTCACAGCCCTTGTCATTTACGCTATTTTCCCGATTTTAGAAAATACAATCACAGCCCTGAATGGTATTGATCCTAGTCTTGAGGAGGCAGGGATTGCTTTTGGGATGACCAAGTGGGAGCGACTTAAGAAGTTTGAAATTCCACTGGCCATGCCCGTCATTGTATCGGGGGTTCGTACAGCAACCGTTATGATCATTGGGACAGCGACTTTAGCCGCTCTTGTTGGAGCTGGAGGATTGGGATCCTTTATCCTTTTGGGAATTGATCGTCGGAATGCTAGTCTGATTTTAATCGGGGCTATTTCATCGGCTATCTTGGCCATTCTTTTCAATGTCATTCTCAAATGGTTGGAAAAGGCAAAGTTGCGTACGATTGTTGCAGCCTTTGCGGTGATGCTCCTTGGTTTGGGAGTTAGTTATGCTCCAAGCATGATTCCTCAGACAGAAAAAGAAAATCTAGTCATAGCTGGGAAATTGGGGCCTGAGCCTGAAATTCTCATGAATATGTACAAGCTTCTCATTGAGGAAAATACGGATATGACGGTGACGGTCAAGCCTAACTTTGGGAAGACAGATTTCCTTTATCAAGCGCTGAAAAAGGGTGATATCGATATCTATCCAGAATTTTCTGGAACAGTGACAGAGAGTCTCCTCCAACCATCTCCACAAATTGGGCATGACCCAGAAAAGGTTTACGAGGTGGCTCGTGATGGCATTGCCAAACAGGATCAACTAGCCTTTCTTAAACCCATGGCTTATCAAAACACTTATGCTATAGCAGTTCCCAAAAAAATTGCGCAAGAATATGGACTTAAGACGATTTCAGACTTGAAAAAAGTGGAAGGACAGCTCAAGGCAGGATTCACTCTAGAGTTTAACGATCGTGAGGATGGAAACAAGGGCTTGCAGTCTGTTTATGGATTGAATCTCAATGTGGCAACCATGGAGCCAGCCCTTCGCTACCAAGCCATCCAGTCAGGGGACATTCAAATTACAGATGCTTACTCGACAGATGCTGAAATTGCTCGTTATGATTTAGTGGTTTTGGAGGATGATAAACAACTCTTCCCTCCATACCAAGGCGCTCCACTGATGAAAGCTAAATTACTCGAAAAACATCCTGAGTTGGAAGCAGTCCTCAATAAACTAGCTGGTAAAATCACCGAGAGCCAGATGAGTCAGATGAACTATCAGGTTGGTATTGATGGTAAGGATGCTTATACTGTTGCACATGATTTCTTGGTGGAACAGGGATTATTGAAGAAATGATGAGGCAAGAAGAAATACAAGAGACTCTTTTGCGACTCTGTAAGCACTATGGAGAACAAAATTGGTGGCAATCGGATAACAAGCTTGAAGATCTGGTATCGACTATTCTTATCCAGCGAACATCTGAGAAAAATGCTAAGTTGGCTTTAGCTGGTCTTATGGATGTCATGACAGTAGAGGGTATCCTAGGGTTATCACTAGAAGATTTACAGGAACGTATTCGACCTGCTGGATTTTTTAAGCAAAAGTCTCAAACGATTAGGGGACTTCTAATCTGGCTAAGAGAAAATGGTGGTTTTGAGGTTCTTGCTAGGATTGGAACAGAAGATTTACGGAAGCAACTTTTGGAGTTAAAAGGGATTGGACCAGAGACTGCAGATGCACTTTTACTATATCTTTTTGATCGTTCAGTTTTTATTTCGGACGAATATGCTAGAAGACTTTTTCGACGATTAGGATTTGGAAATTTTGATACCTATAATGAAATGCATGCTGTTTATTGTAATGTATTGGAAGGACTCACTCTCAAACAATGCCAAGAGATTCATGCTGTTATTGATGAACATGGGAAAGCTTTTAGCAAAAGTAAAGGCCAGTTAGACGAAAGTTGGTTACGATAAAAAAATTCTAAGGCTCCTTGTCTTAGAATTTTTTTAGTTAATGTACTTGCTTAAAAAATCATAATTTGATCAGATTACTAAATAGAAAGTAGAGGCAAAATATTCATGGTGAATGGAATATTTGAATGATAGAATGTTGACAGGTATTTTTCTTTTGAGTGGATATGAAATCTATAGTTGTGTTTGCTACTTCATCCCCATGACGTCTAAGTAAAATCTCACTACTTGATCCTCCGTGTAAGATTTCCCCTTTTTCAGCCACCAGGTCAATGTTTCGATAAAGTTAGTTACAACATAGTGTTTGAGATAAGAAGCAGGAATATTAGGATAGGAAACTTGCAAGTCCTCTGCGACCATAGGATAAACATGGTGTTCCAATTCTTTCTGCAATTGACGGAGGAAGTAGTCGTTTTTAGAGAAAAGAAGACTGGTGACGTGGTCCTGATTTTTCTTAAAATGTGAAAAGATATGTGTCAAGTAAGCATTTGTAGTTATATTTTCCTCACGTTCAAAAAGATGATGAAAGAGATAACGGCAGAGCTCGTCTAGGAGTAATTCCTTGCTCTCATAGTGACTGTAGAAGGTGGAACGACCGACATCTGCTAGGTCAATAATCTCCTGAACAGTGATGGATTCAAAATTTTTTTGATTTAGTAATTGTAAAAAAGCAGTATAAATAGCTTTTCGAGTCTTGGTAATGCGACGATCTTGAGCAGTCATATGGACACTTTGAACAAACTGTTCATTAACTTACAAAGTAAACAGTTTGCCCCTATCCTTTCTTTTCGGAGTAAGAGATAATACTAGTAAAGGAAATAATTATACTACAATTATACCAAAGGAGGATGGGAAAATGTCAACGAAAGGTGCTGTTTGGTTAGCTTTTTTCTTAAATTTGAGTTATGCCATTATTGAGTTTATCGCAGGAGGGATTTTTGGTTCTAGTGCTGTGCTTGCTGACTCCGTTCATGACTTGGGAGATGCAATCGCAATTGGGGTATCAGCCTTTCTAGAAACAGTCTCTAATCGTGAAGAAGACAGCCACTATACCTTGGGCTATAAGCGCTTTAGCCTCTTGGGGGCCATGGTAACGGCTGTGATTCTAATAACAGGGTCTGTTCTCGTTATTTTAGAAAATATAACGAAACTCTTTAATCCACAACCGGTCAACGATGAGGGAATCTTATGGTTAGGAATCATTGCTGTTAGCATTAATGTGCTGGCAAGTCTAGTAGTTCGTAAAGGAAAAACCAAGAATGAGTCTATTCTGAGTCTTCATTTTCTGGAAGATACTTTGGGTTGGGTGGCCGTCATCCTAATGGCCATTGTTCTGCGATTTACCGACTGGTATATTCTGGATCCGCTCTTATCTCTTGTCATTTCCTTCTTCATTCTGTTAAAGGCTATTCCACGTTTTTGGTCTACTCTCAAGATTTTCTTGGATGCTGTGCCAGAAGGAGTGGATATCCATCAAGTAAAGAGTGATTTGGAGCAACTGGACCACATAGCTAGTATCAATCAGCTCAATCTCTGGACCATGGATGGTTTGGAGAAAAATGCTATTGTCCATGTTTGTCTAAAAGAAATTGAACAGATGGAGCTTTGCAAGGAATCGATTCGAACCCTACTCAAAGATTGTGGTTTCCAAAATATCACCATTGAGGTTGATGCAGACCTAGAAACTCACCAAGCCCATAAGCGAAAGGTCGAAGAGTTGGAAGTAGATAAAAGTCATGAACATCATCATCATTAATGAGACGTAGTATAAATGAGCGAAAGTTTGCTAAAAAGTGTATACTAAAGGTAGTTAGATACAGAGAGGAAATTTTATGAAATCAGCAGTTTATACTAAGGCAGGTCAGATTGGTATTGAAGAAGTCAAGCGTCCAAGTATTCAAGAATCAGATGATGTTATTATCCGTGTAGTTCGTGCTTGCGTTTGTGGTTCAGACCTTTGGAGCTATCGTAATCCAGATATCAAAGCGGGTCATAAAAATAGTGGACACGAAGCGATTGGAATCGTTGAAGAAACTGGAGAAGCCATTACAACGGTCAAGCCCGGTGATTTTGTGATTGTACCATTTACTCATGGTTGTGGGGAGTGTGATGCCTGTCGTGCAGGATTTGATGGTTCTTGTGACAATCATATCGGAAATAACCTAGGAGGGAATTTCCAAGCTGAATACCTCCGCTTCCACTATGCCAATTGGGCACTTGTTAAAATCCCTGGACAACCGTCTGACTACACAGAAGGGATGCTTAAATCTCTCTTGACTCTAGCTGATGTCATGCCGACAGGCTATCATGCAGCGCGTGTGGCAGATGTGAAACCAGGGGATAAAGTTGTCGTTATTGGCGATGGGGCTGTTGGGCAATGTGCTGTCATCGCAGCTAAAATGCGTGGCGCTTCACAAATTATCCTCATGAGTCGTCACGAAGATCGTCAAAAAATGGCCTTGGAATCAGGAGCGACAGCTGTTGTAGCTGAACGAGGAGAAGAAGGCATTGCCAAGGTGCGAGAAATTCTCGGTGGTGGAGCAGACGCCGCTCTTGAGTGCGTCGGTACTGAAGCGGCTGTTGAGCAAGCACTGGGTGTCCTTCATAATGGCGGTCGCATGGGATTTGTAGGAGTTCCACATTATAAGAATCGTGCTCTTGGTTCAACCTTTATGCAAAATATCTCTGTTGCAGGTGGAGCAGCTTCTGCGACAACATACGATAAGCAATTCTTGCTTAAAGCTGTCCTTGATGGTGAGATCAATCCAGGCCGTGTCTTTACTTCAAGCTATAAACTGAAAGATATTGACAAAGCATATAAGGCTATGGATGAACGTAAGACCATTAAGTCTATGATTGTGATGGATTAATACTCTTCGAAAATCTCTTCAAACCACGTCAGCTCTATCTGCAACCTCAAAACAGTGTTTTGAGCTGACTTCGTCAGTCTTATCTACAACCTCAAAGCAGTGCTTTGAGCAACCTGCGGCTAGCTTCCTAGTTTGCTCTTTGATTTTCATTGAGTATAAAAAGAAAAACCTAATAGAGATTTGAGAATCTCTATTAGGTTTTTTTTATGTTCAGTTGTTGTGCTTAATGCAAGGTACTTTCTCTGAGAGTTAGTTTGGTTCCTAGCATGGTCAGACTTGGAATTTTACGGCCGTGAAGGACTTCTCTGTTCAAAATATCCATTCCTGTGCGTCCCATTTCTTCGGTGTAGACGGTAATACTGGAAAGTGGAGGGAACACTTGCTTGGTTAGAATAGTATCGTTAAAGGAAATAATGCTGACGCGCTCTGGTATGCTTATGCTGGCTTCTTGAAGAGCGCGAAGAGCACCGATTGCCAAACTATCACTAGCTGCAAAAAAGGCTTGTGGAAGGTTATCTCCTAATTTTTCGATAGCCTCTTTCATCAAGTCGTATCCAGATTGGGCAGTAAATAGCCCTTGGAAAATGAATTTCTCGTTATAAATTCCCTTTTCTTGTGTATAGGATTTAAAGTAATCTAAGCGTTTATCTGAGATAACTTCTTCATGGTCAGTAGTAGTTTCAAGACCGGATAGGATACCAATCTTTTTAAGCCCATGATCTGTAAAGTAATCAACCACCTGTCTAACCGCATTATAGAAATCCGTAATGACACAGGTATGACCAAGGGCAATCGTATCACTGTCAAGGAAAACTAGAGGTTTGTGATATTCTTCAAACGAGGCAATCTGTGCTTGGCTAAATTTCCCGATACAAAGAATCCCAATGACTTCTTCGCTAAGCGTAAAAGGCTGGTCATTAAAATAGCGCAAGATGTCGTAATCTAATTCTTGAGCTCTTTTTTCAATTCCAAGACGGATCTGGTAGTAGTAGAGATCCTCTAATTCTCCTTGTTCGCTCACCCACTGGATGATAGCAATTTTTTGTTTGAGTTTATGACTTTCGCATGTTTTGAGATGTTTTGTATACCCTAGTTCTTCTGCGACGGTTAAGATACGATGTCGAGTTTCTTCTGTAACAGATAGGCTCTGATCGCGATTGAGAACGCGGGATACAGTTGCGATCGAGACAGAGGCTAGCTGAGCGATATCTTTGAGTGTAGCCATAATTCCCCTCCTTTTTAGGTTATTATAGCATATTTTTGTTGCTTTTTACCTATAGTTTAGTAAAATATAGGTAAAAATGTTGACCAAAGTAAAACCCTTGGGTACAATAGAAGAAAACGATTACAGGTTAAGTTTTTTTACCTAACAATTCGTCAAAGGAGAATTCATATGACACAACATCTTACTGCTGATGCACTTCGCAAGGACTTTCTTGCTGTTTTTGGTCAAGAAGCTGATCAAACCTTCTTTTCACCAGGCCGTATCAACTTGATTGGGGAGCATACTGACTACAACGGTGGGCATGTTTTCCCAGCAGCTATTTCATTAGGAACTTACGGAGCTGCACGCAAGCGAGATGACCAAGTGTTGCGTTTTTACTCAGCAAACTTTGAGGATAAAGGAATTATCGAAGTTCCTCTAGCTGACCTTAAATTTGAGAAAGAGCACAACTGGACTAACTATCCAAAAGGTGTTCTTCATTTCTTGCAAGAAGCTGGCCATGTGATTGATAAAGGTTTTGATTTCTATGTATTTGGAAATATCCCAAATGGTGCAGGTTTGTCTTCTTCTGCATCTTTGGAGCTTTTGACTGGTGTCGTGGCAGAATACCTCTTTGACCTAAAATTGGACCGTTTAGATTTAGTAAAAATCGGAAAATTGACAGAGAACAACTTTATTGGGGTTAATTCTGGTATCATGGACCAATTTGCTATCGGTATGGGGGCAGACCAACGTGCCATTTATCTGGATACAAATAGTTTAGAATATGACTTGGTTCCCCTTGATTTGAAGGACAATGTTGTTGTTATCATGAACACTAACAAACGACGTGAACTTGCGGATTCTAAGTACAATGAACGTCGTGCTGAATGTGAAAAAGCAGTAGAAGAACTCCAAGTGGCCTTGGACATTCAAACCTTGGGTGAATTGGATGAGTGGGCTTTTGATGAATATAGTTACCTCATCAAAGACGAAAATCGTTTGAAACGTGCGCGTCATGCAGTTCTTGAAAACCAACGTACGCTTAAAGCGCAAGCGGCTCTTCAAGCAGGAGATTTAGACAAGTTTGGTCGTTTGATGAATGCTTCTCATGTTTCACTTGAGCATGACTACGAAGTAACTGGCTTGGAATTAGATACCCTTGTTCATACAGCTTGGGCTCAAGAAGGTGTTCTCGGTGCTCGTATGACAGGAGCAGGTTTTGGTGGTTGTGCCATTGCCTTGGTTCAAAAGGATGCTGTTGAGGCCTTTAAGGAAGCTGTTGGCAAGCACTACGAGGAAGTCGTTGGATACGCTCCAAGCTTCTATATCGCTGAAGTTGCAGGTGGAACTCGCGTTCTTGATTAGTCAAAAGGAGGTTTTCTAGTGACCTTAGTAGAAACATTTGTTACCAAAGTCATTGCAGAAAGTACCTTTGAAGAGTTGGATCGGATTTATCTGACTAATCGTGTCTTGGCTTTGGTTGGTGAAGGAATTTTTGACGTTGAGACTGATCAGGACAACTTGATTGATCTCAAAGACCATCTTGTCGAGGAAGCCGTTCGATTGGAAACAATTGAAGATAGTCAGGCTGCGCGTGAGATACTAGGCGCTGACCTCATAGACTTGGTAACCCCTTGTCCAAGTCAGCTTAATCGTGACTTTTGGGATACCTATGCCCAGTCACCAGAGCAGGCGATTGCGAACTTCTACCAACTCAGTCAGAAGAATGACTACATCAAACTAAAGGCTATCGCAAAGAATATTGCTTATCGTGTTCCGTCTGACTACGGTGAATTAGAGATTACCATCAATCTCTCTAAGCCTGAAAAGGATCCAAAAGAGATAGCGGCAGCTAAGTTGGTCAAGTCGAGTAACTATCCTCAATGTCAGCTCTGTATGGAAAATGAAGGTTACCATGGTCGTGTCAACCATCCAGCTAGAAGCAACCATCGCATTATTCGTTTTGATATTTCTGGGCAGGAGTGGGGCTTCCAGTATTCGCCTTACGCTTACTTTAATGAGCACTGTATTTTCCTAGACAGCAAGCATCGTCCTATGGCTATTAGTCGCCTAAGTTTTGAACGTTTGTTAGCAATTGTGGAGCAATTTCCAGGCTACTTTGCTGGTTCGAATGCTGATTTACCAATCGTGGGTGGTTCCATCCTGACCCACGATCATTATCAAGGTGGTCGTCATGTTTTCCCAATGGAAGTGGCTCCTATTCAGAAAAGCTTTACCTTTGCAGGTTTTAAAACTGTTAAAGCAGGGATTGTTCAATGGCCTATGTCCGTCATTCGACTAACTTCAGATTCTAAAGAGGATTTGACAGAACTAGCGGATAAAATCTTACTGGCTTGGCGTCAATATTCTGACCCAAGTGTACAGGTCTTGGCAGAAAGTAATAGAACACCACATCACACTATCACACCGATAGCCCGTAAGCGAGATGGGCAGTTTGAGTTAGATTTGGTCTTGCGGGACAATCAAACATCTCCAGAGCATCCAGATGGTATCTATCATCCCCATAAGGATGTTCAACATATCAAGAAGGAAAATATCGGCTTGATAGAGGTTATGGGCTTGGCAATCTTGCCACCACGCTTGAAGGAAGAAGTGGAGCAGGTAGCGGCTTACCTAGTAGGAAAGGATGTTTCCGTAGCAGATTATCACCAAGAATGGGCAAATGAGTTGAAAGAATCCCATCCTGGATTGACTGACAAAGACCAAGCTCTTAATATCGTCCAAGAATCTGTTGGAAAAATCTTTGCTCGAGTTTTGGAAGATGCAGGAGTTTACAAGCAAACAGAAGAAGGACAAGCTGCCTTTATGCGCTTTGTGGAGCTGGTTGGTATTTTGCCCGAATAAGTGCTTGTCTCTTGCGTAGAGTCTTGAAAAGTAGTATCATAGTGTCGTTTGAAATATCAGGAGGAACGTATGAAAGATTTTCACTTTGACGCTATATCTGCCTTTGAAAATTACGAAATTGAAAAAATGAGAGACGGTCACGTGGTGGTGACAACAAAAGTAGTGGACTCCTCACTCAACTACTATGGGAATGCCCATGGAGGCTATCTATTTACCCTTTGTGACCAAATCAGTGGTCTTGTGGTGATTTCGCTAGGATTAGACGGGGTGACACTCCAGTCTTCCATCAACTATCTGAAAGCTGGAAATCTAGGGGATGTTCTCACTATCAAAGGAGAATGTGTCCACCAAGGACGGACCACTTGTGTCGTCGATGTTGACATCATTAACCAAGATGGCCGAAATGTCTGCAAGGCAACCTTCACCATGTTTGTCACAGGACAACGATCTGAAGATAGACAGGTGAGGATATAGGAAACAAAAAAAGAGGCATATGCCTCTTTTTTTATTACTTTTCCACTCTAGTGCTGTGTTATACTATTCACTAAATCTTAAAAAATAGCCATCTGGATCTAAAACTGCAAATTCATGGGGATAGATATATTGTTCATCAACACGAAATTCTCTTTTGGTCAATGGACGATGAATAGGATAGTTAGACTCGATTACTTTCTGATGGAGTCTAGGGACATCCTTGATGCCAAAGGAGATATTGACACCACGCCCGAAAGGATAAGTCAGTTGGGATAATTCTTCTGCGTTGCCTTCTTCTAGCATAAGTTGGCAGTCTTCAAGCGAAAGGAAGAGAAATTTTTCCTCTGGACGCTCGTATTCGACAGAGAATCCCAATAAGTCGCAGTAGAAGTGACGCGATTTCTCGATATCCGATACGACAAATTCAGGGATGACAGCTTGATAGTCCATTCGTTTTCTCCTTAGAAATCAATCTCCATGACAATCGGTGTATGGTCTTGACGGGCACCGGAGTCAATCATGTCTGACTTGGTAATCTTGTCTGCTACACGGTTACTTGTGAGCCAGTAGTCGATTCTCCAGCCTGTGTTGTTGATTTTTGAAGTCTTGCTGCGTTGTGCCCACCAAGTATAGCGTTCTGGCACATCGCCATGGATATGGCGGAAGGTATCTGTAAATCCTTTGGCTAAAAGGTTTGTAAATCCTTCACGTTCTTCGTCTGTAAATCCTGGTGAACGGCGGTTGCTGGCGGGGTTAGCAAGGTCAATTTCCTTGTGGGCAACGTTGTAGTCTCCGGTTGCTAGGACAGGTTTTTGCTTGTCTAGTTGAGCCAAGTACTCTGCATATTTGACATCCCAGACTTGACGTTCTTCCAAACGTTTGAGCCCATCTCCAGCGTTTGGTGTGTAAACTTGAGTCACGAAAAATGTATCAAATTCTAAAGTAATGATACGTCCTTCAGAGTCCATGGTAGAAGGTGCACCGATTTCTGGAAAGCTGATGCTTGGAGTTAGTTCTTTCTTGTAGAGGAACATAGTTCCAGCATAGCCTTTACGAGCAGGTTCTTGAGAGGAACGCCAAGTATTTTCATATCCAGGGAAGAGTTCTTCTAACACCTCGAGGTGTTTTTTAGTAGGCCCTGTAGCTGAAAGCTTGGTTTCTTGGATAGCGATAATATCGGCATCTTCGGCTACCAAGGTTTGGAGGACATCTTGTGATAATTTCGCACGCGCAGAGTCACTCGTCAACGCTGCATTGAGGGAATCAATATTCCATGAGATTAGTTTCATAGTGTGTACCTTTTCATTCAGATTATAGACAATATTATACCAGAAAAAGAAGCAATTCCCCAGCGTATAGTTTGAAAAATCCAGGTCAATCCTTTATAATAAAGAATGATTTATGTAAAGGATTGAAAATAAATGAAATGTTACTCCTTTGAGTATCTTTATCGCTAAATATGACAAAGTTTAAGTTAGTATCATCACCTATGAATAGGAAAAACCTGAGGCAGTCGCCTCAGGTTTCCATTTGTTATTAGAAAGGAATTTTATGTCCATCATCCAAAAACTCTGGTGGTTTTTTAAATTAGAAAAACGCCGTTACCTAGTTGGAATTGTAGCTTTGGTTTTGGTTTCTGTACTAAACCTCATCCCACCTATGGTCATGGGGCGCGTAATCGATGCCATTACTTCGGGACGATTAACACAAGATGACCTCCTGCTCCATCTCTTTTATCTCCTGCTGGCAGCTTTCGGGATGTATTATCTGCGTTACGTTTGGCGTATGTATATCCTAGGGACCTCCTACCGACTTGGACAAATCATGCGTTCAAGACTATTTGAACATTTTACAAGGATGTCTCCCGCTTTTTATCAGAGTTATCGGACTGGGGATTTGATGGCTCACGCAACCAATGATATCAATGCTCTGACTCGTTTAGCAGGTGGTGGTGTCATGATGGCAGTGGATGCCTCTATCACAGCCTTGGTGACTCTCTTGACTATGCTCTTTAGCATTTCTTGGCAGATGACCTTGGTTGCCATTCTGCCCTTGCCATTTATGGCCTATGGGACTAGTCGTCTGGGGAGAAAGACCCATAAGGCTTTTGGCGAATCCCAAGCAGCCTTTTCTGAACTTAATAATAAGGTTCAAGAATCTGTATCAGGTATCAAGGTAACCAAGTCCTTTGGCTATCAGTCTGATGAATTGGCATCTTTCCAGGAAGTCAATGATTTGACCTTCCAAAAGAATCTGCAAACCATGAAATATGATAGCCTCTTTGACCCCATGGTTCTACTCTTTGTTGGTTCTTCTTATGCCTTAACTCTCTTAGTCGGTGCCTTTATGGTGCAAGCGGGACAAGTAACCGTCGGAAATCTGGTTACCTTTATCTCTTACTTGGATATGTTGGTCTGGCCTTTGATGGCTATTGGTTTCCTCTTCAATATCACTCAAAGAGGGAAAGTTTCTTACCAACGTATTGAGAGTCTTTTGTCTCAAGAATCACCTGTCAAAGACCCAGAATCTCCACTTTACGGGATTGAAAATGGACGCTTAGACTATGCCATTGATCGTTTTGCCTTTGAAGACGAAGAAACGTTGAGAGATATACATTTTAGTCTCGAGAAGGGGCAAACCTTGGGCTTGGTTGGGCAGACTGGTTCAGGAAAAACAGCTCTGATTAAGTTGCTCCTACGTGAGTATGATGTCGACCAAGGGGCCATTTATCTAAATGGTCATGATATTCGTGACTATCGACTAGCTGACTTGCGTAGTTTGATGGGATACGTCCCACAGGACCAATTTCTCTTTGCCAGCTCTATCCTAGATAATATCCGCTTTGGAAATCCTGACCTGCCTTTCTCAGAAGTAGAGAAAGCAACCAAACTGGCTCAAGTCTATCAAGATATTCAAGCCATGCCCCAGGGATTTGATACAGTTATTGGTGAAAAAGGTGTCAGTCTATCTGGTGGACAAAAGCAACGTCTGGCTATGAGTCGGGCTATGATTCTAAATCCTGATATCTTGATTTTAGATGATTCCTTATCGGCGGTAGATGCCAAAACAGAGTTCGCTATTATCGATAATCTCAAGGAAACTCGCAAGGACAAGACAACCATTATCACTGCCCATCGACTCAGTGCAGTTGTCCATGCGGATTTGATTTTGGTTATGCAAAATGGCCGCATCATTGAACGAGGCAGACATGAAGACTTACTAGCCTTGGATGGTTGGTACGCACAAACCTACCAGTCACAACAATTAGAAATGAAAGGAGAAGAAGATGCGCAATAAACAAGCACAATGGGCTGTATTGAAACGCTTGTTGTCCTATCTCAAGCCCTATGGTCTCCTAACCTTTTTAGCACTCGCCTTTCTCCTTACGACGACTGTTATCAAGAGTATCATCCCCTTGGTAGCTTCGCACTTTATCGACCAGTATCTAAACAACCTTAATCAGCTTGCTATTACAGTTCTGCTAGTTTACTATGGTCTCTACATTCTTCAAACCATTGTCCAATATGTAGGGAACATACTCTTTGCGCGCGTGTCCTACAGCATCGTTAGAGATATTCGACGTGATGCCTTTGCCAATATGGAGAAGCTAGGCATGTCTTACTTTGATAAAACGCCTGCAGGTTCTATTGTCTCTCGTTTGACAAATGACACCGAAACTATCAGTGATATGTTTTCGGGAATCTTATCTAGCTTTATCTCGGCGGTCTTTATCTTTGTGACAACCCTTTATACCATGCTCGTTTTGGACTATCGTCTGACAACTTTAGTATTGCTCTTTCTACCCTTGATTTTCCTTTTGGTCAATCTCTACCGTAAAAAATCTGTCAAGGTCATTGAAAAAACCAGAAGTCTACTGTCAGATATTAACAGTAAGCTGGCAGAAAATATCGAAGGGATTCGTATTATCCAAGCCTTTAATCAAGAAAAACGCCTGCAAGAAGAGTTTGATGAGATAAACCAGGAACACCTAGTCTATGCTAATCGTTCAGTAGCCTTGGACTCCCTCTTTTTACGTCCGGCTATGAGTTTACTGAAGCTGTTGGGATATGCGGTGTTGATGGCTTACTTTGGCTATCGCGGTCTTTATCTAGGAATCACGGCAGGAACCATGTATGCCTTTATCCAGTATATCAATCGTCTCTTTGATCCCCTCATCGAGGTGACACAGAACTTTTCTACCCTTCAAACATCCATGGTTTCAGCAGGTCGTGTCTTTGCACTCATCGATGAATCCAACTATGAACCGGCCCAAGAAAATGCACAAGCGGAGATTAGAGAAGGAAATATCCGTTTTGAACATGTGTCCTTCTCTTATGATGGAAAACACCAGATTCTCGATGATATTTCTTTTACGGTTAATAAAGGTGAAACCATCGCCTTTGTCGGGCATACTGGCTCTGGGAAATCTTCTATCATTAATGTTCTCATGCGCTTTTATGAATTTCAGTCTGGTCGAGTTCTCCTAGATGGAGTGGATATTCGTAAGTATAGCCAAGAGGAATTGAGAAAAAATATCGGTCTGGTTCTACAGGAACCTTTCCTCTATCATGGGACCATCAAGTCCAATATCGCTATGTACCAAGATATCAGCGATGACCAGGTTAAGGTTGCGGCAGAATTTGTCGATGCAGATTCTTTCATTCGGGATCTTTCATTAGGCTATGATGCCCCTGTATCTGAGCGTGGTTCGAGTTTCTCTACTGGACAACGTCAACTACTTGCCTTTGCTAGAACTGTTGCCAGTCAACCGAAAATTCTGATTTTGGATGAAGCGACAGCTAATATTGACTCTGAAACAGAAGCCTTGGTCCAAAATTCCCTAGCCAAGATGAGACAGGGCCGGACGACCATTGCCATCGCCCATCGTCTTTCTACCATTCAGGATGCTAACTGTATCTATGTTCTAGACAAGGGACGAATTATCGAGAGCGGCACACACGAGGAACTTTTAGCCCTGGGAGGTACCTATCACAAGATGTATAGTTTACAAGCAGGAGCTCTATCCTAAGGAAGAATTCCTTTAAAACACAGATTTCTTGCACTGCCTCTTTCATTTTGTGGTATAATGTAGAATGTTAATAAAGATTATATATAAAAAACAGAGGAGAATGTGCATGCTGAAATGGGATGAACTACCTCAAGAAATGCAATTAAGCGAGGTAAAACCATACTACCAGCTTGTGTCTAGAAGAAAAGGCTCACTGATTTTCAAGCGTTGTCTAGATTTGTTTCTAGCCGTAGTCTTGTTAATATTGACCTCCCCCTTATTTCTAATTCTAAGCATTTGGATCAAGCTAGATAGCAAAGGTCCAGTTATTTACAAGCAGGTGCGGGTAACCCAGTACAACCGACATTTCAAGATTTGGAAATTCCGGACCATGGTGACGGATGCGGATAAGAAAGGAAGTCTAGTAACTTCTGCCAATGACAGCCGCATCACTAAAGTTGGAAATTTCATTCGCCGTGTTCGTTTGGATGAACTTCCACAATTGGTCAATGTTCTCAAAGGAGAGATGTCCTTTGTGGGAACTCGTCCAGAAGTACCACGCTATACTGAGCAGTACAGCCCTGAAATGATGGCTACCTTGCTCTTGCCAGCAGGGATTACATCGCTTGCCAGCATTAACTATAAGGACGAGGATGCCATTATCAGTCAAATGACTGCAAAAGGTATGTCGGTCGACCAAGCTTATGTCGAAAGAGTCCTTCCAGAAAAGATGCACTATAATCTAGCCTACCTACGTGATTTTAATTTCTTCGGGGATATCAAGATCATGTTCCAGACTGTATTTGAAGTTTTAAAATAAGTAATCACAAGAGTGAATACAGTAAAAGGAGTAAATCAATGCCAAATTACAATATTCCATTTTCACCACCCGATATTACAGAAGCAGAAATTGCTGAAGTAGCAGATACCCTCCGCTCTGGTTGGATCACAACAGGTCCAAAGACAAAAGAATTGGAGCGTCGTCTATCTGCCTATACTCAGACACCTAAGACAGTCTGCCTCAACTCTGCAACAGCAGCCCTTGAATTAATCTTGCGCGTGCTTGAAGTGGGTCCTGGTGATGAAGTTATCGTTCCAGCTATGACCTACACAGCTTCATGTAGCGTCATCACTCACGTAGGTGCGACACCAGTGATGGTTGATATCCAAGATGATACCTTTGAAATGGACTATGACAAGCTTGAGCAAGCAATTACTGAGAAGACAAAGGTTATCATCCCAGTTGAACTTGCAGGGATTATCTGTGACTATGACCGTTTGTTCCAAGTTGTTGAGAAGAAACGTGACCTCTTTACAGCTACTAGCAAGTGGCAAAAGGTCTTTAACCGTATTGTGATTGTATCTGATAGCGCCCACGCTTTGGGATCAACCTATAAAGGACAAGCAGCTGGTTCAATCGCTGACTTCACATCATTCTCTTTCCACGCGGTTAAGAACTTCACAACTGCTGAGGGAGGAAGTGCGACCTGGAAAGCAAATCCAGCGATTGATGATGAAGAAATGTATAAAGAATTCCAAATCCTTTCCCTTCATGGTCAAACAAAAGATGCTCTTGCCAAGATGCAACTAGGCTCATGGGAATACGATATCGTAACTCCTGCCTACAAGTGTAATATGACAGATATCATGGCTTCACTTGGTTTGGTTCAGCTAGATCGTTATCCTGGATTGCTTCAACGTCGTAAAGAAATCGTGACTCGCTATGACCGTGGATTTGCGGGAACTCGTATCCATCCATTGGCGCATGAGACAGATGCAGTTGAATCTTGTCGTCACCTCTACATCACCCATGTAGAAGGTGCTAGTCTCGAACAACGTAATCAAATCATTCAAGAATTGGCCAAGGCAGGAATTGCAAGTAATGTTCATTACAAACCGCTTCCGCTTTTGACAGCCTATAAGAATCTTGGTTTCGATATGGCAGATTATCCAAAGGCTTATGCCTTCTTTGTAAACGAAATTACACTGCCACTTCACACGAAATTAACGGATGAAGAAGTAGAATATATCATTGAGACTTTTGTCAAAGTTTCTGATGAAGTTCTAAGTGCTTCACAAAAATAATTAAAAAAATTAGTAAAAAATTAGTGAAAACGGTTGACAAAGAAAAAACAATAACATATAATTAACTCAACAAATCAGAAAAGTAATTATTTTTAATCTTCAGGGAGCCTGTGGTTACTGTGAACAGGTGGTTGGAACTAGTGAAATTGGGCTGATTTTAAAAGTGAATTTGAAACAATGAAAATTCGGTAGGCACACCTTACAGTGCAACTTGTTGTTAGACAAGGCAGAGATGTAAGGGGGATATTCTCTTTACAATTGAGGTGGTACCGCGTTACGAACGCCCTCACATGGAAATAGATTCCGTGTGTGGGCTTTTTCTTATCTTGAAAACAGTAGAAAAGAGGAATCTTATGACAACAAAAGGATATTTCGGACAATTTGGTGGTAGTTTTGTACCAGAACCAATTCAGGCTTTATTAGATGAGTTGGAAGTGACTTTTGATAAATACAAGGACGATCCAGAATTTTTGGCAGAATATCGTCATTACTTGAAAGATTATTCAGGTCGTGATACTCCGCTCTATTTTGCAGAAAGTTTGACGGATTATCTAGGTGGGGCTAAGATTTATCTCAAACGTGAAGATCTTAACCACCTTGGGTCACACAAACTTAACAATGTCCTTGGACAAATCCTTCTTGCTAAACGCATGGGTAAAAAACGTGTGATTGCAGAGACAGGAGCTGGTCAGCATGGTGTTGCGACAGCTGCAGCTGCAGCTAAATTTGGTATGGCTTGTGATGTCTACATGGGGGCAGAAGATGTGGAACGTCAACGTCTCAACGTCTTCCGTATGGAGATGATGGGAGCAACTGTTCACGCAGTTGAAACTGGTACTCGTACCCTCAAAGATGCGGTAGATGCAGCCTTTGGAGCATGGATGAATGATCTTGAAGCCTTCTACGTTTTAGGATCTGCTGTAGGACCTCACCCTTATCCAACGATTGTTCATGAATTCCAAAAAGTGATTAGTGAAGAATCTCGTCGTCAAATCTTGGAAAAAGAAGGACGTCTGCCAGACTACGTTATTGCCTGTGTAGGTGGTGGTTCTAACGCAATCGGTGCTTTTTCACAGTATGTAGCTGATGAAGAAGTTAAATTGGTTGGGGTAGAAGCTGCTGGTCACGGTTTAGATACTGACAAACACGCGGCAACAATGACCAAGGGTAGTGTTGGTATCGTTGATGGAATGAAGACTTATGCAGTTTTTAAGGAAGATGGAGAGCTCGCGCCAGTTTACTCTATCTCAGCAGGTTTGGACTATCCAGGGGTTGGTCCAGAACATGCCTTCTTTAAAGATTCTGGTCGAGTAGAATATGTAGCAGCGACAGACGAAGAAGCAGTTCAAGCTTTACTTTTACTTAGCAAGACAGAAGGAATCATCCCTGCTATTGAAAGCTCACATGCTATCGCTGAAGCAGTCAAACGCGCACCAAAACTAAGTAAAGATGAGATTATCATCATCAATGTCTCTGGTCGTGGAGACAAGGACGTAGCTGCCATTGCAGACTACCTTGAAGCTAAAAAATAAAAGATGGAAAAATTATAGCTGTTTCTCTCTCAGAGAGCTTGTGGTTGCTGAAAACAAGCAGAGTAAGCTGTAAGGTTGGGTCCATCTGAAAATGAGAGAAGAAAACATGATTCTCAAGGGAGTGCCCTTTATCGCACAACCTGTTACAGGAGCTATCTGAGACAGGAATGAGAGATAGGAGAAATCCTATAATTGAGGTGGCACCGCGAATTTCGTCCTCACGCAAGTTATTTTGCGTGGGGATTTTTATATATTTTTCGTAGATATGGCTATCAGTTTTAAATTATGCTTCATCACTAGATAGATTTCTATAAAATATTTGCGAGCGAAGTGAGCATTGAACCGCTATTTCCCGCCATAGTGGTATCCTAGAGAAGCAAAGCTGCTTCTCTAGGACGGAATTTTTGAGACATATGGCTCAAAAATTAGGGATGAAATTTCGGAGAAAGTTGCTCCCGTCCGCACTATTTAAGGGAAATAGAAAAAAGATAAAAAATTAACACTAAAGACCATAAAATAAGGAACTGAAAGGGAAATTACAATGGAACGAATCATTCATGGAGATGTTTTATCACCAATCTTGGCTTATATGCGCTTAAATGGACAACACAAGGTTATACTTGAAAGTATCCCAAGAGAAAAGGAAAATGCTCGATTTTCTATTTTGGCTTATAATCCAGTTTTTGAGATTAAGTTCGAAAATGGAGACCTATATCAAAATGGGCAGGTGATTGATCGTGACCCCTTGGATTTCCTTTATGAGGTGACTTATAAGAGCCAGCACCATTCAGACCTACCTTTTGGTGGTGGAACCATCGGCTTTGTTGGTTACGACATGATTTCTCTCTATGAAGAAATTGGTCAGCTTCCTGAGGATACGATTGGGACACCAGATATGCATTTCTTTGTTTACGAGAGTTATATGGTATTTGACCACAAGAAAGAAAAAATTCATATCATCGAGGATACTCTTTACAGTGATCGAAGCAATGAAGAACTAGAAGCGGCTTTGGATCAAGTTTTAGAGGAGTTAAAAATCCCTGCTCCAAATGAATTTGAAGATTTGGACGTTTCTCCACTTCAGTTTAGACCACATATTGCACCTCATAAATTTGAAGAAATGGTAGAAACAGCTCGCGACTTGATTCGCAATGGAGACATGTTCCAATGCGTGCTTAGCCAGCGCTTCTCCGCAGAGGTAACCGGAAATCCTTTTGACTTCTACAGAAATCTTCGCGTGACCAATCCATCGAATTACCTCTATTTCTACGATTTTGGAGATTATCAAATCATCGGTGCTAGTCCTGAAAGTTTGGTTTCTGTTAAAAATGGCATTGTAACAACCAATCCGATTGCCGGTACGCGACCAAGAGGGGCTACGGATGAAGAAGACAAGGCTTTGGCGACAGATCTACTTTCTGATGAAAAGGAGACGGCAGAACACCGAATGCTAGTGGACCTAGGACGCAATGATATCGGTCGAATTGCTGAAACAGCAAGTGTCCAAGTAACAAAGTATATGGAAGTGGAACTTTTCCGCTATGTCATGCATTTGACTAGCGTAGTAAAAGGACGTTTGTTACCAGAACTGACTGCCATGGATGCCTTGAAAGCGACTCTTCCGGCAGGAACAGTATCGGGGGCACCAAAAATTAGGGCCATGAAACGCATCTATAAATTAGAAACAGAGAAGCGAGGCGTCTATGCAGGAGCTATCGGTTACCTTTCAGCAACTGGAGATATGGACTTCGCCATTGCAATTCGAACCATGATTCTAAAAAATAAAACAGCCTATGTGCAGGCTGGAGCAGGAATTGTTTATGATTCTATCGCTCAAAACGAATACCAAGAAACGATTAATAAAGCTAAATCTATGACTAGAATGGGAGAACTAAGACCATGATTTTATTGATTGATAATTATGATTCATTTACCTATAACTTGGCTCAATACATTGGGAATTTCGCAGAAGTTCAGGTTTTAAGAAATGATGATCCAACCCTTTATGAAGAAGCTACAAAGGCAGATGGACTGGTCTTTTCTCCTGGTCCAGGTTGGCCAGCTGATGCTGGGAAGATGGAAGAAATGATTCGTGATTTTGCAGGTAAGAAACCGATTCTAGGGATTTGTTTGGGACACCAAGCCATCGCAGAAGTCTTTGGTGGCAAGTTGGGATTGGCTCCAAAAGTCATGCATGGTAAGCAGAGTCAGATTCGATTTGAGACTCCTTCAGTTCTCTATCAAGGAATCGAGGACAATCGCCCAGTCATGCGTTACCACAGTATTTTAATTGAAGAGATGCCAGAAGAGTTTGAAGTGACAGCTCGTTCGACAGATGACCAAGCCATTATGGGGATTCAACACAAAACCTTGCCGCTTTATGGCTTGCAGTATCATCCAGAAAGTATTGGAACGCCAGATGGCCTATCTTCTATTCAGAATTTTATCGAGAAAGTTGTAAAGTGAGGAACACAAAATGAAAGAAATTATTGAAAAATTAGCGAACTTTGAAGATTTATCAAGTGTTGAAATGACAGATGTGATCGAACGCATTGTAACAGGGCGAGTGACAGAAGCGCAAATCGCTTCACTACTGTTAGCCCTCAAGATGAAGGGAGAAACACCTGAGGAAAGAACAGCCCTCGCTCAAGTTATGAGAGGACATGCTCAACACATTCCAACCAACATTCAAGATGCTATGGATAACTGTGGTACGGGTGGAGATAAGTCATTTAGCTTTAACATTTCAACAACTGCAGCCTTTGTCTTGGCAGGTGGTGGCATCCACATGGCCAAACATGGAAATCGTTCTATCTCTTCTAAATCTGGTTCAGCAGATGTCTTGCAAGCTTTGGGAATCAATATTGATCTCAAGCCAGCACAATTGGGTAAGGTATTTGATCAAACAGGAATTGTCTTTCTCTTTGCCAAAAACATGCACCCAGCTATGAAATACATCATGCCAGCACGTTTGGAGCTGGGGATTCCTACTATCATGAATTTGACAGGTCCCCTCATTCACCCAATGGTTCTAGAAACACAGCTTCTAGGAATCAGTCGTCCAGAACTTCTGGAAAGTACTGCTCAGGTGTTGAAAAATATGGGTCGCAAACGTGCCATCGTAGTAGCTGGTCCAGAAGGATTGGATGAAGCTGGTTTGAATGGAACGACTAGCATTGCCCTCCTTGAAGATGGAGAAATCACTTTATCAACCTTTACTCCAGAAGATTTGGGAATGGAACGCATTGCTATTGAAGATATTCGTGGAGGAAATGCTCATGAGAATGCAGCAATTCTTGTCAGTGTTCTTAATAATGAACCAAGTCCATTCTTGGAAACAACAGTCTTAAATGCAGGTCTCGGATTCTACGCCAATGGTAAAGCAGACAGTATCAAGGACGGAGTTGAATTGGCACGTCAAGTGATTGCTAGTGGTAAGGCCCTTGAAAAACTCAGACTATTACAGGAGTATCAAAGATGAGTCAGGAATTTTTATCACGTATCCTAGAGCAAAAGGCGCGTGAAGTTGAAAAGATGGAGCAAGAGGAAGTCCAGCCCTTGCGTCAAACTTATCGATTGAGTGAATATTTAAAAAATCACCAAGATCGTTTGCAAATCATTGCTGAGGTCAAAAAGGCAAGCCCAAGTCTAGGGGATATCAATCTTGATGTGGATATCGTACAACAGGCCCAGACTTACGAGGATAACGGCGCGGTTATGATTTCTGTTCTGACAGATGAGGTTTTCTTTAAAGGTCATTTGGATTATCTGCGAGAGATTTCTAGTCAGGTACAGATCCCGATACTGAATAAGGATTTTATTATCGATGAAAAGCAAATCATCCGTGCTCGCAATGCAGGTGCGACAGTTATCCTACTCATCGTCGCAGCCTTGTCAGAAGAACGACTCAAGGAGCTTTATGACTATGCAACAGAGCTTGGTCTAGAAGTATTGGTGGAAACTCATAATCTAGCAGAATTAGAAGCTGCTCACCGCCTGGGAGCTCAAATTATCGGTGTCAACAATCGTAATTTGACCACCTTTGAAGTCGACTTGCAGACCAGTGTAGACTTGGCCCAACACTTCAAGGACGATTGCTTGTATATTTCTGAATCTGCCATTTTTACAGAGGAGGATGCAAAACGTGTTGCACCTTACTTTAACGGAATTTTGGTAGGAACAGCCCTCATGCAAGCAGAAGACGTCGCCCAGAGAATCAAGGAGTTGCAGATTGACAAAGGTTAAGATTTGTGGACTATCGACCAAAGGAGCGGTAGAAACAGCTGTGTCGGCTGGAGCAGACTATATTGGTTTTGTCTTCGCTCCTAGCAAAAGACAGGTGACCTTGGACCAGGCTGCCGAGTTGGCAAGGCTCATTCCTAGCCATATTCAAAAGGTTGGCGTATTTGTTTCACCAAGTCGGGAAGAATTACTAGAAGCGATTGAAACGGTTGGCTTGAACTTGGTGCAGGTTCATGGTCAGGTGGCGGATGATTTGTTTGAGGATTTGCCTTGTGCCAGTATTCAGGCAGTGCAGGTGGATGGGAATGGACATGTACCAAATTCTCAGGCAGATTATCTACTCTTTGATGCTCCTGTGGCAGGGAGTGGACAAACCTTTGACTGGGGCCGACTGGATACGACAGAACTAGCCCGGCCTTTCTTCATCGCAGGCGGGCTAAATGAGGACAATGTAGCAAGAGCAATTCAGCATTTCTCTCCCTTTGCAGTAGATGTATCAAGCGGAGTAGAAACAGACGGACAAAAAGATCATGAAAAGATTAGAAGATTTATAGAGAGGGTAAAGAATGGCATATCAAGAACCAAATAAAGATGGATTTTACGGGAAATTCGGTGGACGTTTTGTCCCAGAAACATTGATGACAGCAGTATTGGAATTGGAAGAGGCTTATCGTGAAAGTCAGGCAGATCCAAGTTTCCAAGAAGAGTTAAATCAACTTTTGCGCCAGTATGTAGGTCGTGAAACTCCCCTTTACTACGCAAAAAACTTGACCCAGCATATCGGCGGAGCCAAGATTTACCTTAAACGTGAAGACCTCAACCATACAGGCGCCCACAAGATTAACAATGCCTTGGGGCAAGTTCTCCTCGCTAAACGCATGGGCAAGAAGAAAATTATTGCTGAAACAGGTGCTGGTCAGCACGGTGTGGCAACTGCAACAGCTGCAGCCCTCTTTAACATGGAATGTACCATCTATATGGGTGAAGAGGATGTTAAACGTCAAGCCCTTAATGTCTTCCGTATGGAGCTTTTGGGAGCCAAGGTTGAAGCAGTGACAGACGGTTCGCGCGTGCTCAAGGATGCGGTCAATGCAGCCCTTCGTTCATGGGTGGCTAATATCGATGATACCCACTATATCCTTGGTTCTGCCCTGGGGCCTCATCCTTTCCCAGAAATCGTTCGTGACTTCCAAAGTGTCATTGGTCGAGAAGCTAAACAACAGTACCGTGAATTGACAGGTGAAAATTTACCAGATGTCCTAGTAGCCTGTGTTGGTGGTGGCTCTAATGCCATCGGACTTTTCCATCCATTTGTGGAAGATGAGTCAGTGGCTATGTATGGAGCTGAAGCAGCAGGACTCGGTGTGGATACAGAGCATCATGCAGCAACCTTGACCAAGGGTCGTCCAGGTGTTCTCCATGGTTCTCTCATGGATGTGCTCCAAGATGCTCATGGTCAAATCTTAGAAGCTTTCTCAATCTCAGCAGGTTTGGACTATCCTGGTATTGGTCCAGAACATTCTCATTACCATGATATCAAACGTGCGACCTATGTACCAGTGACAGACGAGGAAGCCTTGGAAGGATTCCAACTCTTGTCTCGTGTAGAAGGAATTATCCCAGCTTTGGAATCTAGCCATGCCATCGCCTTTGCGGTGAAATTAGCCAAAGAACTTGGACCAGACAAGTCTATGATTGTCTGCTTATCCGGTCGTGGGGACAAGGATGTAGTCCAAGTTAAAGACCGATTGGAAGCAGACGCAGCAAAGAAGGGAGAAGCTAATGCCTAAGACTCTAACAGAAAAATTGAACGCTATCAAAGCAACTGGAAAAGGAATTTTTGTTCCCTATATCATGGCTGGAGACCACGAAAAAGGATTAGATGGTCTCGCTGAAACAATTCACTTTTTAGAAGATTTGGGTGTGTCTGCCATTGAAGTGGGAGTTCCTTTCTCAGACCCAGTTGCAGACGGTCCTGTTATCGAAGAAGCAGGCTTGCGCAGTCTAGCTCGCGGAACCTCTACCCAGGCTTTGGTTGAAACCTTGAAAACCATTGAAACTGAAATCCCGCTTGTCATCATGACCTACTTTAACCCCCTCTTTCAGTACGGTGTTGAGAAATTTGTCAAAGAACTTTCTACTACAACGGTTAAAGGGTTGATTATCCCAGACCTCCCTCATGAACATGCTAACTTTGTAGAGCCCTTTTTGGCAGGTACAGATATTTCTTTGATTCCACTTGTCAGCTTAACGACAGGAATGGCGCGTCAAAAGGAACTCATTGAAGGGGCAGAAGGTTTTGTTTATGCTGTTGCTATTAACGGGGTGACAGGGAAAGCAGGAAATTACCGAGATGACTTGGACAAGCACTTGGATCAACTGCATCAAGTGGCAGATATTCCAGTCTTGACAGGTTTTGGTGTATCCACACAGGCTGATGTCGAACGCTTCAATGCTGTATCAGACGGTGTTATCGTCGGATCCAAGATTGTTAAGGCTCTACATGAAGGACAAGTAGCAGAAATCGCTGACTTTATCCGAGAAGCAGTAGCTTACCAAAAATAATCAAACAAGCAGCAAGCAAGAGGAAAGGCACAAAAGGTAGTCTTTCCTTTTTCTTTAGTAGGAGAAAGGCTAGAATGCCAGTAGTGGAAGCAAATTGAATTAAAATTAGAAGTTCTGTAAGTGTAAATACGAGTGCACAAGAGGCCAGAAAGAGAAAATCACCGGCTCCTATGCGAATATCGATGAAATGAGCAATGATTCCAAGAACTAGGAAGAAAGCCATGACTAGATTCCAACTAGAGCAAACCATGAGGATTAAGTGAAAAATTAGCCAGACGATCAAGGGATATTCTTGATGACGAAGGTCATAAATGCCCAAAGTCAAGCCAGCAGTTACTAGGATGACTTGACCTAAAGTTAGAAATCCCAAAGAAAAAGTTAAAAAGAGCAATCCCAAGCACAACTCAAAGAAAGCATACCAGAAAGGATATCGTACCTTGCAATAGCGACAGCGAAAGCGATGGACTACTTGAGAGACAATTGGAATCAAATCCAGTGGTCTCAAACGAGTCTGACAAGAATCACAGTGACTAGAGGGAAAGATGATAGATTGCTCAGGGAAGCGATCGATGACTAAGCCTAGAAAGGAAGCAAGAATCGTTCCAACAAGAAAAAAGTAAAGATGAATCATACTTATTTATTCGGAAAAAATAAGAGAAAGAGTATAATAGTTGGATATAGGAGAAGTTTTAGGAACAAATATGAAAATTCACTTTGAAAAAGGACTTCAGTTAGAAAATGCCAAACTCATTTGTCAGTGGTCTAATGCTTTGGGAGATAGTTTTCAGAAACAATGGATGGGACCAAAGATTTCTTATCCCTTGATTGCCCAATCCTTGCAAAAGATGGAAGGGATTTTTTCCATTTTTACTGGAGAAGAGTTTGTAGGTATCATCCAGAAAATCAAATTAGAAGATAAAAATCTTCATATTGGAAGATTTCTCATAGCTCCACAGAAGCAGGGAAAAGGAATAGGCCGAAAAGCTTTTCAATACTTTCTTCAAGAAATGTTTGAAAATGAAGAAATAGAAAGTATTTCCCTAACGGTTTTTGAGTCAAATCAAATAGCAAGAGACCTCTACCACAAAGAGGGATTTGAAATAGTTCAAACCATTGAAGTTCCAGAACGTAAATACATAATGAGAAAATCTAGGTAAGGACTAGATGATATCGATAACTGTCCCCGTACAATTTTTGGTTTTCAAACTTGTTGCAGAGAAATTTTCTTGATAAAATAGATACATGACTAGATATAAAGCAATCATTTCCTATGATGGCTACGCTTTTGCTGGTTTTCAGCGGCAACCTCATGCGCGTAGTGTTCAGGAGGAAATTGAAAAAACTTTAACCAAATTAAATAAAGGACAAGCTATTACCATTCATGGCGCTGGGCGAACGGACAGTGGCGTTCATGCTTTAGGACAGGTCATCCACTTTGATCTTCCCTATCAGATGGATGAGGAGAAACTTCGCTTTGCTCTCGATACCCAAAGCTCTGAAGATATCGATGTGATTTCGATTGAGATTGTGGCTGATGATTTTCATTGCCGCTATGCTAAGCATAGCAAGACCTATGAGTTTATCGTAGATAGAGGACGTCCTAAAAATCCTATGCGTCGTCATTATGCGACTCATTATCCTTATCCGCTAGATGTGGGGCGGATGCAGCTTGCTGTAAAAAAACTGGAAGGAACGCATGACTTTACTGGTTTTACGGCTTCAGGGACTAGTGTGGAAGACAAGGTAAGAACGATCACGGAAGCTAGTCTTAGGGTTGATGAAACAGGGCAGTTTTTGACCTTTACCTTCTCAGGCAATGGTTTCCTCTATAAGCAGATTCGAAATATGGTTGGAACCCTACTTAAAATTGGCAACAACCGTATGCCGATTGAACAGATTGACCTCATCTTGGAGAAAAAAGACAGACAGTTGGCAGGTCCAACTGCAGCGCCTAATGGTTTGTATTTGAAGGAGATTCGTTATGAAGAATAATCGTATTTTAGCACTTTCAGGAAATGATATTTTTAGTGGAGGTGGACTGGCTGCTGACCTTGCCACCTATACTTTGAATGGTTTGCATGGATTTGTAGCCATGACCTGCTTGACTGCTTTGACAGAAAATGGTTTTGAAGTCTTTCCGACTGATGAGACAATTTTCCAACAGCAGTTGGATAGTCTTAAAAGCGTAGACTTTGGAGGGATTAAGATTGGTCTCTTGCCGACTGTTGGTGTTGCTGAGAAAGCTTTGAATTTCATTAAGGAAAGATCAGGAGTTCCTGTCGTCTTGGACCCTGTATTGGTTTGTAAGGAAACGCACGACGTTGCAGTTAGTGAGCTCTGTCAAGAGTTGATTCGCTTTTTCCCTTATGTATCAGTGATTACTCCGAATCTTCCTGAGGCAGAATTGCTAGCAGACCAAAAGATCAAAACCTTGGAAGATATGAAGGATGCAGCTCAGAAGTTATATGACTTGGGTGCACCAGCAGTCATTATTAAAGGTGGGAATCGCCTTAGTCAGGATAAGGCTGTGGATGTCTTTTATGATGGAGTGAATTTTACCATTTTTGAGAATCCAGTCTTAGAAGGACAAAATGCTGGTGCAGGATGTACCTTTGCATCGAGCATTGCTAGTCAGTTAGTCAAGGGAGAGGAACTCTTACCAGCAGTAGAAAGTTCTAAAGCCTTTGTTTACCGTGCTATCGCACAAGCAGATCAATACGGAGTAAGACAGTATGAAGCAAACCAAAACAAGTAAAATCGCCCTATTATCTATACTAACTGCTCTATCAGTAGTTTTAGGTTATATTGTAAAAATCCCAACTCAAACAGGAATCTTAACTCTTTTAGATGCTGGTATCTTTTTCACTGCTTTTTATTATGGAAAACGAGAAGGAGCTATTGTTGGAGGATTAGGAGGATTTCTTATTGACCTGATTTCAGGTTACCCTCACTGGATGGTCTTCAGCTTGCTTTTCCATGGTCTGCAGGGCTACTTTGCAGGTTTTAAAGGAAAATGGCAGGGGCTTGGATTAGTTTTGGCGACTATCATCATGGTAGCTGGATATGCATGTGCGACGGCTTGGATGAAAGGTTGGGGGCAAGCCTTGTTAGATGTCCCTCACAATCTGCTACAGAATTTTGTTGGGATGGTTGTCGGCTATCTTATTCATCAGAGTATTAAAAAGATTCGTAAGCAGTAAAAATAGTCTTCCATGGCAACTATTGAAAAAATTCTGATTATTTGCTAAAATGAGAGCTATGAAAACACTCTACGATGTGCAACAATATCTAAAACAGTTCGGTATCATTGTTTATATGGGAAAACGTCTCTATGACATTGAACTGATGAAGATTGAACTATCTCGAATCTATGATGCAGGCTTGATGGACAAGCTGGATTATCTTGAAGCAGAAGCTGTTCTTCGCAGAGAGCATAAGGTAGAATTAGACTATTTAGAAAAAAATGGAGATTAGGTAATATGGTAACTTGGGTATTATGGGGACTTATTGTAGCGATGTTGGCTTGGATGGGATACAACTACCTTCGCATTCGTCGTGCAGCGAAAATTGTAGACAATGCAGAGTTTGAGTCTTTGATTCGTACAGGTCAGTTGATTGATTTGCGTGATCCAGCTGACTTCCACAAAAAACACATCCTCGGAGCTCGTAATATTCCTTCAAACCAATTGAAGACAAGTCTTGCAGCTCTTCGCAAGGATAAACCTGTCCTTCTTTATGAAAACCAACGTGCGCAACGTGTCACAAATGCAGCACTTTTCTTGAAAAAACAAGGTTTCTCAGAAATCTATATCCTCTCTTACGGATTGGATTCTTGGACAGGGAAAGTAAAAGTTGAAAAATAAGAAATGGCGGTGGGACAGAAATCGATAGACAAAGTCTCGATTTCGTAGTCCCAGCCCCGTGAGGATGATTAGGTGCTTTTTGGAGTCTAAAAGACGAACAAAAAGTTCAATCAGCAACCGCGTCAAAGTTTGATTGCTAATAAAAAGTGAGGTCGGGATCTTTTGTCCCAACCTCATTTTTTAACCACTTTTTCTAAGAAAGTCACGAATAATTGCCAATTCTTGTGAGTTTAGATGTCGATAGTCACCTTCTTGAAGATTGTCATCAAGACTCCAAGGGCCAAAATGGTTGCGTTTTAGGGCAGTTACCTTGACACCGACTGAAAGGAACATTTTTTTGACTTGATGAAACTTTCCTTCAGAGATGGTGATAGTGGCTTTGCTGAGACTAGGACTTGAGGATAAAATTTCAAGCTGAGCAGGTTTACAAATAGTTCCATCAAGAAAGATAATCCCATCTCTAAACTGCTGGATATGGTCAGATGTGAGTGGTCCATTGACCTCAACTTGGTAAGTTTTATCCACATGATATTGAGGGTGGAGGAGCTGAAAACCTAGAGGACCATTATCTGTTAAGAGGAGGAGTCCTGTCGTATATCGATCCAGACGACCGATGGCGTAGAGTTGCTCTGACTGGAGATGTTTAGGCAGTAGGTCCATGACAGTTGTTAGTAATTTATCCTTGCTTGCAGTCACGACTCCGTTTGGCTTATGGAGCATGAGGTAGGTGTGTTCATATCCTTGAATTCTTCTGCCTTGGAAAACCAGTTCTTGCAGTCCTGTATCAACATTCTGTGCAAGGGAACTAGCAGGGAGTCCATCAACTAAAATTTCTTTTTTCAGGAGAGCTTGTTTCATGGTCTTTCGGCTGATTTTTTCTTGAGCTAATAAATTATCTAAACGCATACTGTGCTTATCTTATCATAAGTCGCCTGCTTTGAAAAGGCTTGACGTGAAAAGAAAAGCAGAGTGAAAACATTTACACTTACTTGAATTAAGTCATTTGCTTAAAATTGTGGTATAATCGTTCAGTTAGAAAATAAATTTTTGAATACAATAGAGGAAATCATGACAAAATTAAGAGAAGATATCCGTAATATCGCGATTATCGCCCACGTCGACCATGGTAAAACTACCCTCGTTGACGAATTGTTGAAACAATCTGAAACTCTTGATGCGCGTACAGAGTTGGCAGAGCGCGCAATGGACTCAAACGATATTGAAAAAGAGCGTGGAATTACCATCCTTGCGAAAAATACAGCAGTTGCCTACAACGGAACTCGTATCAACATCATGGACACACCAGGGCACGCGGACTTCGGTGGAGAAGTTGAGCGTATCATGAAAATGGTTGACGGTGTTGTTTTGGTCGTAGATGCCTACGAAGGAACCATGCCACAGACTCGTTTCGTATTGAAAAAAGCCTTGGAACAAGACCTTGTGCCTATCGTTGTGGTTAACAAAATCGATAAGCCATCAGCTCGTCCAGCAGAAGTAGTAGATGAAGTCTTGGAACTTTTCATCGAGCTTGGTGCGGATGATGACCAACTTGACTTCCCAGTTGTTTATGCGTCAGCGATCAACGGAACATCTTCATTGTCAGATGATCCAGCAGACCAAGAAAAGACTATGGCGCCAATCTTTGACACTATTATCGACCACATTCCAGCTCCAGTTGATAACTCAGATGAGCCCCTTCAATTCCAAGTGTCACTTTTGGACTACAACGACTTCGTAGGTCGTATCGGTATCGGACGTGTCTTCCGTGGTAGTGTAAAGGTTGGGGATCAAGTTACCCTTTCTAAATTGGATGGTACAACTAAGAACTTCCGTGTCACAAAACTCTTTGGTTTCTTTGGTTTGGAACGTCGTGAAATTCAAGAAGCTAAAGCTGGTGACTTGATTGCCGTATCAGGTATGGAAGATATCTTCGTCGGCGAAACCATCACTCCAACAGATGCAGTTGAAGCTCTTCCAATCTTACACATCGATGAGCCAACACTTCAAATGACCTTCTTGGTCAACAACTCACCATTTGCTGGTCGTGAAGGTAAATGGGTCACTTCTCGTAAGGTTGAAGAGCGCCTTCAAGCAGAATTGCAAACAGACGTTTCCCTTCGTGTTGAACCAACTGACTCACCAGATAAATGGACTGTATCAGGACGTGGGGAATTGCACTTGTCAATCCTTATCGAAACAATGCGTCGTGAGGGCTATGAGCTTCAAGTATCTCGTCCAGAAGTTATCGTAAAAGAAATTGATGGCGTCAAATGTGAACCATTTGAACGTGTGCAAATCGACACACCTGAAGAATACCAAGGATCCGTTATCCAAAGCCTTTCTGAACGTAAAGGTGAAATGTTGGATATGATCTCAACTGGTAATGGTCAAACTCGTTTGGTCTTCCTCGTTCCTGCGCGTGGTTTGATTGGATATTCAACTGAGTTCTTGTCAATGACTCGTGGTTACGGTATCATGAACCATACCTTCGACCAATACTTGCCATTGATTCCAGGTGAAATCGGTGGACGTCACCGTGGTGCCCTTGTTTCTATCGATACTGGTAAGGCAACGACTTACTCTATCATGTCTATCGAAGAACGTGGAACTATCTTTGTCAACCCAGGTACTGAGGTTTACGAAGGAATGATCATCGGTGAAAACTCTCGTGAAAATGACTTGACTGTTAATATTACGAAAGCGAAACAAATGACCAACGTTCGTTCAGCAACTAAGGATCAAACAGCGGTTATCAAGACTCCTCGTATCTTGACACTTGAAGAATCACTTGAGTTCTTGAACGACGACGAGTACATGGAAGTAACGCCTGAGTCTATCCGTTTGCGTAAACAAATCCTTAACAAGGCAGAGCGTGAGAAAGCAAACAAAAAGAAAAAATCAGCTGAATAAGAGCTAGAAAGAGCAGAAAATGGTCTATTTAATCATAGGGATTTTATTACTCTTACTCTATATATTTGCGACACCTCAAAGTATCAAGGGGACGGTTAATATTGTAATTCTTGTTTTTGGTCTCGTTTCCCTCGTGATTTTGCTTATGTTGTCCATCCTGCAAATCTTTCAGCTACCAACAGAATTTTTTATCACAGTAGCCATGTTGGTCCTTGCTTACTTTAGTTTGCGAGATATATCTTTAATGTCGGTGAAAAAGAGATAGGAAAACGGCTGTGGAGTTCTACTAGAATTCAGTAAAGATATTTATTAAACATACCACAAGTGAAGTCAGAAAAACTGATTTTACTTGTGGTTTTTTTACTCTGTAACAAAGAAATCATATTTAATTTTCTTAGGATTTTTGAAAAGTTAATCGACTTGTATCAGTGTTATCTTTCCCTTCAGTGGCAGGATATTGGAAGAACATTGAAGAAATTAAGCTCGAACTTCGAATCTTTGCAAAGGATAAGGATGGATTTCTTTAAAATTGGATAAAGAAGTTAGATATAGGAATTTTATTATTCAAATCTTTTGTAGGTGTTTACTATTTTTGATATACTGTGAGAAGGAATAGATACGAAATTGGAGTTTGTCATGAAACAACATCATGTTAAAGAAAAACAACGCTTTTCTTTGAGAAAGTATGCAGTAGGAACTTGTTCCGTCTTATTAGGAACGAGTTTATTTTTTGTAAGCACAAGTGGAAATACTGTGCTTGCAGAGGAAAGGATTCCTCAGCTAGTGTCACACTATGTAGAAGATAAAGACTTGCCTGAATCTTTGAAGGCTGAACTACGTTGGTTTGAAGAGAATGCTATCCAAGTGGAGGAAGGTAAGGATTATTACTTCGTCTACCGTAAATCTACTGCGAAGTTACCGGATACTGGCTTGTTTTCAAATGCTATCCTGCCTGTGCTAGGTACAGGAATCTTGTTAGTTTCGCTCACTCTCATTAAAAAGAGAAAGGGAGCCTCTCTCTTTCTAGTGACAGTTTTGGCTGTGGGTGGGACTGCTCTATCGGTTTCTGCCTTGGAGAACTTAGTGGAGCTTCGTCCAGCTCTTGTCAAAACAGTTGCAGGAGAATTTTTGCCTAGTCCAGAAAGGATTGAGGGTTATGAATTTACAGGTTATTACTTTGTAAGAGAAAATGAGGAAATTTCTAAGACTGAAGATACAAAACCTCATTCCCTACAAGCAGATAAGCTAGAATCTACCTCAATCCCAAGTGAAGGTTCTCCAAGCTTAGTCCAAGTGAAGCCTGAGCTTGAAGTAACGACAGAATCCGTTGCTTATGACACTATTTATCAGGACGATCCAGACTTGCTTAAGGGTCAAACACGTGTTGTTCGAGCAGGCGTAGCAGGTGAGCGTACTATTTTAACGGAAGTGACGACTGTAGATGGCAAGGAAGATCGCCAAGTCAAATCCAATACTGTGACTTTGGAGCCAGTTTCAGAAATTATCGCAGTAGGCACTAAGGTAGAATCCACTTCAACTCCAAGTGAAGGAACTCCAAGATTGGTAGAGGTGAAGCCAGAACTTGAGGTTACGACAGAAGCTGTCGCTTATGACACTGTTTATCAGGATGATCCGAACTTGCTTAAGGGTGAAACTCGCCTTATTCGAGCAGGCGTTGCAGGTGAGCGTACTATTTTAACGGAAGTGACGACTGTAGATGATAAGGAGGTCCGTCAAGTCAAATCCAACACTGTAACCTTAGAACCAGTTACCGAAATCATCGCAGTAGGCACTAAGGTAGAATCCACCTCAATCCCAAGTGAGGGAGCACCAAGCTTGGTCGAGGTGAAACCAGAGCTAGAGGTTACAACAGAAACCGTTGTCTATGATACTGTTTATCAGGAAGATCCGGACTTGCTTAAGGGGCAAACACGTGTCATCAAAGCAGGCCTAGCAGGCGAGCGCACTATCTTAACAGAAGTGACGACTGTAGATGGCAAGGAAGACCGCCAAGTCAAATCCAATACTGTAACCTTAGAGCCAGTTACCGAAATCATCGCAGTAGGCACTAAGGTAGAATCCACTTCAACTCCAAGTGAAGGAACTCCAAGCTTGGTAGAGGTGAAGCCAGAACTTGAGGTTACGACAGAAGCCGTTGCTTATGATACTATTCATCAGGAAGATCCAGACTTGCTTAAGGGGGAAACCCGCCTTATCCGAGCAGGCGTAGCAGGTGAGCGTACTATTTTAACGGAAGTGACGACTGTAGATGGCAAGGAAGACCGCCAAGTCAAATCCAACACTGTAACTGTGGAGCCAATTTCCGAAATTATCGCAGTAGGTACTAAGGTAGAATCCACCTCAATCCCAAGTGAAGGTGCACCAAGCTTGGTCGAGGTGAAACCAGAGCTTGAAATTACGACAGAATCCGTTGCTTATGATACTCTTCATCAGGAAGATCCAGACTTGCTTAAGGGTCACACCCGCCTTATCCAAGCAGGCCTAGCAGGCGAGCGTACCATCTTAACCGAGGTCACCAAGGTTGATGGTAAGGAAACTCGTAAAGTAGTTTCCAATGAAGTCACCAACTCCCCTGTATCAGAAATTATCGCAGTAGGTACTAAGGTAGAATCCACTTCAATTCCAAGTGAAGGTACTCCAAGTTTGGTCCAAGTGAAGCCAGAACTTGAAGTGGCGACAGAAGCGGTTGCTTATGACACTATTTATCAGGACGATCCAGACTTGCTTAAGGGTCAAACCCGTGTTGTTCGAGCAGGCGTAGCAGGTGAGCGTACTATTTTAACGGAAGTGACGACTGTAGATGGCAAGGAAGATCGCCAAGTCAAATCCAATACTGTGACTTTGGAGCCAGTTTCCGAAATTATCGCAGTAGGCACTAAGGTAGAGTCCACCTCAATTCCAAGTGAAGGTACTCCAAGCTTGGTCGAGGTGAAACCAGTGCTTGAAGTAACGACAGAAGCCATTGCTTATGATACTATTCATCAGGACGATCCGGACTTGCTTAAGGGCCAAACTCGTGTTGTTCGAGCAGGAGTAGCAGGCGAGCGTACTATTTTAACGGAAGTGACGACCGTAGATGGCAAGGAAAATCGCAAGCAGGTTTCTAATGAAGTTACGACCGCGCCCGTTACCGAAATTATCGCAGTAGGCACTAAGGTAGAATCCACCTCAACCCCAAGTGAAGGTACTCCAAGCTTAGTCGAGTTGAAACCTGAGCTTGAAGTGACGACAGAAGCCGTTGCCTATGATACTATTCATCAGGACGATCCGGACTTGCTCAAGGATCAAACCCGTGTCATTCAAGCAGGCGTAGCAGGTGAGCGCACTATTTTAACGGAAGTGACGACTGTAGATGGCAAGGAAGTCCGTCAAGTCAAATCTAATAGTGTTACCCGAGAACCAGTTACCGAAATCATCGCAGTAGGCACCAAAGTAGAATCTACCTCAATTCCAAGTGAAGGTGCTCCAAACTTGGTCGAGTTGAAACCAGAGCTTGAAGTGACGACAGAAGCAGTTGCTTATGACACCATCCATAAGGAAGATCCAGACCTGCTTAAGGGCCAAACTCGCCTTATCCAAGCAGGCGTAGCAGGCGAACGCACTATTTTAACCGAGGTTACGACTGTCGATGGCAAGGAAACTCGCAAGCAGGTCTCTAATGAAGTTACGACCGCGCCCGTTACCGAAATTATCGCAGTAGGTACTAAGGTAGACTCCACCTCAATTCCAAGCGAAGGTACTCCAAGCTTGGTCGAGGTGAAACCAGAGCTTGAAGTTACGACAGAAGCCGTTGCCTATGACACTATTCATCAGGACGATCCAGACTTGCTTAAGGGTCAAACCCGTGTTGTTCGAGCAGGCGTAGCAGGTGAGCGCACGATCTTAACGGAAGTGACAAATGTAGATGGCAAGGAAGTCCGCCAAGTCAAATCCAATACTTTGACTGTGGAGCCAATTTCAGAAATTATCGCAGTAGGTACTAAGGTAGACTCCACCTCAATTCCAAGCGAAGGTACTCCAAGCTTGGTAGAGATGAAGCCAGAACTTGAGGTTACAACAGAGGCTCTTGCTTATGATACTATTCATCAGGAAGATCCAGACTTGCTTAAGGGTCAAACTCGTGTCATTCAAGCAGGCGTAGCAGGTGAGCGTACTATTTTAACGGAAGTGACGACTGTAGATGGCAAGGAAGACCGCCAAGTCAAATCCAACACTGTAACTGTGGATCCAATTTCCGAAATTATCGCAGTAGGTACTAAGGTAGAGTCCACTTCTATTCCAAGCGAAGGCACTCCAAGCTTGGTCGAGGTGAAACCAGAGCTTGAAGTTGCGACAGAAGCCATTGCTTATGATACTATTCATCAAGACGATCCAGACTTGCTTAAGGGGCAAACTCGCCTTATCCGAGCAGGGGTTGCAGGCGAGCGCACGATCTTAACGGAAGTGACGACTGTAGATGGTAAGGAGGTCCGTCAAGTCAAATCCAACACTGTAACCTTAGAACCAGTTACCGAAATCATCGCGGTAGGCACTAAGGTAGAATCCACTTCAATTCCAAGTGAAGGTGTTCCAAGTTTAGAAGAGGTGAAGCCAGAGCTTGAAGTTGCGACAGAAGCCGTTGCTTATGATACTATTCATCAGGACGATCCAGACTTGCTTAAGGGTCAAACACGTGTCATTCAAGCAGGTGTTACAGGCGAGCGTACTATCTTAACCGAGGTGATGACTGTAGATGGCAAGGAAGACCGCCAAGTCAAATCCAATACTGTAACTGTGGATCCAATTTCCGAAATTATCGCAGTAGGTACTAAGGTAGAATCCACCTCGATTCCAAGCGAAGGTGCACCAAGCTTGGTCGAGGTGAAACCAGAGCTTGAAGTGACGACAGAATCCGTTGCTTATGATACTCTTCATCAGGACGATCCAGACTTACTTAAGGGTCAAACTCGTGTCATCAGAGTAGGAGTAGCCGGAGAGCGTACTATCTTAACCGAGGTGATGACTGTAGATGGCAAGGAAGTCCACCAAGTCAAATTCAATAGTGTTACCCAAGAACCGATTTCCGAAATCATCGCAGTAGGCACTAAGATAGAATCGACTTCAATTCCAAGTGAAGGTGCACCAAGCTTGGTCGAGGAGAAGCCAGAACTTGAAGTGACGACAGAAGCAGTTTCCTATGACACTCTTCATCAGGACGATCCAGACTTGCTTAAGGGTCAAACTCGTATTATCCAAGCAGGATTAGCAGGTAAGCGCACTATTTTAACCGAAGTCACCAAGGTTGATGGTAAGGAAAACCGTAAAGTAGTTTCCAATGAAGTCACCACCGCACCCGTTACCGAAATCATCGCAGTAGGCACTAAGGTAGAATCCACATCAACTCCAAGTGAAGGTGCACCAAGCTTGGTCGAGGAGAAGCCAGAACTTGAAGTTACGACAGAATCCGTTGCTTATGACACAATTCATCAGGACGATCCAGACTTACTTAAGGATCAAACTCGTGTTGTTCGAGCAGGCGTCGCAGGTGAGCGCACGATCTTAACGGAAGTGACGACTGTAGATGGCAAGGAAGTCCGCCAGGTCAAATCCAATACTGTAACCTTAGAACCAGTTACCGAAATCATAGCAGTAGGCACTAAGGTAGAATCCACTTCAATTCCAAGTGAAGGTGCTCCGAGCTTGGTCGAGGAGAAGCCGGAGCTTGAAGTTACGACAGAAGCCATTGCCTATGACACTATTCATCAGGACGATCCAGACTTGCTTAAGGGAGAAACCCGCCTTATCCGATCAGGCCTAGCAGGTGAGCGTACTATTTTAACGGAAGTGACGACTGTGGCTGGCAAAGAAGTCCGCCAAGTCAAATCCAATACTGTGACTTTGGAGCCAATTTCCGAAATCATAGCAGTAGGTACTAAGGTAGAGTCGGCGCCAGTTCCACAACCAAAAGTTGACACCCAAACAATCCCATATAAAACAATCTATCAAGCAGATGATAGCCAAGAGGTCGGTTCTAGAAAAACGAAAACACATGGGATCAATGGACAAGTAGAAACCACTACCCGATATACAAAAGATCAAACAAGTGGTCAGATTACAGAGTCTAGTACATCAAAAACTCTGGTGGAAAAGGTAGATGAGGTTGTTCTAGTTGGGACCAAACCAAGTGTAGAAACAAAGGTCATCGCAAATAATACGATATATGAAGCGGACCCGACACTTCCTTATCAAACAGAAAAAGTTGCTGTTCCAGGTAAGGAAGGAAGCGAAAAAACGACTACCACCTATCAAGTAGATGCTCAGACAGGTCAGGTTACAGAAAGAGAACACCAAAAAGAAGTAACAGCTCCGATTGATAAGGTAGTGAAGGTCGGAAATGTCCAAACCATCGTGACACCAATTCCAATCAAGGAGGAACGCCGTCAGGATTCAAGACTTGATAAGGATCTTGAAAAAGTAGAAAGCCAGGGCGATCCTGGTGAGTCCACCACTACCAGAGTTTATGAAGTAAATTCGCAAACAGGTGAAATGCTATCACACACGGAAACAAGTACTGTGACAAAAGCAATGAAGCCAAAAGTCATCTTGGTGGGAACCAAAGAAAATAAACCTCATCTTCTTCCAGTGAATACGGAGTTAGAAAATGCTATCGATGTACGACCTGCTAGCCAAGGAATGAAGGCTGTAGATTTGCTTTCCAATCCTTACGTGACAAATGCTCTCAGACCAAATATTCTGGGTCGAGATGTGATTAGTAAGAAGATTGAACTCAAAAAGACAAATCCTGCTATTACAGATGATGAGGTTAGAGAAGTCCTTCGTAAAGAATATCTAGAGAGATTATCTATTAAAGACGCGCTTGAAGAAACGAAAAAGACCCTAGATACAGACCTTAAAAAAGTTGTAGCCCATACCTTGAGTGTGCTCGAAAACACAGCGGAAAGCAGAGCTAAGGTTCAGGCAGAGCTAGAAGCTAATAAGGAAAAAATTCTCTTAGGTTTAACCTATATCAATCGTTTCTACAATATTGATTTTGGTAAGACCAACATCCGTGATATTCTTGCCTACAATCCAAGCTCCTTTGGTAAGAAGGTGACGTCATTAGAATGGTTAACATCTCTGGGTTCAATGAGCTATGATGAGATGAAGCTGGTCAATAGTCCACGAACATTTGAAAAATACTTTGGAAAGGTAACCGATAAGTCAACTCTATTAGACTTTCTTGACTATAACCGAACTACCTTTACAAGTATGGATGGCGATACTTGGTTGAAGGATGCTACAAAAGCTATCGTTGTAGAGAAGCAATCTAAAGAAAAAACAGACGAAAATGTAAGTCTCTACACGAAATTAACCTCTGACCCTGCCAAGTATGGGGCAGAACCTCAACAGATTGATAATCGCAAACAATATAACATGGCAACCCTTCTAGGCCTAGTGAATATCAAGGAACCAAGCGTTTATGCTATTACAAATATGGCAACCGTTTCTTACGGGAATATCGGAACTTATATGGATACCTCACTGGCTCAGAGCAATCCTACCCAATATAAGGCTGAATTGGAAAAAGTGAAGGCTCTGGTTGAATTGACAGCTGAGCGTCAGGCTGCTTATGTTGATACGCTTTATAGAATCACTAAAAAAGATAATCAATCAAAACTAGTAACCAACCGTTTGATTGTGGATACTATGAAAAAGTATACTAGCAAGCAAAATGCAGGCATCAAGGAAACCTGGTCTAAGGAGTTTGGTTCAGAGGCGGATAAGGGAGTCAAGGACTTCATGTCTCCGCTAGGCATGTATTCTCCGTCTCAATCAGTAGGTGCTGAGGCTAATGGGGTTGGTGTGCGCTACTTTATTGATAGGGTCTTGGATGATCGAGGGTCAGCAACCTATTCTCATGAAATGACTCACTTGTTGGACCGTACAGTTCTCTTTAACAATTATGGTCGACGGGATGGTACAGGAGCAGAATTCTATGCACGTGGAATCTTTGAAAATTCCTACACTCCTGAAACAGATAGCTACTTTAACTTGAACTTTGTCTATGATGAGAGTGACAAAGAAAGTTTCTACAACAAGACACCGGAACGCTTTAAATCAGCCACAGATTTGAAAGAATATATGCACGGTAGTTTCGATGTTCTCTATACTTTAGATTATCTAGAAGCTGAGGCAAGTCGAGGATTGTCGGCGGCGGATAAGGCAGTCTACTTTAAGCAACTCTTGCCGAGTGCGACAAGTGGTTCAAGAACTCCTGTTTCTTATCCAAATCCATCTGTCAAACCAACCCACCAGAGTGAGGAAATCAAGGCCTTGACAGAGGCAGATGCTAGCATGCTAGGAGATGTTCATAGCTTGATTGACAATCACATCGTAGTAAATCGCTATATCATTAAAGGATTCATGGCTACAGGGAAAGTAGATGCCAATGGTTATTATACCGTTGATATGTTTGATACGATTTATGGTGTCAACGAAAATGACAAGGGGATGAGTGGCGATATCAGCTTTAGAAAACAAGCCTTTGAACTCATGGCAGGTCTTGGCTATTACGAAGGATTAGTTCCTTATGTCTCTAATCAGTACAAGCAAGATGCTGAAAACGAGAATCGTCCCTTGTCAGACCAATACATCTTTGAAAAGATCTTAGCTGGTAAGACCTATGCTCAATTCAAGAAGGAACAAATGGATGAACGGATTGCTAATATCAGTAAGTTAAAATCGATTACCATTGACTACAAAGGTAAGCAAGAAGTGATTTCCAGTCCTGAACGAATGAAGCAATTGATGGAAGAAGCGGTAAAGGAAGAACTTGCTCAGATTAAAGCAGGAAATATCAGTCAAAAACAATACCGTTTCATTGAAACTCCTGTTCAGAAGTTGAAAAAAGCTATATATAAAGCCTACCTCAAAGAATCAAATGAGTTTAGAAATTCTATCTATACTTCTTAAGGGAAAGATAAGTCTATCATTAGGAATTCATAGCAATTTTGCTACTCAGTAAGATTCACTAGTTAGCTAGGTTCGAAACAGAAAAACACCTTTCGAATGGCAAGTTTTTGCTGATCGAAAGGTGTTTTGTTTATGATGATAGATTGCTTTTTTCTTCAGAATAGCGTTGATAGAAGTCAACTTTCAGTTGGATAAAGTTTTCCAATTCGCGCAGGAGTTGAAGTAAGGTTGCGCGTGTTTCAAATTCTTCCCTTGTTTTAGGGAGATTGCGATTGCGAAATACCTGCAGGTAGCTTTCAATATCATTTAATAAATCGTTGGCAGGATTGGTCTGGCTGAGTTGATCCGCAATTTTAGCAAATAGCTGGGCAAGGATTAGGCTTTCGCTTGCGGCTAGATTACAGGTGTTGATTTGCTGGGCCATATTACGAAGAATGCGACTCTGTCTCTGTCTCATTTCGAAATAGTGGATATGATAGTCGGTCTGATGAAAGAGGTGGTCAGAGTGATCAAGATAGACCAGTTTGAGAGCTTCTTCAAGAAGCTGATCCAGTTCTTCAACGAGTTGGGCACGGTTTCGGCCATCACCTTTTCCAAGATAATATTCAAAACGTTGTAAAATGTGTTTGAGTTTTTCTTCTACCTTGAGATGATAGAGATGTATTTCTTCTTGCCGAGAAGGCATGTAAAGATTGACAGTCAAGGCGAATCCCGTACCGATCAGAAATAGGAGGAGTTCATTCACTAGCAAATCAGGTGATGTAGACTTCTGAACCAAGAGATGACTGACTAGGACACTACTCGGGGTAATGCCAATCTCCCAGCCAAGTTTATAGGCCAGAGGGACATAGAGAGCCAAATAGAGACCAAAACTCCAGATATGGTAGCCAGTCAGGTGAAAGGAAAGGACACCAATGAAAAGAGCAAGAAGGGTAGAGAATAAACGATTACGAGCTAGTTTTATAGTGCTTCTACGAGTATCAGACAAGCTCAAAAGGGCAATGATACCAGCTGACACTGCTGAAGATAAATCGAGAAAGTAGGCTAGGACACAGGCCAAACAGGTTGCCAGAACGAGTTTAAAAGTACGTTGGGTGATAGACATGAGACATTTCCTAAACTGAATGATAGAAACCAGACAAAACAAGCCCCAAAAGGCTTGCCTTGATTATTTTTTGCGAACAGAAGCAAATTCGGCAACTGCTGTAAAGAGTACATCTGTTGAAGAGTTGAGGGCTGTTTCGCAAGAGTCTTGAATAACACCAATAACGAAACCAACACCCACAACCTGCATAGCAATATCGTTGGTAATCCCAAAGAGACTGCAGGCAACTGGGATAAGTAGGAGTGAACCTCCGGCGATTCCTGAAGCACCGCAGGCAGAGATGGCTGCAACGATACTGAGTACAAAGGCTGTTGCAAAATCAACTGAGATTCCAAGGGTATTGACAGCTGCTAGGGTTAAGATGTTGATGGTAACAGCAGCTCCAGCCATATTGATAGTTGAACCAAGTGGGATAGAGACAGAATAGGTATCTGGATTAAGCCCTAGATCCTCACAGAGTTTCATATTAACAGGGATATTAGCAGCTGAGCTTCGAGTGAAAAAGGCTGTGACTCCACTGATACGCAAACATTTCCAAACAAGTGGATAAGGATTTTTCTTGATAAAGAGAAAAGCAATCAGAGGATTGATCACTAGGGCAACGAAAACCATAGTGGCAATCAAAAGTCCGAGTAAGATTCCGTAATTTGCTAAACTCGCAATTCCTTGGCCAGAGATGGTTTCGAAGACTAATCCGAGGATACCAAATGGCGCAAGGTTAATGATCCATTCGACGATTTTTGAAGTCACACTGGCCATTGTTTTGAGTAGCTCCTTGCTATTTTTGCTAGCTTCACGCATGGCAACTCCAAAGACGATAGCCCAGGACAAAATTCCGATATAGTTAGCTCCGATGATGGCATTGACAGGATTGTCTACTATTTTTAGTAGGAGATTACTGAGTACTTGTCCGATGCCGTCTGGAGGAGTAACTTCTGTACTAGCACTACTCAAGACCATCTGAACAGGGAAGAGAAAGCTAGCCAAAACTGCTACAAGAGCCGCAGCAAAGGTCCCCAGCAAATAGAGGAAAATGACTTTTTTCATATTGCTATCTTGACCTTTCTGGTGTTGGGAAAGGGCGTTAGCGACTAAAGCAAAAACTAGGATAGGGGCGATGGCCTTTAGTCCTCCTACAAATAAATCTCCCAATAAACCGATGCCAGTTAGATTAGGAACGAGTAGACCCAGAATTGCTCCTAAGGTCATTCCGATTCCGATCCGTTTGATAAGATTTGTTTTGTTCCAAGCACGAATAATTCTTTTCATAAAGGTCTCCTTTTTGTGTATTGTTTATGATTATAGTATAAATATACTTGAAAAGCAAGTGTCTTATAGATTTTATTAGAATAAATGAATATTTATGAAAAGGATGGCGAGGAAGGATTTATGGTATAATGAATAGAAAAGGAGTTTTATATGCAAGAATTTTTTCAACGTTATCTGGATAAATTAGATGTAACAACTGTTTTAGAAAATCTCTTGACCAAGGTGATTTCTCTTCTACTTCTTATCCTTCTATTCTATATAGCTAAAAAGTTCCTCCATGTTGCTGTACGAAAGATTGTTAAACCTTCACTTAAATTTTCAAATCGAGATGCAGGTAGACAAAAGACCATTTCTCGTTTGCTTGAGAATATTTTTAACTACACACTTTATTTCTTCTTGATTTACTGTATCTTGTCTATCTTAGGGTTGCCTGTATCTAGCTTGCTTGCTGGGGCTGGGATTGCTGGAGTGGCTATCGGTATGGGGGCACAAGGCTTTCTATCAGATGTCATCAACGGCTTCTTTATTCTCTTTGAACGCCAGTTGGATGTCGGAGATGAAGTTGTTTTGACCAATGGCCCTATTACTGTATCGGGGAAAGTCGTTAGTGTTGGAATTCGGACAACTCAATTGCGAAGTGATGACCAAGCTCTTCATTTTGTTCCTAATAGGAATATCACCGTCGTTAGCAATTTTTCAAGAAAAGAAGAGAACTGAAATTTTACTTGATTTATGGTACAATAGAAAGAGTTTGGTGAAGGAGAAACGATGTTTTTAGATAAGCAGTTAGGAAATGGTTGTACCTGGATTAATCTAGATGTGGAAATCATCAAAAATCTTGAAGATTTATCTGAAATCTATGGATTGGATAAAGAAACCATCGAGTATGCGCTGGATAGAAACGAACGAGCCCACATGGATTATAACCGTGAAAATGGGACAGTGACCTTTATCTACAACGTTCTTGACTTAGAGAAGGACAAGGAATACTATGAAGCCATTCCCATGACCTTTATCGTTGAAAAACAACGAATGATTACCATCAGCAATCATAAGAACGCTTATGTCATTGATCAGATGCTAGGCTATCTTGAAAATCATGAAATCATTTCAATCTACAAGTTTCTATTTGCCGGTTTAGAGCTTATCAGCAATGCTTATTATCCCGTCATTGAACAGATGGATAAAAGTAAGGATGAAATCAGTGCCTTGTTACGTCAAACAACCACTAAAAAAAATCTCTTTGCCCTCTCTGACTTGGAAACTGGTATGGTTTACTTGACAGCTGCGGCTAAACAAAATCGCCTCCTCTTGGAACATATCCAAGGACACGCGCTTTATCGGAACTTTAACGAAGTGGAAAGAGAGCAGTTTGATGATGCTATGATTGAAGCTCATCAGTTGGTGTCCATGACAGATTTGATTTCTCAAGTCTTGCAACAACTCTCCGCTTCTTACAACAACATCCTAAACAATAACCTGAATGATAGTTTGACAACCTTGACCATTATCTCAGTTTTGCTAGCCATTCTTGCAGTCATTACAGGATTTTTCGGAATGAATGTCCCTCTGCCATTTACAGAAGAGCCCAATGCTTGGATTTATATCTTAATAGCAAGTTTGATTTTATGGGCAGCCTTATCTCAATGGCTGAAGAAAATTACTAGAAAATAAAAGAGAAGGAGACAGAATGGCGATTGAAAATTATATGCCAGATTTTGCCGTGGAAGCAGTTTATGATCTGACAGTTCAAAGCCTGCAAAAACAGGGAATCAAAGCTGTTTTGGTGGATTTGGACAATACCCTGATTGCTTGGAATAATCCAGATGGAACAGTAGAGATGAAGCAATGGTTGCATGATCTGCGTGATGCTGGCATACGGATCATTGTGGTATCTAACAATACTCCCAAACGTGTCAAACGAGCAGTTGAAAAATTTAATATTGACTATGTTTACTGGGCACTGAAGCCCTTTACTCTAGGAATTAACCGTGCCATGAAACATTTCCACTATGAAAAAGACCAAGTGGTCATGGTTGGCGACCAGCTAATGACGGATATTCGAGCAGCCCATCGAGCAGGTATTCGCTCGATTTTGGTTAAACCATTAGTTCAACACGACTCTATTAAGACTCAGATTAACCGAGCTCGTGAGCGTCGTATGATGAGAAAAATCGCTGAAAAGTACGGCCCTATTACTTATAAAAAAGGAATCTAACTATGGAAGAAATTCTCTGTATTGGTTGTGGAGCAACTATTCAGACTACAGATAAGACTGGGCTTGGTTTCACCCCCCAGTCGGCACTCGAAAAAGGTTTGGAAACTGGAGAAGTTTATTGCCAACGTTGTTTCCGTCTTCGTCATTATAATGAAATCACAGATGTGCAGTTGACGGATGATGATTTCCTAAAACTCTTGCACGAGGTTGGAGATAGCGATGCCTTGGTGGTCAATGTCATTGATATTTTTGACTTCAATGGCTCTGTTATCCCAGGTTTGCCACGCTTTGTGTCAGGTAATGATGTGCTTTTGGTTGGAAATAAAAAAGACATCCTACCTAAGTCAGTGAAACCTGGTAAGATTAGCCAGTGGCTGATGGAGCGTGCTCACGAAGAAGGCTTGCGTCCTGTTGATGTCGTCTTGACTTCAGCACAAAACAAGCATGCCATCAGAGAAGTAATCGATAAGATTGAGCACTACCGTAAGGGACGTGATGTCTATGTTGTTGGGGTGACCAATGTCGGGAAATCAACCCTTATCAATGCTATCATCCAGGAGATCACGGGTGACCAGAACGTCATCACAACTTCACGCTTCCCAGGAACAACCTTGGATAAGATTGAAATTCCACTCGATGATGGTTCTTATATCTACGATACGCCGGGGATTATCCACCGTCACCAGATGGCTCACTACTTGACTGCTAAAAATCTCAAGTATGTCAGTCCTAAAAAGGAAATCAAGCCAAAAACCTATCAGCTAAACCCTGAACAAACCCTATTTTTAGGTGGATTGGGACGCTTTGACTTTATTGCAGGAGAAAAGCAAGGTTTTACAGCCTTCTTTGACAATGAACTCAAGCTTCATCGTACCAAGCTAGAGGGAGCTAGTGTCTTTTACGACAAGCACCTTGGAACCCTCCTTACGCCACCAAATAGCAAGGAAAAAGAAGATTTTCGAAAACTAGTCCAACATGTATTTACCATCAAGGACAAGACAGACCTAGTCATCTCAGGACTAGGTTGGATTCGAGTGACAGGCACCGCCAAAGTCGCAGTCTGGGCACCAGAAGGCGTCGCCGTCGTCACAAGAAAAGCAATTATTTAAAATAAAATCACCGAGCGAACAAAGTGAGCTCATAAAAAGATAGTTATTGCCGTGGTGTGATTGCTAATCTTTAGATTGGCAAGGGGCACAATTGAGACCTAGGCTCAATTGTGAGGTCAGGAAATCCATTTTTCAAAGATGAAATCATTGAAAAATTAGTTCCGACCGTTCCCCACCACCTAAAATAACTATCAAAAAAGGAAGAAAGAATATGTCATTAACATCGAAACAACGTGCCTTCCTCAACAGCCAGGCACACACCCTCAAACCCATCATCCAAATCGGGAAAAATGGTCTCAACGACCAAATCAAAACCAGCGTTCGCCAAGCACTTGACGCGCGTGAATTGATCAAGGTTACTCTCTTGCAAAACACAGATGAGAATATCCACGAAGTAGCTGAAATCTTGGAAGAAGAAATCGGTGTGGACACAGTCCAAAAAATCGGACGCATCTTGATTTTGTATAAACAATCAAGCAAGAAAGAAAATCGTAAGATTTCTAAAAAAGTTAAAGAAATTTAAGAATGACACTCCCCAAAACTGTTTTTACAGAAAAGTAAAGGAGATTAACCTATGGCAATCGAATTATTAACTCCCTTTACAAAAGTGGAGTTAGAGCCAGAAATCAAGGATAAAAAACGCAAACAAGTCGGTATCTTGGGTGGAAATTTTAACCCTGTTCATAATGCACACCTGATCGTGGCAGACCAAGTGCGCCAGCAGTTGGGATTGGATCAGGTTCTGCTCATGCCCGAATATCAGCCCCCTCACGTAGACAAAAAGGAAACCATTCCTGAACACCACCGCCTCAAGATGTTAGAATTGGCGATTGATGGAATTGAAGGTCTAGCTATTGAGACCATTGAGCTAGAGCGTAAGGGTATTTCTTACACCTACGACACCATGAAGCTTCTAACAGAGAAGAATCCAGATACAGATTACTATTTCATTATCGGTGCAGATATGGTAGACTATCTGCCTAAGTGGTATAGAATTGATGAGTTGGTGGAACTAGTTCAGTTTGTAGGGGTTCAGCGTCCACGTTACAAGGCAGGGACTTCTTATCCAGTCATCTGGGTGGATGTGCCTCTTATGGATATTTCATCCAGCATGGTGCGTGATTTCATCGCCCAAGGACGCACACCTAACTTTCTCCTACCTAAGCCTGTACTAGACTATATTGAGAAAGAAGGGCTTTACTGATGGCATACCAAGACTATATCAACTGTTCGCGTAAAGAATTGTTGGAAAAAATGGCAGAGCTCCTACCTGAAAAACGTCTAACCCATTGTCTGGGTGTAGAGCGTGCAGCCATAGAATTGGCTCAGCGCTTTGGTGTGGATGTTGAAAAAGCAGGTCTAGCAGGGCTACTTCATGATTATGCTAAAAAGCTATCAGATCAAGAGTTTCTAGACTTGATTGACCGATATCAACTAGATCTAGACCTCAAAAACTGGGGCAATAATGTCTGGCATGGGATGGTAGGAATTTACAAGATTCAGGAAGATTTAGATTTGAAAGATCCTGAAATTCTGCGTGCAATAGAAATCCATACAGTTGGAGCGAGTCAGATGACGGATCTTGACAAAGTTATCTATGTTGCAGACTACATCGAGCACAATCGTGCCTTTCCAGGAGTAGATGAGGCGCGTGAAATTGCTGAACTATCACTAAATAAGGCAGTAGCTTACGAGACAGCTCATACCGTGGAGCATTTAGCTCATCAGGGATTCCCCATCTATCCCCAAACCCTTGAAACCTATAACGCCTTTGTGCACTATTTGAAAGAGGATTAAATGAAGACGGCTTTTATAATCATTGATGTTCAGAATATTTTAGTGGAAACTGGGTTTCAGACAAAAAGTCTATTGGAAAAAATTTCTTATTTACAAAACCAGGCTAGAAGCAAGAATATCGAAATTATTTATGTTCAACATATTGAGAACTCTGAAGCTCAAACATCAGAAGATTGGCAGTTATCTGAGTTTTTAAGTCGAAAACCTAATGAAAAGGTCTTTCAGAAGAAGTATAACAGTATTTTCAAAGAAACTGGTTTAAAAGAATACTTGGATAAACAGGGGATTGAAAAATTAGTTTTATGTGGTATGCAGACAGAATATTGTGTGGATACCTCTGTCAAGGTTGCCTTTGAATATGGCTATCAGCTTATTATTCCAGAAGGAACTTGCACAACGTTTGATGGCGATGACATTCCAGCAGAAACGATAAATGAATTTTATGAGGGCATTTGGGAGGAGCGCTTTGCAGATGTCCTAGATTACAAACATATTTTCTAGAAAGAGGACTAAATGAACGAAAAAGAATTACTAGAACTAGTCGTGAAAGCGGCTGATGAGAAACGTGCGGAGGATATCCTGGCACTTGATGTACAAGATTTGACTAGTGTGACTGACTACTTTGTCATCACTAGTTCTATGAATAGCCGTCAATTGGACGCTATCGCTGAAAATATCCGTGAAAAAGTAGCGGAAGCTGGCTTTAAAGGCAGCCATGTCGAAGGTGATGCAGCTGGAGGCTGGGTCTTGCTAGACCTCGGCAGTGTCGTTGTGCATATCTTTTCAGAAGAAATGCGTGCCCACTATAATCTAGAAAAACTTTGGCATGAGGCAGAGTCAGTAGACCTCTCAGAAACTCTGGCTTAGAAGATGAACTCAGTTGCAGTCAACTGGGTTTTATTTGCTTATTTTAGAAAAATTGATTGAAAGGTAAAGAGCGAGTGGTATTTGCCAGGGAAGCTCTTTGTAACTTAATTATGCCTACTTATGAAACCTTTGCGGCTGTTTACGATGCTGTGATGGACGATAGTTTATACGATAAATGGATGGATTTTTCCCTGCGTCATTTGCCAAAGACTAAGGAGAGAAAGAAACTCTTGGAGCTGGCTTGTGGTACAGGTATCCAGTCTGTGCGCTTTTCTCAGGCAGGTTTTGATGTAACTGGACTGGATTTGAGCGCAGACATGTTGAAGATTGCGGAGAAGAGAGCTACTTCAGCCAAGCAAAAGATTGATTTTATTGAAGGTAATATGTTGGATTTGTCCAAGGTAGGAACTTATGACTTTGTCACTTGTTATTCGGACTCTATCTGTTACATGCAGGATGAGGTGGAAGTAGGGGACGTCTTTAAAGAAGTCTATAATGCCCTCAATGAAGATGGTGTTTTTATCTTTGATGTGCATTCGATCTACCAGACTGATGAGGTTTTTCCAGGCTATTCTTACCATGAAAATGCAGAAGACTTTGCCATGCTTTGGGATACATACGAGGATGCTGCTCCTCACTCTATCGTGCATGAACTGACTTTCTTTATCAAGGAAGAAGACGGGTCCTTTAGTCGTCATGATGAGGTGCATGAGGAGCGTACATACGAGTTTTTGACCTATGATATTCTGCTGGAACAGGCAGGTTTCCAATCCTTCAAACTTTATGCTGACTTTGAGGATAAGGAGCCAACAGAAACTAGCACCCGTTGGTTTTTTGTCGCGCAGAAGTAGGAGAACATCATGACCATCACAGGTATTATCGCGGAGTTCAATCCTTTTCATAATGGCCACAAATACCTGCTAGAACAGGCGGAGGGCCTGAAAATTGTGGCCATGTCTGGAAATTTCATGCAACGTGGAGAGCCTGCTATTGTAGATAAGTGGACTCGGACCCAGATGGCACTGGAGAATGGGGCAGACTTGGTAATAGAATTGCCCTTTTTAGTCAGTGTTCAGGCAGCGGATTTCTTTGGACAAGGAGCTGTTGATATCTTGGCTCGCCTGGGGATTGATAGCCTAGCCTTTGGGACAGAAGAAGTTCTAGATTATCAGAAAATCGCTGACTTATATGCAGAGCGTGGTCAAGAGATGGAGAAATTTGTGGATAATTTACCTGATTCTCTTTCTTATCCCCAGAAAACCCAAGCTATGTGGAAGGAATTTGCAGGTCTTGATTTTTCTGGTGATACGCCCAATCATGTCCTTGCTCTTGCCTATGCTAAGGCGGTAGCAGGGCGAAACATCAGCCTTCATCCAATTCAACGTCAGGGAGCTGGTTACCATTCTGTGGACAAGGATGTAGACTTTGCCTCAGCGACAGCTCTTCGTCAGCACCAAAATGACCAAGATTTCTTAGAACGTTTTATGCCTTCTGTTGAAATCTTTAAAAATGCTGGTAAGGTGAGCTGGGATAACTATTTTCCCTTGCTCTGCTATCAAATTTTGTCAAATCCTGACCTAACTACTATTTATCAGGTTAATCAGGAAATGGCAGTGCGTATCAAGGATTCCATAAAGACAGCTCGGTCTGTGGAAGAGTTAGTCGAGATAGTTGCTACCAAACGGTACACCAAGGCACGTGTACGTCGTTTATTGACTTATATCTTGGTACAAGCCAGAGAATGTGCCTTGCCAGAAGCTATTCATATCCTTGGATTTACCGAAAAAGGCAGGCAACATCTCAAGTCTCTGAAAGAGCAGGTCAATCTAGTTAGTAGAATCGGCAAAGAGCCCTGGGATGCCATGACTCAAAAGGCGGACCAAATTTATCAGCTGGGACACCCAAGTATCGCAGAACAAAATTTTGGTCGAGTGCCAATCAGAATCGAATCAAACTAAGTCTACTGAAAGGTAGGCTTTTTTAGTTTTTTCGAATAAATAGATAGAAGCGGGAAAACTTGTACAAGTTCCTGACAATTTTTTTCTTTTCGTGTATAATAGTTGAAAAGAGGTAAAACGAGGTATGGTTATGGAAGCAGTTCTTTACTCAACATTCCGAAATCATTTAAAAGACTACATGAAGAAGGTAAACGATGAGTTTGAGCCTTTGGCAGTAGTCAATAAAAATCCAGATGAAGATATTGTAGTCCTATCAAAGAGCGAGTGGGATAGTATTCAAGAAACTTTGAGGATTGCTCAGAATAAGGAACTTTCTGACAAGGTCTTGCGAGGAATGTCCCAAGTTCGTGCAGGACGCACGCAGGTTCATGTGATTGAGGAGTGATGAATGCTACTCAAGTTTACAGAAGATGCCTGGGAGGATTATTGCTACTGGCAAACTCAAGACAAGAAAACGCTAAAAAGAATCAACAAACTAATCAAGGATATTCAACGTGATCCATTTACAGGAATTGGTAAACCAGAACCGCTCAAGTATGAGTACCAAGGAGCTTGGTCGCGTCGTATTGACGCAGAAAATCGCTTGATATATATGATGGATGGTGAAAGCATCGCTTTTTTATCCTTTAAAGATCATTATTAAGTCTACTGAAAGGTAGGCTTTTTTATTGTGGAAATTTTAGCTAGTAAGAAGATAAATCTTTTTGAGAAATGATAGAATTCCTAGATTAGAAAGACAGTGAAAAAATTTAGTATAATAACCAGGTTGTTTATCCTTGAATCCGCTTTATAACTCTTATTTTGTGGTATAATGAAGAGAATTGGTTATATTAAAAATCATAAATTGAATATAAAAGACAAATAAATTTTTATATTTATAAACCATGATAAACTTTTGTTTAAGATTATGTAATAAAAAAGAAGATTTATAAGCATAATTTGTATTTATGTAATACAAGCTAATGATAGGATGGTTAAAATATGGAAGAAAATTATAATTTATCTATAACTCAAATAAAGAATTCTATTAAAGAAAATTCCTTAGTTTTGTTTGTTGGTGCAGGAATATCAGCTAATTCTAATCTACCAACTTGGGGAGAATTGATTCAATCATTAAAAAAAGAATTGAACATACCAGAAGAAAAAACAGATAGTCCACTGAGAATTGCTCAGTATTATTATGATACCTTTGGGAAAAATCAGTACACAAAAAAGATAGAAGAAATTTTCTTTAAGAAGGGATTGAGTAAACCAAATGAGTTACATAAATTAATAGAAAAAATTGCACCAAAACATATTATTACGACAAACTATGATTCACTTCTGGAGAGTCAATTTGATAGTGGCTTGTTAAAGTACAATGTAGTCGCTGAGGATAAAGACATCCCTTATACGAGTTCGGAAAGATACTTGATTAAAATGCATGGTGACTTGAGTAAGAAAAATATTGTTTTGAAAGAAGATGATTATTTAGACTATCATTTGAACTTCCCAATGATTTCTACTTTAATCCAGTCATTGATAATGAATCATACTCTATTGTTTGTGGGGTATTCTCTAAGTGATTCGACTTTTAATTCAATTTTTAGAATGATTCAAAATACATTTAAATTGGATGCTAAAAATGCTTATTTTTATACTCCCGAGGAACCGTCTATGATCATCCGAGACTATTATAAGAAGCAAGGAATTATCATTATCTCTAATGAAGAGAATCCAGGTCAGGAGACATCCGAAAAACAGAACAAATTGTATTGCAGGACAAAAGATTTTTTAGAGGTTCTATCAGAAAACCGAAGTCAAGTTGTAAATAATGCTGATGATTTATGGAATCAACTGGCTTTTTTAGATAGACTTAGTTTTATTGATGCGAAAGATTTTTCTAGATATTCTGATTTAAAGAAAAGGGCTTTAAACTGGGATGATGAGTATTGCTGGTTTGGAAATAATCAATTAAGATTTGAAATTGATGGTCATGAAGAATTACGAAATATGGTATCTAAAAAATCTTTATTAAACCGCTTTCTAGATATGGAGATTGGTGAACCTAGAGATTTAAAGGGGAATCGATTCTTAAGTAAGGCTTTTAAGTTGTATGAAGAAAAACAATATTCTTTAGCAAAAGCAAAATTTAGAGAACTAGCTAATATAGCATTTCGTCAGAAAGACTATTTTAATTTCTTAGTTTGTGAATTTAATTTTCAGCAAATTCAAATAATTGATAGATACGAAAAAACACCTAGTTATGCAGAGCCAATTTATGATGGAGAATTAAGCGAATTAACAGAACAAATTATTAACTCGGTTACAGGAGATGAGAAAAAGATTATAGAATTTTTTAGAGATTCAATCCTTAATTTCAATTTTTTATATAGAAAATTAGAAACTATTAATGAATTATTTGATGAAATTCGTGAAGAGCATGAAAGCTATAGAAGAGGAGGATGGTCTGCTAATAATTATCTATTTAATGCGGAGTTTACAGTAAAAAATCTTTGTAACTTTTTAAAATTAAATTGTTTATGTGTTGAACATTATAAGATTTATAAATCAATCATTAATAGATATTTAGAAATATTATTACTCAGTTATGATAATTCATATGTAAACCCTGATTCAAGTATTTTCGATAGAACATCTTCTTGGCTTAAAAATCTTGATTTGGATGATGTTCAATTAATTCTTCCGAATATAGATTTTAAGGTTGTAAATTTATATTTTAGAAACTATTCATTTGGTAAAATAAAAGTTACTGAGGAAGCGAAAGACTATTTGTTGAATCGAATTACCCATCTTCAAGAAAGACTTGAAATTACTGAAGATGAAAATCTTCGAGAGCTTAAAAACATGCTAACTTTTCTTCCTCTTGTTGATGATATTGACATAGAAAAAGTAATAGAAATTTTAAATAATCAAATACTGTATTATAATTGGAGCGAGGAATTTAGGAGAATTATTAAAATTGTCCTCGATAATATGGATGCTATTGATAAAGATTCATTGAAATCTAAGATAATTGGGATTGTAAATAAACATTTAAATGAAATTTTGGAGAAAAATTTTTCTTTATATAATTCAGTGTATCCACTCTATTCACAGTTACTAGAATACTGCTCAACTGATCAGGAAACTGCAATAATAGTACTCGAAAAATTTAATACAGATATTTTAAGAATAAAATATAAAAATGATGATATAAAAAATATCATAGAATATTCTGACTTGATATGTCACTTATTTAAGTATTTTGAAGAGGATATTAAAGATGACATTCTAGATACTCTAAAAGTTTATGAAGAATCAGAAAACATTATTTACCATAAAGTAATTGATTTAATGAGTTATAATGTCTATGATTTTCCTCAGATACAAAATAAAATCTACCATTATTTGATTAAAAGAATTAATGATAAAAGAGTTGAGGGGGTTAAAACTTTCCCAGACCCAAGAGAAAAGTCTGTATCAGATTTATACAACTTAAGTAGAAAAGGATATTTTTCTGATTTTGAGATTTTAAAAGATATTGAAGAAGATATTCGAGGACTTTATCCTGAAGTAGATTGGACCTGGTTCCATGATAGAAGTGATGATGTTATCCATCGTCTACTAGAACATAGAACTCCCAATAATATTAAAACTTATTTTTCAAAAAATGAAGAAGATAATAAATTGATTAATGAGTATATTTTAAAAGCTCTCGATGAGGATAAACTAATACTTAAGAAATAAATTGATACAACTAAATAAAAAAGTTAATTTATGACAAATTTGATCTTGAAGATAAGCTGTAATTTCCTAAAGTGAATTTTCAAAGACTTGAAAGCAAAATGTTTGAATCTAGTGGAACACTATTTGGCACAACAATAGAAAATCCATAGCTATAGAGATTCGGTGGAACTTTTTGATAGCGATACTGAATTATCTCCTTAAAAACCAAGGAATTGTAATCCTAAAATACGCGCTAAATTCCCCAAAACATATTCTATTTAAGGTTTGTTAAAAATGATTTTTTATGGTAGAATGTATAAGAATGCATGTCATTCGGATAAACAAATAAATTGAGGTAAAAACATGGAAATTATGGCGATTGTTATAGTTGTTTTTGCCGTCATCATTGGTTTAGTCATTGGATATGTCAGCATCTCAGTCAAGATGAAATCATCACAAGAGGCTGCAGAGTTGATGCTTTTAAATGCTGAACAAGAAGCAACTAATTTACGAGGACAAGCTGAGCGTGAAGCGGATTTATTAATCAATGAAGCTAAAAGCGAAAGCAAATCCCTTAAAAAAGAAGCACTATTGGAGGCTAAAGAAGAAGCCAGAAAATACCGCGAAGAAGTGGACGCTGAATTTAAGTCGGAGCGTCAAGAACTCAAGCAAATCGAAAGTCGTTTGACGGAGAGAGCTACGAGCCTTGACCGTAAAGACGATAATTTGACGAACAAAGAAAAAACACTTGAACAAAAAGAACAAAGTATTTCTGATAGAGCAAAAAACCTTGATGTACGTGAAGAACAACTAGAAGAAATTGAGAATCAAAAGCAAGCTGAACTAGAACGTATCGGAACTCTGACTCAGTCGGAAGCAAAAGACATTATCTTGGCTCAGACAGAGGAAAACTTGACTAAGGAAATTGCTAGTCGTATTCGTGAGGCTGAGCAAGAAGTTAAGGAACGTTCAGATAAGCTGGCTAAGGATATCTTGGCTCAAGCCATGCAGAGAATTGCTGGTGAGTATGTGGCTGAGTCTACCAACTCTACGGTTCATCTGCCTGATGATACCATGAAAGGTCGCATCATTGGTCGTGAAGGTCGTAACATCCGTACTTTTGAAAGTTTGACTGGGGTTGATGTTATCATTGATGATACGCCAGAAGTGGTAACCTTGTCAGGTTTTGATCCTATCCGTCGCGAGATTGCCCGTATGACTATGGAAACCTTGCTTAAGGATGGACGTATTCACCCAGCTCGTATCGAAGAGTTGGTTGAGAAAAATCGTCAAGAGATTGATAACAAGATTCGTGAATATGGTGAAGCTGCAGCCTATGAAATTGGTGCACCGAACCTTCACCCTGACTTGATGAAGATCATGGGTCGCTTGCAGTTCCGTACGTCATACGGACAAAATGTCTTGCGGCACTCAATCGAAGTGGCTAAGTTAGCTGGTATCATGGCTAGCGAACTTGGTGAAAATGCAGCTCTTGCCCGTCGTGCAGGATTCCTTCACGATATTGGTAAAGCCATTGACCGAGAGGTAGAGGGTAGCCACGTTGAGATTGGTACTGAATTGGCTCGCAAGTACAAAGAGCATCCAGTTGTGATTAACACGATTGCTAGTCACCACGGAGATGTAGAACCTGAAAGTGTGATCGCAGTTATCGTTGCTGCGGCGGATGCCTTGAGTGCTGCCCGTCCAGGAGCTCGTAGTGAATCGCTTGAAAGCTACATCAAACGTCTCCATGATTTAGAGGAAATCGCGAATAGCTTTGAAGGTGTTCAAAATAGCTTTGCCCTTCAAGCCGGCCGTGAAATCCGTATCATGGTGAACCCAGGTCAAATCAAGGACGACAAGGTCACAATCTTGGCTCACAAAGTTCGTGAGAAAATTGAAAGTAATCTCGATTACCCAGGAAATATCAAGGTAACCGTGATTCGTGAACTTCGTGCCGTTGATTATGCAAAATAAATAAGAAAGAGCAGTTGAAAAATTACTGCTTTTTTGTTACACTAGATAGAAAGATTGTAGTAAGCAGAAATGCCTTCACAAAGAGAATTCTGAATGAATTTCCAAGGTATTTCACAAACTATCTAAAGGAGACATAATGGCAGACCGAGGCTTACTAATCGTTTTTTCAGGTCCTTCTGGAGTTGGGAAAGGAACGGTTAGACGAGAAATTTTTGAGTGTTCTGAAAATCAATTTCAATATTCTGTATCTATGACAACACGGGCACAACGTCCAGGTGAAGTAGATGGTGTTGATTATTTCTTCCGTACACGGGAGGAATTTGAAGAGTTGATCCGTCAAGGGCAGATGTTAGAGTATGCAGAGTATGTGGGTAACTACTATGGAACTCCTCTGACTTATGTTAATGAAACGCTTGATAAGGGAATCGATGTCTTTCTTGAAATTGAAGTGCAGGGAGCTCTCCAGGTTAAGAAAAAAGTTCCAGATGCGGTCTTTATCTTTTTAACACCACCAGATTTGGAAGAATTGCAAGACCGTCTCGTTGGCCGAGGTACAGATAGTGCAGAAGTGATTGCTCAGCGTATCGAAAAAGCCAAGGAAGAAATTGCTTTGATGCGTGAGTATGACTACGCTATTGTAAATGACCATGTTCCTCTAGCGGCCGAGCGTGTTAAACGTGTGATTGAAGCAGAACATTTCCGTGTAGACCGTGTCATCGGTCACTACCAGGATATGCTACCAAAGTCTCCGACTATTCGATAAAATTTAGAAAACAGGTACAAACAAATGATGTTAAAACCCTCTATTGATACCTTGCTTGACAAGGTACCATCAAAATATTCACTCGTCATCTTGGAAGCAAAGCGTGCTCATGAATTAGAAGCTGGAGCACCTGCTACTCAAGAATTTAAATCTGAAAAATCTACTCTTCGTGCCCTGGAAGAAATTGAATCTGGGAATGTAACCATCCACCCAGATCCAGAAGGAAAACGCGAAGCTGTTCGTCGTCGTATCGAAGAAGAAAGACGATTGAGAGAAGAAGAAGAAAAGAAAATTAAAGAGCAAATCGCGAAAGAAAAAGAAGAAGGTGAAAAAATTTAAGGTTGGGGGGACTCAATCTTATTTTTTCTATTGCAAGAATACTCAATCAATTAAAAGGATTTAAGAAGAGAAGGAGGTGAGGAAATGGCTATTGCAAAAATCATTGTGGATGTTCCCTTGATGCAGACAGATCAGCCCTATAGCTACAAAATTCCTGAGGAATTTGAAGGGATGTTGGAAGTTGGCATGCGAGTTCATGTACCCTTTGGAAAGGCCAATCGCTTGATTCAGGGAATTGTTCTTGGAATGGAGTCTCAATCTGATGCAGATGTGGCGGACGAGGACTTGAAAGAGATTGCTGAGGTGCTGGACTTTTCTCCAGTTTTAACAGAGGAACAACTCTGGCTAGCAGAGGAGTTACGTAAATCAGTCTTCTCCTACAAAATTTCCATTCTAAAAGCTATGCTCCCTGGATTTTTGAACTCTAGCTATGATAAGATCCTCTATCCTCTGGAAGGCTTAAGTCAAGAAGATAGAGAACGCTTATTCGGTTCACAGAAGTCTCTAGCATTTTCATCTCTAGACTTAGAAAAGCAGGCTGAGATGATGCGATTGACTCGAAAAGGGCTTTTAAAACTAGAGTACCAGGCTGTGGATCAGAAGAAGGTTAAGACGCAGTCTTGGGTTGAAGTTCATCTTGAACAGTTAGAAAAGCTAGAAATTTCAAATCGTGCCAAGAAGAAATTGGAACTGCGAGAATACTTATTAGTACATCCTGAAACAGTTCCTTTGGCTGATTTGTTAGAACATTACTCACGTGAACAAGTTAATTTCTTTGTGGAACATGGTGCTATCACCATCGTGCAAAAGGAAGTCCAACGTTCAGCGGCTTATTTTGAAGGCATTGAGGCTAGCCGATCCTTAGAGTTAAACCCAGAGCAAAAAGAAGCCTGTGAGGCAGTTGTTGGAGCGATTGGGAAGAAACACCCTCCCTTTCTCCTTCAAGGAATCACAGGGAGTGGGAAAACAGAGGTTTACTTGCAGATTATCCAAGGAGCCTTGGATATGGAAAAAACAGCGATTGTTCTAGTTCCAGAAATCTCTCTGACACCTCAAATGACGGAACGCTTTATTGCTCGTTTTGGCGATAAAGTAGCCATTCTCCACTCGGGTTTGTCCAATGGTGAAAAGTATGATGAATGGCGCAAGGTGGAGCGTGGAGATGCCCAGGTAGTCGTTGGAGCTCGGTCTGCTATTTTTGCCCCTTTGAAAAATCTAGGGGTAATCATTATCGATGAGGAGCACGAGGCCAGCTACAAGCAAGACAGTAATCCTCGTTATCATGCTAGAGATGTGGCTCTTTTACGAGCCCATTACAATCAAGCAGCTCTAGTCCTAGGTTCTGCGACACCGAGTCTAGAAAGTCGTGCGCGTGCTGGTAAGGGTGTCTATCAACATCTACGTCTAACTCAACGTGCCAATCCTTTAGCAAGTATTCCTCAAGTTCAACTGATTGACTTCCGTGATTATATCGGGCAGAATGAAACATCAAATTTTACACCACCACTGATTGAGGCCATTCAAGATCGATTGGATAAAAAAGAGCAGGTTGTTCTCATGCTCAATCGCCGTGGCTATTCTAGCTTTGTCATGTGTCGGGAATGTGGGACCGTGGATACCTGTCCCAACTGCGATATTTCTCTGACGCTGCACATGGATACCAAGACCATGAACTGTCATTATTGTGGTTTTTCCAAAGAAATTCCTCATGTCTGTCCAAACTGTCAGAGTCGCAGTATTCGTTACTATGGAACAGGAACTCAAAAGGCCTACGATGAGCTGGCTGAACTCTTTCCAGAGGCTCGCATTCTGCGAATGGATGTAGATACAACTCGTAAAAAAGGCAGTCACCAAGCTCTACTTGAACAATTTGGCAATGGTGAAGCGGACATATTGCTAGGAACCCAGATGATTGCCAAGGGCTTGGATTTTCCAAATGTGACCTTGGTTGGTGTTCTCAATGCGGATACAGCCTTGAATCTGCCTGATTTCCGTTCTTCTGAGAGAACCTTCCAACTCTTGACCCAGGTAGCTGGACGAGCAGGTCGAGCTGAGAAAGCAGGACAGGTCTTGATTCAGTCCTATAATCCTCAGCATTATGCCATTCGTTTTGCCAAGGATCAGGACTACGAAGGTTTCTATGCCTATGAAATGGGTATCAGACGTCAGTTGGGTTACCCGCCTTATTATTTCACTATTGGGATTACCTTGTCTCATAAAAAAGAGGAAGAGGTTCTGAGACGTGCTTATCAAGTCATGGGTATTTTGAGGTCTGGTTTGTCGGATGCTAGTAAAATCCTAGGACCGACCCCTAAACCGATTGCTCGTACGCATAACCTCTATCATTATCAGATTTTAATTAAATACCGTTTAGAAGATGAGCTTGGTCCAACCCTTAACCAGGTCTTGGCTTTGACACAAGAACGGGAAAATAGCGAACTTCGTCTCAGTATTGATCACGAACCGCAACAGTTTTTATAAGAAGGAGAAGATATGACAAAATTAATCTTTATGGGGACTCCCGATTTTTCAGCAACCGTTTTGAAGGGACTTTTGTCAGACGATCGCTATGAGATTCTAGCAGTTGTAACTCAGCCAGACCGTGCTGTCGGACGTAAAAAAGTTATCCAAGAAACCCCAGTGAAACAAGCTGCCAAAGAGGCAGGGCTTCCTATCTACCAACCCGAAAAATTATCAGGTAGTCCAGAAATGGAAGCTATCATGAATTTGGGTGCTGATGGGATTGTGACTGCAGCTTTTGGACAATTTCTCCCAAGTAAACTCCTTGATAGCATGGATTTTGCAGTCAATGTTCATGCTTCCCTCCTTCCTAAACACCGTGGTGGTGCTCCCATTCATTATGCCTTGATTCAGGGTGATGAGGAGGCAGGAGTAACCATTATGGAAATGGTTAAGGAAATGGATGCCGGAGATATGATTTCTCGTCGTAGCATTCCAATTACAGATGAGGACAATGTTGGAACCTTGTTTGAAAAATTGGCAATTGTTGGTCGTGATCTGCTTTTGGATACTTTGCCTGCATATATTGCTGGCGAGATTCAACCAGAACCACAAGATCCAAACCAGGTTACATTTTCGCCAAATATCAAACCTGAGGAGGAAAAACTGGACTGGAACAAGACCAACCGTCAACTTTTCAACCAAATCCGTGGGATGAATCCATGGCCAGTTGCTCATACCTTCCTCAAGGGAGAACGCTTTAAAATCTATGAAGCTCTGCCTGTAGAAGGGAAGGGTAATTCGGGGGAGATACTCTCCATCGGTAAGAAAGAAATGATCGTCGCAACAGCAGAAGGAGCTTTATCACTCAAGCAAGTCCAACCAGCAGGAAAACCTAAGATGGACATTGCTTCCTTCCTCAACGGTGTGGGACGAACTTTGGCAGTAGGAGAACGATTTGGTGACTAAAGTAGAAACGGCTAGAAGTTTAGCCCTAGAGGTATTGGAGGATGTCTTTATCCAACAAGCTTACTCCAATATCGCCTTAAATAAACACTTAAAAGCAAGTCAGCTATCTCTGACAGATAAGGGCTTGGTAACAGAGCTTGTGTATGGAACTGTAGCTCGAAAACTTACATTGGAGTGGTACCTGTCTCATTTTATCCAAGATAGAGACAAACTAGACAACTGGCTCTATGTTCTGCTTCTCATGAGCGTCTATCAACTCCAATATTTGGATAAGCTTCCTGATCATGCAGTGGTCAATGAAGCGGTGGAGATTGCCAAATCTCGTAAGAAGGGTAGTGAAAAACTGGTCAATGCTGTTCTGCGCCGTATCTTGCGAGAAGATTTGCCAGATATTGCCAGTATCAAACGTAAAAATAAGCGTGATTCTATTGCCTACTCCTTGCCAGTTTGGTTAGTTGCCAAGCTCAAGGAAGAGTATGGAGAAGAGCGAGCGCAAGCGATTTTTGAAAGTCTACTCAAGCGTAACAAAGCCAGTATCCGAGTAACCGACTTGAGTCGAAAAGAAGAAATTAAAAAAATGCTCGGTGCAAGTGATTCCATTTTGTCGGCCACAGGTTTGGTTAAAGAGCAGGGACATTTTGCTGGTCATGACTTGTTTGCTGAAGGGGCTATTGCTATCCAGGATGAGTCAAGTCAACTGGTTGCACCGACACTAGATCTACAAGGCGACGAGCAGGTTTTAGATGCTTGTGCAGCTCCTGGTGGGAAAACAGCCCATATGGCATCTTATTTGACGACAGGTCAGGTAACGGCTCTAGATCTCTATGATCATAAACTCAATTTGATTCAAGAAAATGCTCAGCGTTTAGGCGTAGCAGACCGTGTCCAAACGCAAAAATTGGATGCCAGAAAGGTGCATGAGTTTTTTGGCAAGGATCAATTTGATAAGATTTTAGTAGACGCTCCTTGTTCAGGGATTGGTCTATTGCGTCGAAAACCAGATATCAAATACAATAAAGAAACGGCAGATTTCGCGTCATTACAGGAAATTCAGCTGGAAATATTAGGTAGTGTTTGTCAAACACTACGAAAAGGTGGTATAATAACCTATAGTACCTGCACTATTGTCTCGGAAGAGAACTTTAAAGTGGTTCAAGCATTTTTAGAAAGTCATCCCGAGTTCGAGCAGGTTAAACTAGAACACGAATGCAAGGATATTCTAAAAGATGGCTGTATCCTTATTACTCCGGAATTATACGGAAGTGATGGATTCTTCATCAGCCAATTTCGTAAGATGTCCAATTAGGAAGGAACTGACACAATGGAGATTTCATTATTAACAGATGTGGGTCAGAAACGTACAAATAATCAAGACTATGTCAATCTTTTTGTCAACCGTGCCGGTCGCACGATGATCATCTTGGCTGATGGGATGGGAGGTCATCGCGCAGGAAATATTGCCAGTGAGATGGCAGTTACGGACTTAGGTGTTGCCTGGGTTGATACGCAGATCGACACCGTTAATGAAGTTCGCGAATGGTTTGCCCACCATCTAGAAGTTGAAAATCAAAAGATTTATCAACTAGGACGAGATGAAGCCTACAAGGGAATGGGGACAACCCTCGAAGCTCTTGCAGTTATCGGAAATCAGGCAATTTATGCCCATATCGGAGATTCTAGAATCGGTCTCATTCGAGGGGAAGAGTACCGTCAACTGACAAGTGATCATTCCTTGGTTAACGAATTGCTTAAGGCGGGTCAATTGACACCAGAAGAGGCAGAAGTGCATCCACAAAAAAATATTATCACCCAATCTATCGGACAAAAAGACGAAATTCAACCTGACTTAGGAATTGTCAGCTTGGAAGCAGGAGACTATCTCTTGCTCAATAGCGATGGTCTGACAAATATGATTTCAGCTAGTGAAATCTGTGATATTGTCACAAGTGATATCTCACTTGATGATAAAGCAGCCACTTTGGTACGCTTTGCCAACAATGCCGGAGGGCTTGATAATATTACAGTTGCCCTTGTTTCGATTAAGGAGGAGGCGGCAGAATGATCCAAATCGGCAAGATTTTTGCCGGGCGGTATCGGATTATCAAACAAATTGGTCGTGGAGGTATGGCAGATGTCTACCTGGCCAAGGATTTGATTTTAGACGGGGAAGAGGTAGCTGTTAAGGTCTTGAGGACTAACTACCAGACTGACCCGATTGCTGTTGCGCGTTTTCAGCGTGAAGCGCGTGCAATGGCTGACTTAGATCATCCCCATATCGTTCGGATAACGGATATCGGCGAAGAGGACGGTCAACAGTACCTAGCTATGGAATATGTAGCTGGTCTTGATCTCAAGCGCTATATCAAAGAACACTATCCCCTCTCAAATGAGGAAGCTGTCCGTATTATGGGACAGATTCTCTTAGCGATGCGCTTGGCGCACACTAAAGGTATTGTCCATCGTGACTTAAAGCCTCAAAATATTCTTTTAACTCCTGATGGAACGGCCAAGGTGACGGACTTTGGGATTGCTGTAGCCTTTGCAGAGACTAGTCTGACTCAGACCAACTCTATGCTGGGTTCTGTCCACTACTTGTCACCTGAGCAGGCTCGTGGCTCTAAGGCAACTGTCCAGAGTGACATCTATGCCATGGGGATTATTTTCTATGAGATGCTGACAGGGCATATCCCTTATGATGGCGATAGTGCAGTAACTATAGCCCTCCAGCATTTCCAAAAACCTCTCCCTTCGGTCATAGCTGAAAATCCATCTGTTCCCCAAGCTTTGGAGAATGTGGTCATCAAAGCAACTGCTAAAAAGCTTACGGATCGATACAAGTCGGTTTCAGAGATGTATGTTGATTTATCTAGCAGTCTATCTTATAACCGCAGAAATGAAGCCAAACGTGTTTTTGATGATGCTACTAAGGCAGACACAAAGACATTGCCAAAGGTTGCTCAGACAACCTTGACCTCTATTCCTAAGGTGCAACCACAGACAGATAGCCATCAGGCAACTAAAGCTAGCCCAGAAGCAAGTGCTAAAAAATCTGTGGAAAAACCAGTGAAAAAGCGTCGCTTTAAGGCGCGCTATCTAGTTCTTTTGGCGAGCTTCGTACTGGTTCTTGCTTCCCTTGTCTGGATTCTATCCAGAACACCAGCTACCATTGCTATTCCAGATGTAACAGGTCAAACAGTTGCTGAGGCCAAGGAAACCTTGAAGAAAGCAAACTTTGAAGTTGGTGATGAAAAGACTGAGGCTAGCGAAACAGTGGAGGTAGGTCGTGTCATTCGTACGGATCCAGATGCTGGCTCAGCTCGCAAAGAAGGGTCTAAAGTTAATCTAATCATATCTTCAGGTAAACAATCATTTAAGATTGGAAACTATATTGGACGCAAATCTACTGATGTTATTGCAGAATTGAAAGGGAAAAAAGTTCCTGAAAATCTGATTAAGATTGAAGAAGAAGAGTCCAGTGAATCAGAACCAGGTGTGATTTTAAAACAGAGCCTAGCAGAAGGTACAACCTATGATCTTAGCAAGGCAACTTCTATCGTTTTGACTGTTGCTAAAAAGGTGACAACCGTGACCATGCCAAGTTATATTGGCTCAAGTCTTGAATTTACAAAGAATAACTTAATTCAGATTGTTGGTGTCAAGGAAGCTAATATCGAAGTAGTAGAGGTTTCGACAGCACCTGAGGGCACTGCTGAAGGAACTGTTGTCGATCAAAGTCCAAAACTAGGTGCGAAAGTTGATCTAAGTACGACACGTATAAAGATCTCTATTTATAAACCAAAAACTCCACCATCATCTTCTTCTGTTCCATCTTCGAGCCAGCGTAACTCTAACAGGGCAGATAATACGGTGCCATCTCAAAGTTCATCGACTCCATCTTCGTCTACGCAAACTCATGCGGACGAACATAACACTGATAACTAAATAATCTTTGTCACAGTTTTTGTGGCAAAGATTTTTTTTCCTCCGAAATTATGATAAAATAAAATGGAGTTTGAAAAAGGAGGGAAACATGGAAGAATCAAAAAAACTGAATGCAGTTATTGATGTCATCATGCTGGCAGGAACGATTCTACTTCGTAATGGTTCTGAGATTTATCGTGTTGAAGATACCATGATTCGGATTGCTCATTCACAGGGTATTATGGATTGTAATGTTTTAGCCATGCCTGCCGCCATTTTTTTCTCCATTGAAAATACAAATATCTCTCGTATGAAGCGAGTGACCTCCTCTGCTTATAATATTGAGAAAGTGTGTGATGTCAACCAGATTTCACGCCAGATCGTATCAGGACAGCTTGATTTGGAAACAGCCTTTATCCAACTAAAGGAATTGAATGCTAAGACGTCTCCCTATACCAATGTTCAACTAACTGCTGCAGCGACCCTCAGTGCTCCTTTCTTTTCAATCATGTTTGGTGGGAATGTCTATGATGCCATCGGAGCAGGAGTGGCGACCTTATTTGCCTTTACTTGCTCTCTCTATGTAGAGAAGTTTATTCGTATTCCTTTTATGACAGCTTTTGCAGGTGCTCTTGTCTTTGGTTTGATTGCACAATTTTGGGCGCGCTATTCTGGTTTACCATCGACGGCGGATTTAGTGATTGCAGGTGCGGTTATGCCCTTTGTGCCTGGAATTGCCCTGACCAATGCTGTTCGAGATATTATGACCAACCATATCAACTCTGGTATGAGCAAGATGTTTGAATCCTTGCTGATTACCCTTGCCTTAGGGGCTGGAACATCAGTCGCCCTCGTACTCATGAACTAATATGACACTAACAACATTTTTATTTCAAGCTCTGGCAAGTTTGCTTGCTATCATCACTTTTTTAATCGTTTTAAATGTCCAACGTTCCATGCTTATTCCCGGCGGTATTTTGGGAATGTTCATCTGGCTACTTTATTTGCTCCTCAAGGAGCCGACGAATGTTATTATGGCGACCTTTATTGCGGCTGTGATTGGTTCTTGTCTTAGCCAGATTATGAGTATTATCTATAAAACACCAGCAGTTGTCTTTGCACTTGCTACCTTGGCGCCTCTAGTGCCAGGTTATCTGTCCTATCGGACAACTTCTTTCTTTGTGACAGGCGACTACAGCCATGCCATTTCTAGTGCCATGTTAGTCATGATGTTGGCTCTTGTTATCTCCATTGGAATGGCAAGTGGAACAGTTTTGTTGAAATTGTATCATTATCTCAAAAAGAATCGAGCTAGCTAAGACTCGATTTTTTGTAGCCCTAAAGTTCTGTTTGTTGGACTAGCCTAAAAATGAGATAAGATTTTGAAAGCTAAATTCGCAAACTAAGTTCCACCGCTATTAGAAGTGGAAGTTAATCTGATAAAAATCCTAAAAACCAGTGGAAATCCGTGTCAGGGTAAGTTCCACTGGTTTTAATAATGCTTGATTTCATCG
>NZ_JASHAQ010000008.1:0-106679 GCF_047465035.1 Streptococcus infantis
TTTATGTTTGGTCATAGTAGGCCTCATTTCTACCACAAACGTCTCACACTTAATTCCACCATAAAAATCCGTTTTAGACTAATTTCCACTTTGGTCAGATAAGTGGAAGTTACTTTGAGAAGTTTCCTTCTTGTCAATTTCAGAAAATAGATAGGAAAAAGACTTTTCAATTTTGGTAAAAAGTAGTATAATGTTTCTATTATAGAAATTTTTAGAAAATTCCGAAAGAGGTTTGTTATGGGATACACAGTTGCTGTTGTCGGCGCTACAGGTGCCGTAGGTGCTCAAATGATCAAAATGTTGGAAGAATCAACTCTTCCGATCGATAAGATTCGTTACCTTGCGTCTGCACGTTCTGCAGGAAAGGTCTTGCAATTCAAAGGTCAAGATGTGACCATCGAAGAAACAACAGAAGACGCTTTTGAAGGGGTTGATATTGCTCTTTTCTCAGCTGGTGGATCAACTTCTGCAAAATACGCACCTTATGCTGTTAAGGCAGGTGCAGTCGTCGTAGATAACACATCTTATTTCCGTCAAAATCCAGATGTACCATTGGTTGTTCCTGAAGTGAATGCCCACGCCCTTGATGCTCACAACGGAATCATCTCTTGTCCTAACTGTTCAACAATTCAAATGATGGTGGCTCTTGAGCCCGTTCGTCAAAAATGGGGCTTGGACCGTATTATCGTTTCAACTTACCAAGCTGTTTCAGGTGCTGGTATGGGAGCAATTCTTGAAACCCAACGTGAGTTGCGTGAAGTACTGAATGATGGTGTGAATCCACGTGATTTGCATGCGGAAATCCTGCCTTCAGGTGGCGATAAGAAACACTATCCAATTGCCTTCAATGCTCTTCCGCAAATTGACGTCTTCACTGACAATGACTACACTTACGAAGAGATGAAGATGACGAATGAAACCAAGAAAATCATGGAAGACGATAGCATTGCCGTATCAGCAACATGTGTACGTATTCCAGTTTTGTCAGCTCACTCTGAGTCAGTCTATATTGAAACAAAAGAAGTAGCACCAATCGAAGAAGTGAAAGCAGCTATTGCTGCCTTCCCAGGTGCAGTTCTTGAAGATGATGTTGCTCACCAAATCTATCCTCAAGCGGTTAATGCTGTTGGTTCACGTGATACTTTCGTTGGACGTATCCGTAAAGATTTGGATGCAGAAAAAGGTATTCATATGTGGGTGGTTTCTGATAACCTTCTTAAAGGTGCCGCTTGGAACTCAGTACAAATTGCAGAAACACTTCACGAACGTGGATTGGTTCGTACAACAGCTGAATTAAAATTTGAATTGAAATAATGTGTAGGAGTTCATTTGAACTCCTTCTTTAAAATAGAAAGGTGTTTCGTATGTCTTATCAAGATTTAAAAGATTGTAAAATTATCACGGCCTTTATTACTCCTTTTCATGAAGATGGGTCAATTAATTTCGATGCCATTCCAAAGTTGATTGAACATTTATTAGCACATCATACAGACGGAATTCTTCTAGCAGGAACAACTGCTGAGAGTCCGACTCTAACTCACGATGAGGAGTTGCAGTTGTTTGCAGCTGTTCAAAAGGTTGTCAATGGCCGTGTTCCTTTAATTGCCGGTGTTGGTACCAATGACACACGTGACTCTATCGAGTTCGTCAAAGAAGTAGCAGAGTTTGGTGGTTTTGCGGCTGGTCTTGCGATTGTTCCTTACTATAATAAACCATCCCAAGAAGGTATGTATCAACACTTTAAAGCTATTGCAGATGCTTCTGATTTGCCAATTATTATTTATAACATTCCAGGACGTGTAGTTGTCGAAATGACTCCTGATACTTTACTTCGTTTGGCGGAACATCCAAATATTATTGGTGTCAAAGAATGTACCAGTCTTGCCAATATGGCTTACTTGATTGAGCATAAACCAGAAGAATTCTTGGTGTACACTGGTGAGGATGGTGATGCTTTTCATGCTATGAACCTTGGTGCAGACGGAGTTATATCTGTTGCTTCCCACACAAATGGAGATGAGATGAATGAGATGTTCACTGCAATCGAAGAAAGTGATATGAAGAAAGCGGCAGCTATTCAACGTAAATTTATTCCTAAAGTTAATGCTCTCTTCTCTTACCCAAGTCCGGCACCTGTTAAGGCGGTACTCAACTATATGGGATTTGAAGCTGGGCCAACTCGTCTACCTTTGGTTCCTACGCCTGAAGAGGATGCTAAACGCATTATCAAGGTTGTTATTGATGGGGATTACGAAGCAACTAAGGCGACTGTCACTGGAGTCCTTCGTCCTGATTACTAAGATAACTAATCTAAAAAAACTTTCTAAACAAGTAAAATTGTTGGAAAGTTTTTTTCTTTTTCTACGAATAAATAGATAGAGAGAAAAACAAGGAGTCTATCATGAAAATTAAGATTGATAATTTTGAGATTTATAAGTTGAAACAAGCAGGTTTAAGTAATCAACAGGTTTTAAAGGTACTTCAATATGGAGAAATCTATGATCAAGAATTAACCCTAGAAACGATAGCAGAAGCATCTGAGTGTAGAAATCCCGTTCTTTTTATGGAACGTTACCATAAACTCACCTTTGAAAGTATGGAGCGATTACGAAGTGATTTTGAAAAATTTCCTTCTTTTTCCATCCTAGACGATGTCTATCCCTTTGCTCTCAGTGAAATCTATGATGCTCCAGTATTGTTATTTTATAAGGGCGATTTAAATCTCTTAAAATTGCCTAAGATTGCGGTTGTAGGCAGTCGCTCTTGTAGTCAGTCAGGTACAAAATCAGTCCGTAAGGTTGTTCAAGAACTGGAGAATGAACTGGTGATTGTGAGCGGGCTTGCTAGAGGGATTGATACTGCAGCGCATATGTCTATTCTTCAAGGTGGTGGAAAAACCATTGCAGTCATTGGGACTGGCTTGGATGTCTATTATCCACGATCCAATAAACGACTGCAGGACTACATCGGTAATTATCATTTGCTACTGAGTGAATATGGACCGGGTGAAGAACCCTTGAAATATCACTTTCCAGCACGAAATCGGATTATTGCTGGCCTATGTATGGGTGTCATCGTTGCTGAGGCAAAGATGAGATCTGGTAGTTTGATTACTTGTGAGCGAGCTATGGAAGAAGGAAGAGATGTTTTTGCTATTCCAGGTAACATTTTAGATGGTCGTTCAGATGGTTGTCATCACTTGGTTCAAGAAGGTGCAAAACTTGTTTCAAGTGGTCAGGATGTGTTAGCAGAATTTGAATTTTAAGAACTAGTAAGGCTTTATCGGTTAAACTTTTCTTCTATATATAGGAGTTAAGTCTTGACAGGTTTTTAAAAATGGTTTACACTTTATAAAGTTTATTACTTTGAAAAGGTGTGATACTGTGGCTACGGCAACAAAGAAGAAAAAATCAACAGTTAAAAAAAATCTAGTAATCGTGGAGTCGCCTGCAAAGGCTAAAACGATTGAAAAATACCTGGGTAGAAATTATAAGGTTTTAGCCAGTGTTGGTCATATTCGTGATTTGAAAAAATCCAGTATGTCAGTCGATGTAGAAAATAATTATGAACCCCAATATATCAATATTCGTGGGAAAGGTCCTCTGATCAATGACTTGAAAAAAGAAGCTAAAAAAGCCAATAAAGTCTTTCTCGCAAGTGACCCGGACCGCGAAGGAGAAGCAATTTCTTGGCATTTAGCTCATATTCTTAATCTAGATGAAAATGATGCTAACCGTGTTGTTTTCAACGAGATTACCAAGGATGCGGTAAAAAATGCCTTTAAAGAACCTCGTAAGATTGATATGGATTTGGTGGATGCCCAACAAGCCCGTCGTGTCTTGGACCGCTTGGTAGGTTATTCTATTTCACCGATTTTATGGAAAAAGGTCAAAAAGGGCTTGTCAGCTGGCCGTGTTCAGTCTGTTGCTCTCAAGTTAATCATTGACCGTGAAAATGAGATCAATGCTTTTCAACCAGAAGAATATTGGACGATTGATGGAGTCTTCAAAAAGGGGACTAAGCAATTCCAAGCATCCTTCTATGGAATGAATGGCAAGAAGATGAAATTGACAAGCAATGAAGAGGTCAAAGAAGTCTTGTCTCATCTATCTAGCAAAGACTTTACAGTTGATCAGGTAGATAAAAAAGAACGCAAGCGTAACGCTCCACTTCCTTATACTACCTCAACTATGCAGATGGATGCAGCTAATAAAATCAATTTCCGTACTCGAAAGACCATGATGGTTGCCCAGCAACTCTATGAAGGGATTAATATTGGTACGGGCGTCCAAGGTTTGATTACCTATATGCGTACAGACTCGACTCGTATCAGTCCAGTTGCTCAAAATGAAGCTGCAAACTACATTAATGAACGTTTTGGCAGTAAATATTCTAAGCATGGCAGCAAGGTAAAGAATGCGACTGGTGCTCAGGATGCCCATGAGGCTATTCGCCCATCAAGTGTCTTTAACACGCCAGAAAAAATTGCTAAGTATTTGGATAAAGACCAACTTAAGCTTTATACTCTTATCTGGAATCGCTTTGTAGCGAGTCAGATGACGGGTGCTATCTTTGATACCATGGCTGTGAAGCTCTCTCAAAATGGAGTTCAATTTGCAGCAAATGGAAGTCAGGTTAAATTTGACGGTTACTTGGCCATTTACAATGATTCAGATAAGAATAAGATGTTGCCGGATATGGTAGTTGGTGATGTCGTCAAGCAGGTCAATAGTAAGCCTGAGCAGCACTTCACTCAACCGCCAGCACGTTATTCGGAAGCGACACTGATTAAAACTTTGGAAGAAAACGGAGTCGGTCGCCCATCAACTTATGCACCTACCATTGAAACTATTCAAAAGCGCTATTATGTGCGTTTGGCAGCCAAGCGTTTTGAACCAACAGAGTTGGGAGAAATTGTTAACAAGCTCATCGTTGAATATTTCCCTGATATCGTCAATGTAACCTTTACAGCTGAAATGGAAGGTAAACTGGATGATGTCGAAGTTGGAAAAGAGCAGTGGCAACGAGTCATTGATGAATTTTACCAACCCTTCTCTAAAGAGGTTGCCAAAGCCGAAGAGGAAATGGAAAAAATCCAAATCAAGGATGAGCCAGCAGGATTTGATTGTGAAGAGTGTGGCAGTCCGATGGTTATTAAACTTGGTCGTTTTGGTAAGTTTTATGCTTGTAGCAATTTCCCAGATTGCCGTCATACACAAGCAATCGTGAAAGAAATTGGTGTGGAGTGTCCAAGCTGTCATCAAGGTCAAATTATTGAACGAAAAACTAAGCGTAATCGTATCTTTTATGGTTGCAATCGCTATCCAGAGTGTGAATTCACTTCTTGGGACAAGCCTGTTGGACGAGATTGTCCAAAATGTGGTAACTTCCTCATGGAGAAAAAAGTCCGTGGTGGCGGTAAGCAGATCGTTTGTAGCAATGGTGATTACGAAGAAGAAAAAATCAAATAAAATGAGTCCTGAAAGTAAATTTCAGGCTCTTTTTAGTAAAGGCTTGACAAAATTCATCATTGTATGCGAAACTAGAAGAAGATTATTTTATACTCAATGAAAATCAAAGAGCAAACTAGGAAGCTAGCCGCAGGCTGCTCAAAGCACTGCTTTGAGGTTGTAGATAGAACTGACGAAGTCAGTAACATATATACGGTAAGGCGACGCTGACGTGGTTTGAAGAGATTTTCGAAGAGTATTAACTAGGAGAAGTTATGCGTATTATCTATCTGATTATTGGATTTCTGTCATTAGCTCTGGCTATTGTTGGAGTTGTCTTGCCCTTGTTGCCCACGACTCCTTTTCTTTTGTTGTCTATTGCTTGTTTTTCCAGAAGTTCCAAGCGTTTTGAAGATTGGCTTTATCATACTAAACTTTATCAGACTTACGTGGCTGACTTTCGTGAGACCAAGTCTATTGCGCGTGAACGTAAGAAAAAGATTATTGTATCAATTTATATCTTGATGGGAATTTCCATTTATTTTGCGCCTCTTTTACCAGTCAAAATTGGTCTGGGATGTTTAACCATCTTTATCACCTACTATCTTTTCAAGGTTATTCCTGATAAAGAATAACTTTAATAAGTAACGATTTTCCTTGATAAAAACAAAAACATATTCGAAATAACATGATATAATAAATTTAAAGTAATCTTCAAGGAGAATCAAATGATTTACGAATTTTGTGCTGAAAATGTAACCTTGCTTGAAAAAGCTATGCAGGCAGGAGCTCGTCGCATCGAGCTTTGTGACAATCTAGCAGTTGGTGGAACAACTCCAAGCTACGGAGTAACCAAGGCAGCTGTGGAGCTGGCGGCCGACTACGATACGACCATTATAACTATGATTCGACCACGTGGTGGTGATTTTGTCTACAATGATTTAGAAATTGCCATTATGCTTGAGGACATTGCTCTAACTGCTCAAGCAGGAAGTCAGGGAGTTGTCTTTGGTGCCTTAACAGCTGATCAGAAGTTGGACAAGGCCAATCTTGAAAAATTGATTGCTGCATCTAAAGGTATGGAAATTGTTTTCCATATGGCATTTGATGAATTGAGCGAACAAGATCAGTTAGAAGCCATTGATTGGCTCAGCCAAGCTGGGGTGACACGCATCCTGACTCGTGCCGGTGTATCTGGCGACTCGTTAGAGAAACGCTTTGCTCACTATCACAAAATTTTAGAACACGCTGCAGGAAAGATTGAAATTTTACCTGGTGGAGGGATTGACATGGACAACCGTCAAACCTTTATTGACCAACTGGGTGTGACACAATTACATGGAACTAAGGTTGTCTTTTAAAAAATAGAAAGGAACTGCTAGCTTTTGGTAGCAGTTTTCGCTTATGTTTGAAATTTTTAAAGCTTATCAGTTTAATAGTCAAAAGGCTAAAGAGTACGGATTTGTAGAAAATCAAGGCGTATGGAACCATAGTTTGACTATCTTGCACGGAGATTTTCTCATGAGAGTTATAGTTGTGGACGGAGACTTATCTTTTCAAGTTTTTGACAAGGACACTGGTGATCTTTATCCTCAAGTTCACATGGAAAGTATGAGAGGTACTTTTGTTGGAACTGTTCGAGAGGCTTGTTTAGAAGTTCTTTATGACATTCGAAAGGCCTGTTTTGACGTGCAGGGATTTCTCTGTCCTCAGACCAAGAGAATCATGGCACTCGTCCAAGAAAAGTACGGAAATCAATTGGAATATCTATGGGAGAAATCCCCTGATACAGCTGTTTTGCGCCATGAGGGCAATCAAAAGTGGTATGCTGTTTTGATGAGAATCTCTTGGGAAAAGCTTGAAAAGGGCAGAGAAGGACTAGTGGAAGCAGTCAATCTCAAACATGATCAAGTATCTGATTTGTTGGTAAAAAAAGGGATTTATCCAGCCTTTCATATGAACAAGCGCTATTGGATAAGTGTGCCACTTGATGACAGTTTATCAGATGAAGAGCTGCTTGAATTGATCGAAAAAAGTTGCAACTTGACCTTGAAAAAGTAATTAGATTTACTTGATTTTTCAAATACTTTCAATTAGCAAAATATTCTTTACTGAAGAAATTTTCAGAAAATATTGGATTTTTTCTTGACATGTGTTTTTTCCTATGCTAAAATACTAAACAAGATATCAAACGAAGGAGAAAGTCAAACATGAAAACAGCTAAGTTTAATCAATTTGCTTTGTTGTTGAGGTACTCGGGCTAGTGCAAAAGCATTAGTCCTGTTTGGCTTACCAAGCGGGAGTAAATCAACATCTCGCTTGGGTTTCTGAGCGAGATGTTTTTTTAAAACCATATTTGGAAAAGGGGAAATCTTATGAGAACAGTTGAATTTCTAGATACCAGCCTTCGAGATGGAGAGCAGACACCTGGTGTTAATTTTTCAATCAAGGAAAAAATTGCCATTGCAAGACAGCTGGAGAAATGGGGTATTTCAGCCATTGAAGCCGGTTTTCCGGCGGCTAGTCCAGACTCATTTACGGCAGTGCAGGAGATTGCTAAGGTCTTGAAGAAAACAGCGGTGACTGGTTTGGCACGTTCGGTCAAGTCTGATATTGATGCTTGTTATGAAGCCCTCAAGGATGCCAAGTATCCACAGGTTCACGTCTTTATCGCTACTAGTCCGATTCACCGCAAGTATAAGCTTAATAAGAGCAAGGAAGAGATTTTGGAATCTATTAAGGAGCATGTTTCTTATGCCCGTTCTAAGTTTGAGATTGTCGAATTCTCTCCTGAGGATGCAACTAGAACAGAGTTGGATTTCCTCTTACAAGTCGTTCAAACAGCGGTAGACGCAGGTGCAACCTATATCAATATTCCTGACACGGTTGGTTTTACCACACCAGAGGAATATGGGAATATCTTCAAGTATCTGATTGATAATGTTAAAACCGACCGTCAGATTATCTATTCTCCTCACTGTCACGATGACCTTGGAATGGCAGTTGCAAATAGCCTTGCTGCTGTTAAAAATGGGGCAGGGCGTGTTGAAGGAACCATTAATGGTATTGGAGAAAGAGCTGGGAATGCTGCTTTAGAAGAAATAGCAGTGGCTCTCAATATTCGCCAAGATTACTACCAAGCAGAGACAAGTATCGTCCTAAACGAAACGATTAATACATCCGAAATGGTTTCTCGCTTCTCAGGGATTCCAGTTCCAAAAAATAAGGCGGTTGTTGGAGGAAATGCCTTCTCTCATGAATCAGGTATTCACCAAGACGGTGTTCTTAAAAATCCTCTCACTTATGAAATCATTACACCTGAATTGGTTGGTGTCAAGAGTAATAGTCTTCCGCTCGGTAAATTGTCTGGTCGCCATGCCTTTGTAGAAAAACTGAGAGACTTAGCTCTAGATTTTACAGACGAAGACATCAAACCACTTTTTGCTAAGTTCAAGGCCTTAGCAGATAAGAAGCAAGAAATCACAGATGCTGATATTCGAGCTCTGGTAGCTGGCACCATGGTTGAAAATCCAGAAGGCTTCCACTTTGATGACTTGCAACTTCAAACCCATTCTGAAAATGACATTGAAGCGACAGTTAGATTAGCTAATTTTGATGGTGAGAAAGTTGAATTTAATGCAGCAGGTCAAGGTTCTGTTGAAGCTATCTTCAATGCTATTGATAAATTCTTTAATCAATCTGTTCGCTTGGTATCCTATACGATTGATGCGGTAACTGATGGTATTGATGCCCAGGCACGTGTATTGGTAACTGTTGAAAACAGAGATACAGAGACTATCTTTAACGCAGCTGGACTTGATTTCGATGTGTTGAAGGCTTCGGCTATTGCTTATATCAATGCTAATACCTTTGTTCAAAAAGAGAATGCTGGTGAAATGGGAACAACAGTTTCCTATCGCGATATGCCTAGCGTGTAAAGGAGAAAGCTATGACAAGAAAAATAGTTGCCCTAGCAGGTGATGGTATCGGACCTGAAATCATGGAAGCTGGTTTAGAAGTTCTAGCATCTATATCTGAAAAAACAGGTTTTGACTATGAGATTGACAGACGACCTTTCGGAGGTGCAGGTATTGATGCTGCAGGGCATCCTTTACCTGATGAAACCCTCAAGGCAAGTAGGAAAGCAGATGCTATCCTACTAGCAGCTATCGGTAGTCCTCAGTATGATGGAGCAGCGGTTCGCCCTGAACAAGGCTTGCTGGCTCTCCGTAAGGAACTCAATCTCTATGCCAATATTCGTCCGGTAAAAATCTTTGACAGTCTCAAGCATTTGTCACCTCTTAAGCCAGAACGAATAACTGGTGTTGACTTTGTAGTAGTACGTGAGTTGACAGGTGGGATTTACTTTGGAGATCATATCCTTGAAGAGAAATCGGCACGTGATATCAATGAATACAGCTATGAAGAAGTAGAGAGGATTATACGTAAGGCTTTTGAAATGGCAAGAAGTCGGAGAAAAATCCTTACCAGTATCGATAAGCAAAATGTTTTGGCAACATCAAAACTCTGGCGGAGAGTTGCTGATGAAGTCGCAAAAGATTTTTCGGATGTAACTTTGGAACACCAGCTAGTCGACTCAGCTGCCATGCTCATGATTACAAATCCAGCCAAGTTTGATGTTATCGTGACAGAGAATCTTTTCGGAGATATCTTATCTGATGAATCAAGCGTTCTATCTGGTACACTCGGGGTTATGCCATCAGCCAGCCACTCTGAAGATGGTCCGAGTCTCTATGAACCGATTCACGGTTCAGCACCTGATATTGCTGGACAAGGTATTGCCAATCCTATTTCCATGATTTTATCAGTTGCCATGATGCTGAGAGACAGCTTTGGACGTTTTGAGGATGCGCAGCGTATTGAACGTGCTGTTGAAGCTAGTTTAGCGGCTGGTATTTTAACAAGAGATATAGGAGGACAGGCTTCGACTAAGGAAATGACAGAAGCCATTATCGCAAGACTATGAAACTAAACGAAGGAATTACTTTTGCTCTCTTGATTTGGAACCTTTTGATTTTTACCATCTATGGTATTGACAAATTTAAAGCCCAAAGAGGTGCTTGGCGAATACCTGAAAAATATTTACTATCATTTGCATTTTTTTGTGGTGGTTTTGGTGCCTGGTTGGCAGGACTCACTTTTCATCACAAGACTAGAAAATGGTATTTTAAAACAGTTTGGTTCCTAGGGATAATGACTACACTAGTAGCTTTATATTTTGTATGGAGGTAATGAATGGCAGGAAAATCGATTTTTGATAAATTATGGGACCTCCATGTGATCACAGGAGAAGAGGGACAACCACAACTCATGTATGTGGATCAACACTATATCCACGAAGTGACCAGTCCTCAGGCATTTCAAGGTTTACGAGACACAGGACGCAGATTGAGACGACCAGACTTGACATTTGGGACCTTTGACCACAATGTACCGACAGTTAATATCTACGATATTCGAGATGTAATATCCAAGGCTCAAATTGATAAGTTAGCAGAAAATGTTGAGGAATTCGGGATTGAACATGCGGCCCATGGTTCTGAAAAACAAGGCATCGTTCACATGGTTGGTCCAGAAACAGGACGAACACAACCAGGAAAATTCATCGTCTGTGGTGATAGCCATACAGCAACCCATGGAGCTTTTGGAGCGATTGCCTTTGGAATTGGGACCAGTGAGGTCGAGCACGTATTTGCTACTCAAACCCTCTGGCAGGTCAAACCCAAGAAAATGCTGGTAGAATTCACTGGTGTTCCTCAAAAAGGAGTTTATTCCAAGGACTTCATTTTAGCCTTGATTGCCAAGTACGGCGTTGCCTGTGGTGTTGGCTATGTGGTGGAATATCGTGGACAGGCTATTGATGCACTGAGCATGGAAGAGCGAATGACCATCTGCAATATGTCCATCGAGTTTGGATCCAAGATGGGAATCATGAATCCAGATCAGACAACCTATGACTATCTTGAGGGACGAGAGTGTGTTCCCAAAGATTTTGACGCAGCAGTTGCTGATTGGAAAACAATTGTCAGCGATGATGATGCCATTTACGATAAGATTATCCAGATGGATGTCTCAGACTTGGCTCCTATGGTAACCTGGGGAACCAATCCTGCTATGGGTGTTGACTTCGACAGTAGCTTCCCAGAAATCAAGGATATGAATGATGAGAGAGCCTACAATTACATGGATTTGGAGCCTGGTCAAAAGCCAGCGGATATTGAACTAGGTTATATCTTTATCGGTTCTTGTACCAATGCTCGTCTCAGCGATTTGCAACTGGCTGCTCGATTTGTCAAAGGGAAGAAAATAGCTCCTAACTTAACGGCTATTGTAGTTCCAGGCTCTCGTCCTGTCAAACGAGCTGCTGAGAAATTGGGTTTGGATAAGGTTTTTTTAGACGCTGGCTTTGAGTGGAGAGACCCAGGTTGTTCAATGTGCCTAGGGATGAATCCAGACAAGGTACCTGATGGCGTCCACTGCGCCTCAACCAGCAACCGTAACTTTGAAGATAGACAAGGCTTTGGTGCTAAGACCCATCTCTGTAGTCCAGCCATGGCAGCTGCGGCAGCTATTGCAGGGCGCTTTGTAGATGTTCGGCAAATGCCAGAAGCCCAGTAAGGAGAGGATATGGAGAAATTTACAGTTTATACAGGAACGACCGTTCCTCTCATGAATGATAATATCGACACCGACCAAATCCTACCCAAGCAGTTTCTCAAGTTAATTGATAAGAAAGGCTTTGGTAAGTACCTTATGTATGCATGGCGTTATCTAGATGACAAGTATACTGAGGATCCAGACTTTGTCTTTAACCGACCTGAATATCGAAAAGCCAGTATTCTCATCTCAGGGGATAACTTTGGGGCAGGTTCTTCGAGGGAACACGCTGCTTGGGCTCTAGCAGATTATGGTTTTAAGGTCGTGATTGCAGGCTCTTTTGGTGACATTCATTACAATAATGAACTTAATAATGGCATGTTACCAATTGTTCAGCCTAGAGAGGTTAGAGAAAAGCTAGCCCGGCTTAAACCGACTGACCAGGTAACTGTGGACTTAGAACAACAAAAAATCATCTCACCAGTTGGAAAATTCACTTTCGAAATCGATAGTGAATGGAAACACAAGCTCTTAAATGGTTTGGATGATATCGGTATTACCTTGCAGTATGAAGACTTGATTGCTGCATATGAAAAACAACGCCCAGCCTACTGGCAGGATTAGAAAAAATAGAAAAGGAAATAGAACTATGACAAAACACATTCAATGGAACGGAACACTTTCACAAGAAGGTTATGACATTTTAAAAGGTGAGGGCGGATGTATCGTTTGCCCTACAAAAGTTGGTTACATCATCATGACTAGCGATAAGGCAGGTCTTGAACGCAAGTTTGAAGCCAAGGAACGCAACCGTAACAAACCAGGTGTTGTTCTCTGCGGTAGCATGGACGAGCTTCGCGCTTTAGCGCAGCTAAATCCTGAAATCGAAGCCTTCTATCAAAAACATTGGGATGAAGACATTCTTCTTGGTTGTATCCTTCCTTGGAAACCAGAAGCCTTTGAAAAACTCAAAGCATACGGTGATGGCCGTGAAGAACTCATGACTGACGTCCGTGGTACTAGCTGTTTCGTTATCAAGTTTGGGAAAGCTGGTGAACAATTGGCTGCCAAACTTTGGGAAGAAGGCAAGATGGTCTATGCCTCATCTGCAAACCCATCTGGAAAAGGAAACCGTGGTAAGGTAGAAGGTATCGGAGAACGCATCGAAGGAGCAGTTGACCTTGTTATCGAGGCAGACGACTATGTGGCATCAATCCAGCCTGACAAAACGATTGAAACTCGCTACGAGCAAGGTGTGATGGTCTCTATGGTTGATAAAGACGGTAAACTCATCCCAGAACAAGGAGGAGCACGTTCAACCTCACCAGCTCCAGTTGTAATCCGCAAAGGTCTTGATATTGATAAAATCATGATGCACCTGTCAGACACCTTTAACTCATGGGACTACCGTCAGGGAGAGTATTATTAGGATGTAGAAGAAGTGAGGTTTATACTCTTCGAAAATCTCTTCAAACCACGTCAGTGTCGCCTTACCGTAGATATATGTAACTGACTTCGTCAGTCTTATCTACAACCTCAAAGCAGTGCTTTGAGCAGCCTGCGGCTAGCTTCCTAGTTTGCTCTTTGATTTTAAATGAGTATTGAATTGAGATAAGTTGAGTTAATTGGATTAAGAACCTCAAAAAAACAAAAAGGAAAGCATCTCATGAAAAGATGTTTTCCTTTTATTGTATAAGTTATCGAATAGAGTTATCTTAAATTCAGAAAGGTTCAAAAATGATATTTGATGAATAATGATACTCTACATTTTAACGATTTTATTAGTTATTTTCAACTTGTTCACTATATTTTGGTCTTAGTGTGGTTCCTGAATTGATAATAGTGCGTTTTTGAACTAAAGGCAATTCTGTACGATTATAAACTGTTCTCCAAGGTTCCCAAGCAAGACCTGTTTTTTCTTGAATTTTTACGCGAAGATTGCGAACATTTCCTCTAAATTGTAGTTCAGTTTGGAAACCAGCAGTTCTATTTTTTCCATTATCTTCCCATTCACGAGAGCGGATGCTTTCAATTCCATTTTCGTCATATGTGACTTCGTCCCAGTAAACGTAGTAACGAGCGACATATCCACCCTTATGTTGCAAATTGAGATAGCCATTCTTGTAAGAGGTAATTTTAGTTTCAATATAATCAGTACTGTTTTGGATTGTTGCAACTTGATTATCTCTTAAAAAGGCAGTTTTATAAGAAATAGGGACTGCAGGATTTTGTGTACTAAAATTAGCTCCTTCTTGAATTAATTTCTTGAGATCTTCAGGTGTTCCAGTAACTACTCGAGCAGCGCCATCAGCGTTACCGCCAACAATAACAGCTGTTACAGAAGTATTTTTCAAAACACGAGCCCATTCAGATTCAGGGTTAATAGGCACACCTTTAATGACAGCATTTATAGCTGCTTTAAGTTCTGTACTTGTACTTGTTGTTTCAAATTTAACATACATTTGACGGCCATAAGACATACTAGAAACATAAACAGGAGGTGTTTGTTCATCCAAGCCACGATCTTGTAAATCGTTGACTGTTACATTATCACCAAAGACATCTCCAGGATTTTTTGGTGCATCAAAGTTAGCGGTAAAGTAAATTTGTTTAAAGTCAACAACTTCAATTTGTTTTTCACCTTTTTGTGCAGCTTCAAAGTCAATTTTTAAATCGACCCCAATTTTTTCAAAGTTGCTACCAAATTTTGCTTTTAGTTGATTCATACTATATGCTGAAGTAGAATCGTATTGCATACGAGCAGGTGCAGGATTACTTGATGCATAATTTGCATTCCATCTATTTACCAAAGTGTTAATTCCTTCCTGCATACCACTGACTGTTGTATTTGCATCAGTATAGCTATCTGCTCCAGCCATTCCTGGAAGGTCCACGCTGATTCTACCCTGTTTTCTATCAATACTAACAAGTTGAGGTTTATTTTCTAATAACCCTTGATCTGCTCGGAACAAAGCGCCTAAGAAGATGTCGCTATTACCGTTAATTGAAACATCAGCTGAATTATTAGAAATACTCTTTTTCACTTTTTCAATTACAACAAACTCATTTCCTTGTTGTTTTGAAGATGTATTTGAATAATTTTCGATTGCTTCACCTCTACGAGTTAAAATATCAATTTTGTTGTAGTTTAATCCGAAAAGATATTTATTCAAGTCCTTATCTGCCTGATTAGTAGATCTCATGAGGTTTTCCATAACATCTGCTTTTGGTGCTTCAGTTACAGTAGTGGCAGCTTTTTCTTCGGTTTTTGAATTGAGGTTTGGAGTATTTTCTTGTTCGTTTACTGTAGGTTCTGTTTTTGGATTAGAACTACTTGAAATTGGGGTTTCAGTAGCTTTTACAGTATTATTTTGAATAATTGAAGCTGTACTTAATAAAAAAGTTGCAATAACTACACCACAGACACCAATGCTACGTTTTCGGATAGAATAACGAAAACCTTTTTCAAGATTATTTTGAATCATATAAAGCTCCTAGTTTATTATTTCATTTTATTATCTCTTGAACGCGCTTTCTCGGGATAAAAATATTCTAGCAGAAATAAAAATCTAATGCAATCGTTTTCTTGATAAAATGGACATATTTAGGTATGTGTTTATTTTTAGAGATTTATGCTTTTTAGTGTAATTTATCTCTCGCTAGAGAGTTCACCTATGATAATCCACTCATACAGCTGATCCGTCATACGATTGAATACATGAAGAATCAGAGAAGCATAGGGGGAGGAGCTCTTGATAATTTATTAACAAGTCGTGAAAATTTCTCTGAAATTATTCGTGTAACCCCATCTTATAAAATAGCTGATCGTGCTAAGATTATCCGACTAAATCAAACCAAGCCTCTTCGTCATGCATACTTTCGAGAGTATAGAAAATTGCAAGAGCTTTGTCTGATGATATTAAACAGAGAAAAGCACGGTTTAGGATACCAAGAGCAAAAAATCCATGGAATTCTTTTTGATGTTACCTGGCTTTGGGAAGAGTATGTTTATACCTTGTTGCCAAAAGATTTCATCCATCCACGAAATAAGGATAAGACGGACGGTGTTTCTGTATTTTCTGATCGTAAACGAAAAGTTTTCCCAGATTTTTATAACAGAGAACTAAGGACAGTTTTAGATGCTAAATATAAAAGACTAGAATTTACTGAAAAAGGAATTAACCGTGAGGACTTGTTCCAGCTGATTTCTTATTCTTATATTTTAAAAGCTGATCAGGCTGGGCTTGTTTTTCCAAGCAAGGAAAAGGTAGTTGATAATGAGATAGGCAAGTTAGCAGGCTATGGAGCCCAGTTGAAAAAATGGTCTATTCAAATCCCTAGACAAGCCGAAAGTTATCAAGATTTTGTCAAGAGGATTGAATCCTTTGAAAGAGTCTTTATCGAAAATATTGGTAAAGATTTGAAAGGCAAGACAAATACAGGGTAAATGTCTACTTAGTTATCTAAATCAAAAATTATAAACACGAACATTATTTGTTTTCGGTCATTACAATTGACAAAAAACGGACAATATTGTAAACTTGTTAGAGTAATTGTCTGGAAAAGACGAGGCTATTCCTAACTTTAGGAAGGTCTAAACAAGAGAAATGAGAGAAATATGTTAAACGAATTTCCGATCTTTGACTATGAAGATATTCAGCTAATCCCAAATAAGTGTGTCCTTCAAAGTCGAGCAGAAGCTGATACACATGTGACCTTGGGAAAACATACCTTTAAGTTGCCAGTTGTTCCTTCTAATATGCAGACTATCTTGGATGAAGATGTTGCTGAACAGCTTGCCAAGGGTGGCTATTTCTACATCATGCACCGTTTTGATGAAGAAGGACGCATTCCTTTTGTGAAACGCATGCATGAAAAAGGGTTGATTGCATCTATCTCTGTTGGTGTTAAAGATTACGAGTATGATTTTGTGAGTCAATTAAAGGCTGATGCACCAGAGTACATCACCATTGATATTGCTCATGGTCATGCAGACAGTGTGATTGCAATGATTCAGCACATCAAGAAAGAATTGCCAGATACGTTTGTTATTGCTGGTAACGTTGGAACTCCAGAGGCAGTTCGTGAACTTGAAAATGCTGGTGCAGATGCTACTAAGGTAGGAATCGGTCCAGGTAAAGTATGTATTACTAAGGTTAAAACTGGTTTTGGTACTGGTGGATGGCAGCTAGCAGCTCTTCGCTGGTGTGCTAAAGCTGCGCGTAAACCGATTATTGCCGATGGTGGTATCCGTACACACGGAGATATTGCTAAGTCAATTCGCTTCGGTGCAAGTATGGTTATGATTGGTTCACTATTTGCAGGTCATATCGAAAGTCCTGGTAAAACTGTCGAAGTCGATGGTAAACAATTCAAAGAATACTATGGTTCGGCTTCAGAATACCAAAAAGGTGCTTATAAGAATGTCGAAGGTAAAAAAATCCTTCTTCCTGCTAAAGGACATTTGCAAGATACCTTGACTGAGATGGAACAGGATTTGCAAAGTTCGATTTCTTATGCTGGAGGTCGTAAAGTTGCAGATCTTCGTCACGTTGACTATGTCATTGTGAAGAACTCTATCTGGAATGGAGATGCTCACTAAAAATATGATTACTTATTTATGCCGCGAATTGGCGTGGCGTTTCTACAAGGTACCGTAAATACCTAACAATGAGTAAGCTGCAGAGATATAAGAATAGGTATTGAATCTATTTCTTTGTTTTCCAGAGGCTTACTTGGTAAGTCTCTTTTTATTTCGGAGGTTATTGTGAAATTATTAGAAGAACGAATTTTAAAGGACGGAAACGTTCTTGGTGAGAATATTCTTAAGGTGGATTCTTTCTTGACCCACCAAGTTGATTATTCCTTGATGCGCGAGGTTGGTCGTACCTTTGCAGAGCATTTTAAAAATGCGGGCATTACTAAGGTTGTAACCATTGAGGCATCTGGAATTGCCCCAGCCCTTTACGTGGCTGAACAGTTAGATGTTCCCATGATTTTTGCTAAAAAGGCAAAAAATATCACTATGAATGAAGGAATTTTAACCGCTGAAGTTTATTCTTTCACTAAACAAGTAACTAGTACCGTATCTATTGCAGGTAAGTTCTTATCTCCTCAAGATAAAGTATTGATTATTGATGATTTCTTGGCTAATGGCCAAGCAGCTAAAGGTTTGATTCAGATTATCGAACAGGCTGGTGCTACAGTCGAGGCCGTCGGGATTGTGATTGAAAAATCTTTCCAAGATGGTCGTGAACTGTTAGAAAAATCAGGTCATCAGGTAGTATCACTTGCTCGTTTAGAGCGTTTTGAAAATGGAAGAGTTATCTTCAAAGAGGCAGACATCTAATGAATCAAAAAGAAAACCACTCAAAAGCGGCCGTATTGGGCTTGCAACACTTACTTGCTATGTACTCAGGTTCAATCCTAGTACCAATTATGATTGCAGGTGCCCTAGGTTACTCACCTCAACAACTGACATACCTTATCTCTACAGATATCTTTATGTGTGGGGTCGCAACTCTCTTACAATTGCAACTCAATAAACATTTTGGTGTTGGTTTACCTATTGTTCTTGGGGTAGCCTTCCAGTCTGTTGCTCCTCTTATCATGATTGGACAAAGTCACGGTAGTGGTGCTATGTTTGGTGCCTTGATTGCTTCTGGTATTTATGTCGTTCTTGTAGCAGGCGTATTTTCTAAAATTGCTAATCTGTTCCCTTCAATCGTAACGGGTTCTGTCATTACAACAATCGGATTGACCTTGATTCCAGTAGCTATTGGGAATATGGGAAATAACGTCGAAAAACCAACGGGACAAAGTCTAGCGTTAGCAACAATCACTATTCTTATCATTCTCTTGGTTAATATCTTTACAAAAGGATTTATTAAGTCAATTTCTATTTTGATTGGTTTGATTGCAGGTACTATCATCGCTGCGACTATGGGCTTGGTTGATTTCTCTCCGGTAGCAGAAGCTCCACTCGTTCATATCCCAACTCCATTTTACTTCGGTGCTCCGCAATTTGAGATTTCTTCTATTGTCATGATGTGTATTATCGCTACTGTATCTATGGTAGAATCAACTGGTGTTTATCTTGCCCTTTCTGATATTACTAAAGATCCAATCGATAGCACTCGTCTTCGCAATGGTTATCGTGCAGAAGGTCTCGCTGTTCTGCTTGGTGGACTTTTCAACACCTTCCCATATACAGGATTTTCACAAAACGTTGGTTTGGTGAAACTTTCAGGTATTCGTACTCGTTTGCCAATCTACTACGCAGCTGGTTTCCTCATCTTACTTGGTCTCTTGCCTAAGTTTGGTGCCTTGGCTCAGATTATTCCTAGCCCTGTTCTTGGTGGAGCAATGCTGGTCATGTTCGGTTTTGTTTCGCTACAAGGGATGCAAATCTTGGCGCGTGTAGACTTTGAGCACAATGAACACAACTTCCTCATTGCAGCAGTTTCTATTTCTGCTGGGGTGGGATTGAACGGAAGCAATCTCTTCAATACTTTACCGACTGAATTACAAATGTTCTTTTCAAATGGTATTGTTATTGCAAGTACAGTAGCCATTGTCTTGAATGCTATTTTGAATCGTAAAAAATAAAAATAAATGAGAAGCGATAGAAATATCCTTCTCATTTTCTTTTTTAGAGCTTGAGTATTGTTTATAGAGTCCTTTTTATGGTAAAATGGTTCTATGAATGAAAGAATGAAAGAGCTCGTTGAACTGCTCAATCGCTATGCGACAGAGTATTATACAAGTGATAACCCATCTGTATCTGATAGTGAGTATGATCGTCTCTATCGTGAATTGGTAGAGTTAGAAAAAGCTCATCCAGAGCAAGTCTTGCCAGATAGTCCGACACATCGTGTTGGTGGAAAGATTCTTGATGGATTTGAGAAATATAGTCATCAGTATCCTCTCTATAGTTTGCAGGATGCTTTTTCTCGTGAAGAGCTCGCTGCCTTTGATGCGCGTGTTCGTAAAGAATTGGATGAAGTTACTTATATCTGTGAGTTAAAAATTGATGGTTTATCGATTTCCTTGACTTATGAGCAAGGAATTTTTGTTGCTGGAGCTACTCGTGGTGATGGCTCCATTGGTGAAAACATCACTGAAAATCTTAAACGAGTGAAAGACATTCCTTTATCATTATCTGAAAAAATAGATATAACAGTTCGTGGTGAATGTTATATGCCGAGAGCTTCTTTTGATCAGGTCAATCAATCTCGTCAAGAAAACGGGGAGCCGGAGTTTGCTAATCCAAGAAATGCTGCTGCAGGAACCCTTCGCCAGTTAGACACAGGAGTAGTAGCTAAACGTAATCTTGCAACCTTCCTTTATCAGGAAGCTAGTCCTTCAACTCGGGATAGTCAAGAGAAGGTTTTGAAACATTTAGAACAATTAGGCTTTGTAGTTAATCAAAGACGTCTATTAGCTCATAGTATGGACGAGGTTTGGGCGTTTATTCAAGAAATTGGTCAAGAAAGAGATCAGTTGCCTTATGATATCGATGGAGTTGTGATTAAGGTCAATGATTTAGCTGGTCAGGAGCAACTAGGATTTACAGTCAAAGCACCTAAATGGGCAGTAGCATATAAATTCCCAGCAGAAGAAAAAGAAGCGAAACTTCTTTCTGTTGACTGGACTGTTGGCCGTACCGGAGTTGTGACTCCGACTGCTAATCTTACTCCAGTGCAACTTGCAGGTACAACTGTAAGTCGTGCAACTCTTCATAATGTCGACTATATCGCTGAAAAGGATATCCGTAAGGATGACACAGTCATTGTCTACAAAGCGGGTGATATCATACCAGCCGTTCTACGAGTGGTGGAGTCTAAACGTGTGTCGGAGGAAAAACTAGATATCCCAACAAACTGTCCAAGTTGTGAGAGCAAACTTTTACACTTTGAAGATGAGGTTGCCCTTCGATGTATCAATCCGCGCTGTCCTGCTCAAATCATGGAAGGCTTGACGCATTTCGCATCGCGTGATGCTATGAATATTTCTGGCCTTGGTCCATCAATCGTTGAAAAGTTATTTGCTGCCAATTTGGTTAAAGATGTTGCAGATATTTATCGTTTGACTGTGGAAGATTTGCTCTTGCTAAATGGTATCAAGGAAAAATCTGCTCAAAAGCTCTACCAGGCTATTCAAGCATCCAAAGAAAATTCTGCTGAAAAACTCTTGTTTGGTTTGGGGATTCGTCATGTAGGAAGTAAGGCAAGTCAGTTGCTTTTACAAAACTTCCACTCAATCGAATCGCTAGCACAAGCCAATCCTGAAGAAATTGCAAATATTGAAAGTTTGGGTAGTGTCATTGCTCAAAGCCTACAGACCTATTTTGCTACAGAGGGTTCTGCAATCCTTTTAAGGGAATTGAAAGAATCAGGTGTTAATCTAGACTTCAAAGGACAGACAGTTGTAGCAAATGCAGCCTTGTCTGGTCTAACTGTCGTATTGACAGGAAAGCTAGAGCGTCTTAATCGCTCAGAAGCTAAAAATAAATTAGAAAGTCTAGGAGCCAAGGTTACTGGTAGTGTGTCGAAAAAAACAGACCTTGTTGTAGCAGGAGCAGATGCAGGAAGCAAGCTCCAAAAAGCACAAGAACTGGGAATAGAGATTCGTGATGAAGCTTGGCTTGAGAGTTTGTAAGCTATGAAAGAAGAAAAAAAACGCGCACGCCTCATTTATAATCCGACCTCAGGCCAGGAAATTATCAAGCAAAATATCGCAGAAGTTCTAGAAGTGTTAGAGAGCATAGGCTATGAAACAAGTGCTTTTCAGACCAAACCTGAACACTTATCAGCCCAGAAAGAAGCAGAAAGAGCTGCAAAAGCTGGATTTGATTTGGTTTTGGTAGCTGGTGGCGATGGTACTATCAATGAAGTGGTTAATGGAATTGCACCTCTGGAACATCGTCCAAAGATCGCCATCATTCCTACTGGAACTACCAATGACTATGCAAGAGCATTGAAAATCCCTATGGGGGATCCAGTTGCTGCAGCGAAAATCATTACTAAAAATGAAACCAAGCAAATTGATATTGGTCGTGCTTATGGTGATAAGTATTTCATCAATATTGCTGCGGCAGGAACTCTTACGGAGTTAACTTTTAGTGTTCCGAGTGAACTAAAGACGCGTTTGGGTTATCTGGCCTACGTTGCTAAAGGCTTCGAGATGTTTCCAAAATCCAAAGCCCGTCCTGTTCGTATTTACCATGATTGGGGAATTTTTACAGGAGAAGTTTCTCTTGTCTTTGTTGCCTTGACCAATTCTATTGGTGGATTTGAGCAATTTGCACCTGATACCAGACTGTATGATGGCAATTTCACGCTTATTCTGGTAAAGACGGATAAAATACTAGATATGTTGAGTTTGCTAGTTCAGGCCATGAACGGAGGCCAACACGTGTCAGATGTCAATGTTGAATATCTTAAAACGAGTAAACTCCGAATTGAAACTTTAGATCAGGAAGAGCCATTTATGCTTAATCTTGATGGAGAATACGGTGGCGACACACCAGTAGATTTGGAAGTATGTCATAACCACATTGAGTTTTTTGTGAATCGTGAGGCACTTGATCAAGAAATTATTAGTCACATATAAAATCAAATTAATTTAGAAATTAGGAAGAACCATGTACAATTATCCTGTACTTATTCATTATCATCGTAAGGATGAAGCCTACGAGGCTTGCAGTTTCAGCAAAAAACCTCTAAATTCAGTAGAGCTTATCAAAGAAGAAGAATATTTTGGTGCCAAATTTTCACTGACTCAATCGAGTGAAGTAGCTCTTGAGACCATGACTTTTAGCGTTGAAAAAGATGGTGTCAGCAAAGAATATCCTATTCGTTTCAATTACTATCCACTTTTGACAGAGGTTTGGATTTTGGATGGAGACGATACAGTTTATTATTCTGAAAATCCTGCTATTGCCAGTCCCCACTATAAGGACCAAAATCCTTTTGCCTTTGACAAGGCAATCAATAGTGCCAGTTTCGACCACCATTGGGGTTATCAAGGAGAGTTGGGATGTCAAGTTTCTGAAAATGAAACAAGTTTTAGCTTATGGGCACCAACAGCTACTTCTGTCCAAGTAGTAGTCTATGAATCAGCGAGCAATGACGCTCCTATTCTTAAAATCTTTGAAATGGATCGAGGAAATAGTTATTCCTATAGCCACAAGTATAATACAATTGGAGTTTGGAGTTTAACAGTCCCAGAAAGCCTAGCAGGTCGTGCTTATCACTACCAAATTGACTTTCCTCATCACCAGTCAGTAACTCGTGATCCATATACAATAGCGACAAGTCCTGATGGAAAACGTTCAGCCATTGTCTCAAATCAAGATCGTCAGGTCGAAGGTTTTGAGGTTAAGCATGGTACAGAAGCAACTTGGCGTTTGGAAAATCCTTGCCAAGCAGTCATTTATGAAATGCACATCCGTGATTTGACTAAGTCTGAAACATCTGGTGTTGCGCCAGAATTAAGAGGAACCTTCTTAGGTGCAGCGCAAACTGGAACAGTTAACCAATATGGTCAATCGACTGCGTTTGATTACATCAAAGAACTTGGTGTCAACTATGTTCAGCTGCAACCAATTGCTGACCGCCATAAAGAATACGACGCTGATGGAAATGTAACTTATAACTGGGGATATGATCCACAAAACTACAATGCTCCAGAAACTAGCATGTCTACCAATCCAAATGATCCAGGTCAAGCTATCCGTGATTTGAAAGCAATGGTCCAAGCTTATCACGATGCTGGTATCGGTGTTATTATGGATGTTGTTTACAATCACACCTTCTCAACGGTGGATGCGCCATTTCAAACAACGGTTCCTGATTATTATTATCGAATGAACCATGACGGAACCTATCAAAATGGAACAGGAGTCGGTAACGAAACTGCCAGTGAGCATGAAATGTTCCGTAAATATATGATTGATTCTCTTCTCTACTGGGTAAAAGAATTCAATATTGACGGTTTCCGCTTTGACTTGATGGGAATCCATGATGTCAAAACTATGCAGATGATTCGTTGGGCTATGGACGAAGTCGATCCTAAAATCATCCTTTATGGAGAAGGATGGGATATGGGAACTGGTCTTGCTCCTTATGATAAGGCTAAGAAAGATAACGCCTACCAGTTGCCAAACATTGGATTCTTTAATGATAATCAACGTGATGCGGTCAAAGGTTGTGAAGTCTATGGCTCTATCAAATCTGGTTTCGTCAGTGGTGCTGGAACTGAGCCGATCGTCGCAAAGGCTATCCTTGGAAGCCGAGAGCTGGGTTCTTACCTCAGCCCCAATCAGGTTCTTAACTATGTAGAAGCCCACGATAACTACAATTTGCATGATTTGCTTAAAACCCTTCATCCAACGGAGAGTGGAAAACGTATCATGAAGAAAGTAGAAACAGCGACAGCCATGAACCTTCTCATGCAAGGGATGGCCTTCATGGAGTTGGGGCAAGAGTTTGGCCGTACCAAGCTTGTAGCTACAGGAGAAAATGGCGAGTTGACTCACGCAGATCGTGAGCGAGCTATGAATAGTTACAATGCTCCTGATAGCGTCAACCAAGTCAACTGGGATTTGATCAATGAGCGTCAAGATAGTATCGAGTTTGTTCGTCAGATTATCCGACTTAAAACACAAACCAATGCCTTTTCATACCCTACTTATGAAGAAGTCTACCGTCATGTATTTGTTCATACAGCCATTGAAAATAGTGGTTGGATTGTCTACGAGATTCAGGGAATTGAAGAGCACTTCTTGGTTGTATTCAATGCTAAAGGGGCTTCCTATTACTATGAAAATGCAGGAAACCTAGAAATGTTAGTAACTAATAGCCGTTCTAACCAAGAAAATGCCATTGACGATGTCAGTGTGGCAGTTATGAATATCTTATCTTAAAAATTAACCAAAGACTCAAGATTTATGCTTGAGTTTTTTTATATTCCTAGACATAAAAATAAAAATGGAACTATTACTAAAAATGATTGAAAATTTCAGAAAATTTGGTAAAATTATATCAAAAGAGTTATCTACGAATATTATATTATCAAAAAATAAAAACGTTCAGTTTTTAAGTGAGTTATTTTATATATAGATAATGAAAGTTATTCTTGTAACAGTAGCTGATAGAAAATTCCACTGCTTATCATCATTTATGAAAATTTTAGAAATGTTAAGATAAATATATGAAGATTTTCGAAAAAAATTTTTGTAGAATTCGGAAATTAGTTGAAAGTTTTCTTAAAAGATAGTATAATAGGAACATAGAAAACGCTTACAATAAAAGGGGGATTCAATGGATAAATTTGAGGCTTTAAGAACTTTTACTAGTGGCGAAAATTTCCATCTTCAACACTATTTAGGAGCGCATCGTGAAGAAAGAGACGGTGAGTATGGCTATACATTCCGTGTCTGGGCGCCAAATGCGCAGGCTGTCCATCTAGTTGGTGATTTTACTAACTGGGCTGAAAATCAAATCCCCATGGTTCGTAATGAATCTGGAGTTTGGGAAGTTTTTACAACTTTAGCTCAAGAGGGGCATATTTATAAATATCATATTACTCGTGCTAATGGTCATCAGCTTATGAAGATTGATCCTTTGGCAGTACGCTATGAAGCTCGTCCGGGAACAGGAGCTGTTTTAACAGAAATACCTGAGAAAAAATGGAAGGACGGTCTCTGGTTAGCTCGTAGAAAACGTTGGAGATTTTTCGAAAGACCGGTCAATATCTACGAGGTGCATGCAGGATCTTGGAAGAGAAATCCTGATGGAACCCCTTATAGTTTTGCTCAACTCAAAGAAGAGCTCATCCCATATCTCGTTGAGATGAACTATACTCACATCGAGTTTATGCCTTTGATGGCTCACCCACTTGGTTTGAGTTGGGGTTATCAGCTCATGGGTTACTTTGCTTTAGAGCATGCCTATGGTCGTCCTGAAGAGTTTCAAGACTTTGTTGAGGAATGTCATATCAACAATATCGGAGTAATTGTGGACTGGGTACCTGGACACTTTACAATCAATGACGACGCTTTGGCATACTACGACGGCACCCCGACTTTTGAATACCAAGATCATAATAAGGCTAACAACTACGGTTGGGGAGCACTCAACTTTGACTTAGGTAAAAATGAAGTTCAGTCTTTCTTGATTTCTAGCATTAAGTTCTGGATTGATTTCTATCATCTAGATGGTATTCGTGTAGATGCCGTAAGTAATATTCTCTATCTAGATTATGACAATGCTCCATGGACACCAAATAAAGACGGTGGCAATCTTAACTATGAAGGATATTATTTCCTACAACGTTTGAACGATGTTATTAAGCTAGCTCATCCTGATGTTATGATGATTGCAGAGGAGTCTTCTTCAGGTACCAAGATCACTGGTATGAAGGAAATGGGTGGCCTTGGATTTGACTACAAGTGGAACATGGGTTGGATGAATGACATCCTACGTTTCTACGAAGAAGATCCAATATACCGCAAGTATGACTTTAACCTTGTGACTTTCAGCTTCATGTACGTCTTTAATGAAAATTATCTTCTACCATTCTCACATGATGAGGTTGTACATGGTAAGAAGAGTATGATGCATAAGATGTGGGGTGATCGTTACAATCAATTCGCTGGTTTGAGAAACCTCTACACTTATCAAATTTGTCACCCTGGTAAGAAATTACTCTTCATGGGTAGTGAGTTTGGTCAATTCCTAGAGTGGAAATCCGAAGAGCAATTGGAGTGGTCTAATCTAGATGATCCAATGAATGCTAAGATGAAATATTTCACTTCACAGCTTAATCAATTCTACAAAGACCATCGTTGTCTCTGGGAAATAGATACAAGCTATGACGGTATTGAAATCATTGATGCAGATAATAGAGACCAAAGCGTCCTATCCTTTATCCGAAAAGGTAAGAAAGGCGAGATGCTAGTTTGTGTCTTCAATATGGCACCAGTTGAACGCCCTGACTTCACAATTGGTCTTCCAGTTGCAGGCATTTATGAAGAAATTTGGAATACAGAATTAGAACAATGGGGTGGTGTGTGGAAAGAGCATAACCAAACTGTTCAAACTCAAGAAGGATTGTGGAAGGATTATGAGCAGACTTTGACATTCACCTTGCCAGCTATGGGAGCAAGTATTTGGAAAATCAAACGTCGCATAAAACCTACTAAGAAAGTCGCTAATAAAACTCAAAAAGGAGTAGAAAATGAAGAATGAAATGCTAGCTTTAATCCTTGCCGGTGGGCAAGGAACTCGTCTCGGTAAACTCACTCAAAGCATTGCTAAACCTGCCGTGCAATTTGGTGGGCGCTACCGTATCATTGACTTCGCTCTTTCAAACTGTGCCAACTCTGGTATCCATAATGTTGGGGTTATCACACAGTATCAACCACTAGCTCTCAATAGCCACATTGGTAATGGTTCTAGTTGGGGTCTAGATGGTATTGACACCGGAGTTTCTATCCTTCAACCCTACTCTGCAAGCGAGGGGAACCGTTGGTTTGAAGGTACAAGTCATGCCATTTACCAAAACATCGACTATATCGACAGCATCAATCCTGAGTATGTTTTGATCCTTTCAGGTGACCATATCTACAAGATGGACTATGATGATATGCTCCAATCACACAAGGACAATAATGCCAGCTTGACAGTTGCTGTCTTGGATGTACCACTAAAAGAAGCTAGCCGTTTTGGTATTATGAACACAGATGCTAATAATCGTATTGTCGAATTTGAAGAAAAACCAGCTGAACCAAAATCAACTAAGGCATCAATGGGTATTTATATCTTTGATTGGAAACGACTTCGCAATATGCTAGTTACAGCTGAAAAGGCTAATATTGATATGTCAGATTTTGGTAAAAACGTTATTCCAAACTATCTTGAAACTGGTGAAAGTGTCTATGCTTATGAATTCAATGGATACTGGAAGGACGTTGGTACTATCGAATCACTCTGGGAAGCAAATATGGAATACATCTCTCCAGAAAATGCTCTAGATAGCCGTAACCGTCAATGGAAAATTTATTCTCGTAACCTTATCGCTCCACCAAACTTCCTTGGAGAATTCGCTCAGGTAGAAGACTCTCTTGTAGTGGACGGCTGTTACGTAAATGGTACAGTGAAACACTCTATTCTTTCTACAACTGCTCAAGTTCGTAAGGGAGCAGAAGTTGTTGATTCTGTTATCATGAGTGGAGCAGTTATTGGTAGAGGTGCTAAAATTACACGTGCAATCATCGGTGAAGGCGCAGTCATCGCTGATGGTGTTGAAATTGATGGTACAGAAGAAGTACAAGTAGTCGGATATAACGAAGTAGTGGGGGTAGCAACAGATGAAGATTGATAAATATTCAGCGATTTTAGGAAATACCGTTGGTTTCCATGATATGTCAACCTTGACAAGTAACCGTCCAGTGGCAACTTTACCATTTGGAGGAAAGTATCGTTTGATTGACTTCCCGCTTTCAAGTTTAGCTAATGCAGGCGTTCGTAGTATCTTTGGAATTTTCCAACAAGATAACATCAGCTCTGTATTTGACCATATTCGTTCAGGACGTGAGTGGGGCTTGAATACGTTGCTTAGCCACTACTATCTTGGAATCTACAATACTCGTGTAGAAAGCAGCACTGTTGGTAAAGAGTACTACCAACAACTTTTGACTTACCTAAAACGTTCAGGTTCAGACCAAACCGTTTCCTTGAACTGTGATGTTTTAGTGAATATCGATCTCAATCAAGTTTTCCATTTGCATAATACAACAAAATCACCGATTACAGTAGTTTATAAGAAATTACCTAAGAAAGATATTTCAGAAGTAAATGCTATCCTTGATATTGATGAAACTGACCATGTAGTTTCCCATAAACTTTTTGATAAAAAATCAGACCAAGATTTCTACAATATGTCAACAGATATCTTTGTTGTAGACACTCAATGGTTGATTAAACGTTTGGAAGAAGAAGCTCAAAAAGAATATCCAGAAAAATTACGTTATGTTCTTCGTGATTTAGCAGCAAAAGAAGGTGCTTTTGCATATGAATACACAGGATACCTAGCCAATATTCATTCAGTAGAAACATATTACCAAGCTAATTTAGATATGCTTGATCAGCATAAATTCTACTCTTTGTTCTCGCCAAACCAAAAGATTCACACTAAAGTTAAAAACGAAGAACCTACCTACTATGCACCGGGTTCAAAAGTAAACACTTCTCAATTTGCTTCTGGTAGTATCGTTGAAGGCGAAGTGATTAAATCTGTTATTTCGCGTAATGTTCGTATCAATAAAGACAGCTTGGTTAAAGAATCTCTTATCTTCCCTCGCGTTGTCGTTGGAAAAGGTGCACAAGTTGAGTATGCAATTGTTGATAAGGGTGCTGAAATAGCTGAGGGAGTTGTCGTTCGAGGTACAGCAGAAAACCCTGTTATCATCAAAAAAGGCGAAAAAGTAACAGAGGATGTCCTTTCATGAAAATTTTATTTGTAGCAGCAGAGGGAGCTCCCTTTTCAAAAACAGGTGGATTGGGAGACGTTATCGGAGCACTTCCAAAATCATTAGTAAAAGCTGGGCATGAAGTTGCTGTTATCTTACCCTACTATGACATGGTTGAAGCCAAGTTTGGTGATCAAATTGAAGATGTCCTTCAATTTGAAGTCTATGTTGGTTGGCGCAGACAATTTTGTGGAATTAAGAAAACTGTTTTAAACGGTGTTACTTTCTACTTCATCGACAATCAATATTATTTCTTCCGCGGACATGTGTATGGAGATTTTGATGATGGTGAACGCTTTGCCTTCTTCCAACTTGCAGCCCTTGAAGCGATGGAGCGTATTGGATTTATCCCTGATGTTCTACATGCTCATGATTATCATACAGCAATGATTCCGTTCTTGTTAAAAGAAAAATACAGATGGATTCAAGCCTACCAAGGAATCAAGACTGTTTTGACCATTCATAACTTGGAATTTCAAGGTCAATTCTCTGAAAGTATGCTTTGGGACTTGTTTAGAGTTGGATTTGAGCGCTACGCTGATGGAACAGTTCGTTGGAATGATTGTCTTAACTGGATGAAGGCAGGTATTCTCTATGCAGATCGTGTATCAACCGTGTCACCGAGTTATGCTTATGAGATCATGACTACAGAGTTTGGTTGCGGTATTGATCAAATTCTTCGTATGGAATCTGGTAAGGTTTCAGGTATTGTTAATGGTATAGATACAGATTTGTACAACCCAGAGACGGATGCTTTACTTGACTATCATTTTAATAAAAATGATCTGTCAGGAAAGGCTCAAAATAAAGCAAAACTTCAAGAAAAAGTTGGTCTTCCAGTACGTTCTGATGTACCAATGATTGGTATTGTATCTCGCTTAACTCGTCAAAAAGGTTTTGATGTGGTAGTTGAGAGCTTGCATCGAATACTTCAAGAGGATATTCAAATCGTTCTTTTGGGAACTGGAGATCCAGGATTTGAACAAGCCTTCTCTTGGTTTAGTCAAGTATTCCCAGAAAAACTTTCTGCCAATATCACTTTCGATGTGAAATTAGCTCAAGAGATCTATGCAGCATGTGATATTTTCCTCATGCCAAGTCGCTTTGAACCGTGTGGACTTTCACAAATGATGGCCATGAGATATGGAACCCTTCCTTTGGTAAATGAGGTTGGTGGTCTTAGAGATACTGTTCAAGCCTTTAATCCAATTGATGGAACAGGTACAGGCTTTAGTTTTAATAACCTAACTCCATACTGGCTCAACTGGGCCTTGCAAACAGCTCTGGATGTTTATCATAACCATCCTGATGTTTGGAAGAACATGCAAGTTCAAGCTATGGAATGTGATTTCTCTTGGGATACAGCCTGCAAGTCATATCTTGATTTGTATCATAGCTTAGCAAACTAAATAGTTAAAATCGTATGATACCTTCATACGATTTTTTGAGATTCTGAAAGTAAGGCAATTATATGAAAAAAATTAAAGGACTCTGTGTACTGGATGTTGATGGGACACTGATAGAAGAGGAAGTTATTGATTTGTTGGGGAAAGAAGCAGAATGTGAAGAAGAAGTAGCTCTACTGACTGCCCAAGCTATGAGAGGAGAACTTGATTTTGAAGAAAGCCTGAGAAAACGTGTTTCTTTATTACAAGGACTATCTGTAGATACTTTTGATAAGATTTATCATGAACTACACCTTAGTAAAAATGCTGCGCAATTTATTAACACTCTGCAAAAAAATCAGATAGAAGTGGGTCTAGTTTCAGGTGGTTTTGTACCTATTGTCGAAAGACTGGCAACTGAACTTGGTATTAGCCTTATTGCTGCAAATCGTCTTGAAGTAAAGGATGGATTTTTGACAGGAAAACTTGAAGGAGAGATCATTACTAAGGAAGTCAAGGAAGAGACCCTAGTAAGATGGGCTGATGAATTAGAGGTACTAATCGATAGAACCATTGCTATTGGAGATGGAGCTAATGATTTAGCAATGTTAAAGAGAGCTGGAATCGGCATTGGCTTCTGTGCCAAAGAAATCGTGAAAGAGGAAATTTCCCTTCAAATTGAAGATAGAGATTTAACAAAAGTATTGAATCTGATAGATTTCCTTTGATTAGAAAGATGAGTGTATGAAAATTGTTATAGCACCTGACTCTTTTAAGGAGAGTCTCCCTGCAAGTGAAGTAGCTAAAGCTATTAAACGAGGCCTTAAAAAGGCTCTACCTGAATCGGAATGTTTGCTCTTACCTGTTGGCGATGGAGGGGAAGGAACGGTGGATGCCATTAAAAATTCACTTGGTCTTGTAGAAAAAACTGCTTTAGTGACAGGTCCCTTTGGAGATGAAGTTCAAATGACTTATGTTCAAAAAGGAGAACTTGCTCTGTTCGAGGTGGCCGATTTAGTTGGGCTTGCTAAAATTCCTATAGAAAAACGAAATCCACTGAAGATTCAAACAAAGGGGATTGGTCAACTGATCCTTTATTTAATCGAACAAGGAATGAAAGAGATCTATATAGGAGTTGGTGGGACATCCAGTAACGATGGTGGTATTGGAATTGCCTCAGGACTCGGATATCAGTTTTATAATGAAAACGGGATGGAATTTGAGGCTTGTGGCCAGTCCTTATTTGAAATTTGTAAGATTTTGGATAAAAGTGTCGTTACCATGCCTTCTGATGTGTGTATCAAAATCTTAGCAGATGTTACCAATCCACTCTGTGGAACTCACGGTGCTACCTATACATTTGGAAAGCAAAAGGGATTAGATCCAGCTCAATTTCATGAAGTTGATGATGCTATTGAAAGCTTCTATCGTAAAGTTGCCCCTGAAATTCTAAGTCTTGAAGGAGCTGGAGCAGGTGGCGGTATTGCAGCTGGCCTATGTGCTTTTTCTGGAGCAGAGATCGTATCTGGTATCCAAACTTGTTTAGATTTAATAAACTTCGATGAACAGGTCGCAGATGCAGATCTAGTTATTGTTGGTGAAGGTAGGTTAGATTCTCAAAGTTTATCTGGTAAGGCTCCAATCGGAGTAGCAAAAAGAACACCAAATGGTGTTCCAGTTATTGCTATTTGTGGGAGTCTGTCAGAGGATTTACCGCCCTTGCCATATGAAAATCTCGTTGCTGCCTTTTCAATACTAGAAAAAAGCGAACCGCTTGAGGATAGTCTAAAAAATGCCGCTATCTATTTAGAAAATACGGCTGCAAACATTGGTCAAATTTTAGCTTTGAAGAAAAATTAACCAAACCACTTTTTCCAAAGAGAAGTAGGAGCTTTTTTCATCTCTTTTTCCTGCCATAAGTCTGAAAAGGCCTTTCTGAGGTCTTTTTCACTTGTTTGAACAGGGGCAACGCTATGGATAACTAGACCAAAAGGAGAAGAGTTATGATCTTCAGAAACGATGGTCGCTTGGCAGTCAGCATCTTTGGATTGTTTTAGATAAAAAACTTGTTTATCAAACTCTACCTGAGGAGAAATTTTGACAAATAGAGGTTGAGTCTCTTTTTTTAGACTCTCTAAAATAGATACATAACCCTTTTGAAATTTATCATCATTAGCTGTTTCAAGGTCTGCATAGCCAAGGACACGTTCCTCGAAAGTTCCGAGAAAACGTCTTTGTTCGTCTGGATTTAACTTAAGTCCACCATTGGCTTTTTCTAATATTTGTTTAGATATATCAGTCATAAATATAGTATATCATAAAAGTCTATAGATAAGGCGGAAAAGAAAGCGATTACTTAACAAAGTTAAGGAAAATTTGCACAAAAATAACGTTTTTTCTTGAAAAAGGTATCTTTTTGATGTATCATAGAGGTGTAAAATAATTTAACTCAAAGGAGAGTAAAAAATGTCAATTATTACTGATGTTTACGCTCGCGAAGTCCTAGACTCACGCGGTAACCCAACACTTGAAGTAGAAGTATATACTGAATCAGGTGCTCATGGACGTGGTATGGTTCCATCAGGAGCTTCTACTGGTGAACACGAAGCAGTTGAACTTCGTGACGGTGACAAATCTCGTTACGGTGGTCTTGGTACTCAAAAAGCTGTTGACAACGTAAACAACATTATTGCTGAAGCAATCATCGGCTACGATGTACGTGACCAACAAGCTATCGACCGTGCTATGATCGCTCTTGACGGTACTCCTAACAAAGGTAAATTGGGAGCAAACGCAATCCTTGGTGTGTCTATCGCTGTAGCTCGTGCTGCTGCTGACTACCTTGAAATCCCACTTTACAGCTACCTTGGTGGATTCAACACTAAAGTTCTTCCAACTCCAATGATGAACATCATCAATGGTGGATCTCACTCAGATGCTCCAATCGCTTTCCAAGAATTCATGATCGTACCTGCTGGTGCACCTACATTCAAAGAAGCTCTTCGTTGGGGTGCTGAAATCTTCCACGCTCTTAAGAAAATCCTTAAAGGTCGTGGTCTTGAAACAGCCGTTGGTGACGAAGGTGGATTTGCTCCTCGTTTCGACGGAACTGAAGATGGTGTAGAAACTATCATCGCTGCTATCGAAGCTGCTGGTTATGTTCCAGGTAAAGACGTATTTATCGGATTTGACTGTGCATCATCAGAATTCTACGATAAAGAACGCAAAGTTTACGATTACACTAAATTCGAAGGTGAAGGCGCTGCTGTTCGTACTGCTGAAGAACAAATCGCTTACCTTGAAGGATTGGTTGACAAATACCCTATCATACTTATCGAAGATGGTATGGATGAAAACGACTGGGAAGGTTGGAAAGCTCTTACTGAACGTCTTGGTGGTAAAGTTCAATTGATTGGTGACGACCTCTTCGTAACAAACACTGATTACCTTTCACGTGGTATCGAAGAAGGTGCTGCTAACTCAATCCTTATCAAAGTTAACCAAATCGGTACTCTTACTGAAACATTCGACGCTATCGAAATGGCGAAAGAAGCTGGTTACACTGCCGTTGTATCACACCGTTCAGGTGAAACTGAAGATTCAACAATCGCTGATATCGCAGTTGCAACAAACGCAGGACAAATCAAGACTGGTTCACTTTCACGTACAGACCGTATCGCTAAATACAACCAATTGCTTCGCATCGAAGATCAACTTGGTGAAGTAGCTGAATACCGTGGATTGAAATCATTCTACAACCTTAAAAAATAAAATAGTTCAGTGAACTATTTTATCCCGAACCTTGAAACTCAAAAGTTCGGCTCTTGATTAAACAAGATTTAAGCCCCTCGGATTTTATCCGAAGGGCTTTTGTATATTATAAGACAAGGTCAAAGAAATCCAGTCTTGTTTTCGTATTCTAGAGGTGAAAAAAGAGATTTTTAAACGTTTTTTTGGTATAATAATACCTAGGAAAAACTATAGAAAAGAAGGAGGTAGAGATGGAAAAGTATTTATCGGTTACAACTTTGACCAAGTATTTAAAAATGAAATTCGATAAAGACCCCTACTTGGAACGGGTCTATTTAACTGGTCAAGTCTCTAACTTCCGCAAGCGTCCAACCCATCAGTATTTTTCTCTTAAGGATGATCGTGCAGTTATTCAGGCGACCATTTGGTCGGGTGTCTACCAACGTTTGGGATTTGACTTGGAAGAAGGGATGAAGATTAATGTCGTTGGTCGCGTCCAAGTCTATGAGCCAAGTGGAAGCTATTCGATTATTATTGAAAAAGCTGAACCAGATGGTGTTGGTGCCTTGGCTATCCAATTTGAACAGCTTAAGAAGAAACTAGCAGAAGAAGGTTTATTTCAAGAACGCTTTAAACAATCTTTACCACAATTTTCAAAAAAAATCGGTGTGGTGACCAGTCGAAGTGGTGCTGTTATCCAAGATATCATCACTACAGTCAGCAGACGTTTCCCAGGTGTGGAAATTGTCTTATATCCTACTAAAGTTCAAGGTGGGGGTGCTGCAGAGGAGATTGCTCGTAACATTGCGAGAGCTAATGAACGAGATGACTTAGATGTTCTGATTATCGGACGTGGTGGTGGATCCATTGAAGATCTTTGGGCCTTTAACGAAGAAATTGTAGTTCGAGCAATTTTTGAATCTCGTTTACCGATTATTTCGAGTGTAGGTCATGAAACGGATGTCACTCTGGCTGATTTTGTAGCTGATAAGAGAGCGGCAACGCCGACAGCTGCTGCTGAACTCGCTACACCAGTAACAAAGTTAGATCTTTTAACCTATCTTCAGAATCAAGAAAAACGCATGACTACAGCGGTTAAGTATAGTTTGTCAAAGAAACAAGAAGCTCTGAGAATCCTCAGTCAATCGGTCATCTTCAGACAACCAGAGCGTTTATATGACGGTTATCTACAACGCTTGGATCAGTTACAGCTACGACTGAAGCAAGGACTGAATGCTGAATTGGTTCGAAATCAACAAAAGGTTCAAGAACAAATCCACCGTTTGGAACAATTATCACCAATCATCAAAATCCAGCGTTATCAGGATCGTATTTTCCAACTGCAAAAACTAATGCGTAGCCAGATGGCTGTGACCTATGATGCAAAAGTAGCAGAAGTAAAACGCCTATCAGAAGCTCTCCTTATGCTAGATACTAGTCGAATTGTAGCCAGAGGTTATGCAATTGTCAAAAAAGGAGAAGTTGTAGTGGCTTCTGCGAAAGATTTGAAAGAAAATGACCAAGTATCACTGTTGATGCGGGACGGTCAAGTAGAATTAGAGGTAAGAGATGTCAAAACAAAAGAAATTTGAGGAAAATTTAGCAGAGCTTGAAACGATTGTTCAGAGCTTAGAAAATGGTGAAATTGCTTTGGAAGATGCTATTGCTGCTTTTCAAAAGGGAATGCTCTTGTCAAAAGAATTGCAAGCTACCCTTGACAAGGCTGAAAAGACCTTGGTTAAAGTCATGCAAGAAGATGGAACAGAAAGCGAACTCCTATGAACAAGCAGGAAAAACTAGCTTTGGTCGAGTCAGCTCTTGAAGACTTTTATGGGGACCAACAATTTGCGTCCAGTTTAAGAGAATCTATTCTCTATTCCGTCCATGCTGGTGGTAAACGGATTCGTCCATATTTACTTTTAGAAGTTTTGGACTCCTTACAAGTGCCTATCACTCAGGAACATGCTCAAGTTGCAGCGGCACTAGAAATGATTCATACAGGAAGTTTGATCCATGATGATCTTCCTGCTATGGATAATGATGATTTTCGTCGGGGGCGTTTGACCAACCATAAGGTGTATGGTGAAGTTCTAGCTATTTTAGCAGGGGATGCACTTTTTTTGGATCCCTATGCTTTAATTGCTCAAGCTGATTTGCCGAGTCAAACAAAGGTTGATTTAATAGCTAATTTATCAATTGCTTCTGGAAGTATGGGAATGGTGGCTGGTCAAGTTTTGGATATGGAAGGCGAAGGAAAACACTTGAATTTAGAGGAACTTCAGACTATCCATGCTAATAAGACTGGTAAACTTTTAGCCTTTCCTTTCCAAGCGGCTGGTATCATTGCTGGATTGGATGAAAAACTTCAGAAGCAGCTTAAAAAAGTTGGCGAGTTGATTGGGCTTGCTTTCCAAGTGAGAGATGATGTGCTTGATGTTACCGCTAGCTTTGAGGAAATCGGCAAAACACCCCAGAAAGATTTGCAAGCCGAGAAGTCAACCTATCCTGCATTGTTGGGATTAGACCAGGCGATAGCGTTTTGCAATCAAACCTTGGATCAAGCTAATGCGAAACTTGAAGAGATTAGCCAGGTTGTGATCTTTGACAAAGAACCAATTGTGAAAATAGTAGAAAGTTTGAGAATCAATGGCTAAGGAAAGAGTAGATGTATTAGCTTACAAACAAGGTTTATTTGAAACGAGAGAACAAGCCAAACGAGGTGTTATGGCTGGTTTGGTAGTCGCTGTTATAAATGGCGAACGATTTGATAAACCAGGAGAAAAAATTCCTGACGATACAGAGTTGAAACTCAAGGGCGAGAAACTTAAGTATGTCAGTCGTGGTGGCTTGAAACTTGAGAAGGCGCTAGATATTTTTGATCTATCAGTTGAGGGACAAACGACCATTGATATCGGAGCTTCAACTGGAGGTTTTACGGATGTCATGTTGCAAAATGGTGCTAAACAAGTTTTTGCAGTTGATGTCGGGACTAACCAGCTTGCTTGGAAATTACGCCAGGATCCTCGTGTTGTCAGCATGGAACAGTTTAATTTTCGCTATGCTGAAAAAACTGACTTTGAAGAAGAACCAAGTTTTGCCAGTATTGATGTTAGTTTTATTTCCCTAGGCCTCATTTTACCAGCTTTGCACCGAGTTTTAGCTGATCAAGGGCAGGTTGTTGCTCTAGTTAAGCCTCAATTTGAGGCTGGACGTGAGCAGATTGGTAAGAATGGGATTATCAGAGATGCCAAGGTTCACCAACATGTCTTGGAATCAGTAACCGAAATGGCTGTTAGAGAAGGTTTTTCTGTCCTAGGATTGGATTTTTCTCCGATACAAGGAGGACATGGAAATATTGAATTCTTAGCCTATTTACGGAAGGAAGCCCAGGCAAGCAATCAGGTTGTTACTGAAATAGAAAAAGTTGTAGAGAAAGCACATAGAGAATTTAAAGATGAATAAAAAAGAGCGACTTGAGAAGATTAGAAGATTTGTTACAGATTATCAAATCGGCACACAGGAAGAAATCGTTGAACACTTGAGAGAAGCTGGTATCTCTGCTACTCAAGCAACAGTCTCCCGAGATATTAAAGAATTAGGTATTGTAAAAATTCCATTGAAAGACAATACTTACATTTATGAATTACCAAAATCAATCGTTAGAAGCTTGCAATTGACAGAAAACAATATTGTTCATGCTGAACGAATGGGATATATGATCAATTTGCAAGTCATTCCAGGAAATACTGTTTTCGTTAAGAGTCAGTTGATGGCTGTTTTTTCTGACCAAATTTTTAGCTGTATTGCTGATGATAATTCCATCTTGATGGTATTGAGAAGTGAAGAAACAGCCAAAGATATTTTTGAGCAAGTTAAAAATTGGTAGGATTATATGTTACTGGAAATTTCGATTAAAAATTTTGCTATCATCGAATCAATTTCTTTGAACTTTGAACAAGGGATGACAGTTTTAACTGGTGAAACAGGTGCGGGTAAATCAATCATCATCGATGCTATGAATATGATGTTGGGAGCTCGAGCTACAACAGAAGTTATTCGTCATGGGGCTCCAAAAGCGGAAATTGAAGGTCTTTTTTCAATTGAAAGTAATCGCGCACTAGAAGAAATTTTTGATGAACAAGGATTAGAATTGAGTGATGAAATCATTATTCGTCGCGAAATTTTACAAAACGGTCGGAGCATCAGTCGTGTCAATGGACAGATGGTTAATCTTTCAGTATTAAGGACGATTGGTCAACAGCTAGTTGATATCCATGGTCAACATGACCAAGAGGAGTTAATGCGCCCACATCGACATATCCAGATGTTGGATGAGTTTGGGGATGCTTTTTTCTTTGAATTAAAAGAAGCCTATCAGATGAGCTTTGACAACTATCGTCGTATGCGCAAGCAAGTGCTTGACATCAAAAAAAATCAGCAAGAACACAAGGCGCGAATTGAGATGTTGGAATTTCAGATGGCTGAGATTGAAGCAGCTAATTTGAAAGCTGGTGAAGATGTTACTCTCAATCAAGAAAGAGACAAACTACTGAACCATAAACATATTGCCGATACTTTAACAAATGCTTATAGTATGCTTGATAATGAAGAATTTTCAAGCCTTGCAAATGTTCGTTCGGCCATGAATGATATGGAAAGTCTTGAAGAGTTCGATCCAGAGTATCGTGAGATTTCAAGCTCCCTTTCTGAATCCTATTATGTTCTAGAAGATATAACCAAGCGATTGGAATCCATTATCGATGATTTAGATTTTGATGGTAATCGTCTGATGCAGGTTGAAAGTCGACTAGATTTGATTCATACCATTACCCGTAAGTATGGTAGTAGTGTAGATGATGTCCTTGAATACTTTGCCAAGATTACAGACGAATACAATCTTCTAACAGGAAATAATCTATCTTCTGAAGATATGGAAATCGAACTCAAGAAACTTGAAAAAAATCTTGTGGACCTAGCAGGTCAAGTTGCTCAGGCTCGCCATAAAATAGCGCAGGACTTAGAAGCTGAAATCAAGCAAGAATTGCAAGACCTTTACATGGAGAAAGCACAATTTCAAGTTCGTTTTAGTCAAGGAAAATTCAGTCGTGAAGGTAATGAGAGTGTTGAGTTTTACATTTCAACCAATCCTGGAGAAGATTTTAAACCTTTAGTAAAAGTAGCTTCTGGTGGGGAATTATCTCGTCTCATGCTAGCTATTAAGTCTGCCTTTTCACGTAAAGAAGGCAAGACTAGCATTGTCTTTGATGAGGTGGATACGGGAGTTTCAGGTCGTGTAGCTCAGGCTATTGCGCAGAAGATTCACAAAATTGGACAAAATGGACAAGTGTTGGCCATATCTCACCTTCCTCAAGTTATTGCTATCGCAGATTATCAGTTCTTTATTGAAAAGATTAGCAATGAACATTCAACAGTATCAACTGTTCGCTTGTTAACAGTTGAAGAAAGGATTGAAGAAGTCGCTAAGATGTTGGCTGGGGAGAATGTGACAGAAGCAGCATTGACTCAAGCGAGAGAATTATTACAAAGTAAGGAGAAATAAATGACAGACTATTATGTAATTGGTGATGTCCACGGAAAAGCTGGAATGTTAGAAGACTTACTTAAAACATGGGATGGCAAGACTCAATTACTCTTTCTTGGAGATTTGATTGATAGAGGAGAAGATAGCCGCCGTGTTCTTGAAATGGTCAAGGATTTGGTTGATAAGCAAGGAGCTATCTGCTTATCAGGAAACCACGAGTACATGTTTTTGACTTGGTTAGATAATCCTGAAGAAAGCTATGACCACTATCGTCGTAATGGTGGAGATACAACTATTAATTCTATTCTAGGTCGCCCATTGGATGCACCAGTAGATGGTGTAGCAGATGCGAAGCGTGTCGAGACAGAAGCAGCAGACTTAGTGGAATTTATTCGTCAGATGCCTTTTGTCATTGAAACAGATAAGTATATCTTTGTTCATGCCGGTATTGATTTGACTTTGGATGATTGGCATGATACTACCGATTATAAGAAGGTATGGCTCAGAAAACCATTCCACGAAGCAGCCAATCATACTGGAAAAAACATTGTCTTTGGACATACACCAGTCTATGGTTTGTTGGATCAAAAACCTGGTACATCTGAACTTTGGATTACAGAAGACGGTAAGATTGGAATGGATGGAGGAGCTGTTTACGGTGGTGTCCTTCACGGTATTGTCTTTACCGACCAAGGTATGACAGAACATTACTTCATTGAAAATGACGGCTTTGTTGCTGAAGATTAGTACTCCTAACAGGGTATGGTCTTGTCAAAATGTTAAAAACAATTTATAATTAATAGATACCCTAAAAGGAAGAGAATGATGAACTTAGAAGAATTGAAAAAACGACAGGAGAAGATTCGTAACTTCTCTATTATCGCCCATATTGACCATGGAAAGTCAACACTAGCAGACCGTATTTTGGAAAAGACAGAGACAGTTTCCAGTCGTGAAATGCAGGCCCAACTTCTTGATAGTATGGACCTTGAACGTGAACGTGGAATTACTATCAAGCTTAATGCTATCGAGCTTAATTATACGGCTAAAGATGGTGAGACTTATATCTTCCACTTGATTGACACACCTGGACACGTGGACTTTACCTATGAGGTTTCACGTTCCCTAGCTGCCTGTGAAGGTGCTATTTTGGTCGTTGATGCTGCCCAAGGGATTGAGGCTCAAACTCTAGCAAACGTTTACCTTGCCTTAGATAATGATTTGGAAATCCTTCCAGTTATCAATAAAATTGACCTACCTGCTGCGGATCCAGAGCGCGTGCGTACAGAGATTGAGGATGTCATTGGCTTGGATGCCAGTGAAGCAGTATTGGCTTCAGCCAAGGCTGGTATTGGTATCGAAGAAATTCTCGAGCAAATCGTGGAAAAAGTGCCAGCACCAACGGGTGATGTGACGGCGCCACTTAAGGCCTTGATTTTCGACTCAGTTTACGATGCTTACCGTGGGGTTATCCTCCAAGTGCGTGTCATGGACGGAGTGGTCAAACCTGGTGATAAGATTCAGCTCATGAGCAATGGTAAGACCTTTGATGTGACCGAAGTCGGTATTTTTACACCAAAAGCAGTTGGTCGTGATTTCCTTGCGACTGGTGACGTTGGTTATATTGCGGCTTCTATCAAGACGGTTCAAGACACTCGTGTAGGTGATACCGTTACCTTGGCAACCAATCCTGCGGCAGAGCCATTACATGGCTACAAGCAGATGAATCCTATGGTCTTTGCGGGTCTCTATCCAATTGAGTCAAACAAGTACAATGACCTGCGTGAAGCTCTTGAAAAATTGCAACTGAATGATGCCAGCTTGCAGTTTGAACCAGAAACATCTCAGGCACTTGGATTTGGTTTCCGTTGTGGTTTCCTTGGACTTCTCCATATGGATGTTATCCAAGAACGTTTGGAACGTGAGTTCAACATTGACCTCATCATGACAGCTCCGTCTGTTATCTATAAAGTCAATCTGACAGACGGCGAGTCTATGGATGTGTCTAATCCATCTGAGTTTCCAGACCCAACTAAGATTGCGACCATTGAAGAGCCTTATGTTAAAGCGCAAATCATGGTACCACAGGAGTTCGTCGGAGCAGTAATGGAATTGGCTCAGCGTAAGCGTGGGGACTTTGTGACTATGGACTATATTGATGACAATCGTGTCAATGTTATCTATCAAATCCCACTAGCTGAGATTGTCTTTGACTTCTTTGATAAGCTTAAGTCCTCGACACGTGGTTACGCTAGCTTTGACTACGAATTGTCAGAGTATCGTCCATCTAAGCTGGTCAAAATGGACATACTTCTCAATGGAGACAAGGTGGATGCCCTCAGCTTCATCGTTCACAAGGACTTTGCTTATGAACGCGGAAAACTCATCGTTGATAAGCTCAAGAAAATTATTCCTCGTCAACAATTTGAAGTTCCCATCCAAGCAGCTATTGGGCACAAGATTGTCGCGCGTACAGATATTAAAGCTCTTCGTAAGAACGTTCTTGCCAAGTGTTATGGTGGTGACGTTTCTCGTAAACGTAAACTTCTCGAAAAACAAAAAGCTGGTAAGAAACGCATGAAAGCCATCGGATCAGTAGAAGTCCCACAAGAAGCCTTCCTCAGCGTATTGAGCATGGATGAAGAATAGTTGAGCTCTCAAGAAAAAATAAGATAAATATAAAATAATGATTTTTTAAGTGGCTGGGTAAAAAGTCAATTTTCTCCGAAAATGAAAAAAATATAACGCATAGTATCAAGGTTTTCAACACCTGATATTATGCGTTTTTCTGATTTTAAAGACTTTTTGCCCAGCCTCTTTTCTTAATGTTTGACAAACGCGCCAACCTCAAGTATAGCAGATTGAACTTAGAATAGTACACTATAGTCAATTGAAACAAGAATAAGACAACAGAGCCTCGAAAAAAGTATTGCAACTTGGCAATACCTTTTTGAGATGCTTTTTAATATGAGCCCATTTCTTCTCAATAGGATTGTACTCAGGTGAGTAGGGAGGAAGTGGTAAAAGTTTATGCCCAAATTCTTCACATAAGAGCTCTAGCTTACCCATTCTATGGAATCTTGCATTATCCATAATAATAACTGATGGTGTGTTTAATGTTGGTAAGAGAAACTTCTGAAACCAAGCTTCAAAAAAGTCGCTCGTCATCGTCTCTTCGTAAGTCATTGGAGCGATTAACTCACCATTTGTTAGCCCAGCAACCAGTGAGATCCTCTGATATCTTCTTCCAGATATTTTACCTCTTATTAACTGACCTTTTAATGAGCGACCATATTCTCGATAAAAATAAGTATCGAATCCTGTTTCATCAATATAAACAGGTGCTAAGTGCTTTAAACTATTAAATTTTTTAAGAAATAAAGCTACTTTTTCTGGGTCTTGTTCATAGTAGGTGTGATTCTTTTTTTTCGAGTGTACCCCATAGCTTTGAGAGTATAGTGGATAGTAGTTGGATGACAGCCAAATTCAGAAGCTATTTCAGTCAAATAAGCGTCCGGATTGTCAGTAAGATAGTTTTTGAGTCTATCTCTATCAACTTTTCTTGGTTTTGTTCCTTTTACTTGATGGTTTAACTCTCCTGTTTTCTCTTTTAGCTTTAACCAGCAATAAATGGTATTACGTGAGATTTGGAAAACGTGTGATGCTTCTGTTATACTACCTGTTCGCTCACAATAAGCGAGAACTTTTTTACGAAAATCTATTGAATATGCCATAAGAAGATTATACCACATTATGTACTGTTTTTGGTTCAATTGGCTATACAAATTCTAAAACATTTTTAGAAATTGATTTGACTTTCCTAATCTCTTTGTTCATATCTTATTTCAATCAACTATATAAGTTTGGGAATAGACATTTCTGGTCGGAAGGTTATTATGTACTTAATGAAGCCACAATTAAGAAATATATTCAAGATTAAAGCAATTATACAGTGGATGATTTCTTCACGAGTATGAAAATTTGAGAACGAGTAAAGATGATATAGCACTAGATAAATTAAGTGTAAAAGAATATGAGGATCCCTTTAGGGAAAGTGGTAAGTAATACTCAAGCGTCTTTAAGAGGCAAGTGACGAGTCAAGAATGAAGCCAGCGTCTTTAGGCGCTGGCTGGTAATCTGGGCTTATAGCTCTGGGACAAACCACCCGTTTAACGGATGATCATGATTTTTTGATTTTTTTCAACTTTTATTATACAATAAAACCAAATAAAAAGAAAGCGGTAACAATATGCTTAAGGCGAAAATTTTTTATGTATTTTTATTTTTGATCGTTGTCGAAACTACAGGCTTGTTGTTGTTGAAAAGAGGTCTCGAAATGGGTTATTTAGACACAGAAGCTATTATCCTCGCAGTTTTTTCATTTGCTTTTTACAACCTATGTTCATTCGGTTGGGTCTACTTTACAATAAAAAACAATAAAAATAAATAGACGTATTTTTAGTCAGAACCTCTCAAAAAACGCATTTTCTTGCACCTGATCCGTAAATGTGTTATACGGATTCTGCGAAAAAGTGATAGTTTTCTAAGCCATGAGCAATGGAAAAGCACCAGCAGTGCGAATGCTGAGGCTTTTTTTGCGTGGTTGCGAATCACGTCCGGACCAGTGGCACTTAATCATCGCCTTTCTTATCAGCCAGACAGAAGAAACTCAAATAGTTGGATCTGATGATTATGGATATGTGAAAATTCCTAAATTATGGGTTCATTTCAAAGAAATTGAAGGTGGAGATGACATTCAGTACTGTGATGGGACGGATGTCAATATTGTAACTCTCAATACATTTAAACTTGAGCAGTTTGGTATTAGTGAAAGCGAATATGCAGCGCTAGAAACTGTTCAAATTTCAACTAGCATTTATGAATCTAAACAGAAAAGTCAAGACTTTTCCAAGGTATGGGGGTCAAAATCAACTATCGGAGGCTATGAGGCATACGTAGTAAACTGTATTGCGAAGAATGGTAAATATCTAATTATCTGGGTATTTAAATCCGATGATGGCAAGTTTAGATACGTTTCTCTCGAAGGTGTTCCAGAGGTATTAAAAAATCTCCTTCCAATGGTTGAAGAAAGTTGGACCAATAAAAAGAGTTAACATCGTGAAAACAGGAGTCATTCCTGTTTTTTTATTATACTTATTAGGAAATTATAAAAAATATGTTTGAAATCATCAAATGTTTAATTCGTAAACAAAAAAAATAAAAATCAAACAAAATACAACAAAAAAACATTGACAACGGTTTCATATAGTGTTATACTTATACCATAAAAGTTAAATATGAAGGGAGAAGGTCATGGGATTAGATCATTTCTTTGACAAAGACCTAGTCTTTTGCTTAGAAGCAGATAATCAAGAGCAACTTTTCGATCAAGTTGCAACCATATTGGAAGAAAAGAAAGTTGTTACAGAGACCTATCGTTCGGCCTTGATTGAACGTGAAAAATCGTTCCCAACTGGTTTGGATATGGAGTTTTTAGGGAAGGATTTGCCTAACGTAGCGATTCCTCACACTGATACAATTCATAATCTAACTGAAAATGTTGTCGTGGTTCGTCTGGAAAAACCAGTAACGTTCCACAATATGATCGCTCCTGATAAGGAAGTAGAAGTATCATTACTCTTCTTTATCATCAACAATTCAAGCTCAAGTCAAACAAATATTCTTGCGCAGTTGATGGACTTCTTTACAGGCAATGGTCATCTTGAAGCGCTCTCTAAGATTACGGAACCTGAAGCTTTGTTCCAATATATCTCAGAAGCGACTGCTTAATTTGTTAATAATTTTTATATAAAAACGGAGGAAATCCAAATGATTAAAATTCTTGCTGCTTGTGGTGCAGGTGTTAACTCAAGCCACCAAATTAAAAGTGCTCTTGAAGAAGAACTTTCTAACCGTGGGTACGATGTTCAATGTGATGCTGTTATGGTAAAAGATGTCAATGAAGACTTGATTAAAGGTTATGATATCTTCACACCAATCGCTGCTACTGATTTAGGTTTTGAACCAGGTATCCCAGTTGTTGAAGCAGGACCAATCTTGTTCCGTATTCCAGCTATGAGCGCTCCAGTTTATGACAATATTGAAGCAGCTATCAAAGAACATGGTCTAAGCTAATTATTAATTTGTAAATATTCCATAAAAATAAAGGGAGGAAAATTATGGATTTCATTATTGACTTGGCCAATAAAGTATTCAAGCCAATCTTGGATATGGGTGGCCCAATTATCATGCTGATCATTTTGACAGTATTGGCTTTACTATTTGGAGTGAAATTCTCCAAAGCACTTGAAGGTGGTATCAAACTTGCCATCGCACTTACTGGTATCGGTGCTATCATCGGAATGCTTAACGGAGCTTTCTCAGCTTCTCTTGCAAAATTCGTTGAAAATACTGGTATTCAATTGAACATCACCGACGTTGGTTGGGCACCACTTGCTACAATCACTTGGGGTTCAGCTTGGACACTTTACTTCTTGCTTGTGATGTTGATCGTCAACATTGTAATGCTTGCAATGAAGAAAACTGATACACTTGACGTCGATATCTTTGATATCTGGCACTTGTCTATCACAGGTCTTTTGATTAAATGGTACGCTGACAACAATGGAGTTAGCCAAGGAGTTTCACTCTTCATCGCGACTGCAGCAGTTGTCCTTGTAGGGGTTCTTAAAATCATCAACTCTGACTTGATGAAACCAACATTTGATGACCTTCTTAACGCACCAAGTTCATCACCAATGACTTCAACTCACATGAACTACATGATGAACCCAGTTATCATGGTTTTGGATAAGATTTTTGATAAACTCTTCCCAGGTCTTGATAAATACGACTTTGACGCTGCTAAATTGAACAAACGAATCGGTTTCTGGGGATCTAAATTCTTCATCGGTTTCATCCTTGGTATCGTTATCGGTTTGATGGGAACTCCACATCCAGTTCCTGGTGTTGAAGGTGCTGAAAAATGGGAACTTGTTATTAAAGGTTGGTTGTCACTTGGTTTGACTGCCGGTGTCTGCTTGGAGCTCTTCTCATTGATCGGTTCATGGTTCATCGCAGCCGTAGAACCACTTTCACAAGGTATTACAAACGTTGCTACTAAACGTCTTCAAGGACGTAAATTCAACATCGGTCTTGACTGGCCATTTATCGCTGGTCGTGCTGAAATCTGGGCTTGTGCCAACGTACTTGCACCAATCATGTTGGTTGAAGCTGTGCTTCTTTCAAATGTCGGAAATGGTATCTTGCCACTTGCTGGTATCATCGCAATGGGTGTAACTCCAGCTCTCTTGGTAGTTACTCGTGGTAAATTGCTCCGTATGATTATCTTCGGAACACTCTTGTTGCCACTCTTCCTTCTTTCAGGTACACTTATCGCACCATTTGCAACAGAACTTGCTAAAGGTGTAGGTGCCTTCCCAGAAGGTGTAAGCCAAACTCAATTGATTACTCACTCAACTCTTGAAGGACCAATCGAAAAACTATTTGGTTGGGCAATTGGTAATGCTACAACTGGTGATATCAAAGCTATCCTTGGCGCATTAGTATTCCTAGTATTCTACGTTGGTATCTTTGCATGGTACAGAAAACAAATGATCAAACGTAATGAAGAATACGCAGCAAACGCAAAATAATTCGCTCCTAAAAATGTAAATTGTAAAAACTAGGTTGTCAGTTTCCAAATCTGGAGTCGACAGCCTAGTTTTTTTAGGTCTTAAATAAATGGAGGTAATTCTAATGATTGAATTAAAAACAGAACAGCTATGTGTACAGTTTCAAACTTTTGGTGGTGCACTTTCTTCAATAAAAGACAAAGATGGAATGGAGTATTTGTGGCAGGGAAATCCAACTTATTGGAGTGGACAAGCACCTGTTTTATTTCCAATTTGTGGATCCGTTAGAAATGATAGTGTCTTGTATGATCGAGAAGATGGTAGTCAAGTAAAAGGTAAAATTCCACGTCATGGATTGGTTCGAAAAAAAGAATTTGAATTAGTAGAACAAACAGAGAACTCTGTCACCTTTGCTATCGAAGATGACCAAGAAATGTATGAGAACTATCCCTATCATTTTCGTCTAGAAATAACTTATACTGTTACGGGAAAGACTATTCGAACACAGTATCAAGTTACCAATAAGGAAACAGATAAGAAAATGCCTTACTTTATTGGTGGACATCCTGGCTTTAACTGTCCTTTATTTGATGATGAAGCTTATGAAGACTACTATCTTGAATTTGAAAAGTCAGAAACTTGTACAGTTCCTAAACCATTCCCAGAAACAGGGATGTTAGATTTTCAAGATAGAAGTAGCTGGTTAAAAGACCAAAAAGAATTGGATCTAAACTATGATTTCTTTAGCTATGATGCTGTGACTTTAGATGAGTTAGCCTCTCGCTCTGTTTCCTTACGGTCACGTAAGCATGATAAGGGGTTGAAACTAAACTTTAAGGAGTTTCCAAACCTCATTGTTTGGTCAACGCTCAATAAAGGTCCCTTCCTTGCTCTGGAACCTTGGTCAGGTTTGTCAACATCACTTGAAGAGGGCAATCATCTAGAGGATAAGAAAAATGTTCGAATCTTAAATCCAGGTCAAAGTGATCAAATTGGTTTTGATATAGAAATTTTATAAAAATAAACAAAAACAAACACAAACTGTTGACTTTTTTAAACAATAGTAGTATATTATGTTTAGAAAGAACAATTTGTGTTTATTTTAACAAGTTATTCTTCAAATTTCTCCCAGGAGAAGTTTTTAAGAGTGATTAGATGAATCATTCTTAAACTAAAATAGTCAACAAAAACTACTAGTAACTACTTGGTGAAGGAGATTTTCTAATCCAGATCCAAAATATTTTTACTGGTCTATTATAAAAAAGGAGTATACAATATGTCTATTGTTATTGGTGCAGATGCTGCAGGTTTGAGATTGAAAGAAGTCGTTAAAGATTTCTTGGAAAAAGAAAACTTCCACGTTGTGGATGTTACGGCTGAAGGTCAAGACTTCGTTGATGTAACTCTCGCAGTTGCTGAAGAAGTTAAAAAAGAAGAACAGAACCTTGGTATTGTCATTGATGCTTATGGTGCAGGTCCATTTATGGTTGCAACTAAAATCAAAGGAATGGTTGCTGCAGAAGTATCTGACGAACGTTCAGCCTATATGACTCGTGGTCACAACAACTCACGTATGATTACTATGGGTGCTCAACTTGTTGGTGACGAATTGGCTAAGAACATCGCTAAAGGCTTTGTAAATGGTAAGTACGACGGCGGTCGTCACCAGATTCGTGTCGACATGTTGAACAAAATGTGCTAATTTTTATAACGAAAGAAAGGTAAGATAAAAATGAGAATTGCAATTGGATGTGACCACATCGTAACAAATGAAAAAATGGCGGTTTCAGAATTTTTGAAATCAAAAGGACATGAAGTCATCGACTTTGGTACTTATGACCACGCTCGTACACACTACCCAATCTTTGGTAAAAAAGTTGGTGAAGCAGTAGTTAGTGGCCAAGCTGATCTTGGTGTATGTATCTGTGGTACTGGTGTAGGTATCAATAACGCTGTTAACAAGGTTCCAGGTGTTCGTTCTGCCTTGGTTCGTGATATGACAACAGCTCTTTATGCAAAAGAACAATTGAATGCCAACGTTATCGGATTTGGTGGTAAAATCACTGGTGAATTGCTTATGTGCGATATCATTGAAGCTTTCATCAACGCTGAATACAAACCATCTGAAGAAAACAAAAAATTGATCGCTAAAATCCAACACGTTGAAACTCATAACGACTATCAAACGGATGCCAACTTCTTTACAGAATTCCTTGAAAAATGGGATCGCGGTGAATACCACGACTAAGAGGTGACCTATGATTTTAACAGTCACAATGAACCCATCCATTGATATTTCCTATCCTTTGGATGAATTAAAAATTGACACTGTCAACCGTGTTGTTGATGTTACTAAAACGGCCGGTGGTAAAGGTCTTAACGTTACTCGTGTCCTATCAGAATTTGGTGACTCCGTAGTCGCAACTGGGCTTGTCGGTGGTAAACTAGGTGATTTTCTAGTAGAAAATATTGATGATAAAGTAAGCAAACGTTTCTTCTCTATTCAAGGTGAAACCCGTAACTGTATCGCAATTCTACATGGAGAAAACCAAACAGAAATCCTAGAAAAAGGTCCTGAAGTTCAAGAAAAAGAAGGTCAAGATTTCTTGGCTCATTTCAAAGAACTTTTAGAGACTGTAGAGGTAGTAGCCATTTCAGGTAGTCTACCAGCAGGACTTCCTGTGGATTATTATGCTAATCTGGTTGAACTTGCTAACCTAGCTGGTAAACCTGTTGTCTTGGACTGTTCAGGCGCTGCACTTCAGGCAGTTCTTGAGTCTCCACATAAACCATCAGTCATCAAGCCAAATAATGAAGAATTATCTCAACTTTTAGGAAGAGAAATTTCTAAAGATTTGGATGAGATAAAAGCTGTTCTTCAAGAACCACTATTTGATGGAATCGAGTGGATTATCGTTTCCTTAGGTGCTAACGGAGCATTCGCTAAACACGGTAACACTTTCTACAAAGTAGATATTCCAAGAATTCAAGTAGTAAATCCAGTAGGTTCTGGCGATTCTACAGTGGCAGGTATTGCTTCAGGTCTTTTCCATAAAGAAACGGATCAAGAACTGTTGATAAAGGCAAATGTCCTTGGTATGCTTAATGCTCAAGAAAAAATGACCGGTCATGTCAATATGGCCAACTATCAAGGTCTCTATGACCAATTAATTGTAAAAGAGGTATAAAATGGTTTTAACAGAAAATAAACGCGCTTGTATGCAAAAACTCTCTGATGAGAATGGTATCATCTCAGCTCTCGCCTTTGACCAACGTGGTGCATTGAAACGCCTCATGGCTCAATACCAAACAGAAGAGCCAACAGTGGCTCAAATGGAAGAATTAAAAGTATTAGTGGCAGATGAATTGACTAAATATGCTTCATCAATGCTTCTTGACCCTGAGTATGGACTTCCAGCTACAAAAGCTCTTGATCCAAATGCAGGTCTTCTCCTTGCTTATGAAAAAACAGGATACGATACAACAAGTACAAAACGCTTGCCAGACTGCTTGGATGTTTGGTCTGCAAAACGTATCAAAGAACAAGGTGCAGATGCTGTTAAGTTCTTGCTTTACTATGACGTAGATAGCTCTGACGAACTCAACCAAGAAAAACAAGCCTACATCGAACGTATTGGTTCTGAGTGTGTGGCTGAAGATATTCCATTCTTCCTTGAAATCTTGGCTTACGATGAAAAGATTGCTGATGCTGGTTCTGCAGAATACGCTAAAGTAAAACCACGTAAGGTTATCGGTGCTATGAAAGTCTTCTCCGATCCACGTTTCAACATCGATGTCTTAAAAGTGGAAGTTCCAGTTAACGTAAAATACGTTGAAGGATTTGGCGATGGCGAAATCGTTCATACACGTGAAGAAGCAGCAGCCTTCTTTAAAGCTCAAGACGAAGCTACTAACTTGCCATACATCTACTTGAGTGCTGGTGTATCAGCTAAGCTCTTCCAAGAAACTCTTGTATTTGCCCACGAATCAGGCGCAAACTTTAATGGTGTTCTTTGTGGACGTGCAACATGGGCTGGATCAGTTGAAGCTTACATCAAAGATGGAGAAGCAGCAGCTCGCGAATGGCTTCGTACAACTGGTTTTGAAAACATCGATGAACTTAACAAGGTTCTTAAAACAACTGCAACTTCATGGACCGAACGTGTCTAAATTTCCCCCCCCTTTTATGTCCTAAAACCTAGCTAAAAAACTTTTAAAAAAAGTTGTATGTAAAGGTTTACAAAATAAAAATCTTGTGCTATACTTAAGTCACAAGTTAATACAAAGTGAGTGTTACTAAGTAATATTAGGCATGATCACAGATGACTCAGAGGTATATTTTCTGAATTCATTTGTGGTCATTTTTTATGCTCACAAAACTTAAATAATAGGGCAAGGAGGTTGCCATGTATCGGATATTAAATCCAATGAATAACAATGTTTCTCTCGTGCGGAATAGCAAAGGAGAGGAGTTGATCGTAATTGGTAAGGGTATTTCATTCGGTAAGAAGAAGGGAGATTTGATTTCTGAGGATCAGGTTGAAAAAGTTTTTCGGATGAAAACAGAAGAGTCGCGAGAAAATTTTATGGCTCTTCTCAAGGATGTACCGCTTGATTTTATTACGGTCACTTATGAGATTATTGATAATCTTTCTAAAAAATATCAATATCCTGTCCAAGAGTATCTATACGTCACTCTGACAGACCATATCTATTGTTCTTATCAGGCTATTAGCCAAGGACGCTATAAGGATAGTAACTTGCCTGACATTTCAGCCAAATATCCTATCGCGTTTCAAATTGCACAAGAAGCTTTTGAAATTTATCGTCAAAAACTGACAGAAAATTTTCCTGAAGACGAAATCATTCGTATCGCTTATCATTTCATAAATGCCGAAGGTGAGAATGAAGTCGAAGTTGTTGAGTCAATTGATAAGAGAAAGGAAATTTTAAAGAGAATCGAAAGCGTTTTGAAGAGTTATAAAATCCAGCGAACACCTGAAAATAATAATTTCTACGACCGCTTTATGATTCATCTAAATTATTTTTTGGATTATCTGGATCGTAGTCGCGATGATAATCAATCCTTGCTCGATATGGAAGAACATATAAAGAATACTTATCCAGAAGCATTTGAAATTGGTAGCAAAATTTATGAAGTCATTGCTCAGGAAACTGGTCTTGACCTTTACAAGAGTGAACGAGTTTATCTTGTTCTACACATTCAACGTTTATTGTCATAACATCTATAAAAAAATATAAGGAGTATTCTATCATGAATAGAGAAGAAGTAACATTGTTAGGTTTTGAAATCGTAGCCTATGCTGGTGATGCTCGTTCAAAATTATTGGAAGCTTTGAAGGCTGCTGAAGCTGGTGATTTCGCGAAAGCGGATAGCCTAGTTGAGGAAGCTGGTAGCTGTATCGCTGAAGCACACCACGCGCAAACTAGTCTTTTAACCAAGGAAGCTGCTGGTGACGATTTGGCTTATAGCGTGACCATGATGCATGGTCAAGATCACCTGATGACAACAATCTTGCTAAAAGATTTGATGCACCATTTAATCGAACTTTATAAAAGAGGAGCTAAATAATGAATAAGTTAATTGCCTATATCGAGAAAGGGAAGCCTTTCTTTGAAAAACTATCTCGAAATATCTATCTTCGTGCTATTCGGGATGGATTTATCGCAGGAATGCCAGTCATTCTATTCTCAAGTATTTTTATCTTGATTGCTTTTGTTCCAAACTCTTGGGGCTTTAAATGGTCTGATGAAGTAGTAGCACTTTTGATGAAACCTTACAGCTACTCTATGGGAATTCTAGCAGTCTTGCTAGCTGGTACGACTGCTAAATCATTAACAGACTCTGTTAACCGTAGCATGGAAAAAACCAACCAAATCAACTATATGTCAACGCTATTGGCGGCTATTGTTGGATTATTGATGTTGGCAGCTGATCCAATTGAAGGTGGCTTTGCAACTGGTTTCCTTGGTACAAAAGGGTTGCTTTCAGCCTTCCTGGCAGCTTTTGTAACTGTAGCTATCTATAAGGTTTGTGTGAAGAACAACGTTACTATTCGCATGCCTGACGAAGTTCCACCGAATATCTCACAAGTCTTTAAAGACGTTATTCCGTTTACGCTTTCAGTTGTTTCTCTTTATGCTCTTGACTTGCTCGCTCGTCAATTTGTTGGTGCAAGCGTTGCAGAATCAATTGGTAAATTCTTTGCCCCATTATTCTCAGCAGCAGACGGTTATCTTGGTATTACCATTATCTTTGGTGCTTTTGCCTTCTTCTGGTTTGTCGGTATTCACGGCCCATCTATCGTTGAACCTGCCATTGCAGCGATCACTTATGCAAATGCCGAAGTCAACTTGAACCTTCTTCAACAAGGTATGCACGCTGATAAGATCCTTACATCTGGTACACAAATGTTTATCGTCACTATGGGTGGTACAGGAGCAACTCTTGTAGTTCCATTCATGTTTATGTGGTTGTGTAAGTCTAAGCGTAACCGTGCCATCGGACGCGCTTCAGTAGTTCCTACATTCTTCGGTGTAAACGAACCAATCCTGTTTGGTGCACCACTTGTTTTGAACCCAATCTTCTTTATTCCATTTATCTTTGCTCCAATTGCAAACGTTTGGATTTTCAAATTCTTTATCGAAACTCTCGGCATGAACTCATTTACTGCCAACCTTCCATGGGTTACTCCTGGACCTTTGGGGATTGTCCTTGGTACAAACTTCCAGTTCTTGTCATTTGCTCTTGCAGCATTGTTAATCGTAGTAGATATTGTTATCTACTATCCATTCCTCAAGGTTTATGACGAACAAATTCTTGAAGAAGAACGTTCAGGCAAAGCTAATGATGAATTAAAAGAAAAAGTTGCAGCAAACTTCAACACTGCTAAAGCTGATGCTATCCTTGAAAAAGCTGGAGTAGAATCAGCACAAAATACAATCACTGAAGAAACCAACGTACTCGTTCTCTGTGCAGGTGGAGGAACAAGTGGTCTTCTTGCCAACGCCTTGAACAAAGCAGCAGCAGAATACAATGTTCCTGTTAAGGCAGCCGCTGGTGGCTATGGAGCTCACCGTGAGATGTTGCCAGAATTTGACCTTGTTATCCTTGCTCCTCAAGTAGCATCAAACTATGAGGACATGAAGGCTGAAACAGATAAACTTGGAATCAAATTGGCTAAGACTGAAGGAGCTCAATACATCAAGTTGACTCGTGATGGTAAAGGTGCTCTAGCCTTTGTTCAAGCGCAATTCGATTGATGATAGGGACTGTAAAACAGTCTCCTATCATCACGGAAATCGCTATGGCGAATTTCCTAATCGCCTTGTTAATTCGTCGGTAAAAAGATATCGTTTTTACCTCCTCATGTCACAATTCGGTGACTTGGTACAAGAAGTGAGATGGAGAAGGATGGCTCACTGACTCCTCTCCTCTCACTTTTAGTTTATTTAAATCAAGAAATAGGTGAAAAAATGACAAAAACACTTCCAAAAGACTTTATTTTCGGTGGCGCAACAGCTGCCTATCAAGCAGAAGGTGCTACACATACTGATGGAAAAGGACCAGTTGCGTGGGATAAATATCTTGAAGATAATTACTGGTACACTGCCGAACCAGCCAGTGATTTTTACAATCGATACCCAGTTGACCTTAAGCTAGCAGAAGAGTATGGTGTCAATGGAATTCGAATTTCAATTGCTTGGTCACGTATTTTTCCAACTGGTTATGGTGAAGTAAATCCAAAAGGGGTAGAATTCTATCATAACTTATTTGCAGAATGTCATAAACGTCATGTAGAACCGTTCGTTACACTTCACCACTTCGATACACCGGAAGCACTTCATTCAAATGGAGACTTCTTAAATCGTGAAAATATCGAACACTTTGTGGACTATGCTGCATTCTGTTTTGAAGAGTTTCCTGAAGTGAACTACTGGACTACTTTCAATGAAATCGGCCCAATCGGTGATGGTCAATATTTGGTCGGCAAGTTTCCTCCAGGTATTCAGTATGATTTGGCTAAAGTATTCCAATCTCACCACAATATGATGGTGTCTCATGCTCGTGCTGTGAAATTGTATAAAGACAAAGGCTATAAAGGTGAAATCGGGGTTGTTCACGCCCTTCCAACTAAGTATCCATTGGATCCTAAAAATCCTGCAGACGTTCGTGCTGCTGAGTTGGAAGATATCATCCACAACAAATTTATCTTGGATGCTACATACCTTGGACACTATTCAGATGCAACAATGGAAGGTGTAAACCACTTCTTATCAGTAAATGGTGGTAGCTTGGATCTTCGTGACGAAGACTTTGCAGCACTTGAAGCATCTAAAGATTTGAACGACTTCCTTGGAATTAACTACTACATGAGTGACTGGATGGAAGCCTTTGATGGTGAAACTGAAATCATCCACAATGGTAAAGGAGAGAAAGGAAGCTCTAAATACCAAATCAAAGGTGTTGGTCGTCGTGTAGCTCCGGACTATGTGCCTCGCACTGACTGGGACTGGATTATCTACCCTCAAGGTTTGTATGATCAAATCATGCGTGTTAAGAAAGATTATCCAAACTACAAGAAGATCTACATCACTGAAAACGGACTTGGATACAAAGATGAATTTGTCGATAACACTGTTTACGATGATGGCCGTATTGATTATGTGAAACAACACTTGGAAGTTATTTCAGATGCCATTACTGATGGAGCAGTAGTCAAAGGATACTTCATCTGGTCACTCATGGACGTCTTCTCTTGGTCAAATGGTTATGAAAAACGCTATGGCCTCTTCTATGTGGACTTTGAAACGCAAGAACGCTATCCAAAGAAATCAGCTCACTGGTATAAAAAACTAGCTGAAACCCAAGTGATTGAATAGTACAACTAGTTATTAGGTATAGAATTTAAGCGAGGAAAGTTTATGCTCAAAGATTTTATCAAATCAATCTATGAAAAAGTTTATATTATTAACTTTGAACATTGCTCTCATGTACCATCCTTGACCAAGGAGCAACTTGCAAGTCTTGGAAAATGGTATGTCTCGACGGGTAAGGAGTGGATTTGTCATTCAGACTATGAATTTGAAGAATTTCAAAAGCTATTTTTAAATTTTGTCAACGCAGAAGATAAGGATAACATTTCCTTTGTTTCGGATTTTATGCCATTTCAACACTAAAATATTATAAAGAGGAATCTATCTCATACTAGGGGTTATTCCTCTTTTTTATCTACTTTTTACCAAAATTTTTAAAATTTTCTTGACAGATTTATGTGATAGGAGTAAACTATTAACTAGTTAAATAACTGGTTAAGTACATAAAAAGGTAACTCACTCGCTCAAATCTTGTTTGAAATATAGAAAATAGGAGGAGTTTTAAAAGTGAGTTATTTTTCTAAATAGATATTTAACCGGTTAAGGAAGTCCTTTAGGAAAAAGTGTAGTTCTTCTTTAACGAATAAATGAAATAGAAAGTGTATTAAGATGAAAATCAATAAAAAATATGTTCTTGGTTCCGTAGCTCTTTTAGCCTTAAGCCTTTCAAGTTATGAATTGGGGCGTTACCAAGCGGTACAGACTAGCAAAGAGTCTAATCGTGTGTCTTATATAGAAGGGAATCAGGCTAGTGCTAAGACTGAAAATCTGACGCCAGATGAGGTTAGTCAGCGAGAAGGTATTAATGCTGAACAGATTGTCGTTAAGATTACCGATCAAGGCTACGTAACTTCACATGGGGACCATTATCATTACTTTAATGGCAAGGTTCCTTATGATGCTATTATTAGCGAGGAACTCCTGATGAAGGATTCGAATTATCAACTTCGAAATGAGGATATTGTCAACGAAGTCAAGGATGGTTATGTCATTAAGGTTGATGGTCGCTATTATGTATACCTCAAAGATGCATCCCATTCAGAGAATATTCGTAGTAAGGATGAGATCAATCGTCAGAAGCAAGAACACGGACATGGTAGTGGAACAAAAGTTAGCAATGAAGTTACCCTAGCAAGGGCTCAGGGACGTTATACAACGGATGACGGCTATGTTTTTAATGCAAGTGATATTATTGAGGATACTGGCGATGCTTACATCGTTCCACATGGCAATCATTTCCACTATATTCCTAAGAGTGACTTATCAGCTAGCGAACTTGCTGCGGCCCAAGCCTTCCTATCTGGTAAAGGTGGCCAAACAAGCTCAGTTGGGTATCGACCGTCAACAAATTCTTCTAGCAGCTCATCAGAGGCATCGAATAGTAGTTCATATGGACAAACAAATCATAGTAATGTTGAGACAAATATTAGAAGATGGGCTCCAACTGTTAGTCCACAAGTGGATAATAGTTATCAAGCAAGTCCAAGTGAAGACGTATCTAGTCTTTTGAAACAACTTTATGCCTTGCCACTCAGCCAACGACATGTGGAATCAGATGGGCTTGTCTTTGATCCAGCGCAAATCACGAAAAAGACAGCAAATGGAGTAGCAGTACCTCATGGGGATCACTACCATTTTATCCCATATAGTCAGATGTCAGCTTTGGAAGAAAAGATTGCACGGATGATTCCAGTTAAAAATCAAGGGAATATTTCAGCGCCTGGAGCAGCTAGTTTACGGCCAAATCCTACATTAAAACCAGTTCCACAGCCCGTCCCAAATCCGCAACCAGCACCAGTTCCACTTCCTGATAACCATTCTAATGAGGAGCTTGCCAAACAAGTAGTCAGAAAAGTTGGTCAGGGCTATGTCCTAGAAGAAAAGGGAGTTTCGCATTATGTCTTGACTAAGGATTTGTCTAAAGAGAATCTTATAGCTTTTGAGAAAGAACTGAATAAGGTGGCTACACCAGCGCATACCTTGGCGGAGAAGAAAAGCACAATAGCTCCTCGAAATCAGGAATTCTATGATAAGGCTTATAGTTTGTTGGAGCAAACGCATAGGAACCTACTTGAAAATAAGGGACGGCTATCTGACTTCCAGACTTTAGATCAATTGCTAGAAAGATTAAATGATGAACATGTAAACAAGGTAGCCTTTGTAGATGATTTGCTTAAATTTATTGCACCGATTAATCATCCAGAACGTCTTGGTAAGCCAAACTCACAAATCGAGTATAGTGACGATGAAGTTCGTGTAGCTCAGCTAGCGGATAAGTACACAACATCGGATGGTTATATCTTTGATGCCCATGATATTATCAGTGACGAGGGAGATGCTTATGTAACACCACATATGGGGCATAGTCACTGGATTGGTAAGGATAGTTTGTCCGATAAAGAAAAATCCGAGGCTCAAGCCTATACCAAAGAGAAAAATATCAACCCTCCATCTGAAGATAGTGCGACCCAGGCAAATCCCAATGCGGAAAGCGCAGCATCTATTTACGAACGCGTTAAAGGTGAAAAACGAATTCCATTGGTTCGTTTACCTTATAATGTTGAACATACTGTAGCAGTAAAAAATGGTAATCTGATTATTCCTCACAAGGATCATTACCATAATATCAAGTTTGCTTGGTTTGACGACAAATCTTATAAGGCACCGAATGGTTATAGTCTTGAAGACTTATTTGCAACGATTAAGTACTATGTAGAACACCCAGATGAACGTCCACATTCAAATGATGGTTGGGGAAATGCTAGCGAGCATGTCTTGGGTAAAAAAGATAATAGTCAAGATCCTACTAATAACTATAAACCAGAGGAAGAACCTGAAGAGGAAAGTCCTGTTGAACCAGAAGAACCACAGGTTGAGACTGAAAAGGTAGAAGCTAAGCTCAAAGAAGCAGAGGGACTATTAAAGACAGTCACAGATGCAAACCTTAAATCCAATGCTAGCGAAACCTTGGTTGGTTTGCGAAATAATCTGACTTTGGGAACTATGGATAACAATGGTATTATGGCTCAAGCTGAAAATCTCACAGCCTTACTAAAAAATAGTAAGCCTAAAACAAGTCAAAACGATTAAAATTCGTGAGTTAAAAATAACCAGTGAGAACTGAAAATGAAATTTAGCAATGAAATCTAGTTCTCACTTTTTTCATGAAAATGCACAAAAAATATTGACATTTTAAATTTTTAGGAGTAAAATATTTACTAGTTAATTAAATGGTTAAATACTAGTTAAGGAGTTGCTATGAAAAAAAGAAGTATCCTATGGCTCATGATTGCCTTATTTGCTCTTGTATTAGGAGCTTGTGGACAAAAGACCGGTCAAGACAAGAGTGATGAAACTAAGGGAATGAAGATTGTGACCAGTTTTTATCCTATTTACGCTATGGTCAAGGAAGTATCTGGTGACTTGAATGATGTTCGAATGATTCAGTCAAGTAGTGGGATTCACTCCTTTGAACCTTCGGCAAATGATATTGCAGCAATATACGATGCAGATGTCTTTGTTTATCATTCGCATACGCTCGAATCTTGGGCAGGAAGTCTGGATCCCAATCTAAAAAAATCCAAAGTTAAGGTTTTAGAGGCTTCTGAAGGAATGACCTTAGACCGTGTTCCTGGACTAGAGGATGTGGAAGCAGGTGATGGAGTTGATGAAAAAACGCTCTATGACCCTCATACTTGGCTAGATCCTGAAAAAGCTGGAGAAGAAGCCCAGATTATCGCTGATAAACTTTCAGAGGTGGATAGTGAGCACAAAGAGACTTATCAGAAAAATGCGCAAGCCTTTATCAAAAAAGCTCAGGAATTGACTAAGAAATTCCAGCCTAAATTTGAAAAAGCGAGTCAGAAAACTTTTGTAACACAGCATACAGCCTTTTCTTATCTAGCTAAGCGATTTGGACTCAATCAACTTGGTATTGCAGGTATCTCTCCTGAACAAGAACCAAGTCCAAGACAACTAACAGAAATTCAGGAATTTGTTAAAACCTATAAGGTTAAGACGATTTTTACAGAAAGTAACGCTTCTTCAAAAGTAGCTGAAACTCTTGTCAAATCAACAGGTGTGGGTCTTAAAACTCTAAATCCTTTAGAGGCAGACCCACAAAATGACAAGACTTACCTAGAAAATCTTGAAGAAAATATGAGTGTATTAGCTGAAGAATTAAAGTGAGATAAGAATGAAAATCAATAAAAAATATCTAGCAGGGTCAGTAGCAGTCCTTGCCCTAAGTGTTTGCTCCTATGAACTTGGTCGTTATCAAGCTGGTCAAGTTAAGAAAGAGTCTAATCGAGTTGCTTATATAGATGGCAACCAACCAAGCCAAAAAGCAGAGAACTTGACACCAGATGAAGTCAGTAAGAGAGAGGGAATCAACGCCGAACAAATTGTTATCAAGATTACGGATCAAGGTTATGTGACCTCTCATGGAGACCATTATCATTACTATAATGGTAAGGTTCCTTATGACGCTATCATCAGTGAAGAACTCCTCATAAAAGATCCGAATTATCAGTTGAAGGATTCAGACATTGTCAATGAAATCAAGGGTGGCTATGTGATTAAGGTAGACGGGAAATACTATGTTTACCTCAAGGATGCGGCTCATGCGGACAATATTCGGACAAAAGAAGAGATTAAACGTCAGAAGCAGGAACACAGTAGTAATCATGGAGGTGGTTCTAACGATCAGGCGGTAGTTGCAGCCAGAGCTCAAGGACGCTATACAACGGATGATGGTTATATCTTCAATGCATCTGATATCATTGAGGACACAGGTGATGCCTATATCGTTCCTCATGGAAATCACTTCCACTATATTCCTAAGAGTGATTTGTCTGCCAGTGAATTAGCTGCTGCCCAAGCCTTCTTATCTGGAAAAGGTGGTCAATTAAGTACGGTTGAATATCGTTCAAGTAGGGGAGAAACAAGATCTAGTGTGAGAACGAGTCAATCTGAGACACCTCAAAATCCTGCAACAGATTCTGAAAGTCAAAGTGAGGATTTAGCTAGTCTCCTTCAAGAATTGTACGCTTTGCCACTGAGCCAACGTCATGTGGAGTCTGATGGATTAGTATTTGACCCAGCACAGATTACAAAACGTACAGCAAATGGTGTGGCAGTTCCTCACGGTGATCATTTCCATTTCATTCCTTATTCGCAAATGTCTGCCTTGGAAGAAAAATTGGCTCGAAATCTTCCAATTGGAGGTCAGCCAGTTCAAAGTCATTCTGACAATACGAAACCAAGCAGTACAGATAAACCAAGTTCAACACCAAGTTCACCGATTAAACCAAACTTTAATCTCAATACGCAGGCACCAAATCGAGGAACTGGAGGCGCTTATACAACGGATGATGGATATGTCTTTAGTCCGACAGATGTGATTGAAGATACAGGAGACGCTTTTGTTGTACCGCACGGCAATCATTTCCACTATATACCTAAGAGTGATTTGTCTGCAGGAGAACTGGCTGCTGCCCAAGCTTATTGGAATGGTAAACAGGGTTCTCATTCTGCTACAAGTTCAAGTAAACCAAGTAGTGGCAATCCAAATCCAGCCCAACCAAGTTTGACAGAGACACCAAATCTGACTGTTACTCCAACTTATCATCAAGACCACGGGGAAGACATTCCTACACTCTTACGTGAATTGTATGCCAAACCTTTGTCAGAACGACATGTGGAATCTGATGGACTCGTCTTTGATCCAGCACAAATCATCAAACGTACAGCTAACGGTGTTGCAGTGCCTCATGGAGACCATTATCACTTTATCCCTTATTCACAAATGTCACCGCTGGAAGAAAAATTGGCTCGTATGATAGCTATCAAGGGACAAAATGGCAGTGTCTTGCCAAGTGTTACTCCTATGAAGCCAGCCCCTACTACCAAACCTCTTGTACCAGTGGAAAATAAACTTACTGAACTTGATGTCAACCAAGTTGTTAGAAAAGTTGGCGAAGGATATATTATCGAGGATAAGGGCGTTAGTCGTTATGTTCTAGCTAAAGATTTAGCCAAGGATAAGATTGATGTTATTGAAAATCTCCTGTCTAAGAAAACTCAAGAGACACACGCTCTAGTTGCGAAGAAAGAAAATGTCGCTCCTCGTGACCAAGAATTTTATGATAAAGCATATAATTTATTGGCCGAGGCTCATAAAGCCTTGTCTGAAAATAAGGGTCGTACTTCTGATTTCCAAGCCTTAGACAAATTAGCAGAACGCTTGAATGATGAATCTTCTAATAAAGGAAAATTAGTAGATGATTTATTGGCATTCCTAGCACCAATTACCCATCCAGAGCGACTTGGCAAACCAAATGCTCAAATTGCTTATACAGACGATGAAATTAAATTGGCGAAATTAGCAGGTAAGTATACAACAGAAGATGGCTATATCTTTGACATTCGTGATATTACCAGTGATGAGGGAGATGCCTATGTAACTCCGCATATGACTCATAGTCATTGGATTAAGAAAGAGAGCTTGTCTGAAGCTGAAAGAGTGGCAGCCCAGGCTTATGCTAAAGAGAAAGGTTTGACACCTCCTTCAACAGAGAATCAGGGTTCAGGAAATACTGAGGTTAAAGGAGTAGAAGCAATCTATAATAAAGTGAAAGCAGCTAAGAAGGTCCCACTTGATCATATTCCTTACAATCTACAACATACTGTTGAAGTTAAAAATGGTAGCTTAATTATACCTCATTACGACCATTACCATAACATTAAATTTGGCTGGTTTGACGAAGGACTCTATGAAGCACCTAAGGGTTATAGCCTTGAGGATCTCTTTGCGACTGTAAAATATTATGTTGAACATCCTGAAGAACGTCCTCACTCAGATAATGGTTGGGGAAATGCCAGCGACCATGTTCGTAAAAATAAGGCAGACAAAGGCAGTAAATCTGATGAAGATAAGGAAAATCATCATGAATCAGACGAATCAACCCGTCCTGAATCCAATGAAAAAGAAAATCATACAGGTTCAACCCCTTCAGTAGATAATCTTTATAAACCGAGCACTGATGAAGACGAAACAGAAGAAGTATCTAAAGATACAACAGACGAAGCTGAAGTACCTCAAGTAGAAACCGAAAAAGTAGAAGCCAAACTCAAAGAAGTAGAAGCTCTACTTGCTAAAGTAACGGATGCTAGTTTGAAAGACAATGTGACAGAGAGCCTATCTGGTTTACGAAATAACTTGAGCCTCCAAACCATGGATAATAATGGTATCATGGCAGAAGCAGAAAAATTACTTGCTTTGTTAAAAAGGTAGTGAGTCAGTAACGACGAAACCAGAAGCATAAGTTTATCCTATTAAATCAAAATGATGTAAGAGTCAGTAGCAATACTGGCTTTTATTTTTTAAAATGTTATAAAAATCTTGACAGATAAACTAAAAAAAGGTAAACTATTTACTGGTTAATTAATTGGTTAAATAACCAGTTTAGAAAAAACTGTTTAACCAAGCAAAAGAAGTTAAAAAGCTTCATCATTTATTGAAATGAGGGATTTATGAAATTCAGTAAAAAATATATAGCAGCTGGATCAGCTGTTATCGTCTCCTTGAGTCTTTGCGCTTATGCTCTAAATCAGCATCGCTCGCAGGAAAATAAGGACAATAATCGTATCTCTTATGTGGATGGCAGCCAGTCAAGTCAGAAAACTGAAAACCTGACACCAGATCAGGTTAGCCAAAAAGAAGGAATTCAGGCTGAGCAAATTGTTATCAAGATTTCAGATCAGGGTTATGTTACATCACACGGTGATCACTACCATTACTATAACGGAAAAGTTCCTTATGATGCCCTCTTTAGTGAAGAACTTTTGATGAAGGATCCAAACTATCAACTTAAAGATGCTGATATTGTCAATGAAGTCAAGGGTGGTTATATCATCAAGGTCGATGGAAAATATTATGTCTACCTGAAAGATACAGCTCATGCTGATAATGTTCGAACCAAAGATGAAATCAACCGTCAAAAACAAGAACATGTCAAAGATAATGAGAAGGTCAGCTCTGATGTTGCTGTAGCAAGGTCTCAGGGACGCTATACAACAGATGATGGTTATGTCTTTAATCCAGCTGACATTATTGAAGATACTGGTGATGCTTATATCGTTCCTCATGGAGGTCACTATCACTACATTCCAAAAAGTGATTTATCTGCTAGTGAATTAGCATCCGCTAAAGCTCATCTGACTGGGAAAAATACGCAACCGAGCCAGTTAAGCTATTCTTCAGCAGCTAGTGACAATACTAATCAAGCTATAGAGAAAGAATCAACTAGCAAGCCAGAAAGTAAGGCTGAAAATCTCCAAAGTTTATTGAAAGAACTCTATGATTTACCTAGCAACCAACGTTACGGTGAATCAGATGGTCTGGTCTTTGACCCTGCTAAGATTATCAGTCGTACACCAAATGGAGTTGCGATTCCGCATGGCGATCATTATCACTTTATTCCTTACAGCAAACTCTCTGCTTTAGAAGAAAAGATTGCTAGAATGGTGCCTATCGGTGGAACTGGTTCTACGGCCTCTACAAATGAAAAACATCATGAAGTAGCGTCTAGTCTAGGAAGTCTTCCAAGTAATCCATCTATATTGAATAATGCTTCTTCAACGTTAAATAAGGAAATTTCTTCAAAATCTGATGGTTATATCTTTAATCCAAAAGATATCGTTGAAGAAACAGCCACAGCTTATATCGTCAGACATGGTGATCATTTCCATTACATTCCTAAGTCGAATCAAATTGGTCAACCGACTCTTCCAAACAATGGTCTAACAACACCTTCTCCATCTCTTCCAGTCAATCCTAGTGTTTCACATGAGGAACATGAAGAAGGTGGACACGGCTTTGATGCCAATCGTATTATTGCTGAAGATGAAGCAGGATTTATCATGTCACATGGTGACCATAATCATTACTTCTTCAAGAAGGACTTGTCAGCAGAGCAAATTAAGGCAGCGCAAGACCACTTGAAAGGGGCAAATACAGCAACACCAAATCCAGCTCATGATGACGATCACGATGAAGATCATCATGGACACCATCATGATGAAGACCATGATCACGGTTTTGATGCCAATCGTGTCATCAGTGAGGATGAGCAAGGTTTTGTGGTTTCACATGGAGATCATGCCCACTATTTCTTTAAAAAAGATTTGTCAGCAGAGCAGATAAAGGCAGCGCAAGAACATTTACATGGTCACCATCAGGCAGAGCCTGTAAAACCTCTTGCCAAGACTGTAGAAAGTTTCTCTCGAGATGCCAGCGATGAAGAAAAGATAGCTTATATCTCTAAAACCTATGGTGTTCCGCTTGAAGCTATCCGAATTTCAAATGGATTCTTTGTATTTGGAAATCCAGACCAAGCTTATGATCCAACTCACATTCACCCTTACGCCGTTCGTAAGGAACACGTTCGTATTCCGCTTCAAACAGGTGATGCAGAGCTTGATTTCCTAAACGAACTCTATACAACTGCTCTACGTGATGGTGTTTCTCCTTATAGCTTGCAGGTTGAAAATGGCAGCTTTGTTATCCCTCATGGTGACCATAACCACTACATCAAGGTTCAAACTAAAGGTTATGAAGTCGCTTTGAAAAACAAAATTCCTGCATTACAGTCAACTTACCAACCTGGTGCTTTTGATGAAAAAGCAGTCCAGTATAAGATTGATCAACTCTTGGCAGAGAGTCGTGAAGTCTATAAAGATAAACCAATTTTACAAAGACAAATTGAGCTTGCCTTGGGACAATTCTCTGAAAATATGAAGAAGCTCTCAACCAACTCAACAGCTGGTTATCTGGCTGCTTTAGATCTCTTTGACAAGCAGTATATCCACGTTGACTCTAGTGTAAAACCAACAGAAATCAGTCCTTTAGACAAGAAATATCAAGCTTTAGTAGATAAGATTAATACCTTGGATACGGATGCTTATGGACTTCCTAAAAAGGATCTCTTGGCTCAACTCCAAGAAAATAAATTGGCTCAAGATGAGGCTGGTTTAGATGCAGTTGAAGCTAAACTACAAGCTCTGCAAGATTTTAATGATCGAACTGGTGTTACGACAGTCGAATACATTAAGTATTTCTATCAACATCTGTCAGATGGTCGTTTAAATGACACTCTTAGAAATAAAGTTGCTAACTTAACTTGGACTCTTTATCAGTCACAATCTTTCCTTAAGGCAACTGACTTGAACAAACTCTTCCCTGAAATCTATCAAACAAAATTAGAGGTAGAAGAAGCAGTGAAGAATGAATCAGTTGCTCATAAACCTTCTGAAACGATCCTAGACACTGAAAAAGTTGATGGTCATAGTGCTAAAACTGCAGTTTATGAGTTCTTGAAAGGTTTGTTTGATGATATAAAACCTGAGGAACAAAGTAACCATGTCTTAAAAGGTCAGGTGGCAGGACTTTTAACAAAAGCTGAAGAATTAGTAGCTCAAGTCAAAGAAGAAGGTGTTAAAGCTTCACTTGTTGACGAAGTGAAGAATCTGAAAGCTGCCTTTGACAAAGAGGATGCTGACCTAGATGAATTGAACATGCAAGTCCAAGATCTTCTGAAACGTATTTCACTAACCATTCAGAATGAACGTGAGAATGTCAAACAAGACCCAGAGGTTTTAGTTCTCTACCAAAAACTTTATAATGGTGTTATTGCCCTTCATACTTATTTAGAAATGAATAATGGTTCTGATGCTGACTTTGAAAAAGTGGACGCTTTATTTGATAAGCTTAGTGCAGCAAGCAAAGACAAGCAAGCTCTTTTAGCTCTTGCTCAAGAAATCGTTTTGTTAAACCAAGAATTTCAATCCAAAGTCAAGCCAGCTGAAGCTAGCACAGAAACAGCCAATACAGAAACAAACGATAAACAAGCTGAGTCAACCTTAACTCCTGCAACTAGCTCTCCAGAAACAAGAGAAAAAGTAGCAGAATAATACAAAGTTCAGACAGTTACTGCGTCAAAAGTAGGCTGCTGATAAAAAAGAGGTCGGGAATTTTTTCCCGATCTCTTTAGTCTTTATAAGCTACAATTCCAATAATGGTGTCGACTGCACGTTCCATTGTTTGTAGACTAACGTATTCAAAACGACCGTGCATATTTTCGCCACCAGCAAAGATATTTGGCGTAGGAATTCCCATGAAGGAAATTTTAGAACCGTCTGTTCCTCCACGGATAGGCTCGATAATTGGTGTGATACCAAGGTCTTCCATAACTGCTTTGGCAATGGTTACTGGTGTCATATCCTTTTCAATGACTTCCTTCATGTTGTAGTACTGGTCTGTCAATGTTAAAGTAACACGATCACTACCAAGTTCTTGGTTCATCTTATCAGAGATAGCTTGCATAGCAGCTTTACGTGCTTCGAAGTTTTCTTTTTCGAAGTCACGAATAATGTAGCTGGCACGCGCTTCCTCAACAGTTCCTGTTACATCCATGAGATGGTAGAATCCTTGGTACCCCTCAGTCAACTCAGGTCGGTCACCAGCTGGGAGTTGATTGTGGAAGTCAATGGCTAATTGGAGAGCATTAACCATTTGCCCTTTGGCCGTTCCTGGGTGAACATTACGACCTTGGAAATGAAGTTCTGCACCTGCAGCAGAGAAGGTTTCGTATTGAAGTTCACCAAGAGGTCCCCCGTCAACTGTATATGCAAAGTCAACATTGAAATCTTCTGCATCAAATTTATTGGCACCAACACCGATTTCTTCATCAGGTCCGAAGCCGACACGGATTTCACAGTGTTTAATCTCAGGATGAGCAGTCAAGTATTCGATAGCTGTCATGATTTCAGCGATACCAGATTTATCATCAGCCCCTAGAAGGGTAGTTCCATCAGTTGTAACCAAGGTTTGCCCTAGATATTTCTCTAAGCTCTTGAAATCTGCTGGATCAAGCTTGAAACCAGATTCTCCAAGCTCGATAACTCCGCCATCATAGTTTTCAATAACTTGCGGGTTAATACCTTCAGCATTAAAATCTGCTGTATCCATGTGGGAGATAAAGCCAATCTTACGAGTCAAACTAGGATCGTTAGCTGGAAGAGTACCGATAGCAAAACCGTTTGGTAGATAGTAGACATTTTGCAAACCAACACGTTTCATCTCAGGGATTAGGACATTGGTTGCGAAGTCTACTTGACTTTGGGTACTTGGTGTAGTGGTTGAATGTTCGTCAGAACGTGTATTGACTTTGACATAAGTCAAAAAACGCTCCAACAATGTTGGATATTTCATCGTAACTCCTTTTTTCCTTCTTTTAAAACCATTGTATCATAGAAAGAAGAGAAAAACAAAAGTCAGAAGGGAGATAAAATCCTTATGTTAGCGTTTACTTATGACTTATTTAGTGATACAATAAAAAAGATAAAAATATCACAAGGATGCAAATATGAAAAAAGCAATTTTAATGATGACTTTCGGTTCGCCAGAAGAGATTACTTTTGAAGGTGTGGCTGATTTTTTCACAAATATTCGTCGAGGAGTTCGACCTCAAGACCACGAGATTCAAACTCTCTATGATAATTATGTACGAATTGGAGGAACTCCACTTCAAAAAATTACCCGTGAAGAAGTTGCCTTGGTAGAAGCTAGGTTAGGAAATGAATATAGTGTGTATTTTGCCAATAAATTTTCAACCCCTTTTATTCCAGATGTAATTCGGCAAATGGAAGCAGATGGAATTGAAAAGTGTATTTGCTTGATTTTGGAGCCACACTATTCCTTTTACTCTGTTATGGGGTACGAAAAGTTTCTGGAAAGCAAACAAATTCAGTTTTTAGTTATTAAGGACTGGTATCAAGAAGAAGCACTATTAAACTATTGGACAGCTGAAATTGCTAAAATTTTAAAAGAAAAGGTGAAAGAGGATAGCTTTAAAGTCATCTTTTCTGCCCACAGTGTGCCCATTTTTGCCTTGGATTTTGGTGATCCCTATATCGACCAGATTTTCGAAAATAGCAAGTTAATTGCTGAGAAATTAGGCTTGAAACCAGAGCAATATACCAACACTTGGCAGAGCGAAAGTGATATTGGTATTCCTTGGATTAAGCCAGATGTTCTGGAGTATCTCAGAGAACAGAAAGAACATCCAAATCATTATATTTTTGTACCTATTAGTTTTATCAGTGAGCACATTGAGGTCTTGTTTGACAACGATGTGGAATGTTATGAATTGTGTCAGGAATTGGGGGCGAACTACCATCGTCCACCAATGCCAAATACAGATTCTCGTTTGATTGATGCCCTGGTTAATACTGTCCGAGCTAACGAACATAAAGAATTTAGAGAATTCCTCCCAGAAGAAGAGACCTTTGATGAATTAGTCCCTTCGGATGAAACTAAGAATATTTTAGATGAATCACAAGACTTACAAATGCCAGAATTTGTCAAAAAATTAATTGAGAAAAAAGGTCGTGAAAATGTCAAGATGCCTTATTTAATCAAAAAAATGCTTGAAAAAGCTGGCAAATTACCCAAAGACTAAGTGAAAATAGAAAAGAACTGGTAATACTCTTCGAAAATCAAATTCAAACTGCGTCAACGTCGCCTTGCCGTACTCAAGTACAGCCTGCGGCTAGTTTCCTAGTTTGCTCTTTGATTTTCATTGAGTATAAGGTTTGTTTCAGATTTCTGCTAAGGCAGGATATAACTTAGAAGGTGAAAGAAAAGGCGGTGGGACAGAAATCGATAGACAAAGTCTTGATTTCGTAGTCCCAGCCCCGCGAGGATGATTAGGAGCTTTTTGGAGTCTAAAAGACGAACAAAAAGTTCAATCAGCTACCGAGTCAAATTATGATTGATAATAAAAAGTGAGGTCGGGATCTTTTTGTCCCAACCTCTTTTTAGGTGACTAGCATTTTTTTGACCTAGTTTTTTCTTATTTACCCAGACAAAATTGACTGAACAACTGTGTAATGAGTTCATCTGGAGCAGCATCTCCAGTGATTTCTCCGAGTATTTCCCAAGTACGTGTCAAATCAACTTGAAGCAGGTCGACTGGCATGCCCAATTCAAGACCTTCGTTAACAGCTTGCAGGCTTTCAACTGCCTTTTCAATTAATGAAATATGACGGGCGTTGGATAGATAGGTAGCATCTTGTTCGACCAAGCCTGCGTTTTCAAAGAAAAGGTTGTTAATCCGTTCTTCAATCTTATCGATGTTTTGGTTTTTAAGGACTGAAATACGAATAACGTCTTCAGGTAGTTCCGAAGTTTCAATCGCTTCAGGCAGGTCAGTTTTGTTAAGTAGGATGATACGGTTGGTATCTTGGCTGATTTCAAGAAGTTGTCGGTCTTGGGCAGTTAGTGGTTCACTAGCATTTAGAACCAGTAGAACCAAGTCAGCTTCCTTGAGGGCTTTCTTGGAGCGCTCGACACCGATTTGTTCGACGACATCATCTGTTTCACGAATACCAGCAGTATCAATCAACTTCAGTGGAACACCGTTGATGTTGACGTATTCTTCGATGACATCACGTGTCGTACCAGCAATGTCTGTAACGATAGCCTTGTCCTCACGCAAGAGGTTGTTGAGAAGGCTTGATTTCCCAACGTTGGGACGTCCGATAATGGCAGTGGAAATTCCTTCACGAAGGATTTTACCGCGACGGGCTGTTCTAAGGAGATTAGTTAGTAATTGTTCAAACTCCATTGTCTTTTCACGGACAACAGCAGTAGTGGCTTCCTCAACATCGTCATACTCAGGATAGTCGATATTGACCTCAACTTGGGCAAGTGTATTGAGGATTTCTTGACGGGTATTGTTAATCAGGTCAGAAAGGGAGCCGTCTAATTGTTTAACTGCAATGTTCATGGCCTTGTCTGTCTTGGCGCGGATGATATCCATGACCGCCTCAGCCTGTGTCAAGTCTACACGACCGTTTAAAAAGGCACGTTTGGTAAATTCACCAGGTTCAGCCAATCGAGCTCCTTCACGGATAGCTAGTTGGAGAATTTCATTGGTCACCGCAATCCCACCGTGAGTGTTAATCTCGATAATATCCTCACGAGTGAAGGTCTTTGGAGACTTCATAGCCCCAACCATAACCTCGTCCATGACTTTTCCTGTCTGAGGGTCAACGATGTGACCGTAGTTAAGGGTATGGCTAGCAACCTGACTCAAGTCTTTTCCTTTAAAAATCTTTTGCGCAATAGCAAAACTTTCTGTTCCGCTCAGGCGGACAATACCAATAGCCCCTTCGCCTAGTGGAGTAGAGATAGCAGCGATGGTATCAAATTCACGTGTAATCATAATGTTTCCTTTAATAAATAGCTCTTTTCTTGGAAATTTTTCCAAGTCTCTTTTCAAATTGTAACAAATTTGAACTATTTCTTCAATGGATGCTACTTGGAGATTGAAAAAGCCTAAGCAATTCTGCTTAAGCTAGCTTATTTGGTGCGCATTTCACCTTGTGGGAAATAGGTTCCTTCAGGCATATCGTTGATAATGACATGAACAGCAGACTGAGGTGCACCAGTGTTGCGAACCACAGCCTCCGTTACTTCCTTGGCTAGGGCTTTCTTTTGCTCTAACGTGCGTCCTTCAAATAAATCGATGCGTACAAATGGCATAATTGCGTCCTCCACTAGTTATTTGATTTCTTCTATTTTACCACATTTTGCCATTTAAAGCTTTGAGAAAATATGGTATACTAGAATGTAGCAAAAATTTAGAAATGGACGTGAAATAGAAGCATGGCACAGTTGTATTATCGTTATGGGACCATGAACTCAGGCAAGACGATCGAGATTCTCAAGGTAGCCTATAACTATGAAGAGCAAGGAAAGGGAGTTGTGATTATGACTTCGGCTCTGGATACGCGTGACGGTGTTGGCTATGTTTCAAGTCGAATTGGGATGAAAAGACCAGCAGTTGCTATTGAGGAAACAACGGATATCTTTGGTTTTATCCGAGATTTACCTGAAAAGCCATACTGTGTACTTGTCGATGAAGCCCAGTTTTTAAAGCGTCACCATGTTTACGACCTAGCTCGTGTTGTGGATGAGTTAGATATACCTGTTATGGCATTTGGTTTAAAAAATGACTTTCGTAATGAACTATTCGAAGGTTCAAAATATCTTCTGCTCTTAGCAGATAAGATTGACGAAATCAAGACCATTTGCCAGTATTGCAAGAAAAAAGCGACCATGGTCTTGCGTACGCAGGACGGATTGCCAGTCTATGATGGTGAGCAGATCCAGATAGGTGGCAATGAAACCTATATCTCGGTTTGCCGTAAACATTATTTTGCACCACTGATAACATCTAAAAAGGAACAAGACTATGACAATTGAACTAAGAGATGTTACCATGGAAAATTATTTTGATGTTTTGAATTTGGATGTTAAGGAATATCAAAAACAATTTATTGCTACTAACGCAATTAGTTTAGCTGAAGCATATGTCTACACAAAAAATGGAGATTTTGTAGCTCCATTGGCAGTTTACGATAATGATGCAATCATAGGTTTTGTGATGTTAGCTTATGATAAAAAAATCGGAATTAGTAATGGAAATTATTTACTTTTTCGTTTCATGATTGATAAGCATTTTCAAGATCAAGGATATTTTAAACCAATTATGGATAAGGTGCTAGACTATGTTCGGACAGCGCCAGCAGGTTTATCCAATAAACTTTGGTTGTCTTATGAACCAGAAAATGAACATGCAAGATCTTGTTACCTCAGTTATGGATTTAAAGAAACTGGGGAAATATTTGAGAACGAAGTAGTAGCAATCTATGATTTAACAATTGAGAAATAAGGAGAAAAAATGAACATCTATGATCAACTACAAGCTGTAGAAGACCGTTATGAAGAATTGGGAGAATTGCTCAGTGACCCGGATGTGGTCTCTGATACCAAGCGTTTTATGGAGCTTTCAAAAGAGGAAGCTTCTACTCGCGATACTGTAACTGCCTACCGCGAATACAAACAAGTCCTTCAAAATATCATTGATGCCGAAGAGATGATTAAAGAATCAGGCGGAGATGCTGACTTGGAAGAAATGGCCAAGCAAGAATTGAAAGATGCTAAGGCTGAAAAAGAAGAATACGAAGAAAAACTGAAAATCTTGCTTCTTCCAAAAGATCCAAACGATGATAAGAACATTATCCTAGAAATCCGTGGAGCTGCTGGTGGAGATGAAGCCGCCCTCTTTGCTGGTGATTTGCTAACCATGTATCAAAAGTATGCTGAAGCCCAAGGTTGGCGCTTTGAAGTCATGGAAGCATCTATGAATGGTGTTGGTGGTTTTAAAGAAGTGGTTGCCATGGTTTCTGGTCAGTCAGTTTACTCTAAACTCAAGTATGAGTCTGGAGCCCACCGTGTACAGCGTGTCCCTGTGACAGAAAGCCAAGGGCGTGTTCATACCTCTACAGCAACAGTTCTTGTTATGCCTGAAGTGGAAGAAGTAGAGTACGATATTGATCCAAAAGACCTTCGTGTGGATATCTACCACGCGTCAGGTGCTGGTGGACAGAACGTCAACAAAGTTGCGACAGCCGTCCGTATCGTTCACTTGCCAACCAATATCAAGGTTGAAATGCAGGAAGAACGTACCCAGCAAAAGAACCGTGAGAAGGCTATGAAGATTATTCGTGCGCGTGTTGCTGACCACTTTGCTCAAATTGCTCAAGACGAGCAGGACGCAGAGCGTAAGTCTACTATCGGTACTGGTGACCGTTCAGAACGTATCCGTACTTATAACTTCCCACAAAACCGTGTGACAGACCACCGTATCGGCTTGACTCTTCAAAAACTTGATACTATCTTGTCTGGTAAACTCGATGAAGTTGTGGATGCCTTGGTTCTTTACGACCAAACTCAAAAATTAGAAGAATTAAACAAATAATGAAATTAGCTCAAATTTTTAAGGATTTTGAGGAAAAGTTGATAGCACAAGGAGAGGAAGCTGAAAGCCTCTCCTTTGTATATCGTGGCCTGAAAAATCTATCTTTTACAGACTTTGTCTTTGCTCTTCAGCAAGAAATTTCAGAGAAAGAAAGACAGTTTGTAGAGGACATTTATAGGAAATTGGCAAATCATATACCTGCCCAGTATATTATCGGTCATGCTGAATTCTTTGGAATGCAGTTAAAAGTAGATGAGCGGGTCTTGATTCCCCGTCCAGAGACAGAAGAACTAGTGGAGCTCACCCTGGCTGAGAATCCAAAGGAAAATCTTAAAGTTCTGGATATTGGAACAGGGAGTGGTGCTATCGCTCTTGCCTTAGCTAAAAATAGACCTGATTGGACAATCACAGCTGCCGATATTTCTCAAGATGCTTTGGATTTGGCGATGGAAAACGCTAATAATCAAGGTCTAACATTATCCTTTATTAAATCTGACTGTTTTTCCGAAATTTCTTCAAAATATGATATAATTGTATCCAATCCACCTTACATATCTCGAGTAGATGAGGCAGAAGTAGGTTTGAATGTTCTCCATTCAGAGCCACATTTAGCCCTCTTTGCAGATGAGGATGGTCTAGCGATCTATCGCAGAATTGCGGAAGAATCAAAGGACTTTCTAAATGATGGTGGTAAGATTTATCTTGAAATTGGCTACAAACAAGGAAAAAGTGTGCCCGCTCTCTTTATGGAAAATCTTCCAGAGAAACGAGTTCGTACTCTGAAAGACCAATTTGGCCAAGATAGGATGGTTGTTGTTGATGATGGAGAAAATTAAGAAAGAGCTTGAAAATGGTGGAGCTGTAGTTTTGCCGACAGAAACAGTTTATGGTCTCTTTGCAAAAGCTTTGGATAAAAAGGCAGTTGACCATGTTTACCAGCTCAAACGTCGTCCTAGAGACAAGGCGCTCAATCTCAATGTCGCAAGTTTAGACGATATCTTGAACTTTTCTAAGAATCAGCCACCTTATCTCAATAAACTGGTTGAAAGTTTTTTGCCAGGCCCTTTGACCATTATCTTAGAAGCTAATGACAAGGTTCCTTACTGGGTCAATTCAGACTTGACGACAGTTGGATTTCGCATGCCGAGTCATCCTGTAACTCTGGAATTGATTCGTGAGTTTGGCCCCTTAATAGGACCTTCTGCCAATATCTCAGGGCAATCAAGTGGAGTTAATTTTCACAAGATTCTTCAAGACTTTGACCAAGAGGTCTTGGGACTAGAAGATGATGCTTTTTTAACAGGTCAGGATTCGACTATTTTAGACCTATCTGGTGACAAGGTAAAAATTTTACGGCAAGGTTCCATCACTCAAGAAGACATTCTTGCCAAGCTACCTAAAATCCCTTTTGAGGAGGTATGATATGCTACGTGATTTGAAAACAACAGATGTTGCAGCTATTTGTGAGATTAATAAAGAAGCTTTAGGTTATTCGTTTAGTCTAGAGGAAACGTCTAGTCAACTAGCTAAGTTATCTCAGGACTCTCATCACTACCTACTGGGTTTCGAGGATTCGACCAGCCATGACTTACTTGGTTATGTCCATGCCGAGGTTTATGAATCCCTTTATTCAAAACCAGGTTTTAATATCCTAGCTTTAGCTGTTTTGCCTCAAACACAGGGTCAGGGTATCGGAAAAACTTTGCTCCAAGGATTGGAACAAGAAGCAAAAAAACGAGGCTATAACTTTATTCGCTTAAATTCTGCAGACCATCGTTTAGGTGCGCATGCTTTCTATGAAAAAGTTGGTTATACCTGCGATAAGACGCAGAAACGGTTTATTCGCATTTTTTAGTTTGGATTTTATATTCTTGTTGTAAAAACAAACTAAAAGACCTGTCACACTATAAAAGAGAAGACCTATGATTTTTGACAAAGATGATTTTAAAGCATACGATGCTGATCTCTGGAATGCTATTGCCAAAGAAGAAGAACGCCAACAAAATAACATTGAGTTGATTGCTTCGGAAAACGTAGTTTCCAAGGCTGTTATGGCAGCTCAAGGGTCTATCTTGACAAACAAATATGCCGAGGGTTACCCAGGACGCCGTTATTATGGTGGAACTGATGTAGTAGACGTGGTAGAGACTCTAGCTATTGAACGTGCAAAAGAAATTTTCGGCGCTAAATTCGCTAATGTCCAACCTCACTCAGGAAGCCAAGCCAACTGTGCGGCTTACATGGCCTTGATTGAACCAGGTGATACCGTTATGGGGATGGATTTGGCAGCAGGTGGACACTTGACTCATGGGGCTCCTGTTAGCTTCTCAGGTCAAACCTACAACTTCGTTTCATATAGTGTTGATCCTGAAACCGAACTTTTAGACTTTGACGCCATCTTGAAACAAGCTCAAGAAGTAAAACCAAAATTGATTGTAGCAGGTGCTTCAGCCTATTCTCAAATTATCGACTTTTCAAAATTCCGTGAAATTGCTGATGCTATTGGAGCTAAGCTCATGGTTGATATGGCTCATATCGCTGGCTTGGTTGCAGCTGGTCTTCACCCAAGTCCAGTGCCATACGCTCACATCACAACAACAACGACTCACAAAACCCTTCGTGGTCCACGTGGGGGTTTGATTTTGACTAATGATGAGGAACTAGCTAAGAAAATAAATTCAGCAATTTTCCCAGGTATTCAAGGCGGTCCTTTAGAGCACGTTGTTGCTGCTAAGGCTGTTGCCTTTAAAGAGGTATTGGATCCAGCATTCAAGGAATATGCAGCAAATGTTATTAAGAACAGCAAGGCTATGGCAGAAGTCTTCTTGCAAGACCCTGATTTCCGTATTATCTCTGGTGGTACTGAAAATCACCTCTTTCTAGTTGATGTAACTAAGGTTGTAGAAAACGGAAAAGTTGCTCAAAACTTGCTAGATGAGGTCAATATTACCCTAAATAAAAACTCAATTCCATACGAAACTTTGTCACCATTTAAGACAAGTGGTATTCGTATCGGTGCAGCAGCAACAACTGCACGTGGTTTTGGTGAAGAAGAAAGTCGTAAAGTGGCTGAACTTATCATTAAAACTCTTAAGAATGCAGAAAATGAAGCTATTTTAGATGAAGTAAGAAGCGATGTCAAAGCCTTGACAGATGCCTTCCCATTATACGAGGACTAAAATTTTTATGGACATTTATATTAAGAAAGCTATTATCCATCAGTTCAGCCCGGATGACACAGAGTTGTTTCTAGCGGATAAATTTCTCAATATCACTCCAAAAATCGAGGAATACCTACGCAAGAAAATCGAACGTGTGTATTCAGATGAAGCTAAGACTGGGATTTTCGAAGAAGAAAATCCCTTCTTCAATCACATCACAGACGATTTGTTGGAGACATCGGTGACGCTGGCTAATCTCTGGAAAGAGGAATTCAGCATTTCTGAAAATCTTAAGACCAATGACTTGATTTTTGTGCAGTTTTCTAAAGAAGGAGTGGAACATTTTGCTTTCTTGCGAATTGCCCTGCGTGAGACCTTAACCCATCTGGGTGGAGAGGTTGATAATCCAATCAAGCTGACTCAGAATAACCTGCCTGGATTTGGTACAGGGGCTGACGAGGCCTTGGTGGTCAATCTTCAAAGCCGAAAATATCACCTGATTGAGAAACGAATCAAGTATAACGGAACTTTTTTGAACTATTTTTCTGAGAATCTGATTCAGGCTCAGCCCAAAATTTCACCTAAGAAGTCAATCAAGGAACTGGAAAAAACGGCTCAGAGAATTGCTGAAACATTTAATACAGATGATTTTCAATTTCAATCTAAGGTCAAGTCTGCTATTTTTAACAATCTTGAAGAAAGCAATGAATTGTCTCCAGAAAAATTGGCAAATGACCTTTTTGATAACAATCTCACTGCACGTCTTAGCTTTATTGACCAAGTCAAGGAAGCAGTGCCAGAGCCAGTTCAATTTGATGAAATCGATGCCAGTCGCCAATTAAAGAAATTTGAAAACCAAAAACTTTCTCTGTCAAATGGGATCGAATTAATAGTACCCAATAATATTTACCAAGATGCTGAGTCGGTCGAATTTATCCAAAATGACAATGGAACCTACTCTATCTTAATCAAAAACATCGAGGATATACAAAGCAAATAATGTTTAAATTTATAAGAAGGGTCTTGGTGCTTGTTCTTATCTTATTTACTGGTTATAAACTTTTTCATATGTATCAGGATGTGAAGCAGGTCATGACCTATCAATCCTTGGTACGAGAAGTTTTAAGTGAGCAAGATACGCCAGCAAATGAAGAACTAGTCTTGGCCATGATTTATACCGAAACCAAAGGTAAAGAAAGTGACGTGATGCAGTCCAGTGAGTCTGCTAGCGGTACGACAAATACAATCTCTGACAATAGGAGTAGTATTCGTCAGGGAATTCAAACCTTGACAGAGAATCTTTATTTAGCTCAAGAAAAGGGTGTAGATGTTTGGACTGCTGTACAGGCCTATAACTTTGGACCTGCTTATATTGATTTTATCGCCCAAAATGGGAAAGAAAATACCCTTGCCCTAGCTAAACAATACTCAAGAGATACCGTTGCTCCGATTTTAGGAAATACAACTGGAAAAACCTATCGATATGTCAATCCAATTTCCATCTTTCAAGGTGGAGAACTTTATGTAGATGGAGGGAACTATTATTACTCTAGACAGGTTCAACTAAATCTCTATATTATTAAATTTTTTAATCTATTTTAAGCACTTAGAAAATTCTAGGTGTTTTTATAAGCTTTCTTTAAGGCTAATAGACTATCCTAGATAGGAAAAGGAGGAACGTCTCATGCGAAAGAAATTCTTTCTGACTAGTGCTGCAGTTCTTTTAGCAGTTGCAACTTTGCAAAGCGCTCAAGCAGCCACTGATGTTCAAAAAGTAATTGATGAAACTTATGTTCAACCTGAGTACGTCTTGGGTTCTTCTCTCACTGAAGATCAAAAAAATCAAACATTAAAAAAACTCGGCTATAGCGCCTCTACAGATACCAAAGAATTGAAGACTATGACGCCAGATGTCTACTCAAAGATTATGAACGTCGCTAATGACTCTAGTCTCCAGCTCTATTCGTCTGCAAAAATTCAAAAATTAGGTGAAAAATCTCCACTTGAAGTGAAGATTGAAACCCCTGAAAATATCACTAAAGTGACCCAAGACATGTACCGTAATGCGGCCGTTACCTTGGGTGTGGAGCATGCGCGCATCACCGTAGCTGCACCAATCCCTGTAACAGGTGAAAGTGCCCTAGCAGGTATTTACTATTCGCTAGAAGCTAATGGTGTTCAACTTCCTCAAGAAAATAAAGACCTAGCTCAGGAAGAGCTAAAAGCCTTGTCAGACATTAACGATGAAAACAAGGACAAATCAGGCTATGATGCCAATAAACTCAATGTAGCCCTTGCCGATATCAAATCTGCTATCGCTAAAGCTAAAGAGTCTAAGGGTGAGCTTACTGAAGATGATGTTCGTAAGATTGTTGAAGATACGTTGAAAAATTATAAGTTGGATCAGGTTATAACAGGAAATCAGATTAATATCATCATCAACTTTGCCTTCAATCTTTCCAAGAGTGATATTCTCAATAACGAAGATTTCACAAAGACTCTAAAGGATCTGAAACAAAGTATCGTCGCGCAAGCAGGAGATAGTTTTAGCAATATAGACCTTAACTTTGATGCTAATAAAGCTATTCAAGACGGTGGCAATATCCTCAGTGCTATTTGGCAAGCAATTGTAAACTTTTTCAAGAGTTTTGGTGCTTAGGGTAATTCATGGTATAATAGATGGTAACAGAACAGTTGCCGTCTTTTTTTGTCGGCTGATAGAAAGTGAAAATTATGTTAAAGAAAAATGATATTGTAGAAGTAGAGATTGTCGATTTGACACATGAAGGAGCAGGTGTTGCCAAGGTAGATGGCTTGGTCTTTTTTGTAGAGAATGCTCTACCGACTGAGAAAATCCTCATGCGTGTCCTTAAAGTCAACAAGAAAATTGGCTTTGGTAAGGTTGAGGAATACCTTGCGCAATCTCCACATCGTAATCAAGACTTAGATTTGGCTTACTTGCGTTCTGGAATCGCCGACCTAGGTCATCTAGCTTATCCAGAGCAACTTAAGTTTAAAACTAAACAAGTAAAAGACAGTCTTTATAAGATTGCTGGAATTTCAGATGTAGAGGTTGCTGATACTCTTGGTATGGAAAATCCTATCAAGTATCGTAACAAGGCTCAGGTACCTGTTCGTCGTGTTAATGGTGTTCTAGAAACTGGTTTCTTCCGTAAGAATTCTCATGACCTTATGCCATTGGAAGATTTTTACATTCAGGATCCAGTTATTGACCAGGTTATTGTGGCTTTACGAGATTTGCTTCGCCGCTATGATTTGAAGCCTTATGATGAAAAAGAACAATCTGGCTTGATTCGCAATCTTGTAGTCCGTCGTGGTCATCATTCAGGACAAATCATGGTCATTTTGGTAACAACTCGTCCTAAAGTTTTCCGAGTAGAACAATTGATTGAACAACTAATCAAGCAATTTACAGAAATTGTGTCTGTTATGCAGAATATCAATGACCAAAATACCAATGCCATTTTCGGGAAAGAATGGCGTACGCTTTATGGTCAAGATTACATTACTGATCAAATGTTGGGCAATGATTTCCAAATCTCTGGACCAGCATTTTACCAGGTCAATACCGAAATGGCAGAGAAACTTTATCAAACGGCTATTGATTTTGCAGAGTTGAAGTCGGATGATGTGGTTATTGATGCCTACTCAGGCATTGGGACTATTGGCTTATCTGTCGCTAAGCATGTCAAGGAAGTCTATGGAGTAGAGGTTATTTCAGAAGCAGTAGAAAATAGCCAGAAGAATGCTTTATTAAACAATATCACCAATGCCCACTATGTCTGCGATACAGCTGAAAATGCCATGAAGAATTGGTTCAAGGAAGGCATCCAACCAACTGCCATCCTAGTCGACCCACCACGCAAGGGCTTGACCGAAAGCTTTATCAAAGCCAGCGCCCAAACAGGAGCAGACCGTATCGCCTATATCTCCTGTAATGTGGCTACTATGGCACGTGATATCAAACTCTATCAAGAGTTGGGCTATAAATTGAAGAAAGTCCAGCCGGTTGATTTATTTCCGCAGACGCATCATGTTGAGGCAGTATCACTGCTTGTACGAGCTGAGGCATCAGCGAAGTAGAAAAAGATGATCTGTCCATGGGATAGCTGTCGTAGAGTAAGGAGTTTACGACGAAACGATACGGTAACAGCGAACCGCTGAGTGTGTGAGTTTGTTGGTAAAACGCAGTTAATCCTCAAAAGGTTCACCCAAACCTTTTGAGTCCCACAAACGCATTATGTCGAAGTGGTATCACTGCTTGTATGAGCTGAGGCATTAGCGAAGTAGAAGTAGTATAGTAGTTTATATTCTTACAGGAAATCAAGCAATTTTATAGTAAGTTTTACAATCTGACAGGAGTCAAAAACTTTTTAGAATATTATTTCAGTTAACGATTAAAATTTTTAGTTCAGAAAATAAAATAGTTTTTAATGTGCTAATTATGTGTTAGTTATTGGACAGAATAATTAGCACATAGAAAGGGAAAATTTGACAGATGGACTAAGATAAAATTGTCAGTAACTGTGACCGAATGGTTAAGGTCTTTTTGGGTTTTAGTGGTATAATAAACAATATGAATAAGCTGTTTTGGAAGGACGAAATGACTGATAGTAATAAAGTGAAGAAAGTTGAAAAAGACTCTATAAAAATTGCCTTAGACAGCTCAACAAACCTCTCTGAGAAGATAAAATTGGGACAAAATACTGCAGCTATTTCTGTTTTGGCTGATACCTTTAGTAACTTTCAAGCAACTGTAAATGCTAACATTATTTCAGAATTAATTGCAACTTCAAATGTATTAAGTTCAGCTAAATTAGTGAATATTGCTAATTTGACGACTCCTTTAGTAAGTCTGCCTTCATTAATTCAAGTGGACAAAAACGCTATTAATGTCATGTCAGAAGTGATTGCTTCGTACAATAAAACGTTATCAAGCACACACTTGCAAGCAATTCAAAACATTGCAGATTCTGCAAAAAATTTAATTGCTAGCTATCAAATTGATTATTCAAAGATTTTTAGTGGCATCAATGAACTTTTAAAATCACTGCCTTCGATTTACACACAAGAAGAAATCGAGCAGATTATATCTCGAGTTCAACTGCTAGCAGAAAATGGATGGGTTATTTATTTTCGTGACAGAAATGTTTATCAGCGTATACTTGCTGAGGAATGGAATACCTTGGAGGACGAATGGATTAAGTTGCTTAGGGATAAACTAAAAAATGAGAAATTTATTATTTCCTTACAAAATTCGCCGTGTTACTCGGCTCCCCTAGTAAAATCAATGGTTGACTGCTACTTTAATAAAAACTTTTATGCAGCATACACTCTTGGGAGTTTGGCAATTGATGGTGCGCTAAATAGAATTTCAGAATTGACTTCATTAGAGAAAAAAATACCAGTAGGTCACCGAGCGATTAAAGAAATTGATAATATATTTATTGATAAGTCGTTTAGCGATGTAGGACTGATGCACTGGCTGTATCGTTTCTTCAAAGATACAAATAGGTTTACACTTGATGAACCAAATCGACATATGATTGGACATGGTAGGTGGGAGAAAGAAATAGAAGAACAAGAGTTTTTGAAGCTACTTAATGCAATGTTGTATATTTGTGATGAGTATGATTATTGGGAAGAAGTTGTTTGTTATGAACAAGACAACTGAGTTTTTTTTGAGGTTAAACGCTTATGGATGAAATATATCCTTTTATTCAGGAGATAATTAATTGTGAAACGACCATACAGAAAATGGAAGTTTTCAATAGATGGAACCTTCATAAGTGTAGAGTTTTTCTATTTGATGAAGAAAAGTCAAATTTTGGTAATATAGGCAAATCATTTAGCTATGGAAAGTTTAATCTGATTGGTTTGGGAGATTACCAAAAAATTTGGGTTATTGATAAAAATACTGTGAATGCTAAGGATAATTTCTTACCCGTTGCTAGAATTGTCAATTACGACCTAAACATTTTTACTTACATACATGATTTATATAGAGGAAGAAATATCCTAGATAAGGAGAATTTAATTAGATTTTTACACGAGATTAAATCGTTGCGTCTAACAAATAATATTTCAACTGCTTTAATGGAAAGATATACCACCCCAATAAATCGTGAATTATTAGCTAAAATGATTGAAAGTTATGTTTATTTTGATAGCATTAATTTTGAAGTATTTCAATCTAATGTGCCTCAGACTCTAAAACCAGATAAATATATTTGGATGAAAGAAATCTGGGAAGATGCAGAATACTACCTAAGTAATGATGAGGTGATACAACATTATGAGGCAGTGTGTTGCTATATATTGAAAGCATTCATTTTGAAAAATACAAAAAATCTTTCTACAAAAGCTAAAGTGGCTGAGTTTAAACGCTATTGTATTGAGGATTTATGCGTATTTTTAGAATTGGAAATGACTTTATTAATACTTTTTTTGAAAAATGATAGTGCGGTTCAAGAAATATTTAAAAAGTTGCAGTTAAAGGCTGATAAGTTAATTGATAAAATACATAATACAGCATGGGATATTTTTCATATAAGACTATTGGAGCAAAGTACTTTATTAAATTGTATTGAAAACCCAGATGTGATTTATCTCCACTATTTTGCAACTGCGGATTCTGGGTTGGCCGAGGTATTACGAGCCAATCCTATTAAAATGCTGGTTTATTATAATAAAATAATTATACCTATACGTCGATATGATGCAAAAGATTTTTTCACTCAAGATGAGTTAGATTCTTATACTACTGAAGAAAAAATTAGATTACGTGCAGAGAAAGTTCAGGGGCTTGATTTCTGTTCTATAAAGCAGAGATTGAGCAGTGAGTTAGGGAATTTACTTACTAAATAAATTTTAATAGTTCCATTCCATAGTATAACTCCAACAGGGAAATATATGGCATTAGATAAATTAGAGAGTATCTGTATATCGCTGAACGGTACTCCTATCCTAACGATGTACTTGAATTTATTAAGGAGGAAAAATAGGGAATGAAAGATACAGAACTAAAACAATTAAAAGATAAACTATGGCATTCTGCCGATGTTCTTCGTGCAAGTGCGCATTTAGCTGCGAATAAATATGGTCAGCCTATTCTCGGGCTTATCTTCCTTAGATATGCAGATATTTTATATAAACAACATAAGGAAGATATTGAGGAAGAGTATAATCGTCTTAAAGGTGGACGTATGGAAAAATCCATGAAAGAAATCTCAATAGAAAAATGCGGATTCTATCTTCCAGGATGTGCTTATTATGACTTTATCAATGACGCACCGGACGATGCAAACAAAGCTATCATCGTAAAGGAAGCTATGGAAGCTATTGAAGATGAAAACCCTAGAATGGAAGGAGTTCTTCCTAAAGAAGTATACGCACAGCTTGTTCCGGATGAGGAACCAGAGCTTCTCTCTAACATCGTGCGTATTTTCAAGGATATTCCTGAAAATAGCACTATTGATATCTTTGGTGAAATTTATGAATACTTTTTAGGAAAATTCGCACTTGCGGAAGGTAAGGATGGAGGAACATTCTACACTCCTGCAACTGTTGTAAGATATATGGTTGAAGTATTAGATCCTCAGCCCGGTGAAAAGAAGTTCCTAGATCCAGCATGTGGTTCAGGAGGGATGTTTGTTCAGGCAGCAAGGTACATGCATAATCACAATGCCAGCGAGAGTGAACAGATGAAATTCCGTTGCTATGGTGTGGAAAAGGAACCAGACACCGTTAAACTGGCAAAGATGAACCTTCTTCTGAATAATATTCGTGGAGATATTACACAAGCTAACTCATTTTATTCTGATCCATATAATGCATTTGGACAGTTTGACTATGTAATGGCAAATCCACCCTTTAATGTTGATGAGGTTGTGGTTGAGAAAGTTTCTGACGATATCCGTTTCAATACGTATGGCGTACCAAGAAATAAGACAAAATCGACAAAGAAAAAATCAGATAAAAAAGAAACAGTACCAAACGCTAACTACTTGTGGATTGGCTACTTTGCCACTGCGTTAAATGAGCATGGTAAGGCAGCTCTTGTTATGGCTAATTCCGCTTCGGATGCTTCTGGTTCAGAATATGAAATCAGAAAGAGAATGATTGAAGAAGGTATTATTTCACAAATGGTGACTCTTCCTTCAAATATGTTCTCATCTGTTACACTTCCGGCAACTCTTTGGTTCTTCGATAAACAGAAGCCAAACACTGATAAGAAAAATGAAATCTTATTTATCGATGCCAGAAATATATTTACTCAGATTGACCGTGCTCATAGAAAGTTCTCAGATGAGCAGATTAAGAACCTTGGCATAATAACAAAACTATATCAAGGTGATACACAAGCTCTTGTTGACTTGCTTGATGAATATAAAACAGAACTTGCAAATGCTCCAGAATCTTCTGATGATAAAGAAGTCCTAACTAAAGATTACTGGCAATCACAGATTGATTGGTTAACGGAAAGATTCCCAGATGGTGTATATGCTGATGTTATCGGCCTTTGTAAAGTTGCACCTATGAATGGTGAAGACGGAATCATTGAACAGGACTACTCCCTCAATGCAGGTCGTTATGTAGGTGTAGTGATAGAAGATGATGGATTAACCGAGGAAGAGTTTAAGGAAGAAATGTTATCCTTGAATGCCGAGTTCACTTCATTAAGTGCTGAGGCAAAGAAACTTGAAGAGCTCATCGCAAATAATCTGAAAGAATTGTTGGGTGAGTGATATGGGGAAATATTTACAAATTAAGGAAATTGGAAAGGTAATAACCGGGAAGACTCCATCAACTGAAGATGCTAGTAATTTTGATGGTAAATATCCTTTTATTACACCGTCTGATATAAAATCATTTGATGAAAAATATTTATTAGAAACCGAAAGGACGCTGTCAGAAAAAGGGATTAAAAAGCTAAAAAATAATATATTACCTAAAGAAGCGATTTGCTTTGTTTGCATTGGGTCTACTATCGGTAAAATGTGTTTAACAAATACGATAGCATATTCCAATCAGCAGATTAATTCACTGATTGTAAACAATAACTTTGATGCGCACTATATGTTCTATTTTTTAAGATATATTAAAAGTTATTTTCAACAGTTAGGAGCAGGTACTGGATCAGGAAAGGGAATTGTCAATAAAACCACATTTGAAAATTCTAAGGTAAAAGTAGAAACTAATAAAAATATACAAGTTAAAATTGCTGATATTCTCTCAACCTATGACAATCTTATCGAAAATAATAACAAGCGTATCAAGTTGTTGGAGCAAATGGCTGAGAATCTTTATAAAGAATGGTTTGTGAGATTTCGCTTTCCGGGATATGAAAATACAAAATTTGTAGATGGTATTCCTTCGGATTGGCAGATATTAAGAATGAGTGACTTCTGCTATGTTACTGACGGAACTCATGATAGCCCAAAACCTATAAACGATGGTGGTGTTCCATTGGTAACAGGAAAATGTATCAAGAACGGATTCATCGATTTTAATGAACCATATAATATTAGTTATCAAGATCATGAATCCATCTCCAAAAGAAGTGGTTTGCAGACAGGGGATATTCTTTTCAGTAATATTGGAACTGTCGGTACTACATGTCTTGTAAATTATGATAGAGAATTCAGTGTAAAAAATGTCATTATTTTCAAACCTGGTAATATAAAGGTTTCAAATTATTTATATTCGTGGCTGAATTCTGATTCAATTCAAGCGATATTTGCAACACAAACCAATGGAGCATCGCAACAATTTGTGGGCTTGAATTTTATGAGAAGGTTCAAAATTTTAGTTCCAAGCGAGAATGTATTAGATTTATATTCAGGCCGAATCAAACCTATACGATCTGAGATAGTTAAATTGCATGATATTAATGAGAATTTGACTAAGCAGAGAGATATGCTTTTGCCACGCTTAATGAGCGGAAAAATTGAAGTGTAAGGAGGTGTTCCTATGCGTAATTTTATATCTGAAGATGATATAGAACAGGCTATACTTGCAAAATTAAAAACGGAACCATTTAACTATGATATCCTCATTTGTGATGCTGATTTGAGTAAGCAAGATGATTTGAATGATGGTACAGGAAGAGCTTCTAAGAAAGAATGTGTTCTTCCTGATGTTATGCTGTCTTCTTTGAAACGCATTAATCCTACTATCTCTGAAGATAAAATCAAGGAAATAGTAAAAAACTTAAGGCAGGATTACACAGGTACAGATATTGTTGATACTAACTATAAAATATACAGGCAAATCCGCAATAATATAAAAATCACAGTTCGCAAAGACGACAAAGAAGACTTTGATTTTGTAAAGCTAATTGATTTTGAGCATCCGGAGAACAATACTTTTACAGCAGTTTCTCAGATGTGGATTCAAGGAAAGGCCTATTATCGCAGACCGGATATCCTTATCTTCATCAATGGAATGCCTCTTGTGTTCATTGAACTGAAGAATAGCATCGTTAAAATTGAAGAAGCCTATAATAATAATTTAAAGGATTATTTACGAGATATTCCAAATCTATTTGCATTCAATCAAATTTGTGTTCTCTCAAATGGATTAGAAACAAAGCTTGGTGCCTTCAATGCGACCTATGACTACTTTTTTGAATGGCTTAAAGTTGATAGTGAAAAAGAAGTACTGGATCGAGAAGCTATTCACTTAGCTGAAAATGTAAAAGATAGTTCTGTAAGATATTTTGTTGATGGTTTATTAAACAAGGATAAATTGATTGATTATATCGAAAATTTTATTCTCTTTGAGAATCAACAAATAAAAATTATCGCTAAAAACCATCAGTATTTGGGCGTAAATAATCTGATGGAATCAGTAAAAAACAGAAAAGAATTAAATGGTAAACTGGGTGTCTTCTGGCATACACAAGGTTCGGGTAAGTCCTACTCTATGGTTATGTTTGCCCGTAAGGTTAAACGCAAAGTGGCTGGTAATTTTTCATTTCTTATTATCACAGACCGTGAAGATTTGGATACGCAGATTCATAAGAATTTTGTACGCACAGAAGTTATTGGTTCTAAAGAAGAGTGTCAACCCAAAAACAGCAAGCAGCTGCGAGAATTTTTAACTACTAACAAAGCATTTATTTTCACACTAATTCATAAGTTCAGATACGACAAGACGAAGAAATATCCTGTTCTTTCTACACGTGATGACATCATTGTTCTAGTTGATGAGGCACATAGAACACAGTACAAAGATTTAGCAGAAAATATGAGAACAGCACTACCTAATGCTAATTTTGTTGCGTTTACAGGGACACCACTTCTCGGAGCTAAGCGTCTTACTAATCAATGGTTCGGAGAGTATGTGTCAGAGTATAACTTTGCACAATCTGTCGAGGATGGTTCTACTGTACCATTGTTCTATTCCAGACGAGTTCCGGAAGTAGGTCTTGAAAATAATTTCCTTGATGATGATGTTGTAGATATTATCGAAGAAGAAAATCTTAACGACGACGAGATCCGTCTGTTAGAAAATGCATCCTCTCGTATTTTAGAAGTTATTAAGCGTGATGACAGACTGGATAAGGTTGCGCAGGATATTGCCTACCACTTTCCAAGACGAGGATTTCTTGGAAAAGGATTGGTTGTATCAGTTGACAAATACACAGCTGTTAAGATGTATGACAAGGTTCAGCATTACTGGGCTATTGAAAAACAGAATATTACGAAACAGCGAAATTCTGCCACTACAAAGGAAGAACGTGATCAGCTCACAAATATTCTTGCTTATATGAATAAGGTGGAAATGGCAGTGGTTATTTCTGAAGAGAATGATGAAGAAGCTAAGTTTGCTAAACAAGGGTTGAGAATATCGGAGCATCGTGCAAAGATGAAAGAAATCACATCTGATGGTAGAGATATCGAGGATAGGTTCAAGAGTCCAGATGATCCTTTGCAATTAGTATTTGTGTGTGCTATGTGGCTAACAGGATTTGATGTGAAAAACCTTTCTACGCTCTATCTTGACAAGCCGATGAAGGGACACACGTTGATGCAAGCCATAGCTCGTGCCAACAGAGTTTATCCTGGAAAACCTGCTGGAATTATTGTTGATTATGTGAATGTTTTTAAATATATGAAGAAAGCATTAACAGAATATGCCACGGGTAATGACGGAACAGAATTTCCTGCAAAAGATATAGAACAGCTAATCGGATACATTGATGGTACAATTCATGAGGCAGATTCTTTCTTGCTTTCTTTAGGTGTTTCATTAGAGAAAATCATTGCAGATTCCAATACTCTGGATAAACTGGATGCTTTAAGAAGAGCTTATGACGCTATTATTGCTAAAGATGATGCTAAAGAGAAATTCAAGGTTATACTGAACACCTTAACGAATCTCTACGAAGCATCAAAACCAGAAATCTTTGAAAGAAATTGGACTAATGATAAATTTGCACCACTCGTTTATTTATACGGATTGTTTTATCATACTATTGATGATGAGAAAGTAAATCGTGCCAGACAGAAAATGAATCAAATTTTGGACGGTAGTGTAATTGCAAGTCAGGATTTCGTTAATTATGTTCGGGACAAAGAAGCTCAGTACATGATTAAAGGGACAAAGGCCATAGATTTATCTAAAGTAGATATTGAACAGTTAAGACAAGAAATAAAATTGGCTGAGTATAAAGCCATTGAAATTGATGACTTGAAGGAATATATAGAGCAAGCACTAGAACAAATGCTAAAGAGAAATTGCACTAGAACGAAATTCTCCGAACGATTCAAACGCATTATTGATTCCTATAATGCAGGCGGTACTGAAAATGAAGATTATTACGAACAGCTTGTTAAACTTCTTGAAGAGATGCGTCAAGAGGACAATCGTGCAAATATGGAAGGTCTTACGGAAGAAGAACTGGAAATTTACGATTTGTTGATTGCTGGAAAGAAATTGACACAGGTTGAGGAGCAAAAAGTAAAACTGTCTGCAAAAAATCTGTTTAAGAAATTGATGGATAATCGTAGTAATCTTCTTGTGGTAGATTGGTACAAAGATGAACAGCCGCGTGCCAAACTTAAATATGAAGTTGAATTATCATTAAATCAGGATCTTCCTGAAAGTTATGATAAAGCAGCATTTGATTCTAAGGTATCCTTACTCATCAATCATTTTGTCGACATGGCAGTACAAGGGTATGGATGGATTGGTCTTGCATAGGGTTATATTGAAAGTAATCATTAAATTATTTTTCTAATTATTTTTATAAAGACCATCCTACTTAAAAATTTAAGTAGGGTAGCTATGTTGGCGATAAATAGCTTTCGATCAATATCGTTGATATTACAGAAGTTCTGGGTGTCGCTAATATTGGGGCACTCAGATTTTTTTGTAACTACCTATGTTTGGAAAAGGTATTTAGGAGTTGATAGAGAATAGCTTTTTATTATTTGTAGTACAATTCAATAAAGTGATACAATATTGGTAGAGAAAATGGGAGAGATTATCAATGCTTATATTGGAATTGTATCAAAATCATTATTCAAAAGATTTAGTCGTGTTTGACTCTTTAGAAGATGGAAAAGCCTTTGTAGCTCAAATTCCTGGATATACTTTAGAAACAGAAGATGGGTTTCAAGTGGAGTATGTGAACCCCAAACACTTGCCGGATTATATGGAAATTGTCTTTAACGGAAATATTGTCCCTTTATCTAGATTTTCGTTTAATTTTGAGGAAAATGTGGACATTATTTGGAAAGAAATTTCGAATCTATCCGAACCAAACGATAAAGTGATTGAAGGAGCTACAAAAGTCGATGCTTATGTCATTAACAACGATGAAGTGAAAGCCTATGTAGAAGTCAGAGAAGCAAATTATCACAAGGTAAAAGATTTCTTAGAGCGCAATGGGTATGAAGTTGACAGAAGCTTTTTCGGAAGTGAAGACGGCGAAGCGATTGTCTATAGAAAAAAAGGCGCCGAAGATTGGCACTTCTTGTGTCACTTAGACCCATCGTTTGTAGAGATTGAAGATGTAGAAGGATATGTGAAAGAAGCCATGGAAGATATGCAATAGTTACTCAAAGTTCGTTTTAAGTTTGTAGGATTGCTAGTTAAAGCAATTTGATATAGTGTTCAAAATAATCAATAAAAAAATGTAGTATTTTAGCAAATATAATATGGAGGTTTAAGATGCCAACTACAATAGAAGTTAATAAACAGAGTGTTGAGGCACTACTTGGTAGTGGAAGAACAAAACCATTTGTTATTCCAGAATATCAGCGTCCTTATGCTTGGACGGATGAACAGGTTGAAACACTGTTTGAAGATTTATGGGAATTTACCGTCAGTAATGGTGGTACTGAACGCGAAGGTTCGTATTTTCTTGGAAGTATCGTTTCGTATGAAAATGATAATGGTGAACAGGAAATTATTGATGGTCAGCAACGTATTACCTCTCTGTTTTTATTGTTAAGAGCGATTTACACAAAGCTATTTAATTCTCCATTATCAGAACGAACTCCAGAAGCAAACAATTTTATTGGTAAGATTGAACCTTCAATCTGGCGAACTAATAAACTGACTGGAACAGTTGATTATAAGACTACTCTTCTAACATCACGTGTTGTTAATAATGAAGGTAATGAAATTCTTCGTAAAATTCTCGAAACTGGAAGAGCAAATAAAGATTCTAAAGATAATTATTCTAGAAATTATATTCATTTTCAGGAGTTACTTGATAAACATTCAAGTGAGAATCCCTTAATGATTTATCAGTTCATTTATTCCCTATTAAATCAAGCTATTCTTTTACCAATAACTGCCGATACCCAAGATACAGCATTGACTATTTTCTCTACTTTAAATGACAGAGGTTTACCGCTATCTGATGCTGATATATTTAAAGCTAAGATTTATAACCATCTTGAGGGAAAAGATAAGGAAACATTTATTGAACGCTGGAAAGAGCTTGATGAACAAGCTACAGCAGCTAATGAAAGTATCCAACAATTATTTTATTACTATATGTTCTATCTTAGGGCTTTGGAAAAAGATACTAAAAGTACTACACCTGGTGTCAGAAAATACTATTCGAGTAACAAATTTGAACGCCTTTATCAATCTGAATTATTAGATAATTTATTCGTAATGATCGAATTATGGAAAGTAATTAATAAAGGTGAAGTGCTGGAAGATGAGAGTTGGTCATCAAATATAAAGATAAAACAAACATTAGATACACTTACTTCATATCCTAATGAGTTCTGGAAATATCCGGTGATTATATATTATATTTGTTATCGTAAGGATAAAAACTTTGAGGATAAATTTGCAAGATTCTTAAACAAATTACTCGCTGAACTAATGACAAAATACATTCTTATTCCAACTATCAATGCTGTTAAGGGTGATATTTTGAAATTAAATTCAGCAATTGTTGTATCAGATATTCCTAAATTTGATTTCAAAGAACTAGACCAAGCTCAACTTGAAGCAGGAATCCAAAATCCTCACCGTAATGTGGTGAGAATGTTGCTTAAAACACTTGCTTATAAACATCAGGATTCATTATTACCAAGTAAATGGGAAATCGAGCATATCTTCCCTCAAAAATGGCAAACTAACTATTTTATCGATGAATCAGATCATAAAATCCGAGAGAAAATCGAGCATATAGGCAATAAATTACCATTTGAAAAGAAGTTAAATATTATAGCAGGAAATGGTTACTTTGCTAAAAAGAAAAAAGAATATGCAGCTTCAAAAATCGAAATCACAAAAGTTATGGGACTTTCTGAAATTCAAGAGTGGAATTTAGAGTCAATTTCGAAAAGAGATATCAGGATTTCAGATTCTATTATTGCAATTCTTAAAAAATGGAACAAAGAGTATTCGGTTATTACAAAAGAAATTGTTTCCAATAAACCTTCAGATGAGGATTTAGCTCGTATTGCTGAATTTAAGGAAAAAGGATGGATTTAACGGTAAATCAATAACAAGTAGCTGTGCGTTTTTCAAACTACTTTAGATTTTTATAGAGAGAAAGCGTATGAGATGAGAAAATAGTGGAGGGAGAGATTTAATGCTAGAGTGGAAATCTGTACCAGAAGATGAATATGAAGCTAGTGCAGCTTTTAGTGAAAATAGTCATGACGAGATTTCTACGATAACTTTGAAGGGAAAGAAACATCTGATTCGATTGAAATTTCCCTTCTGTCATTTTTACCAAATCACAGATAGAAACTTATTTGATGCTCTTCATCAGATTCCTAGTTCGTCAGATCTTGAATCGCCTATTTGTAAGCTAGAGACTAGTAGCCTGATTACAGAAGTGATTCATAGGGCGGGTGGAGTTTTGGCTGAAGAAGACTTGGTTCATTTTCGTATTTGTGCTAAGAATCTAGTTTTTGACTTAGTTCTCTATAAAAATCAAGAGAGTGATATAAGGATAGAAGAGGTTTGTTAAAAATGAAGTGGGTTCATATTGGTGAGGAAATAGAGTATGATTGGTATGAATTACGGTGTCAACTTTCTCAAGAAAATCACCTACAAATTTTTCTTGAGGGCTTAAAGAATCAAAAGCTGAATTACTGTATTGATTTTGGTAAGATTCTTTTTTGCAGATTTATTGATGAGGGATGGGACCTGAATTTACTAGAAGAAGATTTACTCAGCGGACCAGAATTTCCCAATTTATCAGATGGGATTTTACTTGAAATGAAAGACACTCACCTTAAAAACAGAGTTCAAAAGTTTTATTCTGACCCCATCTATCACTACCAAGTACATGGAATTAATTTTGGGATAGACGTCTTTACAGAGGCTATTCCGATTATAAAAAAACTAGACTGAAACCAAGGTAAAAGCAAACCTTTTTCAACAATAAAATAGGCTCCATAATATCTATAGGGAATTTATCCACTAGAAATATTATGGAGCCTAAATCCTTACAGCTTTATCTATAGATTTTGGTAAGTTCTTTATAAAATATCCACCCTGAGGGAATCGAACCCCCATCTCAAGAACCGGAATCTTACGTGATATCCATTACACTAAGGGTGGAAACTTTAATTATTATATCAAAAAAGAGAGCTGAACTCAAGTTTTTTCTAAACTCAGCAAAAGGAGAATAAAAAAAGGATTCAGTATTGAAACGAATCCTCTATATGATTATTTTTTCTCAAGAAGAGCTTTGATTTCTTGAAGAACTTCCAATTCAGTTGGACCAGCAGGTGCTTCTTCAACAACCTCTTCTTTTTTAGTAAGGCTTTGAGCTTTTTCCATAGCTTTAATCACAAAGAATAGAACAGTACCAACTACAAGGAAGTTGATAATAGCACTCAAGAATTTACCGTAAGTAACACCATTCCATGCAAGCTCAGCTATGTTTTGTACTTTCGCAGCTTCCAAGGCTGGGTTCAATAGGAGTGGAGTGATGATATCATTAACAAATGAAGTAACGATAGCACCAAAAGCAGAAGCGATGATCACACCGACAGCAAGGTCTACAACGTTACCGCGGAGCAAAAATTCTTTAAGATCTTTTAACATTTTCTTCTTCCTTTTGAAATTTTTACAATCTAAATTATAACTTAATCATCTGTTGAATGCAAGAAATATGCTTAGTGTTTTTTAAAAACAAAAACTTTACTGAAGATATAGTTGAGGATTATGATTGTAACTTGTGCAAAAATAGTCTCAATTGTATTGATAGTATTGAGATTATCACCTACAAACTGACCGATAATATGGGGGAAACTCGTCACAAAAATAAAGGTCAGAAGCAGGTCTAAGAGGAAGGTAATGAATCTTGCGGTCGTAAATTTTATCAGACGCTTGAACCAATGTTTTCTTTTCTGCTTAAAAACAATGGTATCATTGGTGAAAAAAGCAAACAGAATTCCAGCTATATTTCCCAGAGCAGTCGCCCATAATTCTTGTTGGAAAAAGTAAAAAATAGTGATACGAACAATGATAGAAACAAGTGTAGTTGCAACTCCAAAAAATAAGTAGGAGAGGATTTCATTGTCGAAAAATCTTTTTATGGATATTTTCATAAAAACAGTATAGCATAAAGGACATAAATGTGCTATACTTGAAAGGTTGACTTGTTCAACCCTTGGTGCTTAGCTTCTTTCACCAAGCATATTTTACGCGGGTTACTCGCTAAAGGAGAAAACATGAAAAAACTAACTATCCGTGATATGGCAGATATTGCCATTGTCGCAGCAATTTATGTGGTTTTGACAATCACACCACCCCTTAATGCTATCAGTTACGGTGCTTATCAGTTCCGTATTTCTGAAATGATGAATTTTCTTGCCTTTTACAATCCTAAGTACATTATCGGTGTTACTCTTGGCTGTATGATTGCTAATTTCTTCAGTTTTGGAATCATCGATGTCGCAGTTGGTGGAGGCTCTACGCTTGTCTTCCTAAGTTTAGGCGTATGGTTGTTTAGCAAATATAAAAAAGACTATCTTTTTAATGGATTGATTCGTAAAGATCATTTCTTCTTTTCAATTCTTTTTTCGATTTCAATGATCACCATTGCTGCTGAATTGAACATCGTAGCAGAAGCACCTTTCTTCTTAACTTGGTTTACAACTGCTATCGGAGAATTCGCTTCACTCATTGTTGGTGCTATTCTTATTGGAAAAATCGGTAAACGACTTGATTTGACCAAATAAAGATATCAGATCAAATATTATTGAAAATGGCTGAACTTTGTTCAGTTTTTTTCTTTATCCATGAACCTAGAAGCTCAACAAAAGTGGTATAATAAAGAAAAAAGGGATTATTTTAATATGTATGGTTATCGTATTTCAGTTTTTGAAGTCCTTTGGAAAAATCAGGTCATTAGATTTTTGTTAATTTTTTTAGCACTATTTTATTTCTATCTTTTTTTCCAAAGAGTTAAGACATCTTTAAAAAGTGGTGGGAGTATGTTGGATCCTTTTCATATTGCAAAGGGAAGATTATACATTCACACGATTATTCTTTTTAGAAAAAGGATTGTTCCTCTAGCTGAAATTAGACAGATTGATATTGATTACGTTCGAGGGAGAAGAATGAATGGGGACAGGTATCATCTGTACTTTACAAGGAAAGATGGAAAATCTTTTACTTTTCATTTTGGAAAAAGCAAAAGAAACGAGGAGTTATTGAAAAATCTTGCCAATGTGGCCAAGAAGTGCCATATTAAAATCTATTATTATTATTAAGAGTCGATTGCTAAAATTGGATTGTTGTCACTTGTGACAGTTGTCAAAGCTAGGAGAGTAGCTAATATGAATCAACTACAAGTAATAAGACAAGATAAACAACTAAGAATTTTATTGATGCAAGAATGCGATATTCTCTTTTATGACCAGTTGAAAGAGGTTGAATTTTCTCAGAACAATGAAGTTTATTCTCTTTCGCCCATAGCCTTTGCTAAAGACGGCAGCGGAGAAGAATATGTAATTCTTGAAGATCAGAGTATCTGCTTTATAGGGAGTGAAGGCCAAGTTGGTCGGGTAGCAGAAAGCCTTAATGACTTACTTGCCTTCTTACTTCATGCTGGATCTATCTCAGATTTTTCCTGTCGTTTGCTCTATCAAAACAAGCATTTGCTGGCACAATTCTGTAAAGGATTTATCGACAATGCACGAGAAAACTACCAGTCAAAAGGTGAAGATTGGGATAAAGTGAGAACTGGACTTGCACAAGAGTTGAAACTTGAATTTCTACCAGAGAAACTGCAAGTGTTGGCTTTCAATTTTTATCAATCAGCAACAAGGCTCCCTCTATTCACTTGTAAATATGGTCATGGTGAGTATGAATATATTTGCGATTCTGTTTTATCAGATATTGTCGACTTGTGTGTTTCAGAGCTGCTGGGGGCGACTGCAGAAGAAATTGAAGCTTTTGCTAGCGCTAAAAATATTCAAGTGTAAAAAGTAAAATTTAATTTTCACTTAAATTATTTTATGTTATAATGTTGATGATTATATTTTAAGGAGTTTATATGAGTTCTTCAGAATTTATTTCAAAGATTGATTATTATTGCCATAAGAAAGAGAGTCTATTTGACCAAAGCAAGTTTAAATATGCCATTCGCTCGATGTTTGCAGGTGCTTTCTTAACCTTTAGTACGGCCGCTGGGGCTATAGGTGCTGATCTACTCAATAGCATCGTTCCAAGTGCTGGCTATTTTCTTTTTCCCTTTGTATTTGCTTGGGGACTGGTTTACATTGTATTTTTAAATGCTGAATTGGTCACATCAAACATGATGTATCTGACAGCTGGAACATTCTTGAAGAAGATTGATTGGAAAAAAGCCTTTGTCATTTTGCTCTATTGTGCCTTTTTCAACTTAGTTGGTGCTCTGTTAGCAGGTTGGTGCTTTGCTAATTCATCGGCTTTTTCACACCTGACACACGACAGTTATCTTCCAAAGATTGTAGCTAAGAAGTTGGCACGACCTAGTGAGTTGGTCTTGTTGGAAGGGATTTTGGCAAATATGTTCGTAAATATTGCTATTTTATCTTCTATTTTAGTTAAGGATAGCAGTGCTAAGCTATGGATTATCTTATCAGCTATTTCTATGTTTGTTTTCTTATCTAACGAGCATATTGCAGCCAACTTTTCATCCTTTAGCATTATTAAATTCAGCATTGTTTCTGACCAAATTGCTAACTTTGATATTCCTAATATCCTACGTCATTGGAGTGTTACCTTCATTGCTAACTTGATTGGTGGAGGATTCTTGATAGGCTTACCATACGCTTATCTTAATAAAAATGAAGAGACTTATGTTGATTAGTACAAGCTTTTGAAAATAAAATGAATATTAATAATAGAGGAGGTCGGGACTAAAAATCCAGACCTCGATTTTTTTGGCCAAATAACCTTTTGATAAAAACGTTATTTTCTCTGTCTATAAATTCAAACATATTATTAGTTCATGGACTTTAGCTGAAAACTAAAGAGGCTTTTTTGTAAATTCAATATAGATTAAAGTGAAAACACATATTAAATATATAGAATAGAGAGTTTGAAAATAAAGGGTTGAAAACATTAAAGATACTGATACAAAGCAAATGGAAACGATTGCTACAAGTGATAAAAATATTGTAAATAGAATTAAGAAAGCCTTTCCATAATTTCGATTTTATGTTATAATATTCACAAATAAAAGTTTTAGGAGTTTATATGGTTTCTTCAGAATTTATCTCAAAAATTGAATTTGCTTGTAAGAAAAAGGAAAGTCTTTACAGTCAAAGTAAATTCAAGTATGCTATCCGTTCAATGTTTGCTGGTGCATTCTTAACATTTAGTACAGCAGCTGGTGCAGTTGGAGCTGACTTGATTAATAAGCTTGCTCCTGGTAGTGGACGTTTCCTCTTCCCATTTGTTTTCGCTTGGGGATTGGCTTACATTGTCTTCTTGAATGCTGAGTTAGTAACATCTAACATGATGTTCTTGACAGCTGGTAGCTTTTTGAAAAAGATTAGCTGGAGAAAAACTGCTGAAATCCTTCTATACTGTACACTCTTTAATTTGATCGGTGCTCTTATAGCAGGTTGGGGATTCGCCCATTCAGCAGCTTATGCAAACCTTACCCATGATAGCTTTATTTCTGGAGTTGTGGAAATGAAGTTGGGCCGTTCAAATGAACTTATCTTGCTTGAAGCTATCTTGGCTAATGTCTTTGTAAATATCGCGATTCTTTCATTCGTTTTAGTTAAGGATGGTGGAGCAAAACTTTGGTTGGTTCTTTCAGCCATTTACATGTTTGTATTCTTAACAAACGAGCACATCGCCGCAAACTTTGCTTCATTTGCGATTGTGAAGTTCAGTGTTGCTGCTGATTCAATCGCAAATTTCGGTATTGGAAATATTCTTCGTCACTGGGGTGTAACCTTCATCGGTAACTTTATCGGTGGTGGTCTACTCATGGGATTACCTTATGCCTTCTTAAATAAAAACGAAGATACATATGTAGATTAAAAGTTGGATTCATTCCAACTTTTTCTTTTTGTTTATCCATGCTATAATGAAAGTAGAATAGATAAATTTAGAGGAATAACATGAACGAGATTAAATGTCCCAATTGTGGCGAAGTATTTACAGTCAATGAAAGTCAATATGCAGAACTACTTTCTCAAGTTCGCACTGCAGAGTTTGATAAGGAATTGCATGAGCGAATCAAACAAGAATTGACATTGGTGGAACAAAAAGCCTTAAATGAACAACAGGCAAAACTAGCTCAAAAAGATCAAGAAATAGCCCAGCTTCAAAGTCAAATTAACAACTTTGATACAGAAAAAGAATTGGCTAAGAAAGAAGTGGAGCAAAGTGCAAGTCAAAGCTTGCTAGAGAAAGAAAAAGAAGTTCAAGCACTTGAGAACCAGTTGCTTACCTTGCGTTTGGAGCATGAGAACCAACTTCAAAAAACATTATCTGACTTAGAGAAAGAAAGAGATCAGGTAAAAAATCAGCTCCTTTTACAAGAAAAAGAAAATGAGTTGTCTCTAGCTTCTGTTAAACAAAACTACGAAGCCCAACTCAAGGCAGCTAGTGAGCAGGTTGAATTTTACAAGAATTTCAAGGCACAACAATCAACCAAGGCAATTGGTGAAAGTTTGGAACATTATTCTGAGAGTGAGTTCAACAAGGTTCGTAGCTTTGCCTTTCCAAATGCCTACTTTGAGAAGGACAATAAGGTTTCAGCACGTGGTTCTAAGGGCGATTTTATCTTCCGTGATTTTGATGAAAATGGACTAGAATTCATTTCCATCATGTTTGAGATGAAAAATGAAGCAGACGGGACAGAGAAGAAGCATAAGAATGCGGATTTTTACAAGGAATTGGACAAGGATCGCCGTGAGAAAAACTGTGAGTATGCAGTTTTGGTAAGTATGCTTGAAGCAGATAACGACTACTTTAATACAGGAATTGTTGACGTTAGCCATGAATATGAGAAGATGTATGTCATTCGTCCCCAGTTCTTTATTCAACTAATTGGACTCTTGCGCAATGCTGCCCTTAATTCCCTAAAATACAAGCAGGAGTTAGCGCTTGTTCGTGAGCAAAATATCGATATCACGCATTTTGAGGAAGATTTGGACGCTTTCAAGGTAGCTTTTGCAAAGAATTATAATTCAGCTTCGGTCAACTTCGGAAAGGCCATCGATGAGATTGATAAAGCCATTAAGCGTATGGAAGAGGTCAAGAAATTCCTGACAACATCAGAAAACCAACTCCGACTGGCTAATAACAAGCTGGATGATGTTTCTGTCAAAAAATTAACCCGCAAAAATCCAACCATGAAAGCAAAGTTTGAAGCATTGAAGGGGGAATAGAAAGCAAGACATGAACGGTATTATCAACTTAAAAAAAGAGGCGGGGATGACCTCGCATGATGCAGTCTTCAAGCTGCGTAAGATTTTGGGAACCAAGAAGATTGGTCACGGTGGGACGCTAGATCCTGATGTGGTGGGTGTTTTGCCGATTGCCGTTGGCAAGGCGACTCGCATGGTCGAATTTATGCAAGATGAGGGCAAGATTTATGAGGGTGAAATTACTCTGGGCTATTCTACGACCACCGAGGATTCTAGTGGTGAGGTAGTTTCAGAGACTCCAGTTTTGTCACCTTTGAATGAGAATCTTGTCGATGAAGCAATCGCTAGTCTGACAGGTCCTATCACTCAGATTCCACCTATGTACTCTGCTGTCAAGGTCAATGGTCGCAAGCTTTATGAGTATGCTCGTGCTGGTCAGGAAGTGGAACGTCCAGAACGTCAGGTGACCATTTATCAATTTGAACGGACAAGTCCGATTTCTTATGAGAGCGAACTTGCACGCTTTACTTTTCGTGTAAAATGCAGTAAGGGAACCTATATTCGTACCTTGTCGGTTGACTTAGGAGAAAAACTTGGCTATGCTGCTCATATGTCTTATTTAACACGAACAAGTGCAGCTGGGTTACAGTTAGATGATGCTTTGACCTTAAGTGAAATTGAGGAAAAAGTACAAGCTGGTGAATTAGACTTTCTTCATCCCTTGGAGATTGGGACAGGTGACTTGGTCAAGGTATATTTGACTCCAGAGCAGGCAGAAGAAGTGCGCTTTGGTCGCTTTATTGAATTGGAACAAACCGAGAAGGAATTGGCTGGTTTTGAAGGTGAAAAATTACTAGCCATTTTAGAGAAACGTGACCAACTCTATAAGCCTAGAAAGGTTTTCAATTGATTAGGACTGGTGGTAAAATCGCAAACTGATTTTTAGTTTTAAAAAATGCTAAAAGTCAGTCCAGTTTTGACCAGAAAAAGTTATGAAAAAGGGTTGAAAACACGGTGATATTTGACAGTTTTGCTTGCTTATGATAATATTTAAATAAAGAAAAGCTAGAAAACTTTCAGAGGATATTATGAGTATTGAGATGACTGTTAGTGAGATTGCCGAGGTCTTGGGCTTGTCCCGCCAAGCAATCAATAACCGTGTCAAGGAATTACCTGAAGAAGATACGACTAAAAATGATAAAGGAGTCACTGTGGTAACTCGTAGTGGCTTGATTAAGCTTGAAGAAATCTACAAAAAGACTATTTTTGAAGATGAACCTGTTAGTGATGATGTGAAGCAACGTGAATTAATGGAGATTCTTGTTGATGAAAAGAACGCTGAAATCATCCGTCTTTATGAGCAATTAAAGGCCAAAGACAAACAGTTAGCTGAAAAAGATGAACAGATGCGTGTCAAAGACCGTCAAATCGCAGAAAAAGATAAGCAATTGGATCAACAACAACAGTTAACCCTACAAGCCATGAAGGACCAAGAAACCCTTCAGTTGGAGTTGGATCAGGCTAAGCAAGAAGTACAAGCAACGAAGAAAGGCTTCTTTGCTCGCTTATTTGGAGGATAAGAAAAAACTGCTTGGTTTCTAGATATAACCAAGTAGTTTCTTTTTACACATACAGTAAGGAATGGATAAGATGGAAAAATTAAGAGATTATATTTCATTTGATTTGGAATTTAATAAACACCAAGATAAAACTCACTTGATTCAGGTATCTGCGGTCCGTTTTAAAGATGGTGAAGAAGTAGGAGCATTTGACTCATATGTTCATACGGATGTACCATTGAAAAGTTTTATAAACGGTTTAACGGGTATCACATCTGAAACCTTGAAGGATGCTCCGAAGGTGGAAGATGTTCTCAAAGATTTTCAAGCCTTTATTGGTCAATTACCTATCGTTGGCTATAATGCAGCTAAGAGTGATTTACCGATTCTCTTAGAACATGGTTTGGATTATAGTAGCCAATATCAAGTGGACCTCTATGATGAAGCTTTTATGCGACGTAGTTCGGATCTTCACGGGATTGCAAATCTCAAGTTACAAACTGTTGCAAGCTTTCTAGGATTTAAGGGACAATCTCATAACAGTTTAGAGGATGCTCGTATGACTGCGCGTGTTTATGAAGCTTTTTTAGAATTTGATGAAAGTAAAATCTTACTGGACGTCAAGAGTAGTCTTAACTCTAATCCTTTTGGTGGACTAGATTTATCACAATTATTTGATTAGGAGCTTTTATGAAACCTGAAAAGCCTAAAAAATTGGGTTTTAAAAAGATTTACCTCAATCTTGATAAAATCCTCTTTCTATTTTTTCTAATTTTTATGTTGGTCGACTATATTTGGTTACCTTTGAATTCATTGATAGCGGGTTTTTTGCTAAGTCAGACGGGCTATTTGTTTATTTCCTATAATAATGTTTTTGAAATTTTAAAACATGCGCCTTTAGTCAGCCTTGGTTTTTTAATCTTAATAGCCATTAACCTTTTAGTAGCCTATTTTCAACTAAGTCTCCTCTTCATTGGGGCTCGACACCTTCTCTATCATGAAAAACGAACCTTGATTGAGTATAGTCGCAAGGTCTTTCGTGAAAGTATAGCCTTTATGAAACGTCTGACTCTTTCCAAGGCCTTGTTTATCTTCGTATATATTGCTATGATTTTTCCTTTTATCAGGAAGATTTTTAAAATTTATTATTTTAATAAAATAGTGATACCTGAATTTATTCAGACCTATATGGAAGACAAATACTGGATGTGGTGGTTATCTATTTTTATCTTAAGTATCCTATTTCTCTACATCTCTGTAAGAGTGATGTTTGCCCTTCCGAAAATTTTTTATGACAAGATGACAGTTAAGGATGCTGTGATCTACAGTCTAGAAAAAACCAGAAATCATTTTTGGTTTTACGCTTGGCATCTCTTTCTAATCCTTGTCAAAACGAATCTTTTCTTCTATTTGCTTTTAATACCTCTATTGTTGATACAGTCTTTAGTGGATGGTCTTACACATCGAGAATCTTTGATTCTTGCTATTTCGAACTATATATTGATTAAAAATATCCACTATATGGCTTTGACTTACTTCCTGGTTAAGTTTACCTCCTTTTTAACTGGTGAGGAGTTGGATATTATGCCAAGACGAAAGAAAGATCATATCATGAGATGGGGTGTAATGGGGTGCGCAAGTGTCTTCTTTGCGATTGAGGGTTATGCTTATCTAGAAGCACCCGTAGTCAATCCTCCACTTGTCATCTCTCACAGAGGTGTCTCAAATGGAAATGGTGTCCAAAATACAGTTGAATCCTTAGAAAAAACAGCTCAGTTAAAACCAGATTTAGTTGAGATGGATGTACAAGAAACTAAGGATGGTCAGTTTGTCATGATGCATGATGCTAACCTAAAAAGTTTAGCGGGATTAAATGTAACACCGCAAGACTTAACTTTAGATGAGTTGAAGCAATTAGATATTTATGAAAATGGTTATCAGACCAAAATATCCAGCTTTGATGATTATATAAATCGTGCCAATGACCTTCATCAGAAATTGCTGATCGAAATAAAAACAAGTCGAAAAGATAGTGCTCAAATGATGGATCATTTTCTAGATCAATATGGGGCAAAGATCAAAGTCTATGGGCATCAGATGCAATCTTTGGATTATCATGTTATTGAAAAAGTAACTCAGTATGATAAGGAAATTCCAGTCTATTTCATTCTGCCCTACAATTCCGTTTTTCCAAGAACGAATGCTACCGGTTATACCATGGAATATTCTACCTTAGATGAATATTTTGTAACCAAGCTTTGGAATACAAAACAAAAACTCTATGTATGGACAATCAATAGTTCGGAATCCTTTGATAAATCCCTACGTTTGGGAGTTGATGGTATGATAACAGATGATCTGGAAAGAATTAAAGAAGAGCTTGAAACCGCTCAGGAAGACCCAGAATACGCTGATTTACTTTTAAAGAAGGCAACGGAATTCTTTACTTTTTAGATAAGACAAAAGAGGCTGAATTCAGCCTCTTCTTTTTATGCTATTAGAATGGTAATTTCCCTGCAAAAGCACCGAGTTTCTTTTTAGTTGCTTCATCAATTTGTTCAAGAGCAGCATTGACTGCTTGAACTGTCATATCTGATAGAGTTTCAATATCTTCTGGGTCAACAACTGCTGGATTGAAATCAATTTTTGTAACTTTCTTGTCCCCTGTTAGTGTGGCAGTTACAAGGTTTTGGGCAGAAGTTCCAACAAATTCTGTAGCAGCAAGTTCAGCCTGACTTTGCTCCATTTGTTTTTGAAGTTTTTGAGCTTGACGCATCATGTTTTGCATATTCATCATAAGATTTTTAAGATTCCTTTCGTATCAAGGCTTTTAGCCTTGTTTTAATTTTTAGATTGAAAGTTTAGTTCCTACTTTAACAGGCTTTTTGATAAGCGAGTAGATCAAGAGGTACTTTATTGATTATATCATTTTTAAACTGTAAATAAAAGTTAAATATTTAATGAATAGGGGTTTTAAAAGGTCCCCCGTGTACGTAAAAATAGAAGAACTAACAATAAATTAAGAAAAAATGCTGTTCTTTAATCAAGGCTATGAAGTTAAAAATCCTTGCTTTATGATGTTATTCGGAAATGATTTTTAATGATCATTTTGATAAAAATATGAGATAATGAATAGGTGTATTTAACGAGAGATTAAAAAACATCCGAGTGTTTAGATTATTGTAGTATACAGGAAGTATTGTTATGAAAAAGATAAACTTTAAAGTTGATAATCCTTATGAAAATATTGATAGAATCAGAAAAATAATTTCCAATATTGTTCAGGTTGCTCCTGATTCCTATATTTATTTTGGAAATATTGTTTCATATTCTAAGTACGATGGTGATGATTCTGAGAGTATTAAGAAACGACAAGAGTTAATTGATTACAATGCAGATGTTAATTTTTATCATTTTAAGATGATAGAGGTGAATGCATTTTATGAATATCTATATCATTGTAAATATATTGAAGACGGTCAAATTATAGTTACTAATAAAGAATATGATGTCGAAGACATATATAGACTATTGGCTACTCCAGGAGAATTCGTACTGGATTTAGAAGTGTTAGAGGGAGAGCTGTTTTACATCAGATATGATGATATGCTTATCGATGAATTGATTTTTAAAAAGTAGAAAAAGAACTTATAAAGTTTTTAATTGTAGGAACTTAATAATGACTGAAAATCTGATATCTATAGAAAAACTTATAAGACTTTAGCTTCTGAAATTCAGAACAGGCTACATGACTTCAAAAACCAATAATCACTCTTGAAAATTTTTGAGGTATGAACTGCACCCCAAAAGTTAGACAGAAAAAAATCTAACTTTTGGGGTGTTTTTATTATGAAATTAACTTATGATGATAAAGTTCAGGTCTATGAACTTAGAAAACAAGGATATAGCTTAGAGAAGC
>NZ_JASHAQ010000009.1:0-73212 GCF_047465035.1 Streptococcus infantis
TTGGCTTACCATCTTTACCTGGGATTTCTACCTTAGTTCCTGGTTTGTATGTTGAGCCATCTGGTTTCTTCGGTGTTACCGTAACGTCACCTGTCTTAGGATCTTGTTCCAACTCTACTGTTGGTGTGTTCTTATCCGCATCTGTACGTGGATCTACTACCTTAACAGTTACTGGAACTTCATCCTTAGAGCCATCTGGGTAAGTGACAACTGCTGTTGTTTTCTTATCGCCTGGTGTTGTAGTGTCTACTGGAGTCTTGTATTCAACTGTAGTTCCTTTTGGAAGATCTCCTACATTACCGATTGATTTCTTAGGATCTGGAGTTTCACCTACATTAACAGTTTGCTCTTGAGGTGTTGGATTGTTCTTCTCTGCATCTGTACGTGGATCTACAACCCTAACAGTTACTGGAACTTCATCTGTTGAGCCATCTGGATAAGTAACTACTACTGTACGTGTGACTTGACCATTGTTAACAGTTGGAGTTTCTCCAGCTTTCCATGCATATGTCGTTGTTGTACCTGGTGTTGTTCCTGTAGCCGGCAAGTCAGACTTGTTGGCAATATAAGTCTCTGGTGATCCCAAATCTGGAACAGTTCCATTTGAAGTCAGATTCACTGTAGGATTTGTAGCTGTTGGTGTATATTTCTCAGCTTGCTTACGGAACTCAATCTGAATATTGGCGTTATTAGCAGTGTTATTGTTTGTGTTGTTATTTGTCAGACCTTCTTGGTCATATCCACTAATATAACGATTCCAGATATTTCGACTAGCTGGAGTATTGATAACCTGATCTTTACCAACATGACCTGAAATATTAACTTTATATGGGTTAGTATCTGTCGCATTGCCAGCTTGACCTAAATTACTTGTCTTATCCGTGAAGTTAATACTTGTACCATTAGCAGGAAGTTCAAGACGACCACCATTTGTAACTTCGAAATTACCTGATGGTGCTACTGCTTGAGCATTGTCGTGAACCTTAATCTTATCCAAGCGACCACTGTTATCAGTTAAGTTCACATCAACGCTAAACTCTTCTTCACGATAAACGATAATCTTATGTGGGTTAGTACTATCAATTTCCGCATTCTTAATAGGAGTTAAGCTAGTAATTGTTGGCGCTACTGTGTCACGAACTGTGAAGGTTACAGGTACTTCATCTGTTGAACCATCTGGATAAGTAACTACCGCTGTACGTGTGACTTGACCATTGTTAACAGTTGGAGTTTCTCCATCTTTCCATGTATAAGTCGTTCTTGCACCTGGCGTTGTACCTTCAGTTGGCAAGTCAGACTTGTTGGCAATATAAGTCTCTGGTGAGTCATAACCACTGATTGTACCATCTGTCGCTACATCGATTTTAGAGCCTGTTACTGCTGTTGGTGTATATTTATCAGCTTGCTTACGGAACTCAATCTGAATATTGGCGTTATTAGCAGTGTTATTGTTTGTGTTGTTATTTGTCAGACCTCCTTGGTCATATCCACTAATATAACGATTCCAGATATTTTTGCTAGCATCAGCTTTGACTTCCTGATTTTTACCAACATGACCTGAAATATTAACTTTATATGGGTTAGTATCTGTCGCATTGCCAGCTTGACCTAAATTACTTGTCTTATCCGTGAAGTTAATACTTGTACCATTAGCAGGAAGTTCAAGACGACCACCATTTGTAACTTCGAAATTACCTGATGGTGCTACTGCTTGAGCATTGTCGTGAACCTTAATCTTATCCAAGCGACCACTGTTATCAGTTAAGTTCACATCAACGCTAAACTCTTCTTCACGATAAACGATAATCTTACGTGGGTTTTTACTATCAATTTCTGCATTACGATTATCAGTTAATTTAGTAATTGTTGGTGCTACCTGGTCAGCTGGTATTATCTTAGCTGGAGTTGTTACATCAGGAACTTCAACAGTTGGTTGACCTGGTTCTGTAATCTTACCTATACCTGGGACATTACCTTCAGGTAAATCACTATTAGGTACTTTACCTTTACCGTCTTTACCGATTGTGACTGGGATTGGCTTGTCACCTTTACCTGGGATTTCTACCTTAGTTTCTGGTGGGTATGTTGAGCCATCTGGTTTCTTCGGTGTTACTGTAACGTCACCTGTCTTAGGATCTTGATTCAACTCTAATGTTGGTGTAATAGATTGTGTAACCTTGACAGTTGATGTAAACTCCGCACTTTGTCCAACGTTATTGACAGACTTGACCTTGACCTTATAGTCGCCAGGATCTGAAGCAACACGACCTGTGATAATAAGCTTGTGCTCATAATCACTCACTTTTTGAACTTCAACTTTTTGATCTTTAAGTTCCAGCTTACTATCCACTAACTTGATAGAATCAGCTGGATTATAACCTAGTTTTGGATCACCAAGTGAAAATCCTGCTAGATTATCTTTAGTTGTAAATTCAAGTCGAATTTCCTTACCTTTTTCGATAGTTTGATCAGCCCCCGTCACCTTAGGAGATGGCAAACCATACCATTGCATATCATTTCGGTGGGTGCTGAACTCATAGGAGCGCATCCCTGCTGCATACATGAGTGGAGTCCCCTCAGCAGCCTTGGTTTTGAAACGAAAGATATAGTTTGATGCACTATCCTTAGTTCTACCACGATAATCAATATCAAAATGATAGACTCTTTGCGTATGCTGGATCAACCAATCCTTCAAATAATCTGATACCAGAACATCCTTCTCCGTTGTCGTACGGGCACCACCTGTACGATTAAAATAGAGTGTATCAGGTTTTGAAATGATTTCTTCAAATGTTTTAATCTCTCCATCAGCACCTTTCCAGAAAGCATCGGTAGTGGCGGCTTTGCCCCAAGCCTGCTCGATAGCTCCACCAGGGGTACCAATGTTAACATCCTTAGACGTAGAGCTAACCTGATCTTTAAAAATGTCGTATAAGTTTCGTGGTAATCTTCCTTGAGTTTCAATACGTCGTTTTCCACCAGAACCACCCCAGTAACTACCAAATGATGCCGAACCGTCGTCTACCAAGGTATGACCAGTTGGAATGGTAAACCAAGCATGGGCATTTTGGTGGTTTTCAGGATTACCTTCAAACTCAATGACCCAATCGTATGTATCTCCGTTTTTAGTGACATCAACCTTAACGACATCCTTGACATCCTTAACTCTTTGATTATCCGCAGTATTTTGGTTACGGTCTCTAAAGAGCATGGTACCAGCTGGATAACCTGAGCCATCTCCTTCCTTTGTGAAGTAGAGCCCAACAGCATTGTCATAGGTTGCCCCCGCATCAGCGCGAAGCGTTGTCCCAACTGGGATAGCTGCGCCATTACGGACGTCATTACGCCCCGAAGTCAAACGATTACGTGCAATCATAACAGAGCTTTCGTTACGTTTGATGACACGATTCATATCCTCAACATCACGAAGGCTAACTTCTACACCACCAAATGCAGACTTGGCTACAGCAACTTGGGCGATAGCTTTTTCCAAGATTTCACGTGTCAAGTCATTCTCAGGTGTTTGGGCGATAGCCTGCTCCAAACGATCAATAGATACTTTGAGACTAGCTTTAGCTTTTTCCAGTTGCTCAACATTGGTATTTTCTGAAGTTTCCTCAGACTTAGCTGAAATTTCTGGAGTTGGCTTCACTACTTCTGGCTTGATTTCCGGAGTTGCTTCCTGTGTACTTTCACCATTTTTATCTTCTTTGCCTTGAGATACTTCCACTGCTCGTAGCTGGTCCAAAACATTGGTCAAGCGAGCTACTAAAGCGTCCACTTCTTCTTGACTCACTTTTGAATCAGCGAGAGTCTGTTCAGCCTTGACAAGTTCTTCCTTGGCACGGACTAAAAGATCTGTATTAGCAGCTTCCTTGACGTGGAGCTGGTCTTTGATCTGTGCCACAAGCTGACTTGCAGTAGCTGTATCCACTTTTACAGAACTAGCAGGCTCTTCCTTATCCTGCGATGCTAGCGGACTAGTATCTTGAGTTAAAGCCTCTACATGAGGTTTGTCGACAGGTGTTACGCTATCCGCACTAACGACACGCGCACCCAAAAACATCAGCGCTGCAACAGCAACTGAAGCCGCACCAAAGCTATACTTACGAATAGAGAAGCGTAAGACTTTTTCCTGTTGTCGACGCTTTACTCTACTTAGTGAATTTGATTTTTTTTCCATCGTTCCTCCTTATATTAAAGACAAAATCAAATTGAGAAGCAATATTCCCTCTGGGGAATAATACAATAAAAATTACTATGATGACCATCTCTTAACACATCATAGCTATTTCAGGCAAATTATACCATTTTAAATTGATTTAAACAAGCATAAAGCCATTCAATCTCTCGAATAAAGCGCAAACATATTCGAATGTCTATAATACATTAATATATATTTTGTTTAAATAAAACAGAAAGATTCTCCTTTCTGATGACATTCTCTATATATCAGATTGGCAAGTGTACTAATCGCTCACCGGTTGAGAACTTTTGGGAACATTTCAAAACTGAGCACTAGGATTAAAGACATACAATATTTTGAGAGGGGCTTGGTACGAATATTGACGCCTACTTTTTTCAAGAATACAAAAACGACCTTGTACTTCTTCAAATGAGTAACAAGGTCGTTTTTTGATCTTTTATTATTTCATCGTTCACTTAACAGTGAGTAGTTCAATCTTTAACGAAATGCTTATTTTAGTCTTCTTTTTTCTTTCCAAACGCAAGTCCGAGACCACTTAGCATACCAAGAAGCCCTAAAGATGCAAGAGTCATACTTGACTCTGTTCCAAGTCTTGGCAATACATTTTGAGAACCATTTGACTTAGATTCCTTATCAATAGTAGCTGTAGTAGATCTGTGATTTGCATTCGGACTAACAGCATCTTGAATTGGAGTAGCTAGTGGATCTGTGGATTGACTAGAATCACCATTAGTATCAGGTGTTACTGGAAGAACTTGAATTGTATTTGAACTTACTTTTCTGAAAATATGTGTGATTATAGGTTCTTTATCATCGACTTCAGTTCTTAAAAATTCATATCTCGGAATTACTCCATGACCAGCTGCTCCTGCATCTCCTGTCTTAACTGATGATTTCAAGACATTCCCATCCTCATCATTCCATCTAACCTCAATCATTAGCTCTGGCAATGCAATTGAACCCGATAATGCATCGTTTTCAAAAGTTGTTACCTTAGGAACTTCCACAGATGATTTACCTGGTTCAGTAATCTTACCTGTACCTGTTTTTTCTACGTTTGGTAGATCACTGTTTGGTACTTTACCTTTACCATCTTCATCGATTGTAACGACGATTGGATTACCATCTTTACCTGAGATTTCTACCTTAGTTCCTGGTGGATATGTTGACCCATCTGGCTTCTTCGGTGTCACTGTAACATCACCTGTCTTAGGATCCTGTTCTAACTCTACTTTTGGTTCTTTCGTTTTCCCATAAGTTCGAACGGTTGTTGGAGTTACCTTACCTGTTTTTGGATCAACTTCATAGGTAGTGATATCAATCACATCACGGCCTTCAGAATCTTTAGATTGTTCAATCTGAGTTTTTGCACCAACTTTAACAATTGTCTTACCTGCTGGGGTGACGACTGGATTGCCAACGTGTTCTGTGATATGACCGTCGTTTGAATCTACATCGTAAGTGGTTGTTGTAACTGTTTTACCTTTAGCTCCTTCAACGCAGTCATCAGGTGTGCCAACTTCTCGTTCACCATCTCTAACATATTCAACTTCTGGTTCAATCGGGTTTTCTACTACTTTGTCCTTCGCTGCGACTTTGACAATTGTTTCTGTTGGATTCACTACTACTGGTTTTCCTACTGTTTCTGTAATAGCACCTGTAGTAGGATCAACACTATATGTTGTTGTGATAGTGATTGAACCTGCTTGGCCTGCTTCTTCCACATTTGGTTGATCTTTTTCGCGCGTATCATCTTTTACATATTTCTTAGGTGATGGGATTTCTGTTTTTTCTACTTTATCCTTCGCTGCGACTTTGACGACTGTATTCGTTGGTTCTTTCGTACGAACTGGTTTACCTTCACTTGCTGTAATCTTTCCAGTATTAGGATCCACAGTGTAAGTGGTTGTGATAGTGTCTTCGCCATCTTCACCTTTAACAGTAGTTGGGGCTGTACCTTTTTCTTTCGTATCATCTTTTTCATAGACAACAGGTGATGGTACTACTCTCTTCTCAACTGTTGGTTCTTTCGTTTTCCCATAAGTTCGAACAGTTGTTGGAGTTACCTTACCTGTTTTTGAATCAACTTCATAGGTAGTGGTATCAATCACATCATGACCTTCAGAATCTTTAGATTGTTCAACCTTAGTTTTAGCTCCTACTTTAACGATTGTCTTACCTGCTGGGGTGACGACGGGGTTACCAATGTGTTCTGTGATATGAGCATCGTTTGAATCTACATCGTAAGTAGTGGTAGTAACTGTTTTACCTTTAGCTCCTTCAACGCGGTCATCAGGTGTGCCAACTTCTCGTTCACCATCTCTAACATACTCAACTTCTGGTTCAATCGGTGTTTCTACTACTTTGTCCTTCGCTGGAACCTTGACAATAATTTCTGTTGGATTCACTACTACTGGTTTTCCTACTGTTTCTGTAATAGCACCTGTAGTAGGATCAACACTATATGTTGTTGTGATAGTGATTGAACCTGCTTGGCCTGCTTCTTCCACATTTGGTTGATCTTTTTCGCGCGTATCATCTTTTACATATTTCTTAGGTGATGGGATTTCTGTTTTTTCTACTTTATCCTTCGCTGCGACTTTGACGACTGTATTCGTTGGTTCTTTCGTACGAACTGGTTTACCTTCACTTGCTGTAATCTTTCCAGTATTAGGATCCACAGTGTAAATGGTTGTGATAGTGTCTTCACCATCTTCACCTTTAACAGTAGTTGGGGCTGTACCTTTTTCTTTCGTATCATCTTTTTCATAGACAACAGGTGATGGTACTACTCTCTTCTCAACTGTTGGTGCTTTCGTTTTCCCATAAGTTCGAACGGTTGTTGGAGTTACCTTACCTGTTTTTGAATCAACTTCATAGGTAGTGGTATCAATCACATCATGACCTTCAGAATCTTTAGATTGTTCAACCTTAGTTTTTGCACCAACTTTAACAATTGTCTTACCTGCTGGGGTGACGACTAGGTTACCAACGTGTTCTGTGATATGACCGTCCTTTGAATCTACATCGTAAGTGGTTGTAGTAACTGTTTTACCTTTAGCTCCTTCAACGCGTTCATTAGGTGTGTCAACTTCTCGTTCACCATCTCTAACATACTCAACTTCTGGTTCAATCGGGGTTTCTACTACTTTGTCCTTGGCTGCGACTTTGACAATTGTTACTGTTGGATTTACTACTACTGGTTCTCCTACTCTTTCTGTAATTGTTCCATCTGATGGATTTACTTCGTAAGTAGTTGTTACTGTGCTTGAACCTGCTTGTCCTGCTTCTTCTACATTGTCTTGGCCTTTATCGCGCGTATCATCTTTTACGTATTTCTTAGGTGATGGGATTTCGGTTGTTTCTACTTTATCCTTCGCTGGAACCTTGACAATAGTTTCTGTTGGATTTACTACTACTGGTTTTCCTACTGTTTCTGTAATAGCACCTGTAGTAGGATCAACACTATATGTTGTTGTGATAGTGCTTGAACCTGCTTGGCCTGCTTCTTCTACATTGTCTTGGCCTTTATCGCGTGTATCATCTTTCACATATTTCTTAGGTGATGGGATTTCGGTTGTTTCTACTTTATCCTTCGCTGCAACTTTAACAATAGTATTAGTTGGTGCTTTCGTACGAACTGGTTGACCTTCATTTGCTGTAATCTTTCCAGTATTAGGATCCACAGTGTAAATGGTTGTGATAGTGTCTTCACCATCTTCACCTTTAACAGTAGTTGGGGCTGTACCTTTTTCTTTCGTATCATCTTTTTCATAGACAACAGGTGATGGTACTACTCTCTTCTCAACCGTTGGTGCTTTCGTTTTCCCATAAGTTCGAACGGTTGTTGGAGTTACCTTACCTGTTTTTGAATCAACTTCATAGGTAGTGGTATCAATCACATCGCGACCTTGGTTATCCTTATTACGTTCAACCTTAGTTTTCGCACCAACTTTAATGACTGTCTTACCTGCTGGGGTGACGACTGGGTTGCCAACGTGTTCTGTGATATGACCATCGTTTGAATCTACATCGTAAGTGGTTGTAGTAACTGTTTTACCTTTAGCTCCTTCAATACGTTCATTAGGTGTGTCAACTTCTCGTTCACCATCTCTAACATATTCAACTTCAGGTTCAATTGGGGTTTCTACTACTTTGTCCTTGGCTGCGACTTTGACAATAGTATTCGTTGGTTCTTTCGTACGAACTGGTTTTCCTTCACTTACTATAATCTTTCCAGTATTAGTGTCCACAGTGTAAGTTGTTGTGATAGTGTCTTCACCACCTTCACCTTTAACAGTAGTTGGGGCTGTGCCTTTTTCTTTCGTACCATCTTTTTCATAAACTACTGGGGATGGTACTACTTTCTTCTCGACTGTTGGTTCTTTCGTTTTCCCATAAGTTCGAACGGTTGTTGGAGTTACCTTACCTGTTTTTGGATCAACTTCATAGGTAGTGGTATCAATCACATCGCGACCTTCAGAATCTTTAGATTGTTCAACCTTAGTTTTCGCACCAACTTTAACGATTGTCTTACCTGCTGGGGTGACGACTGGGGTACCAACGTGTTCTGTGATATGACCGTCCTTTGAATCTACATCATAAGTGGTTGTAACAACTGTTTTACCTTTTTTACCCTCAGTACGCTGAGATGTTGTACCGAAGTCTTTTTCAACATCTTTAACGTATTCTACTTCAGGTTCAATCGGTGTTTCTACTACTTTGTCCTTCGCTCCCACTTTTACAACTCTAGCTATTGGTATAGTTACGACTTCTGGTTTGCCTTTTGATGGAGTTAGGGTTCCATTTACTGGATTTACGCTATATGTTGTGGTGACTTTAGTTTGTCCTGATTTCCCTGAAAATTGAACAGTATCAGTACCTTTTGGACTGTTCTCATCTTTTAAATAAACTGTTTTGGGTTCAACTGAATTATACTCAACTATATCCTTCGCGCCCCCTCTATTGACTACTTCTTCCTTCTCAGTCGAAGTAAGATTGCCAGTTTTTGAGTTTACTGTGTAGTTTGTTGTCTTCTTAACAACGTCGGCTCCTCTTTTAATGTATTCTACTTCATCCTTGGCTGCGACTTTGACAACTGTTTCTATTGCCGGTTGCTTAACTACTGGTTGTCCTACATGTTCAATAAGATCTCCAGTGTTAGGATTTACACTATAAGTTGTTGTTACCGTCTGTTTCCCAGTTTTTCCAGGTACTTCAATATTATCTTGTCCTTTTTCGCGTGTATCATCTTTTACGTATTTCTTAGATGATGGGATTTCTGTTGTTTCTACTTTGTCCTTGGCACCATCTTTCTTGAAGATTTCATCAGTTGTATTCTTAGTAATATTTCCTGTATCAGGATCCTTAATACTAACAGTTGTTGACTTAATGATGTCATTTCCGAGTTTGCTATATACAGTAGTTTCTCCAACTTTTTCTAGAGACTTGGCTGTAGTAATCTTAGGATTTTGAAAACCTATCCCATCTAAGGAAATTCGTTTCCCAGAAATAAACTCTGGTCGTCTATTAATCATATCGGCTTCAAAATAAGAACGGGAACTATGCCCTCCTTTTGTATCCCCAACATTTATAATAACATCACTATCATTGCTGACACCTTTTCTTATCGTCGAATCATTATCAACAATATAATGAGTCAATTTCCCTAACTTAGCTATTTTTTTGCTATCTAAACCTTTCTGCCAAAATTCACGACCAGAAACCAAACTTGTCACAACTTTTGGGGCATTAAATGTTGTTCCTTTTTTTAATACATTATTATAAAAGTTTCTATAAGCCAGCTGTTCTTTAGTAGACATGACTCTGCTGTCAGAATACGCCAACTGATAGGCTTCAACCATTGCCCGTTGTACTAAATATCCTCCCAGAGAATGTCCTGTTAGATAAAGGTTGGTGATACTCTTATCCTTAGCTAATTCACGCATAATTTCTTCTGCTTCTTTAGCTTGTTTAGGGTTACCACCTGTTCCAAGTGTTATATCAGCACCTATGTCTTTAGAATCACTAGTTCCACGAAATGCTAGTACCTGGGCAGTTCCATTTGGTAAATATAAGAAATCGCTCTTAGTCTCAAATAATACAGCATCAAGTCCACTGGATGTATGATAACTTTTCTTTCTTTTCCAATAAGGTCCCAATTCCCTATTCATCATCATATATTCATAGCGTGGTTTACTTTCACCTTTCTTTTTGTATAACTCTGCTTCTGTTAAAGGTGTCTTATGATCCAGTACTCTGTCAATGTACTTATCGTCACGGTAGGACAATTCCATGAACATAATCATATCACGTTCACTTACATTCCATTTTAATTTTTCATCTGACTTTTCGTCACTGTCAATAATACCATCACCATCAGTATCCTCTAGTAGCGGATGACTATTATAACCTACATACTTTTTCCCATTTTTTTCATAAATATAAAGCTCTTCTTTATCCTTCAAGTAATCATCATCTGTATAACCTTCTGGATTTAACTTGGGACCATTAACTAATAAACTATCAAGTTGATCACCTTCTGAACCGATTATTCCTGCTTTGATTTTTTTAGCATCTTCCTCAGTCAATTCATATTTTTTAATCTCAGTAGGATTTGATGCTGCTCTAACCTCTGAAGCACTTGATCTGTCTTCACCAGCCACCAAAGTAGTTGCCGTCGAATTGATAGTTTCCTTACCACCAGAAGTATCTAGAACTGTCTCTTTTGTAGCTACTGTTGAAATCTCTTTAGCATCTATCTCAGAAGAAGCATTGTTTCGATGTTCTGAGATACTTTGAACTTCTTCTTTGATCTCCACAGTCGGCAGTGAATTGTCAATCTCAGAATTAACTTCTATCCCTGATTTATCATTATTTTCCGTAGAAGCCAAAACTCCTTGAGTTGGAGCAAACAAGGCAACCCCTATTAGTACAGATGCCGCTCCAACAGAAAACTTCCGAATCGAAAAACGTTGGCGTTTATTAAAGATATCTTTCATGTTATCCAATCCTTTTAACTATTTTTCATACTTAATATAGAAAACGTTAACATCTTCTGTTAACAAAATCATAATTTTTGTTTCTCCTAAAATTTAGGAAGTTTACTCTACTTTAATACATCACATTTTAAATCCTTTCAATCTTTAAATAACTAGTTGTTGTAATAGCTAAACCCAGTCACCCAGTTCATCAGGCGGGTTATTTAGGTTACGGACAGAACCGCTAATTTTAGACTTCCAAAAAACTCTGTAAAAAAGTACAAGGTTATCTTTTTCTATTTTATCACCTAGGTACATTTCCCCGTCCATATGAAGATCAATAACTTGCTGTTAAAATTTCAGTAAATTAAGAAAGAAATCTAAATATTGCACTTTCTATACTGCCATTATATCACAAAGAGTTCATTAAAAGAAAAAAAATCACCATTCTTGATTTTCTAGAAAACCAAGAAATGGTGATTATATATTAATTTTCTTGAAGCTCGATGACAATTTCTTGACCATTTTCTTTTTCTTCCACAACTATTTTCTCTTCCAGTTGTGATTTAAAATGATTCAAGGTTTCTTTTGAAGCTTCAGTCGCTTGTTGAGCATGATATTTTGCTTTATCAAGAACAGTGTCAAGAGTAATTTCCCCAGATTCAATCTGCTCTTTTGTTTTAAGAACAAATTCTTTGGTTTGTTCTTTGACATCCGTTAATTTTTCACAAACCTGCTCTTTAGCATACTCAGGATCTTCTTTTAGATCTTCTAAAAATTCTTGTGCATGGCTTCTCACTTGCTTACCTTTATCACTTGTTAAAAACAAGGCTGCAGCAACACCTGAAACAGTTCCTAGAAAGATAGATGATAGTTTACCCATTAGCTTACTCCTTTTTTATTTTTTGAAAAATTTACTTGCAACTCGAATAGCTGACAAGCCTGCGCCAGTCTTCAATGTTTTTGAACCAGCAGATGATGCCTTTTTACTCAAAACACGCGCTTGATCATTAAGGTCTGATACAGAAACAGACAAATCAGCCACTGCTGTAAAGAGGGGGTCAATCGTTGCCACTTTAACGTTGATATCATCAACCAGAACATTGACCTTTGTAAGCAATTCATTTGTTTGATGAAGAGTTACATCTACATCTGATGTTAAAGTTTTAACAGTTTTTTCAGTTTCATCAATTACACGACCAACTTTTTGAAGGGTAATAATCAGATAAACTAAAAATACAACCAAGGCAATTGCCACAATAATATAAGCCACTTCTAACATTTTAATTCTCCTTTTTTACATTATAAAATGGTGCTTTTTCCCGATTTTGATAAAAGATGATATAAATACCAAGGCCAATCAATAGGGCAGACAACCACTGGGATACTCGGAGCCCAAAGAACATGAGACTATCCGTACGCATTCCCTCGATAATCATACGTCCAAATCCGTACCAAATTAGATAAAAGGCAGTGATCTGACCACGACGGATATTCTTTAATCGGCGTCTAAAAATGACAATCAAGGCAAAACCGATCAGATTCCAGATAGATTCGTATAAGAAGGTTGGTTGGCGGTATGAGCCATCAATATACATTTGATTCTTAATAAAATCAGGTAAGTAATCAAGATTTTCAACGACTGCTCCATAAGCTTCTTGGTTAAAGAAGTTTCCCCAACGCCCTAAACTCTGAGCAATCATGACGCTCGGAGCTGCAATATCTAAGAAATCCCAAGTATTGATTAATTTGCGATCAGCAAAGATATAGAGAACAATCGCTCCAGTAATTAAACCGCCATAAATCGCAAGACCACCATTCCAAATAGCAAAAATCTCTCCCAGATGTTGGCTATAGTAATCAAATCTAAAAATAACATAGTAGAGTCTAGCACCAATGATGGATAAAGGAAAGGCAATTAAGATAAAGTCCAAAATATCATCAGATAAAATCTTCTTTTTAGGCGCTTCTTTACTGGCAAGGTATACCGCTAAAACAAGACCTGAAACAATGCAGAGTGCATACCATCTAACAGCTAAAGGACCAATTTGAAAAGCGATTGGATCAATCATCTTTCACCTCGTTCTTTGCAATCAGATTTGTCAATCTTTCTTCAAACAATCGAGTAGCATCAAAGCCCATTTCCTTAGCACGATAATTCATCGCTGCTGCTTCGATAACGACAGAAATATTACGTCCTGTTTTTACAGGAATGCGGATACGCGGAATGGCTACTCCAGAAATCTCCAATTCTTCAGCATTATTGCCTAGGCGATCAAAAGTCTTTTGTGTGTCATAATTTTCTAGATAGACAGCCAACTGAACTTGTGAAGAATCCTTAACTGCACTGGCACCATAAAGACTCATCACATCTATAATACCAACACCACGAATCTCAAGTAAATGCTTCAAGATTTCAGCTGGTTCACCCCAGAGAGTCATTTCATCCTTAGCAAAGATATCTACACGGTCATCCGCTACCAAACGGTGTCCTCGTTTCACGAGTTCTAGACCTGTCTCACTCTTACCAATACCACTGTCGCCCTGGATTAACACACCCATACCATAGATGTCCATCAAGACACCATGTACACTTTCACGCTCAGCCAAACGAGAATCTAGGTAACTTGACAATTCCCCAGACAGACGACTTGTTGCTGTACGACTCGTTAAAATAGCGATTTTACATTCTCTAGCAGCCTTTAGCATTTCCTCTGGAACTACTAAACCACGCGCAACAATAACTGCAGGTGTTTCTGGTTGAAACATCTTTTTCAAAACCTGGTAGCGGTTATGAGAAGACATACTAATCAGATAAGACCACTCTTTCATTCCCAAAAGTTGAATCCGCTCTGGAGTATAGTAGTCAAAATACCCCGTCATTTCAAGCCCTGGTCGCGTAATATCCGCAGTATTGATTTTCTTTTCAAGTAATTCAGTCTCACCATAGACAATGTCTAGTCTGAGCTTATCAATCACTTCTTTGACTAAAACCGACATAATTTTCTCCTTCAATCAAGTTCTTCCCTCTATTATATCAAATTGTAGGAGGAAGTTTCAGAATTTTGCAGAATTTATAGGATTTATTTAAAGCAAAAAAGACTAGATTACTCTAGCCTTTCTTATTAATTAGAATTTTTTACGTTTACGAGCTGCTTCTGACTTACGTTTACGTTTTACAGAAGGTTTTTCATAGAATTCACGTTTGCGTGTTTCTTGAAGAGTACCAGCTTTAGTAACTGCACGTTTGAAACGACGAAGTGCATCGTCAAGAGATTCATTCTTACGTACTACTGTTTTAGACATTTTTTTCACTCCCTTCAAGTTCAAGATCTATTCTATTTTACACGGAATAAAGAAAATTGTCAAGAAAAAAATGAAATTCTCCCAAATCATTCAATTTAAAATTTACAAGATTTTACCATTATGTCTAGCCTAGTTCTCCACTTCTAAGGTTTGTTCTAAACAAACACTTAATTTTTTAATTTCTAACCCCATGTGATCTAGGTACTCCCAATAATCTGACGGTAGATCAGAAATGATATACACATCCTGACTCTCAAAATGCCAGACAAGGTGTTTAAGTATCTGCTCTTGAATAAAATGTAAATACTTTAGTTGACCTAAACTGATAGCTTCTATCTTTGCTAAATACTGACAAAAAGCAGAAAGTGATGAACAGTCAAATTTGTCTTCTTCATGTAAAAAATACAAAAAATTTTGATTTTCATCCCTCATCATATTTGAAATATATCCAGACCAAAAAACCACCCAATCCATAGGATCGAATGGTCTTTAATGATAAAAATCTTATTTTTTTAACAAGCTGAGTGCTGCTGCATCTGCGATAATGGTCACATCTGGATGGTTTTGCAGGCTACTTGCAGGTAGACTTTCTGTCACAGGACCTTCAACAGTTCCAGCGATAGCTTCTGCTTTTGATTCCCCATAAGCAAAGAGAAGGATAGATTTAGCATCCAAAATATTTTTAATCCCCATTGAAATAGCTTGAGTTGGAACATCTTCAATCTTCTCAAAGAAGCGCGCGTTAGCTTCGATTGTAGACTGATCTAGCTCTACAAGGTGAGTTTGGCTATCAAATGGTGTGCCTGGTTCATTAAAGCCAATATGACCATTGCGGCCAATTCCTAAGATTTGTAGGTCAACTGGATGGTCAGCAAGAATTTGGTTGTAGCGTTCTACTTCTGCTTCTGCATTATCCTTGACACCACGTGGCAAGAAACTTTCTTTAAATGGCTTCTTGTTGAATAGATTTTCTTGCATAAAGTAACGGTATGATTGAGGATTGTCCCCATCAAGACCTACGTACTCATCCAAGTTCACACTTGTAAGATTTGAAAAATCAAGATCGCTCTCAACGATTCGTTGGTAAAATTCCAGAGGGCTACTTCCTGTTGCAAGTCCCAATGTTTGTGCACCGTTTTCCAATTTTTCTTTTAAGATATCAAAAGCAACTTTTCCACCTTCAATTGGATTTTCCACTTGAATAACTTTCATAATTTTGTCCTCCATATTCTTTATTTTATTATATGGTATAGACCAATTTTTGTCAAGTGAAAACGATTTATTTTTGTTGAAAATATGACAGTAGCCTCAAAACAGCTACTGTCTTGTCTCATTTGATTCTTAAAACCTTGATAGACTTGACAAATAGTAGGAAAGAGCCAAAAAAGCTCGATAATATTTGTAATAGGCAAATTCCTATAGATATTATGGAGCTTTTTATTGTATCGAATTGTCAAATGAAGAGCAGATAGTAGATTGCATACAGAATAGTGCACTGTGACTTCTAAAACATTGCGAGAAATTGATTTGACTTCCTTAATCAATTTATCCAGATTTTATTTCACTTCACTATACTTTCAAGGTCTATTATTTAGTATATCCTCCGACAAGTGAATAGTATCATCAACTAACATGAGATTGCTAGCATTGAAAGAATTTTTTTAATAATATTAGCAACATATTTATTTTACAAAAAATATTAATCATAAAAAATCTTGTTCATCTATACTGAATCTATAAAATATATTTTTTTAAAGTATTTGATAAAGCTTGATAACCAGCGACACTGAGATGAAGACCATCCGTTGTATAGTCTGCCTTGAGTTGCCCCTCTTGATCGAGTAAGTTCTCAAAAACAGGCACAAATTCAACCTGCATATAGGCAGAGGCAAGGTCTTGATAGGCTTGGTTCCAGGCCTTGATTTTCTCATTGGTACGAATATAAACTGTCTGTTTAAAATTCTCCCCCTCATTGACCGGCAAGATTGAAACTAGCTTTATCTGTGACAGTGGATAGTCGCGTGAAATAGTTTGAATCACACTCTCAAGATTGTTTAGCGCTTCATTTATTGGAACATCTTTTCCGATGTCATTTGTCCCAATCAAAAGCACAATTTGATCCACTGCATCGCCATAGAGATGGGCATCAAGATTTTCTTGTAAAAGTCCAGTCTGGTAGCCTCGAATCCCTCGGTTCACAATGGTTTTTGACGTTCCCAATAATTCTTGCAAGGGATAATACTCTATAATGGAATCCCCGATAAAAATGATATCTGGTTCAATTACAGAAATCTGATTGAGTTCACGATACTTGGTTTGGATTTTCTCTTGCTCTTTTAAGAGCCAGTTCTCTAATAGTTGTACTGCCAAGTTATTCTCCTTCTTCTAGCCAGTTTTCTAAAGCTTGGTAAACACCTGCCTGACTGTTGGCTGGCGCCACTTTTGTCGCAACTTTCTTGACAGACTCCTCAGCATTTTCCATGGCGTAAGAAATTCCTGCCAACTCTAACATTTCGATGTCATTTTCACTATCACCAAAGGCCATGATTTGGTCAGGTTTTAAGTTCCAACGTTTGAGCAATTCTTCTAGGCCCCACGCCTTATGAATGCCATCCTGTAAGATATCAATACAGCCATATCCACTAGAAACAGCTCGCACCTGACCATCAAACAAGTCATTGATTTCTTGTAAAACAGAATTTAATCGTTCTTCTCCAACAACCATACTCATCTTGAGGACACCTCCAAAGAGACTTGAGTCAAATTCATCAACAAAGTGCATTCGTTGATAGAATTTCTCTATCATCTCCGGAGTCATAAAATTTTCAAGTTGAGTAAAAACGGTGCCTTCTTTCACAAAACCGCCATTCATAGCAGTTACGACAAACTGATCCTGACACTCTCTGCCTTTAAAATGGCCCAAAGCCTTATCAACCATAGCATCATCCCAAGTCTGAGCTTGAATCAATTGATCATTTTCGAATATACGAGCACCATTAGCAACCACAAGAACTACTCTTTCTGCTAGATGTCCCAGTAATTGTCGCATTCGATGAACTTCATTTCCAGTTGCAATGACAAAACGAACGCCACGTTGATCTAACTGATCTAAAATTTTCTCTAGTCGAGGTAGGTCCAGTTGTCCTTGAGGATCCAACAAAGTACCATCCATATCCGTCGCTATTATCTTAATATCCATCTTGCTCCTCTTTTAATGTCACTACCACTTCAAACCTACATGCTCGTTCATTTCTTTATAGGCTGTATCAATCCGTTCCTTGGTATCTTCATCTAACTGACTACGGTATTTCCCACCCTCTATAAAATCTTCTAAAATGTAGGTCTGGTACAAATAGAGCGGATAGCCTTCTGGAGAATAAGTTCCTTTTGGTGTCCTATTAACCCAGCTGGGATGTGCTTTAGCCGTCTCAATCGTAGTCTTACCTGCTTTTTTCTTAATGGTCACATCCATGAGAACACCACGTTCTGTCCATTTTGCATTTTCCTCATCTTGCATAGTCTCAATTCGCTGATTTGAGATGAAATTCCCCATAGAATAGATAATGAGTTTCTTGTCCCCATCTTTCTCAACCGTTTCAGCAGGCTCAACTACGTGAGGATGACCACCAAAGATAATATCAGCTCCCCAATCAATCATCTTGTGATAGAGAATCTTTTGTTCTTCAGTTGGTTCCAATTGGTACTCAATTCCCATCTGAGGCATGATAATTGTAATATCCGCTTCCCTCTCTGCTCGTTCAATTTCAGCCTTCATCTTGTCTTCATTTAAGTCAGAAAGATGATTATCATAGTCTTCTTTAGAAATGTATTCTTCAATGCCGTTAAATCCATAAGAATAGGCTAAAAGGGCAACTTTAATCCCGTTAACTTCCTTGATGACTATCGGTGCTTTCTCTCGTGGTTCATGAGTATAAACACCAATTGGTGTCATTCCAGCTTTTTCGATAGCATCTGCAGTTGAAAAAACTCCCTCAATCTGAGAATCCAAAATATGATTGTGAGCCAAGTCTAAGACCTGATAACCAGCATCTTTTATAGCGTCCATGACTTCACCAGGTGCATTAAACAAGGGATAACCTGCGAGATAATGGTCTTTATTTACAGTTCCTTCAAAATCACCAAGAACTAAGTCTGCTTGCTTTAGCCAAGGTTTTACATACTCAAAATTTTCATGGAAATCATAAGTCCCATCTTCTTTTAGAGCAGTTCGATAAATCGGAATATGATAGAGGATATCACCATTTGCCATTATACGCGCACTTGTTTCTTGCTCCGTATCTGCATTCTTTTCCTGAGAATTTAACTTTTTCTGCACAGCACTTGGATTACTACTGCTTAAAGAAATTCCTCGGGTTCCTTCCACTAATAAAGTAAAAATCATCGAGACAGCTACCGAAGCTAACAAGACCACAATAAAAGTGCGATTGTTCCACTGCTTATAGTTCCTGAAAAATCGAACAGAATGTCTAATAGCATATAGAACAGGACCTTTTTTTCTTTTTCTACTACGTTGTTCCAAATTTTTTCTCCCTACTTTTTGATGCAAGTCACCTTACCTTATTATACCACAGACAAATTGGTATTTCTTTTTATTATATTATTTTTTAGCAACTTCTGTGACTTTCTTTCTCATCTGTTTTGTGTTATCATGTAATTGTAATAGAAGGAAAGGAAAGAATATGTCTGCTATAGAACGAATTACCAAAGCTGCTCACTTAATCGATATGAAAGATATTATCCGCGAAGGGAACCCTACTCTTCGTGCCGTTGCCGAGGAGGTCTCTTTCCCCTTGAGCGACCAAGATATCATTCTTGGAGAAAAAATGATGCAATTTTTGAAACACTCGCAAGATCCTGTTATGGCTGAAAAATTAGGTCTACGTGGGGGTGTTGGGCTTGCTGCACCACAGCTGGATATCTCAAAACGCATCATCGCCGTACTGGTACCAAATATCACTGAGGAAGGTGAAACTCCTCAAGAAGCCTATGACTTACAAGCTGTAATGTACAATCCTAAAATCGTCTCACATTCAGTCCAAGATGCTGCCCTAGGCGAAGGGGAAGGTTGCTTATCTGTTGACCGTGCTGTTCCAGGTTATGTTATCCGCCACGCTCGAGTAACTGTCGACTATTTTGATAAAGATGGAGAAAAGCACCGCATCAAACTAAAAGGCTATAACTCTATTGTAGTTCAACACGAAATTGACCACTTAAATGGCATTATGTTCTACGATCGTATCAATGAAAAAGACCCATTTGAAGTTAAAGATGGCTTGCTCATTCTTGAATAAAGAAAATCCCGTTGCAAGACGGGATTTTGTGTTATAATGAAGATATGAAAACAAACGATATTGTCTATGGCGTTCATGCCGTCACAGAAGCTCTTTTAGCAAATACTGGAAACAAACTCTACCTTCAGGAAGATTTACGAGGAAAGAACGTGGAAAAAGTTAAGGAATTGGCTACTGAAAAGAAAGTATCCATTTCTTGGACTTCCAAAAAATCACTTTCTGAGATGACTGAAGGAGCTGTTCACCAAGGTTTTGTCTTACGCGTTTCTGAATTTGCCTACACTGAACTTGAGCAAATTATTGCTAAAACACGCCAGGAAGAAAACCCACTACTACTAATCCTTGATGGTTTAACGGACCCACATAATCTCGGTTCTATCTTAAGAACAGCGGATGCAACCAATGTTTCAGGTGTCATCATTCCCAAACATCGAGCTGTCGGTGTTACTCCTGTCGTAGCAAAAACAGCAACAGGTGCGATTGAACACGTTCCTATCGCTCGCGTGACCAATCTCAGCCAAACCTTGGACAAACTCAAAGACGAAGGATTCTGGACTTTTGGAACTGATATGAATGGAACTCCTTGCCACAAATGGAATACCAAAGGAAAGATTGCTCTCATCATCGGAAATGAAGGCAAAGGTATCTCAAGCAACATCAAGAAACAAGTAGACGAGATGATCACCATTCCTATGAATGGTCACGTACAGAGCCTCAATGCCAGTGTTGCTGCTGCCATTCTCATGTACGAAATCTTTAGAAATCGACTCTAATAAAAAGGTGAGGTTGGGACAAAAAGATCCCGACCTCACCTTTTTATTAGCAATCAAACTTTGACGCGGTGGCTGATTGAACTTTTTGTTCGTCTTTTGGACTCCAAAAAGCTCCTAATCATCCTCGCGGGGCTGGGACTACGAAATCGAGACTTTGTCTATCGATTTCTGTCCCACCGCCTTTTTAACTATGTTCAGTAATATATTTATAGGCCTCTTGACCTGCAATAGCACCATCTCCAACTGCAGTTGTAACTTGACGAAGGTCTTTCTGACGAACATCCCCAACTGCAAAGACCCCTGCAACACTTGTCTTCATGTGGTCATCTGTCACAATCCAACCTGCCTGGTCTCGAATCTGCAATTCTTGAACGAAATCACTAACAGGATCTAATCCAACATAGATGAAGACACCACCAAAGGCTTGTTCTGTCACTTGTCCTGTTTTAACATTTTCAATGACAACTGACTCTACACGGTTCTCACCCTTGATTTCTTTGATAACCGAATCCCAAATGAAGTTGATTTTTTCATTGGCAAAAGCACGATCTTGCAAGACCTTTTGGGCACGTAGTTCATCTCGACGGTGAATGATGGTTACAGACTTAGCAAATCGTGTTAAGAAGATAGCCTCTTCAACCGCGGAGTCACCTCCACCTACGACCAACAAATCTTGGCCACGGAAAAAGGCTCCATCACAAACCGCACAGTAAGAAACACCACGGCTATTGAGTTCTTCTTCACCTGGAACTCCCAATAGACGGTGCTTGGAACCAGTCGCTACGATAACTGTCCGAGTTTCATAAACTTGGTCGTCTGTTACGACTTTTTTGAATTCGCCATGATCCTCAATATTTTCAACGAAGCCATATAGATGCTCAACACCCAGATTTTCCAGAGGTTCAAACATCTTTTCAGCCAATTCTGGGCCACTGATATTGGCATAACCTGGATAGTTTTCAATGTCAGAAGTATTATTCATCTGACCTCCTGGAAGGCCTCCTTCAATCAAAGCCACTTTCAGATTACTGCGTGCTGCATACAAGGCTGCAGTCATCCCAGCAGGGCCTGCACCGATAATAATCGTATCGTACATTCTCTTTCCTTCTTTCTTGTTGTAACCATTTTTATTCTAACGGATTAAATCCTATTTTACAACTATTAAGCCTTGATAACCAACAAGATGCTCATGGTTGCAAAAGACAATACTGGAATTGTTAAAACTCCAATCATAATCATATCGTAGAGATGGGCTTGACGTGCTTTAGCAGTTTTGTCAACCCCCGACAGAGCTCTAAGTCCAATCCAGAGTCCCAAAATAATCAAGACCAGTAGAATTGTCAACACTAAACTCTCTAAATACAAAGCAAATAGCTGAACTAGCATGCTCTCTCTCATTTCTATTAATTTTAAAGAGCAAACCCAGTTGGCCTAGCCAACTGAGTCTTTCTTGTCTTCTATTATATCAAATATAGGTCCGTTTGTAACTAGCAAAGAATTCTTTTGTTCGTTCTTCTTTAGGATGATTGATAATCTCATCTGGTGTTCCAGACTCAATAATCTTTCCTTTATCCAAGAACAAAACCTTATCAGCTACCTGAGAAACAAAGGACATATCGTGACTAACCAAAATCATGGTTTGACCTGATTTAGCTGCATTAGCAATAGATCTTTCTACCTCACCAACCAATTCTGGGTCAAGGGCTGAAGTAGGTTCATCCAAGAGCAAGATAGCTGGCTTCATGGCCAAAGCACGCGCCAAAGCCACCCGTTGTTTTTGTCCACCTGATAAGTGGCGAGGATAATGCTGTTGACGATCTGAAAGACCAACCTTAGCCAACTCTTCTTTGGCAATCTTAGTTGCTTCTTCGTCGGAAAGTTTTTTAACAACTACCAAACCTTCCTTGACATTGTCTAGGGCTGTTCTACGTTCAAATAAGTTGAACTGTTGGAATACCATAGACAACTTGCGACGAAGAGTTAGGATTTCTTCTTGAGTGATTTGAGAAAAGTCGACTTTAAAGTCATCAATCTGAATGCTTCCACTATCAGGTGTTTCCAGATAATTTAGGCTACGAAGAAAGGTAGATTTACCCGCTCCTGATGAACCAATCAAAGCCACTACTTCCCCTTTTTGAATATCTAAATTCAGATGATCCAAGACGGTTTGACCTGAAAAGGATTTGCTTAAATTTGAAATCTTAATCATTAGCGAAGGTCTCCTTTCACATCTGTTTTTACATTATCTGGTGCTTCGATGGCCATTTTTCTCTCAATAAAGCGACCAAGATTTTCAATAGCGATATTTACCACCCAGTATACAAGAGCAACTGAGATGAAACGTTCGAAGTAACGGTAGTCGGCACCACCCAAAATCTGAGCTTGGGCAAAGACTTCTACAACACCCGCACTAAAGGCTAGGGAAGTACCCTTAGTCAAACCGATTAGGGAGTTAATCAAGGTTGGAGTTGCTACTACCGCTGCATTTGGAATAATCACACGACGGTAAACTTGTGCACGTGTCATTCCAAGACTACGAGCGGCTTCAATCTCTCCAGGATTGACAGAAAGAATAGCGGCACGGATAGTTTCACTAGCGTAAGCTGCTTCGTTAAAAGCAAAGGCTACAATGGCAAAAGCTGCAGCCGGAATCGCATTGATATTAAAAGCAGTCCCCCATTGTTGATTCAACGCTTTTAATGCTAGAGGAATTCCATAGTAAGTCAACATCAGCTGCACTAGGATTGGTGTCCCTTTTAAGAAACTAACAAAGAATGCTTGTAATGGATAAAGAATTCTAACGCGATTAATTTTTACAATAGCAAAAACCAAGGCCAAGATGATACCAAAAAAAGCACCAAATACTGTCAACATCAATGTTATTGGCAATTGTTGTACAATTCTTGGAATCCCATCAAAGACAGAACGAAAACTAAACAGTTTACCGTCTGGAATATACTGCATCAAGTTTTGGTACCAATCTGATGCTAAAATTGTTGTAACATTCATAGAAACATCCTCTCCTGATAATGAATCATTCTATCATACTTCTGCCTAGATTTAAAATATTTGCTACGAGCAGAAGAGACTTTGTCTACCTACTAGTTTATCATACTTTAAAAGCGTGAGGTTATATATTTTACCTATCAAGGAGATAGAAAAAAACTATTTCAAGTCTAAGTTGTCGTAGGTTTTACGATAACCAATCTGCTTGACAGCACCATTCTCCACTAATATTGGACGTTTTAATAACATACCATCACTGGCCAAGAGTTTGGCTGCTTCTTTATTTGATAAAGTTCCAACCTTATCTTTTAAACCCAGTTCACGGTATTTAATACCACTAGTATTGAAAAATTGCTTCAACTCAAATTCTGAAGTTTCAAGCCAATTTAAAATGACTTCTTCACTCGGAGTTTCTTCTACGATATGAACATCCCTATATTCTAGTCCGAGTTGATCTAATTCTTTCTTAGCTTTTTTACAGGTTGTACATTTTGGGTATTCGATAAATTCTAACATTTTCTTTTCTTTCTATTCCTTATTCTCTTGAAATACTGCACCTTCATGCTTTAAGAGCCAAGCCTTCTTGTCAATTCCTGAAGCATAGCCCGTCAGCCGATTGCCAGCTCCTAGTACACGGTGACAAGGTACGAGGATAGACCAAGGATTTCGGCCTACAGCTCCTCCGATAGCCTGAGCCGAAGCTATCTGCAAATCCTTAGCTATTTGTCCATAAGTAACTGTCTGACCAAAAGGAATTCCACGCAAGTAGTTCCAGACTCTTTTTTCAAAGTCACTACCAACAGGAGCCAAAGGTAACTGAGACAAATCTTGATTTTGTCCTTTAAAATAAGCATCTAAATAGCTAGCAATCTGATTTAAGATGGGATGACTTTTCACCTCAACTAGATTACCTAGCGACAAGCCTCGCTCAAAATGGCTCTGTGCTTCAACCCATATCCCAAACAGATAGTGATCATCTGCTACCAAAGATAAGATTCCAATCGGAGACTTGTACAGCATCTTTGCATACTTCTTAGACATTTGATTTTAATTTTTGATAGGCCAAACGTTCCCCATCTACTGGAACTTTACCGACCTGTTTAAAACCAAGCTTTTCAAAGATATGTTGCATGGCTTTGTTTTTAGCGTGCGTATCTGAACGAAAATCTAGGTAATCAAAGCCTTCAATCAAGCCTTCCAAGAAGGTCTGGGCAACACCTTGTCCTTGCACATCACTAGCGACAGCAATACGGTGAAAAACTAGATACTCTGACTCTCTTCCTTCCCAGCTTCCATCATAAATGGCTTCATAGGCTTTTTCTGGACTCTTGGTTACTGCTGCATAAGCTAAGAGCTCTCCTTCTTCCAGGGCTACATAAGCCTGACCTGAGATAATATCTTCAATAATCGTATCAGTATTTGGATAACCATTTTGCCACTGAGTGCTACCAGCTTCCGCCAAGCATTTTTTAGCTTCCTCAATCACTTGCATAATTGCATCTACTTCGTTTGGAAAGGCTAAACGAATTTCCATCTTATCTCCTCTTTTCTGACTAGTTTCTCTCATCATAGCATAATTTAAGGCTTTCTACAAGCAGTTAAAACTTGACTTTTTATTTCTATTATTTTATAATCTAGTTATTAAAACTAGATAAACAGGAGTTGGAAATGAAATCTACTTTTTCCTACCCAGAATGGGACGAAATTCCAAACATTGATCTCTATTTGGACCAGGTCCTACTTTATGTGAATAAAGTTTGTTCCCCTATTTCTCTTGCTAAAGAGAAAGGTTTAACTGCATCAATGGTGAACAACTATGTCAAACACGGATATATCACCAAACCTGAAAAGAAAAAATACCAACGCAAACAAATCGCCCGATTGATTGCTATCACAACGCTCAAGTCTGTTTTTTCAATCCAGGAAATTGCTCAAACCCTGAATAGCCTACACACAGAGGCTAACTCAGAAGAACTTTACAATGCTTTTGTAGACTATATGAATGAAGACCTAGACCCAGCCAATCCTATTATCCGAACAAGCTGCCAAACGGTCAAGCTCTATCATCAAACACTTGCACTGGTCTATAAAGAAACCGAAGAGGAGGAAACAAATGAATACTAGTTTCAAACTTAGCAAGCGCCTTAGTTTTGGAGAAGAAATAGCAAACAGTGTCACCCATGCTGTAGGGGCACTTATCATGCTGATTTTGCTCCCTATCTCATCGACATATAGTTATGAAGCTCATGGATTTTTATCATCGATTGGGGTGTCGATTTTCGTTATTAGCCTCTTTCTAATGTTCCTTTCATCGACCATTTATCATTCTATGGCTTATGGTTCCACTCATAAGTATGTCTTGCGCATTATCGACCATTCCATGATTTATGTTGCGATTGCTGGCTCTTATACTCCTGTCGTTTTGACCTTGATGAATAACTGGTTTGGTTATCTGATTATCGCCATTCAGTGGGGAACAACTATTTTTGGTATTCTTTATAAAATCTTTGCCAAAAAAGTCAATGAAAAATTTAGTCTAATTCTCTACTTAATCATGGGTTGGTTAGTTGTGGCTATCCTACCAGCAATCATCAGTCAAACAAATCCAATCTTTTGGACTCTTATGGTATCAGGTGGTCTTTGCTATACAGTTGGTGCTGGATTTTACGCTAAGAAGAAACCATACTTCCACATGATCTGGCATCTCTTCATCCTAGCAGCTTCTGCTCTCCAATACATTGCCATTGTTTATTACATGTAAAAATAGGCCGGGAAAATCCCGACCTATTTTTATTTGCACATATTGATAAAGTATTGATGCAAGCGAAGATCATTTGTCAATTCCGGATGAAAGGAGGTCACTAGCATATTCTTTTCTTGAGCGGCAACGATTTGATTGTTCACTACTGACAGAACATCGACACCCTTACCAACTTCACTAATAATAGGTCCACGGATAAAGGTCATGGGAATCTTGCCAACACCCTTGCAGTCTGCTTCTGTATAAAAGCTTCCTAGCTGACGTCCATAGGCATTACGCTCCACTACTATGTCCATAGTCGCTAGATGGCTTTCCTCTTGAGAAGTGATTTGTCTCGCTAGCAAAATCAAGCCTGCACAAGTTCCAAAGACTGGTAAACCATTGAGAATAGCCTCTCTTATAGGAATCAACATTTGCTGATCTCGCAATAGTTTTCCCATAGTTGTAGACTCACCTCCTGGCAAAATCAAACCTGATAGCTCACTTCGATGTTGCTGAAAGTCTTCTAGATTTCGCAGTTCAACACTTTCAACTCCTAGTTTTGCAAGGACTTTCTCATGCTCTACAAAGGCGCCTTGCAAGGCCGATATTCCAATTTTCATCTATTTTCCTCGCTCCGCCATGAGAATTTGGATTTCATTCTCATTGATACCAACCATAGCTTCTCCCAAGTCTTCAGAGATTTGAGCTAAAATTTGAGGATTCTGATAATTGGTAACAGCCTTGACAATTGCTGCCGCACGTTTAACAGGATCACCTGACTTGAAAATTCCTGAGCCAACAAAGACACCTTCTGCACCTAGCTGCATCATAAGAGCAGCATCTGCAGGTGTTGCAACCCCTCCAGCCGCAAAGTTAACAACTGGTAGTTTTCCATGTTCGTGAACGTATTGAACTAATTCTACAGGTACTTGGAGTTCTTTTGCAGCAACATATAACTCGTCCTCACGGAGGTTTTGAATGCGGCGGATTTCTTGATTCATCATACGCATATGACGAACTGCCTGAACGATGTCTCCTGTTCCAGGTTCCCCTTTTGTACGAATCATAGAAGCTCCTTCAGCGATACGACGTAAGGCTTCACCTAAGTCTTTAGCACCACAGACAAAAGGAACTTGAAATTCTTTCTTGTCCACATGGAAACGATCGTCAGCTGGAGATAGAACTTCGCTCTCATCGATATAGTCAATCTCGATAGCTTCTAAAATCTGAGCTTCAACAAAATGCCCAATTCGAACCTTAGCCATAACTGGAATGCTGACTGCTTCTTGGATTTCCTTAATCATCTTTGGATCACTCATGCGAGAGACACCACCCGCTGCACGAATATCAGCTGGGATTCGTTCTAAAGCCATAACTGCTGCCGCACCTGCAGCCTCAGCAATTCTTGCTTGTTCAGGGTTTTGGACATCCATGATGACACCACCTTTAAGCATCTGTGCTAAATTCTTATTTAATTCATAACGATTTTCAGTCATTTTTTTCATCCTCAATAGTTGTATTGGTAGCTACAGTTTTATTGTAAGGTATAAAAGACTGCATAACAAGATAAAATAAATCGATTTGTCCGGGTACAATTATCTCTATCACAAAAAAAGCACCCACATTGGGTACTTTTATTTCTTAGATTTTTTAATACTTTTCACAAGATAAAAGAGATATCCTGAAACCATGTAGGCAACAAAGATAGTTGCCGCCCATTTAAAGACAAAGCCCCAACCATGTTTGGTAGCATTCAAAAAGAAATAAGGGAAGGGACTATCCTTAGCATTAGGGACATCCATCTTTAGAACAAAACCGTTTAAGAGGGCAAAAATCATATAAAGCAAAGGAAGGCTAGTCCAAAGCATGGGATCAACTAACTTATATTGACGACTCTTATCAAAAATAATTGTATCTGCTAAAAACCAGAGAGGGACAATATAATGGCAAAGGAAATTTTCCAAACGGTAAAAATCTGTCGTCAAAGGAGCTAGCATGAAATGATAGATGACACAAGTAATCATAATACTCATAGTGACACCACCTTTGAGACGTAGAATCCCAGCACTCTGCCAACTATCACCGCCACTACGCATCTTTAACAAAAGATAAGCTGTAAAGATGACAACCAAAAGATTGGAAAGGACTGTATAGTAAAGCAACATCCCTAAACCACCACGTTTGGTAATTTCCAGATAAACCCCTGTAAATGCTGCGAAAAACAAGAAAGTCCGACTGAAAAAAATAAATTTATTCCAAGCAGTCATGATTAGATCTTTTTAACAAATTCTGATTTTAATTTCATAGCACCAAAACCATCAATCTTACAATCGATGTTGTGGTCACCCTCAACAATACGGATATTTTTAACACGTGTCCCTTGCTTAAGGTCTTTTGGAGCACCTTTTACCTTAAGGTCTTTGATCAAGGTTACTGTATCACCGTCAGCCAATTTATTTCCATTAGCGTCGATAGCAACAAGGCCTTCTTCAACCTCTGTTTGCTCAGCAGGATTCCATTCATAAGCACACTCTGGACAGACTAGCAAGGCTCCGTCTTCATAGACATATTCTGAATTACATTTTGGGCAATTTGGTAGATTGTTCATCTTATCTCCTTCTATTTTTATGATGGTTTGAATGTCAAATTTTCGTTAACAAAGACTATTATACCTTAAAATTAAAAATTTGACAAATTGCTAAAAAACCGACTCACCACTATCGTGGTCAATCGGTTAAAATTTCAATTAAAAATGTTTGACTGCTTCTGATTTAATTTTTTCGACAACTTCTAAAATACTTAGCCCTGTTGTGTCCAAATAGATTGCATCATCAGCCTGTTTAAGAGGAGAAGTTTCACGATGACTATCCTTATAATCACGCGCAGCAATCTCTTCTTTCAAAGTTTCCAAATCTGTTTCGATCCCTTTTGAAAGATTTTCCTTATAACGTCTTTCCGCACGTTCATCCACTGAAGCAACAAGAAAAATCTTCAATTCAGCTTGAGGTAATACAACTGTACCAATATCTCGACCATCCATGACGATTCCGCCTTGTTGGGCAATTTCTTGTTGAAGGGCTACCAATTTTTCACGAATAGCTGGAATGGCTGCAAAAGCAGATACAGCATTGGTTACTTCATTTTCACGGATTGGATTGGTAACATCAACGTCTCCAACGAAAACAAGCTGTTCTCCTGTTTCAGCACGACCAAAGCTAATCGGATATTGTTCCAATAATTCAAGAAGTCGAGAAGACTCTTCTGGACTTACTTGGTTGTTCAAAGCGATGTAAGTCGTAGCACGATACATGGCACCTGTATCTAAGTAGGTATATCCAAAGTCCTTAGCAATAATCTTGGCTACTGTACTTTTACCACTGGATGCTGGTCCATCAATAGCGATCTGAATTGTTTTCATCGTCACTCCTATCTTGTCTTAAGGACATCACCAGGATTTGCAAACCAAGTTCCTGAAGACATATGACCAGGGTTCAAGGCTTCAAGCTGAGCAATAGAAATGCCTGCTCTAGCTGCAATAGCTGCTTCACCTTCACCTGCAAGGACAGTAATGGTTCCCTCAGCATTTGTATGTTCCTCTGAACTACTTGAAGAAGTTGATCCTGCTTCAGAACTTGATGCTTCAACTGAACTACTTGATGACGTTGAAGAAACTTCCTCTACCTTAGGCGCAGAAGAATCATGAAAATCTTTCAAGGCTGCTGTACGATCACTTCCACCAGATGACAGGTAGATTAAAACAGCAATCATACCGACAACGATAACAAAGAAAATACAAGCCAAAATGGTTAGAATACGGTTGGCTACCACTCCTGTTCCCTTATTTCCTCTGCTTCTGCGTTCCGAACGACTTTCCTCGATGTCGTAAATATCTTCTTGCCATGGTTCCTTTTCCATACCTTACTCCTTGTTTTTTTTCTAATTTCTTATTACAATATAAATATGAAAATCACACTTATACCTGAACGATGCATTGCCTGTGGGCTATGCCAAACCTATTCTGATTTATTTGATTACCATGATAATGGTATTGTGCGTTTCTATGATGATCCGAATCTACTAGAGAGAGACATCCCAGCTAGTGAAGAGCTGCTAGAGGCTGTGAAACAGTGTCCCACTCGCGCGCTCATCAAAGATTAATTTGTCATCAGTGGTGTTTTGATGTTCAAATCCCACTTTCTCTAGTTTAGCATATTTTTCCAGAAAATTATAGTCTTTTGAAGGACTTATTTTTAGCAAATCTTATCATGACTCACTCTGTTCTTTTATCAGATAGAGGGGTCTTTTTTTCGTTTCCATATAAATTTTACTGATATATTTTCCAAGAATCCCAATCGTCAATAATTGGACACCACCAAGAAATAGAATGACAGCCATCAGAGAGGTCCAACCAGAAGTTGGATTGCCCAGTACGAGAGTACGGACAACTACAAACAATGTCATCACCAAAGCCAGAAAACACGACGAAAGACCAGCAACAAAGGCTAATATCAAAGGAAAATCTGAAAAATTCACAATCCCTTCAATAGAGTAGAAAAAGAGTTGTCTAAAACTCCAACTTGTCTTACCTGCCTGCCTTTCAACATTAGGGTATTCTAGATAGTGAGTATGGAAACCAACCCAAGCAAAGAGTCCTTTGGAAAAGCGATTGTATTCTGTCAATTCTAACACTGCATCCACAACTGATCTTCTCATCATCCTAAAATCACGAACCCCTAGGGGAAGAGCTACTGGGCTAATTTTTTGCATAAAACGATAAAAAAGATCGGCGCAGAAACTACGTAAAAAGGGCTCACCCTCTCGACTGGTTCTGCGTGTTCCAACGCAGTCCAAGTCTGGATTCTGATCTAGTAGTTCCTTCATCTCAAGCAAGAAGCTTGGGGGATCCTGAAGGTCTGCATCCATAACTACCACCAAATCTCCTCTAGCTTGTTGTAAACCTGCATATAAGGCTGCTTCCTTCCCAAAATTTCGCGAGAAAGAGATATAATGTACTGCAGAATTTTTCTCTCGATAAACCTTTAAAAGGTCCAAAGTCTTATCAGTCGAACCATCATCTACAAAAATGTATTCGATTTCTGTTCCCAAATCTGGAATCAGTACTTCAAGAGTTTGATAAAAAAGAGGAAGTACTTCCTCTTCGTTTAAACATGGGACTATGATTGAAATCATCATTTTAGTCTTCAAATCCATTTGGATGCTTACTTTGCCAACGCCATGCATCTTCACACATTTCTGTAATACCAAGTCCCGCTTCCCATCCAAGTTCTTCCTTAGCTTTGGCTGGGTCTGAGTAACATTCTGCAATATCACCAGGACGGCGCTCCACAATACGATAAGGAATCGGGCGTCCGACTGCTTTTTCCATATTTTGGATAATTTCAAGGACAGAATAGCCTTTCCCTGTACCAAGGTTGTAAATGTTTAGTCCTGAACCTTTTTGAAGCTTCTTAAGGGCCGCAACGTGCCCTTTTGCTAAGTCAACGACGTGGATATAGTCACGAACACCTGTTCCATCTTCTGTATCGTAGTCATCTCCAAAGACCTGAACTTGTTCCAACTTACCAACTGCGACTTGTGTAACATATGGAAGAAGGTTATTTGGAATACCGTTTGGATTTTCACCCAAATCACCGCTCTTATGCGCTCCGATTGGGTTGAAGTAGCGAAGTAAAACAACGTTCCATTCTGAATCGGCTTTATAGATATCCGTCAAGATTTCTTCAAGCATCAACTTAGTACGACCATAAGGGTTAGTAGCAGAAAGAGGGAAATCTTCGAGGATTGGAACAGTATGCGGATCTCCATAAACTGTTGCTGAAGAGCTGAAGATGATATTCTTACAGTTTGTCTCTTCCATAACTTTCAAGAGACTGACAGTTCCAGCAATATTGTTATCATAGTAGGCAAGTGGGATACGTGTAGATTCCCCTACAGCTTTCAAACCAGCAAAATGAATCACACCTGTTGGTTCTTCATGTTTGAAAATATCACGAAGTGTATCTGTGTCACGAATATCTGCTTCGTAGAAAGGAATTTCTACCCCAGTGATTCTTTCGACTACTTCAAGACTTTTACGACTACTGTTTACCAAATTATCGACAACAACAACTTGGTGTCCTGCTTGGACCAGTTCGATGACGGTGTGAGTTCCGATAAAACCAGCTCCACCCGTTACCAGAATTTTTTCTTGCATTTTATTTCCTCAATTCTTGGATTATTTTTTTCATTTTACCATTTTTGATAGGGAAAGTCATTTACTTTCCTAACACTATCGTAAAATCTAAGTAAAAGATTTACTATTGTTTCTTTTTAATGTATCTTTCAGTTGGATAATCTGCTGGATCCAATACTCCACTTCTTCCTTGAAGCATTTGAGCTAGGTGATAACCGATAATAGGACCAGTCGTTAACCCTGAAGATCCTAGACCACTTGCTGTATAGACTCCTGATAAGTTTGGAACCTGTCCGAAAAATGGAGAGAAATCACTTGTATAAGCACGAATCCCCACACGTTCACCAGATGAAATTGCCTCAGCCAGGGCTGGATAAAATGGACTCGCCGCCACAACCATTTGATCGAGCAAGGTTTCATCCACTGTCAAGTCAAATCCCATGTCATTCTCATGGGTAGCTCCTAGAGATAACTTACCTCCAGGAAATGGTATCAAATCCCACTCACCTTCCGGCATGACAACAGAATAGCTTGCCATGTCTAAATCAACCTGATAATCTCTAAGTTGACCTTTTTGAGGACGAACATCCACCTCATAGCCTAAAGGCTCCAAAATGTGTCCAAGCCAAGCTCCCGTAGATAAAATTACTTGATCAAACATTTGATTGTCTATCTGATAGCCTGATAATAAAGGAGTTAGACTAACCTCTTTCTTTACGACCTTAACCTGACTGGCCTCCAGTAAACGACCCACTAGGAGTTGCCCATCTACTCGAGCTCCTCCAGAAGCATAGAGCAATCTCTCAAATCCCTTTAGACCAGGGAATAGGCTGCTTGCAGCAGCTTGGTCCAAAATGGCTAATTCGCCAATTAAGGGAGATTCATCTCTACGTTGCAAGGCTAAATCATAAAGTTCCTCGAGCTTGGAATCATCTTTTTTGAGAAGGAAGACTCCTGAGCGCTGGTAGAAATCAACCTTTTGACCAGTTTTTTCTAAATCAGCTAATAAATCTACATAAAAGTCTGCTCCTAGGCGAGCCATCTTGTACCAAGCTTTGTTACGTCGTTTAGAGAACCAAGGACTGATGATTCCTGCAGCTGCCTTGGTCGCTTGTCCGTATCCATGATCAAAGACAGTTACTTCGATATCTGCTTCTTTAGAGAGATAGTAGGCAGCTGTTGCCCCTACAATTCCTGCTCCTACAATGGCAACTTTTTTCATTGTCTTTACCTTCTAACTAGATATGATGGAATGGATTGGTAGAAGCCTGACTTGCGACAACTTCTAGCGACCAAGCATTCTCTTCCTTCCATTCATTCAGAAACGTTGCAATTCTTTCAACAAAGAGAACCTCAATATAGTGGCCTGGGTCCAGAGCCAACAAGCCGTCTGACAACATATCTTGGGCAGTGTGGTAATAGATGTCACCAGTAATGTAAAGATCTGCTCCTTTTGCTAAAGCATCAGAGTAGAAAGACTGCCCACTGCCGCCACAAATGGCCACTCTTGAAATGGTCTTTTGCAAATCACTCTCATGATAATACACCATACGAAGGCTATCTAGATCAAAGACTTCCTTAACATGATTTGCAAATTCCTTAAATGTTTGAGGTCTAATCGTTCCAATACGGCCAATTCCACGTTCAGAACCTGTTTCTTGCAGATAAGTTGTATCCTCAATACCCAATAGTTGGCAGAACCAATCATTGAGACCATTTTCAACAATATCAATATTAGTATGACTGACATAGACTGCGATATCATGCTTGATGAGATTGATATAAATTTGATTTTGAGGACGACTAGCTACCAAGTCCTTAATCGGACGAAAGATAGGTGCGTGCTTAACGATAATCAGATCAACACCCTTGTCAATAGCTTCAGCGACTGTCTCTTCACGAATATCAAGGGCAACCATGACTTTTTTAATTTCCTTGTCTAGGGTGCCAATTTGCAAACCACGACTATCACCTTCCATAGAAAATTCTTGTGGGCAATAGGCTTCATAACGCTTAATCACTTCACTTGCTTTCATGGAGCACCTCCTTGATGGCTTGAATTTTATCTGCTAGAACCTGACGTTCTTCTTGATTTTTTTCTGGAATTTGACTAAGGGCAAACTCAAGCTTAGCAGCTTCTTTTTGCCATTTTTGGATGAAGACTGGACTGACTTCTTTGGACAAAAAAGGACCAAAGCGGACATCGCTCGCTGATAACTTCATTTGTCCAGCTTCCACCACCAAAATCTCGTAAAATTTCCCAGCTTCTTCTAGGATACTTTCTGACATAATTTGAAAACCGTGCTCTTGTAACCAAGAGCGCAACTCATCTTCACGATTATTGGGTTGAAGAATCAAACACTCAACATTGGCTAGTTTGTCCAAACCATCTTCTAATATCGTAGCAATCAAACGACCACCCATTCCAGCAATAGTGATGACAGAGACTTGGTCAGCCTCTTCAAAAGCTGCCAGGCCATTGGCTAAACGAACCTGAATTTTCTCAGTCAAACCATGACTCTCAACATTTTTGACTGCAGATTGATAGGGACCTACCACTACCTCTCCTGCAATGGCACGCTCAATGTGACCTTTTTCAACTAGTTCAATCGGTAAATAAGCATGGTCGCTTCCGACGTCCAGTAAAACAGCTCCTTGGGGAACAAAAGAAGCTACCGTTTCTAATCTCTTCGAAATCATTTTCTCTCACTTTCCAAAAGTCTATTTCCCTTTATTATACCATATTTTGTCTAGCAATTCTGTACCTAAAAAAGACCGCAATCAAGGATTGCAGCCTTTCTTTATTTTTTTGCTTGATAACGACTTGTCAGGATGAAAATGACAGCAAATATGACCATCATAATGCCATAGACAGGTAATGTTTGTCCTGTAAGTGTTGAAATTTCAAGCAATTTTTGAATTCTTGGAAATAGAGCTGTTCCAAGGAAGCCACCAACTGACCAAATAATCAAGAGAACACGCCACAGACTAAATGGCAAACAAGCTCTAACTACAGACATGAAACCAATCGATGCCAATAGATAATACAAAAGTGTCGAAATTTCAATTGCCGACCAACCTTGACTGGTTCCAAAAATTTTAATAAATAGAACGCTAAAGACTACCATCAAGGCACTTGGTAGTGCACGGAGCATGGATTTTCTGAGGAAGTTTTGTTCTACTGGTTTAATATTTCGCTCAAAGGTCAATACGAACGGTGGGAAGCCTTCCACGAACTGGTCAATCATGGTAATCTGAATCGGAATGAATGGGAAAATTAAAATCCATTCAGTACGTCCCAACAAAGCACTCGCAATACAGATGACTGCAAGCAGGAAGGAATAGATTGTCTTAATCAAGAAAATTGGAGCAATGTGGGCAATGTTATTGACCACACGACGACCTTCAAAGAGAATCTCAGGAACATCATTAAAGTCTGAGTTCAAGAGGACCAGATTTGCAATCTGACGAGTCGCTGGATCTCCTTCAGCCATCACGATGGAACAATCTGCCTCACGGAGGGCAAGGATATCATTGACACCATCTCCTGTCATTGCAGTCGTATGACCTGCTTTTTTCAACGTTTGGATGATCAGTTTCTTTTGATGAGGAGAGACACGTCCGAAAATCGCTGTCTCCTCAGCCATGGCAACCAACTCTTCATCAGTAATTTTCGAGCAATCTACGTAGCTGTGGTAATCTGCAAAACCAGCTTTTTGAGCAATACTTGAAACCGTAACTGGATTATCACCAGAGATAATTTTCAGCCCCACTTCCTGAGAACGAAGATAGTCTAGAGTTTCAGCTGCCCCTTCTCGGATTGGATCTAGAATTTCAAGCAAAGCTAAGGCTTGAATATCAGATGGCTTTTGTGGCTTGTGGTGATCAAGTTTTTCTTGACTGAGGGCCAGAACTAAGACACGAGATCCTCGTTCAAGAGCTTCTCTAGCCTCATGAACTTCAGCATCCAACAACATCTCCGGTGCACCTAGGAAAACAGTTCCGAGACCTTCCAACTCCATTGCTCCCCATTTACGATCGCTAGAAAATGGAAGACTAGAAATCATCGGATAAGCTACTTGACCTTGAAAACGTTGACGGATAGCTTGAGCTGTAGGATTTTTATCCTCACTGTTTGCCATATAGCTGGTTAGTATGTCGGCAATAGCATCCTTGTCATAAGTCTGGGTCAGAGGAAGGACAGTCTCAACCTGCATCTTCCCTTGGGTGATGGTACCTGTCTTATCCAAGCAGAGCATATCCACGCGCGCTAGGGTTTCAACAGAGTACATCTCCTGCACCAAGACCTTTTTCAACCCAAGCTTGATAACAGCAGTTAAGAGAGAGGTAATGGTTAAGAGGGCAATCCCCTTAGGCAACATTCCCAAAAGAGCCGTAGATGAATTCACTACAGAAGACTTCAGTGGTAAACCTTTTAAGACCAAAGCTTCAAGCAAAAGAGCAATTCCAAATGGAATGATGATTTTACCCGTAAAACCTGCTAGCTGGTCTAGCGATTTCATGATACGTGAGTTGATGGGTTTAACTGTCTTAGCTTCAAGCATGAGTTTGGCTGCATAGTTATCTGCTCCTACATGATGAACTTGAGCAAAGACAGAACCACTGGCAAGAAAACTACCTGACAACATTAAGTCTTCTACTTCTTTTTGCACCAAGTCGCTCTCGCCCGTTAACATGGCTTCATTGACTTCTGCAAAACCTTCTAATACAATCGCATCACTTGGAATTTGATCCCCTGCAGACAAGCGAATCACATCATCCAAAACAAGCTCTTCAGGGTCTAAAGCAATTTCTTGTCCATCACGGATAGTGGTAATCTTTTCTTTATTCAGGAGATTGAGTTTATCAACCATATGCTTGGCACGTAGCTCGGTTACAATTCCTGAAAAAGCATTAAAACAGATAACCGCAAAGAAAACCAGGTTGCTCCAGGCTTGAACAAAAGCGAGCGCTAATGCAATAGCAAAGTTTAAAGCATTGAAGAGAGTAAAGACATTTCGTTTTACAATCTGCCAAGTACTGGTACTAGCTGATGCTTTGAAATCATTGACCTGTCCCTGTTTCTGACGTTCTTTAACTTCTGATTGGCTTAAGCCTATAATTTTATTTTTATCCATAAGTTCTATCATATCATTTTTTTAAAAATAATTCTAATTTCATATGAAGAGCAATTCCGCCTAAACAAAAAAACATTTGCTTGTCCTAGTATGATAAGGTATAATAAAAGAAAGAAAATTGAAGGAGATACCATGTTTTATACTTATCTTCGTGGGCTGGTTATGTTGATTCTTTGGTCTATCAACGGTAATGCTCATTATCATAATACGGATAAAATTCCGAGTCAAGATGAAAACTATATTCTAGTTGCGCCCCATCGTACCTGGTGGGATCCAGTTTATATGGCCTTTGCGACCAAACCGAAGCAATTTGTATTTATGGCTAAAAAGGAACTCTTTACCAACCGTATCTTTGGCTGGTGGATTCGCATGTGCGGTGCCTTTCCAATCGATCGTGAAAATCCTAGCGCTTCGGCTATCAAATACCCTATCAATGTTCTTAAAAAGAGCGACCGCTCTCTCATCATGTTCCCAAGTGGCAGTCGTCATTCCAACGATGTTAAAGGTGGTGTTGCTCTGATTGCTAAAATGGCCAAGGTTCGCATCATGCCAGTTACTTACACTGGTCCAATGACCTTAAAAGGACTCATCAGTTGTGAACGTGTCGATATGAACTTCGGAAATCCTATCGATATCTCGGACATTAAGAAGATGAATGATGAAGGAATTGAGATGGTTGCTGAACGTATCCAATCTGAATTCCAACGTTTAGATGAGGAAACGAAACAATGGCACAATGATAAGAAACCAAATCCACTTTGGTGGTTTATCCGTATCCCTGCCCTTATTCTAGCTATTATCGTAGCTGTTATCACCATCATTTTTAGCTTTATCGCAAGCTTTATCTGGAATCCAGACAAAATAAAAGAAAAATTAGGCTAAAGGAAACAGTGGCTTAGGAGCTATCTCCTTAAGCCTTTTTTTGAGCGGAAATCCGATTATTTTTTAAAGAAAATAACGTATTGACAAAGATTTGAAACTATAGTATACTTTTTAAGTAAGCTGATTTAGCTCAGTAGGCAGAGCGCATCCATGGTAAGGATGAGGTCGCCGGTTCGATCCCGGCAATTAGCATTGTTGATCAGTTCCTTAATAGGGAGCTGATTTTTTCTTGACATTTTATGGACCTTATAGTAGAATAGACAATGCGATGAGTCGATATGTAGCGAGAGCTACTATTGAGCATAGGAGGTCATAACGCAGGAGCGGACCTTGAGAAATTGTGTGAACCGATTTCTCACATGGAGATGCCTCTCAGGCTTTCTGGTTTTTCCAGAGAGCTTTTTTATTTTCCTAAACACTACTAAACCCTATCTTTTAGCAATCCTTTCTGCACAAACAGTAATAAGCTCAAGCCTCAATCATACATTTATAGACTTATTATCCAAAAAATCCTAGCTAGGTTTAGTCATAAATATAGAAAAATGACCATTGCAATCTATAATTACAGCAAAAGTTACAGGGTAAGCTGTATTATATACCTTAGCATTGAAAGGAAAATGATATTTTTGCCCCTCGCCACAAAAAAAGACCTATCACACAAGCTAGAAAGCTTGATATGATAGGCTTTTTAATGTTAGATTAACGTACAGTGCGGATACGCATTGTGTTAGTACGAACTGCTTCACCAAGTGGCACACCTGCAACGATAACGATATCGTCACCAGATTGTACAAGACCTGCTTCAACTGCTTTACGTTCAGCAATTTCGAACATGTCATCAGTTGATGATGGAGCTTCTGTCAACATTGGGATAACACCCCAGTTCAACATCAATCCACGTTCTGTCAATTCGTCGAATGTCAATGCCAAGATATCAGCATTTGGACGGTATTTAGAGATCAAACGTGCTGTGTGACCAGTCTTAGTAAGAGTTACAACCAATTTAATGTCCATTGAATTTGTAGCATCTTTAACTGCTGAAGCCATAACTTCTGTCTTAGAGTTACGTTCAAATGAATCTGAGTTCAAACGTCCGTATTCGTTAAGAAGAGTTTGAGCATTCTTATCGATAGTTGCCATTGTACGAACAGACTCAAGTGGGTATTTACCATTCGCTGACTCACCTGAAAGCATTGTTGCGTCAGTTCCGTCGATAACAGCGTTAAATACGTCTGATACTTCTGAACGAGTTGCACGTGGTTTTTCAGTCATTGTTTCAAGCATGTTTGTTGCAGTGATAACAACTTTACCAGCAGCATTCACTTTAGTAATGATCATTTTTTGGTAAACTGGAACCATTTCAAATGGTACTTCGATACCCATGTCACCACGAGCGATCATGATACCGTCAGCAGCTTCAATGATTTCATCCAAGTTATCGATACCTTGTTGGTTTTCGATTTTAGCGAACAATTGAACGTGACCGTTACCAGTTTCTTCACAGATTGCACGAACTTCGTTCACGTCTTTTGCAGTACGTACGAATGAGATCGCGATAAAGTTGATACCTTGTTCAAGACCGAAGCGGATATCAGCGTTATCACGTTCAGCAAGAGCTGGGAAAGGAATTTTAGTGTTAGGGATGTTTACACCTTTTTGTTTAGCGATAACACCGTCGTTTTCAACTTCAACGACAAATTCACGAGTTGCATCGTCTTTTTCTACAACACGAAGACCAAGTTTACCATCGTCAACCAATACTTGGCGACCAACTTCAACGTCATCATAGATGTCAAGAGCTCCAGCAACGTTCAAAGCAATCACTTCACGAGTTGATTTGATACCTTGTTTAGTTGCAACACGGATTTTTTCACCAGTTTTGTATGAGTACTCTTTAGCTTCACCTTCGAACAATTCAGTACGGATTTCTGGTCCTTTAGTATCAAGAAGGAAACCAACTTTTTTACCTGCAAGTTTTTCTGCAAGTTTAACAGTTGCCATACGGTCACCTTGTTCTTGGTGGTCACCATGTGAGAAGTTGAAACGGAAAGTGTTAGCTCCTGCTTCAATCAATTGAGCAATGTTTTTAGCTGAAGCTTCAACGTCAAGTTTTTCACCCCAGTATCCGTCATCACCAAATTTTTTACCACCGCGGATTTCTACCGCAGGACCCAAAGTTGCAACGATTTTTACACGTTTGTTCATGATTTTTGTGACTCCTTTATATAATTCGACCTTTTTTGGTCATTTTACCAGTTTAGTTAAAGTTGATTAAGACAAGCTCTTGTTTAAAGCAGAAAGTTCAATATCAGCTTTGTGAGGGTTGTTAACAACGATCTTACCATCAGCTGTTAGGCTAAATAAAGCTCCTTCTTCTGCAGTTCCAAGAATTGGATTTTCAACCATTTTCTCATTGCGAATACCAACAGCGACACCACCGATTCCTTGTTTAAGGAGTTTAACAGCATGTGCACCCATGCGTGACGCCAATACACGGTCACGAGCAGTTGGTGATCCACCACGTTGGATGTGACCAAGTTCAGTTACACGAAGATCGCTTGTATCTCCAGCTTCTTTTAGTTTTTGACCAAATTCTGCCGCTGACATAACACCTTCTGCCAAAACGATAATGTTGTGCTTCTTACCATGTTCATATCCAGCCTTGATACTTGCTACGATGTCTTCCATCTTGAAGCCTTCTTCAGGGATAATAATTTCATCAGCACCAGTAGCGATACCTGCCCAAAGAGCGATATCTCCGGCATTACGTCCCATTACTTCAACTACGAAAGTACGACGGTGACTTGATGATGTATCACGAATCTTATCAATGGCATCCATTGCAGTCGTAACTGCAGTATCAAATCCGATTGTGAAATCAGTACCTACGATATCGTTATCGATTGTTCCTGGAAGTCCAATAGCAGGGAATCCATGCTCAGTCAAGCGCATAGCTCCGTGATAAGAACCGTCACCACCGATAACCACGACACCTTCGATACCGTGTTTTTTCAACTGCTCAATCCCTTTAAGTTGACCTTCGAGTTTTGCAAACTCAGGGTAACGAGCAGAGTGAAGGAAAGTACCACCACGTGAAATGATGTCTCCTACTGAAGCAGCATCAAGTGGATAAATTTCACCGGCAACCATACCAGCGTATCCATCATAGATACCAAAAACTTCCATTCCTTCTGAGATTGCTTGACGAACAACTGCACGAATGGCAGCATTCATACCAGGGGCGTCTCCACCACTAGTCAAAACAGCAATACGTTTCATTTGGTTTTGCTCCTTTTTCTTTTAACATTCTAACTGATTATACCATAATTAAAGTTAAAATTCTTTTATTTTCATTGATTTTTAACGATAAATCGTTTTCATAGTTATTTGACTCAAAGATTCCTGCAAACTAACATCTTTTGCAACAAAATAGCCCGGCAAAAGAACATTTTTTTGTTCATTTTCGTAGCGTATAATGACTGGAATTTGTCCCTTGTATTGTTCTAAAATATGATAAATTTCAGAATCATGTTCATGATCAGCAGCCTGAATCCAAAATCGTTCACTCACTGCTTCTTTTAGATTATTTAACACTAACTGAAGGCGACCGTCTCTTGCCTGCACTTTTCCATTTAGGTAGTAAAATCTTCCTTCATGTAGGAGATTTTTAAATTGGCGATACTGATCAGAAAAAACAGTAACTTCCAAATTTGATTTGCTATCACTAACTTTCAAAAAGGCCATATTTTCACCTTTTTTAGTTCTGATTACTCGGATAGACTGTAGCTCAACGAGTACTGTAGCTGTCTGTCCTTCAGATAGTTCAGACAAACTCACAATTGGATAGAGGGAATTCTTTGCTAAAATCAGTAAGGGATGCGGACTGATACCGACTCCAAGCCACTCCTGTTCCTTACGAAACTTCTCGACTTGCGTAAAATCCTCACTCTCAAGCCAATTGTAGCTATTATCTGCAAACAAACTACCCAATTCTTCCACAAAAATAAACAAAGTAGGTAAATTAGATAAGATTTTTTGGCGATTTTTTTCAAAACTATCGAATAAACCAATCTCGACTAGGGGAGTTAAGAGACTCAACTTCTGATAATTTTTAGGCAAGCGAGTGACAAAATCTTCGACACTACTAAAAGGACGATTCTCTAAAATCCAATAGGCAAAATCTCGAGGCATCCCCTTGATACTCTTAAGTCCCAAATAAATAGTCTTCTCTGTTAATTTATCCTGATATGGGATTGTATTGATAGAGAGTGGTGTCAGTTCAAAGCCCATTTCAAGCGCATCGAGAATATAAGCTCCACTGGCATAGTTGAGCATGACTTGATAAAAGATTTCTGGGTAATGTGTCTTAAAGTAAGCAAGTTGAAAGGCTAAAGCCGCATAAGCATAAGCGTGCGATCGGTTGAAACCATAACCAGCAAATTTTTCCATGACAGCAAAAACCTGCTGAGCCTGTTCTTTTCCATGACCTTTTTCGAGTGCTCCTTGGATGAAACTTTCCTCCATTCGGTGCATCTCAGCTGCGTTCTTTTTCCCCATGGCACGACGTAAAATGTCGGCCTTCCCAAGGCTAAAACCAGCATATCGCTGAGCTACTTGCATCACCTGTTCTTGGTAAAGCATAATGCCATAAGTTGGAGCTAAAATATCTTCCAAAACTGGGTCCAGAACCGTTACCTTTTCTTTACCATGTTTTCGAGCCACAAAGTTATCGATATAGTCACTCGCCCCGGGTCTGTTGAGGGAAGTCGTTGCCACTACTTCTTCAAAGCTTTCTGGTTTCACGCGCTTTAATAGGCGAATAGCTCCAGGTTGTTCAAACTGAAAAATCCCCTTGGTCTTCCCAGCTGCAAAGAGGGCTAAAGTTTCCCTATCCTCAAGGTCAATATTCTCAATCCTTAGCTGAATTCCTTGAGTTTCAAATAAGAGCTCCTGCATTTTTTGAGCGAAAGTTAGGTTTCTTAAGCCCAAGAAATCCATCTTGAGCAAGCCATTTCCCTCGACTCCATGAGCATCATACTGGGTAATGAGCATATCCTCACCATACTTAAGAGGAATATAGTCCGTTAGATTTTTATCACTAATCACGGCACCAGCAGCGTGGATAGATGTCTGTCGAGGATATCCTTCTATCTTTTTGGCAATTTCAAAAGCCTTTTGGTACTCAATCTTACTTTGAATCAGTTGTCTAAATCCTAGATTGCCTTCATAGGCGCTTGTCAAGGTATCTTTGAAACCAATTTTCTTGGTTATGGATGTCAACTCGTACTCGGGAACACCATACCGTTTAAAAACATCTCGGATAGCCTGTTTGGCACCAAAAGTCGAGTAGGTGACTATCTGAGCAGCGTGAATACTACCATAACGGTCACGAACATAGCGGATAAATTCAGGACGATAGATATCAGGAATATCAATATCGATATCAGGCATGGTATAGCGTTCACGATTTAAAAAGCGCTCAAAGATGAGATTCTTAGACACAGGATCAATTCCTGTAATATCTAGAGCGTAGGCTACTAAACTTCCAACTGCAGAACCACGTCCCATTCCCATGTAATACCCTTGAGAACGACCGAAACGTAAGAGATCCCAAACAACCAAGAAATAGTCATCGAATCCCATGTCATGAATCACAGATAGTTCTTCTTCCAAACGAGCCTGATAAACTGAATCGAGTAAGCCTTTCTGTTCCAAGCCCTTAATAGCTCTTTCGCGCAACTCTTCAACAGCAGGACGCTCTGGATTGAAACGTGGAAGCTTGAGACTACTATCAATCTCATAAGTAGTTGCTCCAATCAGTTCAGAAAGATTTTCTAAGGCTTGCGGAAATTTTTCTTGAAATACTTGCTCTAAGCGATCAGCAGGTAAAAACAAGCCTTGTTGCGATTGAACATCTACCTCTCGCAAGGTCACATTTTCCTTAATCGCCTTGAGCATTTGAAGCGTTTCTAAATCCTCAGATTCGAAGGAATTAACACGATAAAGTGGGAGAATGGAGTGAGAAAAATTCGACTGAGGTGTATCTGGATATACTCCGATATAATAGTCATGCCCTAAGTCCAAGGAATCAATTGCAGAATAATAGGGAACAATAACACAAACATCTTCAAGGTAAGGAGAAAAATCGGTCCAATCCTTTTTACCTGTCATTTTTAGAGTCGAAAGCTTCATGAGATTTCGATAACCACGATTTGACAAGGCTAAAAATCGGAGATTGACGAGTTCCTCCTTATGATGAACGGTCATCTCAAGACCTAATAAGGGCTGAATCCCCTGTTTTTGACACTCTTTGATAAAATAATAAGCTCCATAGAGATTGTCAACATCCATGATTCCAAGTGCTGAGTAGCCGTAGGCTTTCCCTTGGTCAACATACTTCTGAATGGAAATCATACTCTCCATGAAACTATAAACCGTTTTAGTATCAAGTTGTGCAATCACTCGCTATCACCTCCCTTTTTCTTCTTATATTATACCATTTTAGAAAATAGAAAAACAATTTCTTTCTTCCCTTGTAGAAAAAAGAACCACAGCTGAATTAACTGTGATTCTCACTTATCATTCTATTTCCAAGATAGGATTTGTAGCTGTCAAGTGACTGATCTTGCCATTAACACCGAAATATTCCTCAATTTTAGTATGTAATTCTAGCATTGCTTCCCGAGCTCTTGATGCCTGTTCTTCATTGATAGCTTCAATGACTAAAACAGCATCTTTGGTTTCTTCTGTTAACATGGTTCTTTGGGCTTCGCGCCAGTTTAAACACCGACAAACCGCACCTTGTTCATCAAAATAAATCATTTCATCAGCTAAGGCAGGAGCATCACTTTCAGCCCCTAGTGGAAAGAAGGATTCATTCCCTTGAGCTCTCCCAAGACATAAGTCACCAACAATCTTAGCTAAATCCTCTCCCCCACAAGGAACTGCGTAAGAAAGTGAGACGCTATTATAGATATCTACCAAAGGATTTATTGGATTAAATTCTCTTCCTTGACTCACACGCTTTAATAAAGCTTCGATAGAAGAACGAGCACTTTTTTTAGTTTTGAATTTAGTGAATGCCTGACGCCATTCTTGAATCACCTCATTCTGAGTGAAATTTTCATCTGCTATAAAAGTCTGAGCTTTTTTTGTTCCTTCTTCTAATAAAGCTTTAAAATATGGATCGTCACTCTCATCAATAGTATTGTTGAGACCTTTTGCCACCAATACAGAGATTTGGGCATCTGGAAATAGTTGCCAAAAATCATCTTTTACATAAACTTTCATGAGCATGTCTCCAGTCTTTTTCTTTCATTCTACCACAAATTCTAAAAAACGAGTAGCATACAAGCTACTCGATATGAACTATAATGAATTCTCACGAATTACTTCTACCTTGTATCCATCTGGATCTTTGATAAAGTAATAGTTTGGTTGAGTCCCTGGAAGTCCATTAGGCGCCGTTACTTCGTAGCCTTTGTCGCTATGTTCTTTATGAAGAGCCTCAAGGTCAGGTGTACTTAGGGCGATGTGAGCAAAACCGTCACCCACAACATAAGGTCCGTGATCATAGTTGTAAGTCAACTCCAACTCATAATCATCACCTTCAAGTCCAAGATAAACAATAGTAAAAGCATAGTCTGGAAAGTCTCTACGACGTAATTCCTTAAAACCAAAAGCATCCTGATAAAAAGCAATTGATTTTTCAAGATTTTCTACTCGCAAGCAAGTATGTAGCATTTTAGAAGCCATTTCATTACCTCTTTCATTTTAATAGTTCTATTATACTCTTATTTAGGAAAATTTACTAGGAAATTGAACTATAGATCTTTACTCGATGTTTCAGTTCCAGTCAGTACCCTCACCATTTTCCTTACTAATACTTCTTACAAGCAGTATCAACAAGAGGATAAAGACTACTTCTAGAAAGAAGAAGGCAAACTCACTGTTCTGTAAAAGAATATCTGGTTCAATCTGTTTGCTAAGTAAGTCTAACACAGGCCCAAAGAAAATTCTATAAAAACGTCTTATGAAAATGAAGAGTTGTAAGCTATAAATCATAAAGATTTTTTTAACAGCTAAAGTCGAGCGCCTCTCTTTTGTAAAGTAAGACAAGGCAATTGCATTTATAAATAGTAATAAGCTTAAGGAAAATGTTTCTTTACTCATTATAATTGGACTAAACAAGTTCACTCGATTTTCAAAATATGGTACTAAACGAAACAATTGCAAACTCAAAAAACAAGGGATCCCAACTTCCTTAAAACCGACTTCCTTCGCAGAAGCAGGCACACTGAAATCTATGAATTTATATAAGAAGAGGAAAAAAACAATCATAAATAGAAAGAAATACAGGAACAGCACAGCAAGAACGAATTCGTTATGCAATATTAAGTTGATTATGAACCCAGTAGTCAGCAAAAAACCAACAGAATGGATTTTATCGACAGGATAATCCCAAATAATTTTACTATCCACTTTTAGATCACCAATGAAAGTAAAAAGAGTAATGAAAGATAGAGCAGAGATTAATCCAAGAGGTAATGAAGGGAGGAAAAAGATAAGGGACAAAATTCCTAGAACCCACAAAGTTAAGTTGTAGTACAATTTTGGTTTTATCCATCTTGCAATCAACCCTGCTTCGATAATTCTTTGTTGCCTTTTCAATAAAAAGAAGTAAAAAAGTGATAGCATACCCATATAGACCCAGGTATTAGAACCAGCTTTTTCATTAAAACTTTGTATCAGACTAAAAATAGTCAAAAGCCCAAAGATAGCCAAAAGGTGCTTGTTTATTGTAGAAATTCCCTTTTTCCAAATCTTAAAAGGCACTATTGACTTGGGATAACAAAGTTCGTAGGCATAAGCAGTCATCTCTTCTAGTTTTTGATCGGTTTCCTCTGTCATGATCTGAGGGGATATTTTTGACGTAGGAAATACTCCAAGAATATACCTCAAGAGTTGTCCATCTTTGAATCGATGATACTCCCTATATAACTGTTCTAAAAAGACGGTTATTATTCGAGGTTTAGCTTTAAGATATTCCTTCCACTTATCCCAGTCATTGATGAGATCATCACTACTCGTTATCCTTTCTACAAGTAGATAGCCCTCATGATACCAGTATTCAAAATTATCTTTTTTATTTAGTTCAAATTCCTCTACTAGAGAAGGATAAGATTGAACAATTTTCCAGAATTGAAGTTTCTTTAAATAGGAACTATCTTTTTCAGTACTGTAGTTCTCTACAAATGGAAGAATCAGAGACAAAACTTTAATATTTGTTAGAGGATAGACATCAATCTTTTCTAATAAAGCAAGCAATATTGATTTGTCCTCTACCTGCTCAAATAGAGATTGCCAATCTCGTAAAAGGCTATATTCATCAGAATAGCAAGCATAGAGGAGATGATAAAAGGCTAGCTCAACCTCTTCAGAATCATCGAGAGAGAATTGTTGTAAATCAACCTTTTCATTCGATTCCTCTTTTAATACCTCAATGTAAGCTACTAATTGTTCGTAGGAATCTTCATCCACTTCATCTAAATTTTGCTTGATCTTCTCAAGAATGTAGCCTAAAACTGGAATACTCTCGATTATTTGGCATTTTCGATTCACTTGAAAGAGGACCATGCCAGAAACATAAGGGTGTTTAAAGTAATCTATCCAAGTTCTGATTTGATTTGCTTTTTGATAATCATTCAAAATATCTTGACACCAAAGATAAGAATCGTAAAATTGCTCAGTTTCCTTTTTTGCAGTTTCCATAGGACTGCCATTTTCTTTGGCAATAGCCCTTCGATTTTGCCAATACTTGAGCTTATAATAGTAGCCCCAGTCTCGATAATCGATCATATATTCTTCTAGGAGAGGAAGTAAGATAGCAAAATGTTCATATCGATTGAAAATATAGACATCCATTTCTTCGAGGACCGCTTTTACAATATTCATGCTATAGCGGTAATGGTAAAAGAACTGCTGCCACAGATCTTCTTGTTCTTCAAAGCTATAGTCAGCATTCCCTAATATACTGTCAATAGATGTTCGAATTAAATAGGCAGTATCTCTATAGTCGCTAAAATCAAGCGAGTTTAATTCTTCTTGCTCCTGCTTTGATCCATTTTCATATTCAAAAGTATCAAAGTTGGGTGAATTCACTCTTGTTTCATTTGACTTCTCTTGTCTCTGCCATTGATGCTGTTGGAAACCAGTTCTTGTATCAGATTCTTGGCTAATTTTACTAGATCGTGCATAAGCTAAAGCTTCTTGGTAAGCTTGAACAATTTCTTGATAAAGTTCCGGTTGGTCTTCTGGATGGTATAATCGAACCAGTTCAGCATAGCGTTTTCTGATAACCTTGACATCTTGAGTTGGCTCTATCCCTAAAATTTTCCAAATATTCATACCAGTGCCTTCCTATAATCCTCTCTCTAGAAGTTCCAAGTAACTAGAGAAGGCTTGATAGATTTTAGGAAGATGGTGAATAGAGGAATGTTTAACTTCTTCCTCAAATTGCCTTGTAGCTATCATCAGTTCTTCCCTTTTTACTCCTAAAATCATGCTGTAGAGACGGTTGGCTTTCTCAATCAAGAAGCGATAGACCTCTGTTTCCTGAGCATTAATCTTATAACGAGCCAAGGCGTCTTGTTTTTTCTTAATTTCTTGATCCGTCAAAGTAATACTCTCTTGCAAGATGACATGATTGAAAACTTCCTGTGTTGTATCTATCTTCACTTCAACATCTAAAATACCATTCAGATCATAGGTGAAACGAACAGTGAGCCCTTCATGTTCCTTATGATTGATAGGAACTGGAACATCAAGTTCTCCCAGGAACAAGTTTTGAGATGCCTTCATCATCTCTCCTTGATAGACCTGTACTTTCACATGACTTTGTCCCAGTTCTGATGTGTAATATTGTTCAACACGTGAAGTAGGTAAAGTAGAATTACGCTCTATAATCGGTGAAAAATGACCACCAACAATCTCAATGCCAAGTGTAAATGGGCAGATATCAGACAGTAACAAGTCACGTATTTCTCCCTGACGCTCCTTGATTCCTGCAAGAAGGGTACATCCTCGTGCAATCATTTTATCAGGGTCCCCTGATACTTCAACCCCTTGATTGATACAGAATGATAGGAAATCTTGCACCAATCTTAATTTTGAAGTACCTCCAACGAAAACAAAATTATCAGATGAAACCTGACTATTGCGAGCATCCATCAAGGCTCGATCCAAAACAGCCTTAATGCGCACTAGTAGGGGGTGACAAAGTTCGTAAAAACGTTGATAGCTTAAGTCCAGCTGATATTCTTTATTATGGTCAAAGACGGACATCCGTACTTCTTCTTTTTCATTTAAGTCTAATTTTGTTTTCTCAGCTTGTAGTAGGATTTTACTATAGAACTCTCTCGAAATAGACTCCTTTTTTAATTGATTAACATGCATGAATTCCTCAGCAATTGCGACAGTAAAGTCCTCTCCGCCCAAGCGATTGTCACCTGCAATTGACACAATCTCAACAACGTTGTCAAACAACTCAACTACTGAGATATCCAGCGTTCCACCGCCAAAATCGACCACGATAAAAGAGTCATCATCAATCTCACTCTCTAATTTCTTAGCAAGAGCAGCTGCAGAAGGTTCGTTGATGATGCGCTCTATTTTAACTCCTGCAAATTTTCCTGCTAGTTTTGTCGCATAACGTTGAGCATCGTTAAAATAAGCTGGCACACTAACAATAACTTCATCAACTTTTTCACCAAGAAAAGTCTCTGCATCATCTACCAACTTACGAATAATAAAGGAGCTTAATTCTTCAGCCGTGTAAGTGCTATTCCCCAATAAGATTTTATGGCTGGTTCCCATAAAACGTTTAAATTGAGAAACTGTTTTGTCTGGATGAGTAACCAAACGTTCCTTTGCTACCTTTCCAACTATCACTTCATTATTATCATCTAAGGCAACAACAGATGGCGTTAAAAAATCACCAAAAGCATTTGGTATCAGCTTAACCTGACCATCTTGATAGACTCCAACTAAAGAATTGGTTGTCCCTAAATCAATCCCTACTATCATCTTATCTAAACTCCATCTTTAACTAGTTATTTCTATTATACAGGAATACTCCTACTTTTGAATAGTAAACATTGCCCCCTATATTCAAATCCAATGTATAACCTTAAAAGAAAAAGTTTCATTCCAACTCAAATGGTTAAAAACCAAAAGAGCCAGAATGAAACTTTTAAACATTATTTACCAAGTTTTGCTTTTGCTGCATCTGCAAGAGCTGTGAAAGCTGCTGCATCGTTAACAGCCAAGTCAGCAAGCATTTTACGGTTAACTTCGATCTCAGCCAATTTCAAACCATGCATCAATTGTGAGTATGAAAGTCCGTTCATACGAGCTGCCGCATTGATACGTGTGATCCACAATTTGCGGAAGTCACGTTTCTTTTGACGACGGTCACGGTATGCATAGTAGTAAGAGTTCATTACTTGTTCTTTTGCAGTACGGAACAAGATGTGTTTAGCTCCATAGTAACCTTTAGCTAATTTAAGAATACGTTTACGACGTTTGCGTGATACAACGCCACCTTTAACACGTGCCATTTATATTTCCTCCAAATATTTCCTAGAATTCTTTACTTACAAATACGCGATTATTTCAAGCGAGTAAGCATTGCTTTGATACGTTTGAAATCTCCTGAATGCACCATAGATGCTTTACGAAGATGACGACGTTGTTTTTTAGTTTTTCCGTGGAAACGGTGAGAAGTGTAAGCACGGAAACGTTTAAGTCCACCAGAACCTGTACGTTTGAAACGTTTAGCTGATGCGCGGTGTGTTTTTTGTTTTGGCATGATTTTTTCTCCTTTATTTGACTTTCCGACAATTATTTTTTGTCAGTTGCTGGTGCCAACTGCATGAACATTTGGCGACCATCCATTTTAGCACGTTGTTCGATGATTGCAATATCTTGAGTTGCTTCAGCGAACTCGGCTAAAACTTTTGCACCAATCTCTTTATGGGTGATCATACGCCCCTTAAAGCGAATGGATACCTTCACTTTGTTTCCTTTTTCAAGGAACTTGCGAGCATTGCGAAGTTTAGTTTCGAAGTCACCCTTGTCGATAACTGGGCTCAAACGAACTTCTTTCACGGTCACAACGCTTTGTTTCTTGCGTTGCTCTTTTTGTTTCTTCTGGTACTCAAATTTGAACTTGCCGTAGTCCATAATTTTTGCAACAGGAGGTTTAGCTTGAGGTTGAATGAGAACCAAGTCCACATTAGCTTCGTCCGCAAGTGCTTGCGCTTCGCTTAGTGGTTTGATACCCAATTGCTCACCTTCAAGACCGATTAAGCGAACTTCGCGTACACGAATTTCATCATTGATGAATAAGTCTTGCTTTGCTATGGTTTTCACCTCTTTTTTTAATTTAGAGAAAAACAAGAGCGGACTTGCTAACGCAAACCCGCACTACATGATTGTATTTCATTACTGAAACTTGATCCGTAGGGGCCAGACAACGTTAGTCGCAAGGCGAGAAGTTCTCACTTCTGCTTTTCTCAACTTTTATATGATATCAAGTTTTCCCTTACTTGTCAAGATTAAAACTATCTTTTTTTAATTTTTTTCTACTTTTGCCGACTTACAATCTATTGATTACGAGAATAATAAATCTCATGTGGCTTCAAACGAGTATTCAGTAGCTCTGATACAGTCACGAAACTATAGCCTTGTTCCTGTAAATACTCAATTACTTTTGGAAGCGAATTTACTGACGGCTGATGGATATCGTGCATTAAAATGATAGATCCATTGCTTGCCTGGCGCTGAATTTCTGTCAAAATTGCTGCTTCATTTTTACTCTTCCAATCCAAACTATCCACATCCCACATGATAAAGCTTAAATCAAGACTATTGCGAATATCATCTGAGATTGCACCGTATGGTGGTCGCATCAATTTAGAGCTTTTCCCAAGTACTTTTGTAATAGCATCTTCTGTATCCGTAATTTGTTTCTTAGCATCTTCCAATGACAGTTTTGTTAAAACCGGGTGATTCCAACTATGGTTTCCAACTTCATGACCTTCAGACTGCATACGTTTAAGGATTGACTCATTGCCTGCAATATTCTTTCCTTGAACAAAGAAGGTTGCTTTGATTTTATACTTGGCTAAAATATCTAAAGCTTGTGGAGTTGTCTTTCCATCTGGTCCATCATCAAAGGTAAGAGCTACTACTTTTTTATTTTTCTCAGCCTGAGCCTTCTTATAAAGTTCTGCATCCTTTTCAGTTAGATAGGACGATTGGATAACATCAAAGAAGTCTGAAATAGGCAAAGCTATTTCTTCTACATTATTGGTTGCTTTGATTGGATAAAGAACCAATTGACTATCTTTGTAAGCAAACTTCCAAGATGATAAATCGGTAGCTGAAAAATCGGCTATCACTTGATCTACAAGTGTTTGTTCAAGCTTTTTATCTTGAAGCGTTGACTTGATAATCTCAAGAAATGTTTCTTTGGCTTTGCTAGCATCTGTAAATAGCTGATCAAGAGTGAAAGGACTACCATCTTCTTTAAGGTAAAGCTGTTCCAATGAAGTGTTTTCCAATTCAACAACATTAGAATTACTTACGTCATAGGCCTGTTTTTTTATAAGGTGACTCTCAATACCTTTGATAGAGGATGAATCTTTTTCAGAATAGTAAAAAATCAAATGTTCTTTATCTTCTACCTTATCCGTGATATCTTTTACTATGATCTCCTGAACAGAGGTAATGACCTTGTCCCCCGTCATAGGATAGTAGGTGATGATTTCTGCCTGCCCTTTACGAAAATGATCTTTCTGACTGCCTTGTGAATAGGAATCATCTTTTTCTTTCTTCAGTGCTTCAATTTTTTGCTCAAAAGCTTGCTTGGTAAGAACTTGATAAGTGATGGTTCCACCTAATGCCAAGATTGTGAAAAATAGAAGCCCCACAATAATCCATAAATTTCTCTTCTTCTTGTCGTTTACTTTACGGCTTGTTCTTTTTTTTGTCATAGTCTTATCATATCAAATCAAAACTATAATTTCAATGAAAAATAGGAAAATGTCCATTTTTTAGGAAAAGAAAGGTAAAAGAAAAATCCTAGATCTCCCTAGGACTTTCTTTTGTTTAGAAACGAATAGTTTCTCTTGTTTTTTCATAAGAAGAAACGAAGCGGTTTGTTACACCTGGCTCAGCAACTTCCAAAGCTTGGGAAATCTTTTCGAAAGATGCTTGATAATCAAAGGCATTTTCAAAGATTTCTAAAGATTCGTGGAAGGCTTGTTGAATCCCTTCATCAAATGATCTGTAGCGGTTAGAGTATTGAAGTAATTGTTCAGTCAAGGTAGCATGTTGTACGATGCTGTATGTTTCTGTTTCCAGAATTTCCATATCGTGAGTTGCAATTTCTAAAATACGGTTGACAGACTCAATGTTGACTTGCGACTGTTCTAACTCTGCCATCAAGTCTTCGGTACTGTGGCTAGCTGCAAAGAACAATTTCAAGAAGCTCTGTGGGATTCCTGGAAGATTTCTCTTTTCCATGTAGCGCTTGATCGTGTGGAGGCGATTGACGTAAACATTTGCCTTTTGACGAGCATTAACATCATCTTTTTCAATTTGCACCAGACGTTCGCTCACTGAAACTTGATCATCTTCAATTTCTTTTAATGTAGCTTGAACATTTTCTAAACGTTCTTCCAATACAGAGTAAGCTTCTGAATATTCCTCTTGTTCTGAAGTCAAATCACTAACTGTAACTTCTAGGGAATCCAAATCCACTTGAAGACGACGGACGTGATTGACATCACTCTCAGACATCAAGTAAGTTTTGCTCAAGCGTTCAATATCTTTCACTAAGACTTGATTATTGTCTTTTAAGTGGTCAAGATAGGTTGGAAGTGTTGACAACAAGTTTTCAACAACCTTTTGAGAAGCAATCTCTCGTGTGAAAATACTATAGAGAGCATTGATTTCTTCTTGAATCTGATTATTTTCATATTCAGCATTGTCCAATTCCAATTTTTTAATATTTTCTTGGTTATTTTTCAAAGCTTCATACAATAACTGTAAACGTGATTCAATGTCAGTTTCTACAAAGTGATAGTTGGCATCAAGCAACTTACGATAGCCAGCCTCTAGATCTTCAAGTTGATCAGGGAGTTCTGTCGTTAGTTTAGTAACAATTGCTGGAATTCTCTCTACGATATGCGTCAAAGCGAGGATATGATTTTCAGCATTATCCAGAATTCCTGCTGCTTCAACTGGATCTCCTGAAGAGTTTAGCGTCACAAATTGAGAAAATTCTGATTGGATGTTCTCCAATTGTTTTTCAATTTCAGGAAGTGCTTGACCATATTTCTCAGAGTCTTCTGCGACTGTTTTCTGCAGGCTTTCAAATAAATCTAAAGCATGCAAGACACGACCACTATTTTTTGATTCTTGTTTTTCTAGATCTGCCAAAGCATTTCGAATGGAAGCAATATCTTCTTCGATAAGGGTAATCTGGCTTTCAATTTGATCAATTTTGTGTTGAGCTTTCAAGAAGCGAAATGAATTATTGTACCCTTCTGCTTCAAACAGATTATTCTCAATATCCGCAAATGAGTTGAGGGATAGGTCTACCCATTTTTGATTCCACTCTCTAAATGCAATCTGACTTTGACCAATCAGATGCATATTCTTAACAGCTTCTACTTCATCGTTAACTGGAAGGTTATACAACTCTTCCTTTCTTCCTTCTAGTACTGCGAGCCTCTTTTCATTTCGTTTGCGTAACAAAATCGCTACAACATAAGCAATGATCAGAAGAGTCGCGATTACAATCATAATAATAATCAACAGATTATCAGACATATCAAACTCCTTTTTATACTTGAAACAATTGTAATGATTATATCATATTTTTCAAACCATGGGAACTATTTCCAAATTTTTTTAAACGTCAAGCGTACTGTAAACAGCATTTTCTTCAATAAATTCTCGACGTGGTTCTACGCGGTCGCCCATGAGCATATCAAAGATTTTATCTGCTTCTGCAGCATCATCAACTGATACACGCGCCATGAGACGATGTTCTGGGTTCATAGTTGTTTCCCAAAGTTGATGGTCATCCATTTCTCCAAGACCTTTATAACGCTGAATAGTTGGTTTTGAACGTCCTTCACTATAGCGAGCTAAGGCTTCCTGTAGACGGATTTCTTGATCTGCTCCAGGTTGGATGTATTCTTTAATTTCACTGCCGACCTTAACACCGTAAATTGGTGGTTGAGCGATATAAACATAACCTGCTTCTAAAACGGGTTTCATATAACGATAAATCAAGGTTAACAAGAGGGTACGGATGTGAGCTCCATCGACATCGGCATCCGTCATGATAACGAGTTTTTGGTAACGGGCCTTGCTAACATCAAATTCAGCACCAAAGCCTGTTCCCATAGCTGTGAAAAGGCTACGGATTTCTTCATTGGCAAGGATTTTATCCATGCTGGCCTTTTCAACGTTGAGGATTTTACCGCGAATCGGTAAAATCGCTTGGAATTCACGGTCACGACCAGACTTTGCAGAACCTCCCGCTGAATCTCCTTCGACGATAAAAAGTTCAGTTTCAGCTGGATTATTTGAAGAACAGTCTGCTAATTTCCCTGGAAGGTTTGAAATCTCTAAACCAGATTTCTTACGAGTAACCTCACGCGCACGCTTGGCTGCTACACGCGCCTTAGCTGCCAAAATCCCTTTTTCAACAATCCGCTTAGCAATCTGTGGATTTTCCATTAGGAAGTCTGAAAATGCTTCACTAAATAGGCGGTTAGTAATCTTGACAACTTCACTATTTCCAAGTTTAGTTTTCGTTTGTCCTTCAAACTGAGGATTTGGATGTTTCACAGAGATAACGGCAGTCAATCCTTCACGGACATCCTCACCTGTCAGATTATCTTCGTTATCTTTCAGCAATTTGTTTTTACGAGCGTAGTCATTGATGACACGAGTTAGGGCTGTACGGAAACCTTGTTCATGTGTTCCACCTTCATGGGTATGAATGTTATTGGCGAAACTCATGACATTTTCATGGTAGCCAGTTGTGTACTGCATGGCTACTTCAACTGTGATGTCATCCATTTCTCCATCAGTGTAGATTGGCGTATCAAAGATGACATCTTTGTTTTCATTGATATACTCAACGTAACTCGCAATCCCACCTTCGTAGTGGTAGTGTTTTGTTTGTTCAAGCCCCTCACGCTTGTCAGTAATAGAGATTTGAAGACCACGGTTCAAAAAGGCTAACTCCTGAATCCGCTTGTTTAATTTATCAAAATCAAAAGTTGTTGTTTCTGTAAAAATCTCTGGATCTGGCGTGAAGTGTACTGTTGTACCTGTTTTATCTGTATCTCCAATCACCTCAAGGTCAGCAACAACATGTCCACGACGGTATTCTTGGTAATGGATTTTTCCATTTTTGTGAACACGAACATCCAACTGAGTTGAGAGGGCATTTACAACCGATGAACCTACACCGTGGAGTCCACCTGAAACCTTGTAACCGCCACCGCCAAATTTACCTCCAGCGTGAAGAACGGTAAAGACAGTTTCAACGGCAGGACGGCCTGTCTTTTCTTGAATATCAACAGGGATACCACGTCCATCATCAACAACCGTGATAGAGTCATCTGGCTCAATAAAGACCTGAATATGACTAGCAAATCCCGCCAAGGCCTCATCGATAGAGTTATCAACGATTTCCCAGACTAGGTGGTGAAGACCTTCTTTTGAAGTCGATCCGATATACATTCCAGGACGCATACGAACGGCTTCCAGACCTTCCAAAACTTGAATCTGACTGGCATCATAATCCTGTGCCTGTTGGTTTTTGATTTCTTCTGTCATTTTTTCCCTTTTTCTTTTTTTCCTTTTTCTTACATGTCTAATACTTGTCTCAATGTCACGATATTTTTAAAGAGATGCGTCGCTAAGCCTGCTGCCTGTCCAGCTTCAATGTCTATAGGTCGATCACCAATAACGATACCAGAACTAATCTTATACTTATCTCGCAAATAGATCATAGACTCTGGATTTGGTTTTCTCTTGAAACCAGAACTAGCTGTTACTACTTCTGTAAAATAGCTAGCAATACCCGTCTTTTCAAGGATATCCAAAACTTGGTCATTGCGATGCGAAACCAAAAAGTTCCGTCCTCCCTGATCTGAGATTTCCTCCAATAAAGCAGGTACTCCCTCAAACAAGGCAGGATGTTCAAGCTCTCGCGCTTCATTTTCCTTATATTTTTCTAAAAAATGCTCTATTATTGGGGCAAATTGGTCAATCGCAAAAGCAGTTGACACTTTCAAGGCATTGTAAACTTTATCATGTTCTTCTTCGATTCCAAATTGAGCTAATGTTTCCACAAAAGCCGCGGTCGAAGTCTCATAATTATCAAGTAAAGTTCCACCTAAATCCCAGATGTAATCGTGATATTTCATACCCTTCATTATAGCATTTTTTTATCAAAAAAGCGACGATTTCCTTCTATTTTAACAGTAAAAAACGAGAAGAATCCCCTAATTGATAGATTCTTCTCGTTTTAGTTAATCTAATCCAAAAACATCACGATAGAGCATGGCTGCTCTCAAAGCATTTGCATCGCCACCAAGTTGTTCCACTAGGTTATAAGCAAAGGCAAGGGCAGTTGCTGGACCTCGACTGGTAGTCAACTGACCATCGACAACTACTGTTTCCTTGCGATAGTGACCATCAGCAATTTGCTCTTGGACACCATCATAGCAGGTGAACACTTTATCCTTGAGGAGACCAGCTCGATTCAGTACAATTGGTGCTGCACAAATGGCTGCTACTTTTTTACCAACTTGCTCACATTTTTGAAGTTCAGCAATCAAAAGTTCATGATCGCGTAAATTTGCTGAACCTGGCATACCTCCTGGTAAGACAATCATGTCGTACTCAGATAAATCACCATCAAACACACGATCTGCTTGTACTTGGATGTCATGTGATCCCGTCACTCGGGCTTCAAAACCAACCATATGACAAGTAATATTGGCACGACGTAATACGTCCACAACTGTTAGGGCTTCGATTTCTTCAAAGCCATCTGCTAAGATAACTGCAACTTTAGCCATGATTTACTCCTTATTTAACTTTTTTCAAAACAACTTTCTTCCGTTTAAATCTTGTCTTACCGCTCTTTTCTTCGGCTAGATGCGTTTGATAACTCATCGATAGAAGCAATCCAACACCAATCAGATTACTGATAATGGCCGATCCCCCTTGGGAAATGAATGGGAGAGGAATCCCTGTCAGAGGAAGGAGGCCTGTCACTGCACCGATATTTTCAAAGATATGGAACAAAAGCATCATAATAAATCCAGTTGAAATGTAGGTATAAAATTGGTTATTGGACTTCAGAGTGATTTTTAACATTCGATAGATAAGTAGGAGATAAAGTGTAATTACAAGGACAGATCCGATAAAACCAAAATCTTCTGCAATGACTGTAAAAATCATATCACTCTCACGAACGGGAATGAGGAGATTGGATACATTAAATCCTTGACCAAACAAGCCTCCACTACCGATGGCGATTTGCCCTTGGGCCTGTTGATAGGTGGTCGTTTGTGCATAATCAAATGGATTGAGCCAAGCAAGGATACGGTTAATCTGATAGGTTGGCATCCCGATTTGATGTATGAAAGCACGCCCATCTTTTGTGATGAAAATTGCCAAAAATCCTGCAATTCCCGATACAGCTGTTACAAAAATTGGAATGATGATTTTCCATGATACTCCAGAAAGCAAGACCAGTCCCGCAAAGATTGCGACAAAGACCAAGGCCGTTCCTAAGTCACTCTGCAGGGCCAGTAAACCTAAGACTGGCAGCGTGAAGATAATCATCCACAATATCAAGAGGAAATCTAAAGGAATCGTTCGTTCACTTTCCTTGTGTTTCTGTGTGAATTGAACAACAACCCGAGCCAAGATCAAAATATAGGAAATTTTCATGAATTCGGAAGGTTGGAAAAGTGTCACTCCTCCAATTGACACCCAGTTTTTAGCCCCTGTTGCTGCCACTAAATTAGGATTGTAAAAAATCAAGGGTAAAACCATAAGGGCTAGACCTAGGGCATAAAGATAGGGAGTCGCCTGCCATAAAAATTTTGTATTAAAGAACATGACTACAAAGCTGATGATAATTCCCAAGACGATCCATGCTAGTTGCTGACCGAGAATTGGCCAAATATTATGTGGATAGTCATGACTGACAGCTATGTAAATAGCCACAACTCCAATCACCAGCAAACAAAATACTGGTAGAATCAAACTATAATCGACTCGAGAGTCGAGAGAACGTTTCATAAAGGTCTCCTTCATTCTTTCAGATGTTTATTTTATTTTTTGTGTAAAAATTCTTGAACTTTTGAGAATATTTGCTCTTTGCCAACTTCTCTGACTCGACTAGTCTGTGACAAGGCCTTGCCAATCTGCTTTCCATATCGCTTGCTTGTCATTCGGCTATCCAAGATCAGGACAGAGGAGCGTTGTCCAAGACGACGCATGGTTCTACCTATCGCTTGTTTGAGGCGAACAATAGCCATTGGCAGTTGATAGTCATAGAAAGGATTTTTCCCTTCAAGACGCAGTTCCTGATTCATTTTTTTCGTAAAGGGATCTTCTGGATTTTGGAAGGGCAGCCGTGTCACCACTTCAATCACTCGAGGGTGAGTTGCAAAATCAACTCCCTCCCAAAAACTTCCTGTCCCTAGTAAGAGTTGAGAGTCTCCTCTTTCAAATCGTTTCTTGAGTTGAGCAGGATCTCCGTTCTTATACTGGGCTAAATGAGAAAGAGATAAAGAATCTGATACCTGCAACAAAAGGTCTTTTGAAGTGAATAAAACGAGCATGGGCTCTTCAAGGTAAGACAAATCTTCCAGCACTTCTACAAGAGCATGAGCATAGTCTTCTTGAGAGGTTTCAGTCACCAACGGAAAATCCTTAACAACCAAAATTTCTTGATTTTCTTGAAAATTCTCATCCAGTCTGTCAAAGGCTGCATGCGGGAATCCCATTAGTTCTGGTAAAGTTACTCTGCTACTAATTTCCAAGGTTGCGGAGACAGCTAAGAGTTGACAACTCTCTGGAAAGATTTCCGAAAAGAGCAGACGTTGATTGCGACTGGAAGAAATGACAACCTTCTTGCTAGACAAGTCTGAGGCTGATAACCAAAATTCTCCATCAGTACAGAAAAATCGCTGATAATCTTGGAAACTTTGAACTTCTAACTCTGAGAAATCCTGTTGGAGTTGTGCCATGGTTGTCGCAGGGCACATTCTACGCTTACCAGATAGGAACTGATCCATCAAGTGACAAAGCTCAAAGCGAATACTCTCCATCAAGCGTCTTTGAAGCGTCCCTTTTTCTCGAACTAAGGCTTGATCTAGCTGGTCTACTATGTCGTTTAAAACGAAACTCTTCTGTAAAAGATTTTCCAAAGTTAATAAGATCTTCTGGGCCTCATCCAAGATCAAGAGACGGCCCTCTAGTAGACTGGGATCGTCCTCAAGTCGGGTAACGAGATAAGCATGATTGGTCACAAGTAGCTGGCAAGAGCGAGCTTTTTTCTGCCCCCGTCTCCAAAAATCCTCCAACCAAAAGAGAGAAGCTTTGGGAAGATTACCATCATGCACCAAGTTTGGCAAAAATTGCTGGTAACGGTAAAGCTGGCCAATCTCATCTAGGTCCCCCGTTTCTGTTTCAGTCAACCAAACTAGGAGTTGCATCTTGAAACGTGTATACAAGCGATTGGATTCTTCTTCCTCTAGCGCATGATGAAAGGCATCTAGTTTTAGATAATTCTGTGGTCCTTTAAGATTATGAATCGAAAGGTGAAAGACCTCTTCCAATCTACGAGCCTCTTCTTGCATCACTTGATTTTGTAGAACTTTAGTAGGAACACTGAGAAGGATTCCTTTTTCGTTTTCTAGTGATAAAGCGGGTAACAAATAGCCGTAGGTTTTCCCAATTCCAGTCTGAGCTTGCACAAAAGCAATTTTCTCATTCTGTAGAAAATCTTGAACTTTTTGAGAAAAGCTAGCTTGTGGAGCTCTATCTTCCAAATCCAACAAGGCAATATTGGTTTGGAAATCTTTAGATAGTTTACGTGGAGAAAGGGCTGGTTTTTCTTTTCTTAAAAATAAACCTTGCACTTCTACCAGGTCATGTTCAACTAGGATGGACTGCTTCTGATAAACTTCTTCAATAACTAGATAAGACTCATATAATAAACCATCTGACAAACTTAACAAGCGCTCCAATAAGCCTTTTGGCAGTCCAAACATTTTTTGTCGCATACAAAGAAAGAGCTCTGCTGTTGCTTGGGCATCTGATAAGGCAGTATGGGCTTTTTCTAGTGAAATTCCCAACTCTTGACAGAGAATCCCCAGATTGTATTTTTCAAGTTGAGGATAAAATACCTGGGCCAACTCCACTGTATCGATACGGGGAGTGCGCAATTCATAGCCCTCAAAAAAGAGAAATTCTGCCAACAAATTGGCATCAAACTGGACATTGTGCGCAACAAAAACACCGTCCTTGACCAAGTCAAAAATTTTTCCAGCCACCTGAGAAAACTCCGGTGCCTCTGCCAGTCGCTGATCGGTCAAACCCGTTAATTCTTTGATATGAGAATCCAAGGGTTCGTGGGGATTGACATCCGTTGCAAATTGGTCAACAATCTCGCCATTTTCAATGACCACGATTCCTACTTGGATAATTTTTGCCTTGCTTCCGGTACTGGTCGCCTCTAAATCCACGACAACGTACCGATCATTTCTAAAATTCATCATTAAAAATTATATCAAAATTTGCACCATTTGACACCCCTGAACTTTATTTGAAGAGTCAAGTTTCTTGCAAGTTTTTCTAAAAAATGATTGAATAGAAATGTAGAAAAGGAGGGACGTCATGAACCCATTAGATTTATTTAATCAAGTAAAAGAGCTAATCGAGAAAAAAGATTTGGCTGCTGCAAAAACCTTTGTCGAAGAAAACAAGGACCAACTCGGCGAATACCTTAGTCAAGCTCAAAGCTTGATTTCAGGCTCAGAAGGAATCGGTAATCTTGTTGATAAGGTCAAAGGACTCTTCTAATCATTAAAAAGCACCTGAAAACCTCAGGTGTCTTTTTGTATCTTCTTCATAAAGGCTGGAATCTGTTGACTAATCATGGTTGGCAAGACTACATAGTTGTCTTCAGCTAGTTCTTGGGCAATTGCTGAATGTAGATAGGTCGCTACCGTCACTCTTTCGTAAAGACTAACTTGTGGAAATTGACCTGCAAAACCGGCTATCATCCCAGCTAAGGTATCTCCCATTCCTCCAGTCGCCTGATAGGGACCTCCAACTTCCAGCTGATAAAAATCAGTTTGACCAGCTTGCCAGATTCGAGTAGCTGGACCTTTTTGAATCAAAATCGTTCCTGAAGGAAATCTCTTCAAAGCCTCTCCTGTTTCCTTGCTTCCTTGGGAATCCAAATCTAATCCTGATAAGACCTGCCATTCCCTTTGGTGAGGCGTTAAAACAAGATGGGCTTTAGGAAATTTCATTCTCGTCTTAGCTAAAATGGATAGGGCTCCGCCATCCAGTATGAGAGTCTGGTCTTGATTTGAATGATGAAAAACTGTTTGGAGTAGCTGTTCTCCGCACTCATCATCCACTAACCCAGGTCCAACTAAGACAACATTCGCTTTCTCTAACTGTTGCTCAAGTAATCGCTCATCATCAAGGCCAAAAGCCATAGCCTCCGGCAGATGGCTATGTAGCGCTGGAATATTCTCTTTATCCGTTGCTACTGTCACCAAGCCTGCGCCACTTCTAACAGCACCTAAGGCAGCCATAATAATGGCTCCCCCATAGGGATACGTCCCCCCAATCAAGAGAAGACGACCATAGTCTCCCTTATGACTAGAACGAGGACGCTCGATGATTACTTTTTTTAGTAGAGCTTGATCAATCTCTTTCATACACTACTCCTTCAACTTATCCTTACCATGTAGTACTTGATTAACCTTAGTATTCCAAGCCTGTAACCCTTCTCCCTCATAGTCTAGGTAAATCACTCTATCTTGTAATTGACAAGGAATCAAACCTTCAAAACAAGACTTATCTTTTGAAGGAATAACACACAAATGAAGAAAGGTATCCAAATCTAAACTATCTCTTACCTTCGCAACATGATAGCCATCAAACATATAACCTGGTGCTTGAATTAATTCTTCATACAGAAAATGAAAACTAACGCCAGGAATGAACTTTTCTTGTAATTCCTCCTCAGACGGTGCCCGTCCTAACAAACGCTCCATAGCCAGTCGGTAACCCGAAGTCGTATTAGACCATCCGAACATAATATAGTCAAAATAGTCTGCTGGATCAGAAGCTGCATTACGACTATCTGTAACTAGTTCAGCCCCACTTTTACCAAATACTTTTACCGCCGACATGAGTTTTCCAGTCTGAAAAATAGCCTGAGCCACCTCAACTGTACAAGTATGACTACAATAATTTGAAGTAACCAACTTCCTCTGAATATCATAGGTAGAAGCTACAAGGCGATGACTTGGTCTGTACGGAGGAAAATAGCTATGCTCTTGCAAGTAATCATGAATTCGTCTATTTAATTCATGATTCTCACATTCCACAATGGTCTGACGATGATGGTTCTGTTCGTAAGCAATAAACTTTGCTAGCTTCTCCAATTCCCATTCTTTAATCTGAGGATAGTTTTCAAGAGCAAATTGATACATCCCATCCCACTGGAGACTAAAATCTGCATTATAAACTTTTACAATCATCTAATCACCTCTACTTCATTATACTACAAAGTAGATAAAAAGAAGCTTTAATTGACAGAACCGTCTTTACAATAGACAAAAAAAGGTAGAAATATTGCTATTCAACCTTTTGGTTTAACTGCCACTCTGATGATTCATTTTAGCAACCTATAAACCTAGTTTTTTTCCAAACTACGCAATGCCGCCTGATAAGTCTGCTCCATCAACATAGTAATGGTCATAGGCCCAACTCCACCAGGTACAGGTGTGATATGGCTAGCGATTGGTACAACGGCATCATAGTCAACATCTCCACAGAGCTTGCCATTTTCATCTCGGTTCATCCCCACATCAATGACAACTGCCCCAGGTTTGACAAAGTCAGCAGTCACAAACTTAGCACGACCGATTGCTACGACAAGAATATCGGCCTTAGAAGCTACCTTGGCAAGATTATGTGTTCGTGAGTGGGTCAAGGTTACAGTTGCATTCTTAGCTAATAACAACTGGGCCATTGGTTTACCGACGATATTAGAACGACCAATAACAACCGCATTCTTACCTTCTAGTTCAATTCCATACTCATGAAACATTTCCATGATGCCAGCTGGAGTTGAAGGGATCATAACTGGATGACCAGACCAAAGACGCCCCATGTTGAGAGGATGAAAACCATCCACGTCCTTTTCTGGATCAATAGCCAATAAAACAGCTTCTTCATCGATGTGTTTTGGTAAGGGTAACTGCACCAAAATACCATGCCAAGCTGGATCGTGATTGTATTTGGTAATCAAATCCAACAATTCCTCTTGGGTAATGGTCTCCGGAACTCGCACGACTTCACTTTGGAAACCTGCAGCTATCGCTGAACGTTCCTTGTTACGAACGTAAACCTGACTGGCTGGATTGTCCCCAACCAAAATAACCACCAAACCAGGCACCAAACCTGTCTCTTCCTTCAATTTCGCAGTCTTTTCAGCCAATTGTCCTTGTAGCTTGGCTGCTAAAGCCTTGCCATCAATAATCTGTGTCATGTGTTTTCTCTTTTCTAACAAATATCTTCTATTATATCAAAAATATACTTGTCACTCTAACACTTCTTACCTAAGAGACCTTATAGTCTGAAACTATAAGAAAAAGCCCTTATCGAGCTTTTCTAGTCTAGTAATTTTCTTAAAACACTTAGTAAATTGATTTTATCTTCAAAACTATTTAATCCTCTTCTAAATTTAAACAGAGAACTTTTCTCTTCTATTGATAGATTTTCAAAGAATTCCTTATTAAAAAATATATTTGTAGAATTTATCAAGATATACTCTATTAATTCATAGTCTTCAAATTTTTTAGAAAAATCACCATAAGTGGACAATACTACATAAGCATTTTCATTGTTAAATACATTAATAAAAATAACTTCATCGCAATTATCAGTCATACACTCTGATAACGAGAATTTAATCTTTGGAGTTTGTAAACGTCTAATATCGTATTTAAAATCTACATTAATTTTACCATAAGTAGTATACTCTTTGTAATCAATTACTAATCGTTTTAAATGTTCTTTAAACACACAATAATAGTCAATGGAGCTTTTGTACGCTTGAATAAAATCTGAGTTATAAATTTCTTTCATTTCTATAAAATACTCAGCTAGATAAAAAATCTGCAATAATTTATAGTATAGTTCAAAAGAAGCGGCTTTTATTGAGTATTCTAAAGCTTCTATATACTCTTTTTCCTTTTTGACAAAAACCTGATTATTATTCTCAATTTCTGAAAAAATTAAATTATCATGATTACCACAAAACATTGAATACTTACTTGCAGTCGTTGGAGCTATTTTCTTATAAAATAAATCAACATGATCAGTTTCGAATTCTTCTACAAAAGAATGATCATTGAACGTATACAACTCCTCTATTTCTGTTTGTAATTTTTTTAAATTTTGCTCTGCTATTGTATGTGCCTTAATAATTTTTGATGAACAATTCACAGAAAAATAATCCTCCGAAAATAGTTCTCTGATAAAGCAAAATGATAATTTTTTTCGAGCTCTTTTTTCAATCTTTTCCCCTAAAATATTTGGTACACTTCGTTTATCAGTTCTTTTTTTGGCATCCTGAAATTTTTTTAGTCCATTCTTTTTACTAATTGCTTCGTAGTCTCTTGTAGTTTCCTTAAGAGAGTCAACATTAATTTTACAACAATTTTTATAAGGCTTACCTGAAAGACATAAACATTTAGACTCACTATGAATATCAAATTGATTCATAGCTGTTTTAAATATAATTTTAGGAAATAGATTTTCAACATCCATATTCGATTCTCCTATAATTCTTGTGTATTTTAGAGTCGAAATAAAGCATTTATTCTTACAAAACCTTACTCAAGAAATCCTTGGTTCTTTGTTCTTGGGTTTGTTCAAAGACTTGCTCTGGAGTTCCATCTTCGACAACAACACCGTCAGCCATAAAGATGACGCGGTCTGCCACTTCACGCGCAAAGCCCATCTCATGCGTCACGATGACCATAGTCATTCCTGACTTAGCAAGTTCTTGCATAACTGCTAGTACTTCTCCTACCATTTCTGGATCTAGAGCAGAAGTTGGTTCATCAAAGAGTAGGACATCTGGTTCCATAGCAAGACCACGAGCGATAGCGATTCGCTGTTGCTGACCACCTGACAAACTTTGTGGATAGGCATCTGCTTTATCTGGTAAACCAACCTTTTCCAAAAGCTCATGGGCCCTCTTCTCAGTAACTTCCTTACTTTGGCCTTTTGTCTTAATAGGAGAAAGCGTGATGTTTTCCTTCACTGTCATATTTGGAAAGAGATTGAACTGTTGGAATACCATTCCCATCTTTTCACGCATGGCAAAGAGGTCGTTTTTCTTATCCGTAATGTCTACTCCTTCAAAGATAACCTTTCCTTTAGTAGCTTCTTCAAGGAGATTCATAGAACGAAGGAGGGTTGACTTACCGCTACCAGAAGGTCCGATAATGACCACTACTTCCCCCTGTTTGATTTCAAGATCGATTCCTTTTAAAACTTCATTCTTTCCAAAGTTCTTGTGAAGATTTTCAATTTTTATAAGTGTTTCAGTCATTATTTCTTATCTCCTTGTCCCATACGATTTTCAAAAGCTTTCAAGGCTAGTGTCAAGATAGAGGTCATAATCAAGTAGTAAAAGGCAGCAAATAAGAGTGGAGTTAAAGGCAAATAGGTGGTTGTTGACACCGTAGTAGCTCCATTCCACAATTCCATGACACCGATTGCTGACAAGAGTGAACTATCCTTGATAATGGTAATAAACTCATTCCCCAAGGCTGGCAAGATATTCTTGATAGCCTGTGGCAAGATGACATAGCGCATGGCATTTTTAGGACGAATCCCTAGAGAGTAAGCCGCCTCTAATTGTCCTTTAGGTACTGCATTGATACCAGCACGAACTGTTTCTGATACATAGGCACCACTATTCATAGAGATAATGATAATACCTGGAATCAAACGTGAAAAATCAACTCCCAAAACTCCAATTTGAATAGTCGGGGCATTGATATGCATAAGAGCAAAAGCAATCATGATCTGTACCATCATAGGTGTTCCACGGAAAATCCAAATATAAACATTGGCAAGCCAAGCTATGGGCTTTATTTTAGAACGTTGAGCAAAAGCCAAGACTACCCCTAAAATTGTCCCCAAAAAGACAACCAAAACAGAAATCAAGACTGTTACAAGAGCACCATAGTTAAAATATGGCAGATATTTAGGTAAAAAAGAAAAATTCATAAATCCACTACTTTCTAATTTCTAACTTAAAACTTGTATGAGTATAACATGTTTTGAATAAAAATGCAATCTTTTTCCTTTTATTTTCAATAAAATTTCAAAGAAAACAGAAATAGCGAGAAATCTTAGTTTTTTCTAGTCAAGTGGATACTCTTTATGGTAAAATAGTAACGATAAGAAATGGAGGAGAATCAAAATGGAATCACATTTGGTTAGAATCATCAACCGCCTAGAAGCAATGACAAAAGATGGTGGTAACTTAAAACGTAACTTTGAGCGCGAGGGAGTTGTTGTAGCTGAAGTTGCTTTTAACCATGATGAAGAAAATGGCCCAATTTTTACACTTCGTGATGTTGAAGCGCGTGAAACATATACTTTTGACAGCATCGACTTGATTGCGATGGAAATTTACGAACTTCTATACTAATAATAGATATACAGAGGTTGGGACAAAAGATCCCGACCTCACTTTTTATTAGCAATCAAACTTTGACGCGGTAGCTGATTGGACTTTTCGTTCGTCTTTTAGACTCCCAAAACTCCTAATCATCTTCGCGGGGCTGGGACTACGAAATCGAGACTTTGTCTATCGATTTCTGTCCCACCCCCTTTCACTAACGAGAATCCTTTTTGTATGACAAATAGGATTTTTTTCTTGCTATCAAAATCTTCTCCAGATTAGCGCTCTACTATTTATAGTGCTAGTATCCAATCTTTTTACTTGAATTGCCCAATAATCATGATATAATTAAATTATATACTTGTTTGACTATTTTTGACCTTTTAGATTTAGTCAAAACTAAGAAAGAAATGAGGTGGCGGTATGCTCTGTCAAAACTGTAAAATCAATGACTCAACGATTCATCTTTATACCAATCTCAATGGACAACAAAAGCAAATCGACCTTTGTCAAAATTGCTACAAAATTATCAAAACAGATCCTAACAATAGCTTATTCAAGGGCATTACAGATTTAAACAACCGTGATTTTGATCCCTTTGGAGACTTCTTTAACGATCTCAACAACTTTAGACCTTCTTCTAATAACAACAATATCCCCCCAACTCAGTCAGGGGGTGGATACGGTGGAAATGGTGGCTATGGTGCCCAAAATCGTGGTCCTGCCCAAACACCACCACCAATCCAGGAAAAAGGACTCTTGGATGAATATGGTATCAATGTTACGGAGATTGCCCGTCGTGGAAATATCGACCCTGTGATTGGCCGTGACGAAGAGATTATCCGTGTCATTGAAATCCTCAACCGCAGAACAAAAAACAACCCTGTCCTCATCGGTGAGCCCGGTGTTGGTAAGACAGCTGTTGTCGAAGGTTTAGCTCAGAAAATTGTTGACGGTGATGTTCCCCATAAGCTTCAAGGCAAAGAAGTCATCCGCTTAGATGTCGTTAGCCTTGTTCAAGGTACAGGTATCCGTGGTCAGTTTGAAGAGCGCATGCAAAAACTCATGGAAGAAATTCGTGAGCGCGAGGATGTTATTCTCTTCATTGACGAAATTCATGAAATTGTCGGTGCTGGTTCTGCTGGAGAAGGGAATATGGATGCAGGAAATATCCTAAAACCAGCTCTTGCACGTGGCGAACTCCAACTGGTTGGTGCTACTACCCTCAATGAATATCGCATCATCGAAAAAGATGCTGCCCTTGAACGTCGTATGCAACCTGTCAAAGTTGATGAACCAACTGTGGAAGAAACCATTATTATCCTGAAAGGTATCCAAAAGAAATACGAAGATTACCATCATGTTCACTATACTGACGGCGCTATCGAAGCGGCCGCTACCCTTTCTAACCGCTACATCCAAGATCGTTTCTTGCCAGACAAGGCTATTGACCTTCTAGATGAAGCTGGTTCAAAAATGAACTTAACCTTGAATTTTGTAGATCCTAAGGTCATCGATCAACGCTTAATCGAAGCAGAAAATCTCAAGGCACAAGCAACCCGCGATGAAGATTTTGAAAAAGCAGCCTACTTCCGTGACCAGATTGCCAAATATAAGGAAATGCAAAAGACCAAGGTAACGGATCAGGATACTCCAATCATCAGTGAAAAGACAATCGAACACATCATCGAGCAAAAGACTAATATTCCAGTTGGGGATTTGAAAGAAAAAGAACAGTCTCAACTGATCAATCTAGCAGATGACCTCAAGGCTCATGTTATTGGCCAAGACGATGCTGTAGATAAGATTGCTAAGGCTATCCGTCGTAACCGTGTTGGTTTAGGTACTCCAAACCGTCCAATTGGTAGCTTCCTCTTTGTTGGTCCTACCGGTGTCGGTAAGACAGAACTTTCTAAACAACTGGCCATTGAACTCTTTGGTTCTGCTGATAGCATGATTCGCTTTGATATGAGTGAATACATGGAAAAACACAGCGTTGCTAAACTCGTTGGTGCCCCTCCAGGATACGTAGGCTATGATGAAGCTGGACAATTGACTGAGAAAGTGCGTCGCAATCCTTATTCTCTCATTCTCTTAGACGAGGTAGAAAAAGCCCATCCAGATGTTATGCATATGTTCCTTCAAGTCTTGGACGACGGCCGTTTGACAGATGGTCAAGGTCGCACTGTTAGCTTTAAAGACGCCATCATTATCATGACCTCAAATGCAGGTACAGGTAAGGCAGAAGCTAGTGTCGGATTTGGTGCTGCTAGAGAAGGCCGTACTAACTCTGTCCTTGGGGAATTAGGCAACTTCTTTAGTCCAGAATTTATGAACCGTTTTGATGGCATTATCGAATTCAAGGCTCTCAGCAAGGAAAATCTCCTTCAAATCGTTGACCTCATGTTAGATGATGTCAATAAACGACTCTCAAGTAATAACATCCATTTAGATGTAACAGATAAGGTTAAGGAGAAACTTGTAGACCTTGGTTATGATCCAAAAATGGGAGCTCGTCCACTCCGTCGTACAATCCAAGATTATATCGAAGATGCGATTACAGACTACTACCTTGAAAATCCAAGCGAGAAAAACCTCAAGGCTGTCATGACTAGCAATGGTAAAATCATGATTAAATCAAAAAATAAATTGGAAACAGTTGACTCAAATGACTAATTCCACATACTAAAAGAATGTTCTTACTTGACAGTAAGAGCATTCTTTAATATGATAGAAAGAAAGCGCACACATAAAGGAGAAATTTATGACGAATCCAACCTTTGGAGAAAAAAAAGAGGGTGTAACCTACAAAAATAGATATGGTGTTTATGCAGTCATCCCTGACTCAGCACATGAAAAGATTATCCTCGTTCAAGCTCCAAATGGTGCATGGTTCTTGCCTGGTGGCGAGATTGAAGCAGGCGAAGATCATTTTGAAGCTCTCAAACGAGAACTAATTGAAGAATTGGGTTTTACAGCTGAGATTGGCACTTATTATGGACAAGCAGATGAGTATTTCTATTCCAGCCATCGCGATACCTACTACTACAATCCAGCCTATCTCTACGAAGCTACTTCTTATCAAGAAATCCAAAAACCTTTGGAGGACTTCAATCATCTAGCCTGGTTCCCAATTGATGAAGCTATTGCTAACCTCAAACGTGGAAGTCATAAATGGGCAATTGAAGCTTGGAAAAAACAGCATCAAGTTTAAATTAACTTTTCCAATTTTTCCAAAAAGTGCTATAATAGAAATAGAAACACAGGAGGAAAGCCTATGAAGCTCATCAACACTACTAATTCTCACTCAAACCTTGTTAAAAGCCAACTGGAGAGTACCGACGCTACACTCGTAGAAGTCTACTCTGCAGGCAACACTGATGTTATCTTTACTCAGGCACCGCTTCATTATGAAATCCTCATTTCCAATAAACATCGTGCTATCCGCGAACAAGAAATGGAAAAAATCCAAGAATTTTTCTTAAATCGTAAGATCGACAAGCAAAATATCGATGAAGCTAATATCAAGACCCTCTACTCTGAAAAATTGATTGAAATCTCAATCCCAACAAAATAAAACTTAGCAATATTTGGACTACACTCTAAAAATTCTAACTTTTTAGAGTGTTCTTTGTCTGTCTAATCCGATATTCTAGAATCAGATTCTGTGTTACAGAAAGAGTTTTCTAACAATCCTTCAACTTACTAAATTTGGTAATATTTTTGTAAAAACTCGGTACTTGATCATCAAAATAATTAATTCTACTATTATAATTTACTAACATTAAAAAAGGAGCTCATCAATGGAGAAAATAGTATACAGGAAGGCAAGGCTAGACGAATACCAAAAAATTGGAAAAGTTGTAGCCGACAGTTTCTTTGACTATCCATTTTTAACTCTAATCATAGATGATCTCAAGAAACCTGAAAACTATCCTGCTTTTTTAGAACTATTGGAAAGTCTCCTGACTCGCCTCTATATCAAAGAAGAGACCTGTTTAGTAGCTGAACAAGACGGAGAAATCCTGGCTGTCGCCTTATTACAACAAAATGATTTTTCTATCCTATCTTACTTGCTAAATGGTGTCATAAAACTATTTCGCTACATTAGCCCTCGAAATTTTTTGAAGTATCTTGATTTAGTAGACCGTTCCGAAGAGCATTTGAAAAAATCAAATAGCTTTGACTGGTATTTGATGCTCCTTGCGGTCAATCCATCCGTTAAAGGGCAAGGAGTGGGCAGTGCTTTTCTTAGAGATGCAGTCGAGCCTTATGTCAAATCCAAGGGCTGCAAGCGCTTAGGGCTCATTACCAGTACAGAAAAAAATGTTCCATTCTATAAAAAGAATGATTATGTATTGCTAGATTTTATGGAGTTAGAGTACGGGACTAAGTCCATTGGTAACTGGGCTTTTTTGAAGAATATCGCTCAATAAATCATAACTAAAAAGGAGTTTAAATCAACTCCTTTTTACGGCTCTATAATATTTGTAGTGGGTAAATCCCCTATGGATCTTATGGAGCCTATTTTGTATAGAAAAAAAGTCCCATAAGATCTATAATAAAAAGCGACCAAACCATCATTAGAAAGAATCCTATGGA
>NZ_JASHAQ010000010.1:0-70697 GCF_047465035.1 Streptococcus infantis
ATGAAATCAAGCATTATTAAAACCAGTGGAACTTACCCTGACACGGATTTCCACTGGTTTTTAGGATTTTTATCAGATTAACTTCCACTTCTAATAGCGGTGGAACTTAGTTTGCGAATTTAGCTTTTTCTCAGTATTAATTCTTACTAATCTTTCCAATTCTTTAGAATATTATCAATCACATTCACCGATCGTATTCCTGAAACTAAAAGTACAAACTTCAATGACACATTTCTATAAGAAGAGCTGATAAAAATACACAATGATAATTTATTGACGAAATGGTTTTCTACTTTCTAGAAGCATTTCTAAATACTTCTTCCTTATTGCAGAACGAGTATTAAATTGGTAAGAGAGATGAAATCTTGCAGATAAGGAATTGATGTCTAAAAAGTTAAATCCACTAATATACTGGATTGCATAAAAGAGCAGTAAAATATCGATTTTTTCAGTATTTCCAGTACAGAGGGAAAAATTTCTCTTCCCTGCTACTGAGAAATTACTTGCATAGACAGTAATCGGATATCCGTTTTTGTGACTGGCAAGATATCTCCTTTAGTACCTGAGCCAATAGTTGTCATTTCATAATTATTAAAATTGTATTGAAAGATTCCCTGCCAATATGTTGGTTTCCACAAATGGTTACACCTTTCTTCTTCATCATAAATCGAGTCATGATATGGTCCTTGGGCGACAATTCTTTTCTTTTTTGAAATGGATTCGAGTTTTCTCAATAAAAAATTTCTTTATCACTTGTACGTAGATGATAAGGCTCCTCTTCTTGAACGATTTCAATTCTATCTATCCAGTTTTCGTCATATGTCGATTTTGACTGAAGAATCAGTCCCTTAGAATTCCCTTTTAAGCGTAGCTATATTTCCATTTTTTAGTTATCCTATCAAAACTTATAGTCTCAATATTATATTGCCATTCATTCTATGTCTATTCACATATTAAAGCAATTTCAAAGCCTTTTAGAATCCAGCTGACATCATTGTTTGATCGTCAACCTTCAAGTCAGATTCTCACTAAGTCCTAACTAAATCATTTCAAAAAATGAGAGAATTTCCTAGTTCAACCATTAATCATTATCAAAACTAAACCTTCCAAAAGAAGTTCTGTTCACTCACTAGGACCTTAGAGACTTAAATATCGTGGCATACAATCTCAATTAACATACTTGATAAAGTAATTGTAGCTTGTATCATATTGTTTTTCTCGGCGATAAGTCTAATATCATGCACAGTGTGAGACATGAGATTTTCAAAAGGAATATCTTTCATATTGAAATTTCTTGTACCAGTCTCACTTTCCAAACATGTCCAACCAGCATCTGTCTCATAGTTTACCTTAAAGCAACGGTAGAAAACAATCTCCCAGCAATACTGATCCGATTGTCCATTTTCAACCTCGATATAAAGTCTACATTCATCTCCAAAAAATGAAGCTCTAAAGTCTAATGCATAGGCGTCCCAGTAGTTCGTACCCTCAATCTCTTCCTCTAGTTTTAAAATGTCCACTAGTCTCTCCCCTTCAATTTTTTAATTAAAATCTAAAAAATGTATACATCTATAGAATAAACGAGAAACGCTTGCTAAATCATTACATTTCTAGTTTGTTCATCATGTAATGTTACTGCCCTTTTATAGTCTTTTGAAAAAATTCTAGGCAAATGATTTCTAAAATGCTTTAGATTTTCCAATTGAGTTTTGACATAAAATTGACATCGATGGAGCCCCTCGTCATTATCTGCTACTTCCATATCCACTTCAATATTTAACTCTTCTTTTTCATTAATAGGTGCAAAAGTAAAAACAAAATAACCACTTCCACCAACCCTATCATCTCCAAAAATGATCTTTCTTGCTAGATTAGGATTTTCTATATAGTCATCCATGGTCAGTAATACCTTCGTCATCTCATCCTCAAAGAGATAGCATACTTGATAAATTGTTAGAAACTTTGTTTCACAAGTAAGCCTAACTTCGCAAAAATTTTCCGATTCATCGAACCACTCACTTCGTAGTACTATATTATCCAATTTCTTCCCTCCTCTACATAATTACATATAATAAATCGCTCTATATTATAAAATTTAACAATAAAAATATGACCATAGATAGGTGATTTAGCGTTTAGCATTTAAACAAATAGTTTCCATGATAGTTTTAATAAGTCAGATTTTATTTACGGCTGTAGTCAAAATGATGACATTTCAAAAATCTACAAAATCAGTTTATTTTTTTACACCTTAGAGTTATATGAAATAATAAAAATCGGTGTTTCAATAATTTTAATGGTTAAGTGGACTTTAAAAATTTTAGAAAATCCATCTTCAAATACTTTTTACAACTACATTTTGACCTTCCTCGAGTGCGAATCTAAAACAAGTTAACATAACTTCAAATAAATCACTGCCTGAACTAGTTATGAAATATTGAGATAAATTTGTGATATGGGAAGCAATATGATTACCCCAAGGAGGAGTGACTGACAAATCTTCAAAATCCCATATGATGTCGTGAGGTGGAAATTTTTTCAACTCTTCTTGAATAGATAACAACTCTGCTATTCCACTCTCAATATCTTCCAAAGGAATATCTCCAAAATAAAGTTTATTCATGATAACGGGATACTTACTTCCCCAGTCTTTATTCTCCAACTGAACATATATAGTCGAAAAGAATGAATTAAAAAAGCTCCCTTCTCCTACTGTCCACCAATTATAACCTACCATTAAGCCTACAGACATAAAATCCACCTCCAAATTATTCTTATATATTACGTCTACATCAACAGAAATCCCATTATTGTTAATAAAATCATCTGTCTACTGCATGTTAGCAAATGCTATCCCCTTTTTTCTATCTATTATGCACTATCTCTAGCAAATTGTCTTTCCAATGTTTATGGTCGAGATCAAACTTTTATACATCTATGCTTTAATTGTCAATATCCTATTCAATCTTTAATTTCCTTTGATTTCCTAGGAAAGCATGTTTACAGATAAATAATATTGTTGATTACTTTAGCCGTGTCTGACTAATTTATCTCTTAAACTTCCTCTAATATTTTCAACTGTAACCAATGGCATCGTACTAGTAATTTTAACGATTATATGGAATTTTTACTTAGATTTTAAAACTATCTGATATTCCTTTAAATCCCATAATGAGATATTGGCGAACATCACTAAAAATAATAAAAACGGAGTTATTCCTAATATAATAAAAGAATCAACTTCATCTGTTACCACAATAGTATAAACACACCACAAGAGTAGAAATAAGAGGATGAAATAGCTCATTATTTTACCAACTGCTATTTTCCAGTTAGCAGAGGACATTTTGACAAACACATAGTGTCGACCTTCATAGTCGAGTGAAAGTCTTTTTTTATGAGAATATTGAAACCTAAACCCCAACACGAAGAATAAGCTTATAAATAATAAACCGAATTTCGATACTGCTGCTACATTTGGAAGTTCAGGTAATAAAACCTTAACTAAATGCCTCCTTAATAGTGTCGTACCGAAAATAATACATAAAGTTGCTCCTACAAACTGATATGGTTTTATGTCAGAATAAGTTTAAGAAAGCAATGTCTTGTATTCTTCAGGCTCTATACAATAACATTTATGAGCTCTAAAAAAAGCAAACAATGGAAAGAAAAGCAATAAAATACTAGCATCACAATCCAATAAGTAGTACTTGCTATTCCATTCAAAAACACGATATCTTACATTTTTATACAAGCTGTTTATAATTACCAACTGCACTTTTACCTCCGTCCTAAGCGCTTTTTAGGATCAAATAATGAGGCAGTCCCATTATCTATTTTACTTCCCAGACAATCAAGTCCGTCATCAAGGCAAGCAATATTGTGATTATATTTTACAATAGTTACCACATCATCTATCATAGCCAAAACAAAATCTTATCGACTGATGTTCTTTAGGATTCCTATCTATCATTGCTGAGCATAATCCCTACTTTTTTAGCCCAATAGATTCTTTAAAATATACTAGCCGTCTATTCTTTTTATGAGAAATTCAATAAAATCGCTAGCATAATATTCTCCATCTCTAAAAACTGCTAACTCATTGGTCAAACTTCCCTGTTTTTGAAAATAAAACATGCCATCTTCCCCTTCACAGATGACTAATTGTTCAGAATTACTAAACCCTTCTTTTCGGTTCAGTTCATTTATGTAAACAATATCCCCACCTACAACTCTATCAAAATCTAATCCATAGATACTGAAAATTTCTTCTCCATAAATTTCTCCACCCATGTAGTTTTTAAGCCACCATTTATAGCTTTCAGGAAAAATAAAATGTAATCTTTCCTCAGCTTTTGTAATCCATTCATCAGAAATCCCCTCTCCAAATGGTCCAAAGTCCACACCCTTGGTAGAAGCAATCTTCTTTTTCAGTTCATCAATCATAATCCACCTATATTTATTTAAATTTTTTGAACTATTAGCGTTTGTCCAACTTGTCTAGCTATTATCTTCTTCACAGAAATGTTTATATTTCTATCATATCAAACAATTAGTATTAATCTAGCAGATATACATTGAATGTTTTTCTTTTTCCATCAACTATATATCTTTCAACATCTTCTTCCCACCATGAAACTGTATCAGATAATATTTCTAAAAAAGTATTTTTAGAGTTTGCATTCTTGATAAAAAGATCATTTGAATTGTTAAGAAAAATATTAATCCTCTCTGGATGTATATAATTAGAACGCTGGAGTCTATCAGATAATGCATCCCAATTACCATCTTGGAGATCATTAATATTAAAACTGTTCGCTAATATCTCTATCGCGTCTCCTTCACTTTGTACTTTTTTCCCATCAATATTTAGATTGAAATCATTAGAGCACTTAACCATTAAATAGTTTTTCTCTAACTTTGTTATTCTTCTATAAATATTCACTTAAAGTTCTCCTCATAAACTGTTTAAAAAAATTTTTCAAATTCATACTAGTATCACTTTTTTATCCAGCACTCCGCAACTCTAGTAGTTCTTGTTGGCCTTTCTCCATACCCATTCAAGCATTACTTTATACATTTTTGGGTATAATCTAATGGTTTACATTTGTTAAAAGAATGAGCATCTAGCAATAACTTAGCCATTCTTAAACTCTTACTAATACCTTCATCAACCTTGATATGCTTATTAATATGTATATCGATAAAGTTTTTGGCTGTTAGGATTTGTTGGGGTATTGGATGAATTTTCTAAAGTAGGCAAGTCCTTTACCAGAATCTCTGCTTTTTAACATTTTGGTTAGTCTTGAGCATCGCGTTCATAAGCTAATAAATAGGCATTGTAATTCAAAGTATTTATAACCTTATAACTCGATAAAATAGATTGGGCAAGCCCCATAAATCCACCATTTAAAACTTGATAAACAAAATGATTTTCGGGATGAATAGTAGCTATATCTAACTCATATTCCGATTCAATTGAACGTAAATCCAGTCCTTCATCAATCAATCTAAAAGCAACAAAATCGTCACATTTTATAAGTTTATCACTGATTTTCAAATAGAGCTCACCATTATTGGTTAAACTAGTTTCTACATAATATAAACCTTCCTCGATGTTCCCTACTTCACTTATTTTCAAGGGGACGCCCGATATTTTTTGCAGTTCAGTAGCTGTTTTTTCAAATTTAAATGTCAAGGAAACATTTATGAGTATTTCCATCATACCTTTATTAGAAAGAAAAACATAATGATTAAAATCATCAGCTGACCATATACCACAAGACCGATAGCTAACTTCTTTCGATAATTTACTATCAAAAACTTGGTAGATTCCATAGCCATCAAGTTCATATTCTTTATTATATAGTTCACTATACTTTTTACTAACAAACGATAGATACTTAATATAATTAACTGATAAATTGAATATCTGGATTCCATCATATACCTGAACTATATCTGCCTCTTGAGTTTCATGAGCAATCTGAAAAGAAAAATCCAAGTGCTCTGAAGAAATCGGATCCGAAAATAATTTTATTACTCTACACACTTTCATACCTCAATATCTCTTTTTTATATCTCAATCGTAAATTTTGCTATTTTATCTGATGCTTTAAAACCTAAATCGGTTCTCTGACTATCATAATAGCTTGTGCATCAATTGTCAAGTTCAGCTTTCACGCAAACATATTCTTTCTGAGCTATAAGTAAACTTTATATGACACCATAAGTAAAAAAATCTCCTGAAGAATAAATTCCTCAAGAGATTTTAGATTGATTTAACTCATAATCCTATGTCATCAAAAATCTAAACCGATAATTATCCATTCATCTACATAATCCCAAAAAGGTATCGGATATTCTGGCAACTCATCCTTTGACCAAAATACACCTCCTTCATCTATTGGTTTAGACAAGTCTAATACGAGATACGTTCCCATACCATTGCTAAAAAAATTGTAATAACTGGAAATGTCATTTGTTAACTGATCCTCAAATTCCCAATCATAATCAGCTATTGGTTCAATCATATCTAGATCGTCTAAGCCCATGCTTTTACTGGTAAAATCATTAAAACCTGCATGAATGTGTGTATAGAAATCACGGATACTTCCGTCAAGTTCTAGTTTGGACTGATTAAAGTGATCTGTAAACTCTTGGTCCGAAATCGGCATTTTGCCCTCATAAAAAACCAAGCTATTGCTTTGATACGTTCTAATCGAATAAAGCAATGAGTAATTGTTTCCAATTTTGATAAGATCTATATTTTCTGAAAATTCCTCTAGATATGAGATTGTATTGCTGAGTTCCTCAGCTAGATATTTTTTCCATTCTCCTAGGATGATTTGTTTTCTTTTAGAAAAATCTGATGTTTGAAAGGCATCCCGCCAATATTGTGGAATAGGATGATTGGACAGATTTTCAAAATTAGATAAAATCTCGACCATCTCTCCAAATGGCACATATTTCTTTAAAAAATTTAATTTTTCATTCATAAACTACCTCCAATTTATTTATCATAGATAAAGTTATCTATCATGCTCTGAAGTTTCCTTTCTAAGATTACTTCTTTTCTTATCAAATCCCTCCAAAGTAACAAATTTTTTCTTTGAGAATATATGATCAGATTCTATTTTCTTGGTAATGACATTTCCTGGTATTGCAAAATCATGCATCGGCAGACTAATCCCTTCATTGACTCTCATTCAAAGATCTGATATGGAGGAGCATTATCTCTAAATTCTATATTCTGCAGCAGATAATTTATTTTTCCAATATCGTACTTTAGATATTAAAGTACCCGATTTAACCGCAAACATTTGGAAATTTTCTACTGTCATTGGTAGACGTTCAACCGTGGGCTTCGTCATCACCACATCAGCCTAAGGAGCTTCAACTATTTAACTATTACTACTCCACTAGTGACCATTACCCGACAGTCTCACTCTCATAATCACATATATATGTCAAAGCGTTCTATGGAGTTCTATTATCAAAATATTTGGCACTTCCATTCCCAAATATTTCAATTCTTCTAGTATCGTATCTATGATTATCAATTTCAGAATAAATCCAAACAGGATAATCATCATGTTGCCAATAAGTTCGATAGTATTCCATTATTGGCCCCCCGTCTGATTTTTATCATTAAAAAGTTGTAATGTTTTTTCAAAATCATTTTTTGAAATTTCTATTACGGTAATTTCCTCACTGTCGTTGATAGATTCTAAATCTTCATCGGTAGGAAATTCACCCAACTCAAAGAGAATATTAGCATCATAATAACTAATTTTTCCATCTAAAAAAATTTCTAGTTTTCTAATCTCATACCCCTGATTATCAACTTCCGAAAATATCCATGTTGCATATTCGAGAGATGACTGCTCCCAATAAGTTCTATAATATTTCATTAGCTTCCTCCTAATTTTCACCATGATTTACAATACGATTTGTTATATCAAGAGAAGATTCATTAGGCGAATGGATTCCCTGTCGTGTCTGTAGTTTTTAATGATTATCGCAAAGTTCAAGCTACTCAGTTTCTTCTAATAAGGAAGGATTAATAATTAATTCTCTTTCAATTGCCATTCCGATTCCACTGATGGTTGTTATTCCATGTATCCCTAATAATTTAGGCTCTTTATCCAATAATTCTCCAGTCTCTTTACAGAAAAAGTTCCCTTTACAATGAATACTATAGAATCCAAAATCCAGCTTTTTCTCTTCCTCTGTTAAGGGAATATTAGCGATAGTATGGAAATATCCTTTTTTCCAATATGCATCACCTACAATAGCAGGTGGAATTAACAAGTTAGAATAATCTGGCTTGTATTTATCAATATTTTTTTCATGAGTATTTCCTTTAAAGATAAATACAACATGTTTCCCTTCCACAAAAGTATCCCGAACTTTTCTAACTATATTAGAAACCAGCACTTTACCATAAAAGTAGATTCCCTCCCTAGGAGACACAAGAAATACATCTCCCACTTTTGGAATTGACCTACTTTTTTTAATCACTTTTAGTTGATGAGTAGCTGCCTTTGTGTCATAAAAGTTATCTAACTCCTTCTGAATTTCTAAATTTAAACTTTCATAACGTTCTTTTCTTCTTAAAGCTATTAGATTTGTATTCATTATTAATTTCCTCCATTAAGATATTTTTCACCATTCCATGCATTAGAGGCTGTCTTTTTAACATAGTTCCAACCTTTTTTGATACTGTTCCAGAAGTACCCACTCGGGTCGGTGTAGTTGACGGGGTTATTCTGCACATAACTGTAACGGTTCTGGCTGAGAAGGGATCTGTTTCCTCATCTGAGTAACTATCCTCAGTTAAGAAAGTACCTCCCTGACTATCATAATATCTTGCTCGTAAATAGTCAAGTCCAGTATCATCACAATCCTCGCCGTTATAGGCAAACGGCTGAGCTGTTGGGTCTGTGCTTGTCTTTCTTGCCCCAGAGAGATTATAGATAATTGATGCGACGGCTTTTCCATCCTTGGTCAAACCTGTCACAGAGCCCGACTGTTTTCCAAGTAGTTGTAGCTGTCACCTGTTTGGTTGTTGAGGTAGCTAGCTCGACCTTTGCCATAACTATAGATCTCTCGTGCCTTGCCATCATGGTCATAGGTTTCAAGGAATTCTGTATGTTCACGATTGATATCATTGACATAGTTGCGTTCCTCGTAGTAGTTGTAGGTATCCTCTCGTATGGTATAAGGGATGAGGACATTCTGAACCTGACTGGCATAGGTTACTTCTCCCTGTCCAGGTAGGTTCCCAAGTTCTGGTGGATTGACGACGATTCCTTCCTTAGTTTCTCGACCCTTAGCCACTTTCTGGTGGTAGGCTCTCAACACATTGTCAAAGATGCTGTGCCAGATGCTTCCTACTGTCTGTGGTAGGGTGGATAGGGATTGGAGGACATTCTGGCTAAAGCCATACCAGAAGAGGGAGTTTTCTTCCCCACTTGGAGCTGTATATGGCGACTTGCGACCTGACTTATCTCTACCTGCATGCGTTACCTGATCCCCAGATTGAGTATCCTCGGCTTTGCGTTGGAAGAGTTGATAGGTGTACTTGCCTTCCTTGCGGCTAGCAGTGAAAACACGATTCTCATCTCCGTCGTAAAGTACAGCCATGAGAAGACCCTTCTTGTTCTTGATCGCAAGCAGGCAGTTCTCGGTGTCGTAGATGTAGTCTAGCTTTTCTGAGTTCTTCTCAAAAGCGATGTTTATAGCAACATAGTCAGCTAGCAGTAAACTTTATAGTGAACCATAAGTAAAATCTCCTGAAGAAAATCTTCAAGAGATTTATTGATTTTAATTAACAGATTGTCTACTAATCCACATAAATGCACATGCCTTCTAATAATCCCTTAGCTTCCTTAAAGCCCTCTAATCCATATTTAGATAAGATTTCTACATCATCAGCCAGTCTGATATCTTGTTGCGGATTAGACACTTTTTCTTTGAATAACTTTACAACTAAATTCAACTCCGCGGTATTCATACCATAGTAATTTTTCCAATGCTCTAAACCAATTTTAAAAGAAGAGAGTTGAGGAATCAAAATATCCCCACCGTTAGAGAATATATCCTTCCAACTATCATTAGATTCTAACTCATTCCCGTTATTCCAGAAACAAGCTGTAATAACTGGGAGAATCTCTCCATTCCTTTCATCCAATAGATATTGCAAGGTCTCTTCCTCAGCCAATCGAAAATTTTGAACTGGACAATTTTCAAAATAGTATGTATAAGGAAGGAAATGGCTTAAACGTTCACTATTATCAGACCGAATAGCACATACACAAACATCATTTTGAAACGTAACAGTTCCTCGACTGCCAAAACCATCCTGAACAGAATAACTAGCCCCGTCCCAAGAGTGCTCAAAAGATAGTTCTGGAAATTTAGCAGACATAACTGCGCAAGAAATACTTGCTAAATAACATCCTTCATATAAAGTCTTTACATTTACATCATAAGACATCTCAATCACCTCCTGAATCATCATCAGATTTCATTCTATTCTCAAATCTAGGAAAAAACTGTGCATTAGCATAGCTATTAGAACCACCTTTGGTTTTAGGAATAATATGATCTATTTGCCACTCGTTATGTTTACCAGCTTTTTGAGGTTTATATAAAATTTCTACAGGTAAGTCTGAACGAACTCCCCCACCATTTCTTACCCCATTCTCTTTTATAATGAATTCCTTTTGAGTCGCATCACTTATTGTTTCACCTACTGTATCACTCCATTGTAGAATGAAATGTTAACTACTTTTAGTATTCTCTGAAAAGGTAACAACATTCTAAGATACTCTGCACCGTCTTTTGTACTACTTATTCAGTCAGTAATCCTTTTTTAAAATATATAATGTTTCTCAAATCATTTGTCCACTCCACTATTTCATCATTACTCCATGTAATCAACAATATGATGTGAGATATTTGAAAATTAGTTGATACATTATTCTTCACGTCAAGTTCCTAATTCGGTTTTATAAAAAACAACTATTGGTTCTTCAGTATAATTAAAATTCCATCTGTATTTACGTAATGTGTAAAAAACAGCTCACAAAAAGTAGAAGCTAAAGAGTTTAACGAGACAGTGTCATTCCCACATAATTTCGTTATTATATTTACTTATAAAAGAATAGATTATTTGTGGATTCATAAATAAATAAACAATCTGGTCATATAGATCTTTATTCATGACAAAATCCCCGTCTAAAAAGTGTAACTAAATGGTTCCAGCATCCGTATTCATCTCTAAATCTTCAAATTTCTTCATCTTACTTTTACGGAAGTAAGAATCTAAAAATTTTTCCCAATTATAACCATTCATGTAAATTCCAAAATGTACTTCAATATAATTTGAAATTTCTCTAACCAATTTGTCTCCAATATCTATCGTAATTATACCTTCATCATTTTTTATGAAACTATCAATTTTTTGTAGACAGATTATCATTCTTTAATAAAAAATTAGCAATGATAGATGGATTCATAATTAATGAACGGTTAATTTCAGCAGCTACTCCTGTAATTGTACAAAGTCCGTACATTCCTAAAATTTGAGGTTCATGTTCTAAACGCTCTCCACTTGAGGTACAAAATGAATCTCCTAAAGGATGAATCTTATAGAATCCTATCTCCAGTTTTTTCTCTTCTTCATTGAGAGGAGAATGTTTAATTACGTAAAAGTAACCTTTTTCCCAATATTGATTACTAACAATAAAAGGATCCGTCAACAATTCATGATAGTTAGGGTTAAATATTTCGATATCCATAGTATTGAAACATGTTGAAAATATTACGACAACATGGCTTCCACTCATCAGGCTATTGCTTGATTCAATGTTTGATTCCATGACTTTCCCCAAAAAATAATATCCTTTTTTGGGTGATAAAACAAATATATCCCCTTCTTTAGGCAACTCATTACTAGGTTTTATTACTTGGAGTTGATAATCGCTCGAATCAAGCTCTTCAAACTTTTTTAATTTTCTTTGTATTTCGTTTGGAAGACTATTAATTTTTTTATCTCTTCTTTCATCAAGTTATTAAAAATCATAATCTCCACCTTTCTATTATTTTAAGCCTACATAATAGCCTCATCATGAAATGTATTTTTTGGACTCATGCTGTTGATCTTATTCAATTTATTTGAGTTACCAATTGGATTTCCTATTAACACTCCATTAAAATCAAAGTACATTTTTTGTTGACAGGCTACTTAATAAATATCCTAATACAGTTATTAACTTAGAAATTACCAACTAATCAATGAATCTTACAGTATTTTAGGAAAGTAAAGAAAGAATTTCTAACAAAGAACTAGAATATATTTGTTGTCAAAGTAAACATTTCTGCTCTTTTTAATTTTAAATGAGTTTTAGTTATGTACTCGGAAATTAGTTTAAGCAGAAAAGTTACCATCTTTAGATACCTTTACTTCAATGCTAAAGAACATAATCATTGGAAACTAAGAGCTATAAGAAGGACCATTGAAACTCTATTTTAAAATTGTGTTGTTCCTTTTATGTCAAAAAAACACTGGCTAGCGGCTTGGTAGATTTGCAATTGGGATTGGAAAAAATTATACTTGTTTATCTTTAAGATTAACTATCATCACAACTCTAATTTTTATATTCCAATCATCATTCCTGCTAATTTATCTAATATTTTAATATTTAAATCCGTTCCCTGACTATCATAATAGCTTGTGCTTCAATTGTCAAGTTCAGCTTTCTTTCAAACTTGTCCTTTAGTAGGAATATTTCTCAAATAGATTAGACAAAATCTATATAGTATCTATTTTCGCTTCATAGCACTCATCATCCTATGAAATCGTAAGTAGATGAAGTCAGCTTCAATACCCTAGTAAGATAATTTTTGACCACTACTTGAATCTATGAAATACTTCTTCTCACCTTCGTAAATAAGTATGAGTTCTGTTCCAATAGGCATGTTAAAAATTGATAATACTGCTGGTTCTATTTCAACAATTGTACTCCAGTCACATATCGACATATTTTCAGCATGTGATAGATATTCTTCTGTATCTATTTCGGATAAAAAACGCCATCCGTTATCTAACTCATTAACACTGTTCTCACGTAATATCCATTTTATATTGGCCTTATTTTTTAAAATATTATTAGATACTATTGAAGCACCTAATCCCATTCCTTTATTACTCACATTTATAACCTCTATTTATGTTAGCTAGTTCTTAACTTGAATCAGACAAGACAAACTACTCAAACCCATTACCTTTTATCTAGTGGATTGAAATAAGATGTCAACAAAGAGATTAGGAAAGTCAAATTGATTTCTAAAAATGTTTAGAATCCGTAACGTACTATTCTAAATTCAATCTACTATACAAAACTGTACACTGTGAATTCTAAAAAATGCTAAAAATTGACTTAACTGCTCTGGTAAATTTGTTCAGATTCTATTTCATTTCACTATATATCCCAACCAATAAAAAAACCGAAGCCTAAGCTTCGGTTGTTTTTCATGGAAACTCTATTATTTAAGAGTAACTGAAGCTCCAGCTTCTTCCAATTTAGCTTTGATTTCTTCAGCTTCTGCAGCTGCAACGCCTTCTTTGATGACACCTGGTGCACCATCAACAAGTTCTTTAGCTTCTTTAAGACCAAGACCTGTGATTTCACGTACAACTTTGATAACGCCGACTTTCTTGTCGCCTGCAGCTGTCAATTCAACGTCAAATGAATCTTTAGCAGCTTCTTCAGCACCACCAGCAGCAGCTACAGCTACAGGAGCAGCTGCAGTTACACCAAATTCTTCTTCGATAGCTTTTACAAGGTCGTTCAATTCAAGGATTGAAGCTTCTTTAATTTCAGCAATAATGTTTTCAATGTTCAATGCCATTGTTATTTCCTCCAAATAAGTTTATATTTTATGTTTATATTTTTGTAGCTAGGCTACGCTGCGTAGCTTAAGATTAAGCTGCGTCTTCTTTGCTTTCTGCAACCGCTTTGACTGCAAGAGCAACGTTGCGCACTGGCGCTTGAAGTACAGAAAGGAGCATAGAAAGAAGTCCTTCGCGGTTTGGAAGAGTTGCAAGAGCAACGATTTCTTCTTTTGATGCGACAGCGCCTTCGATTGCACCACCCTTGATTTCAAGTGCGTCAGCAGTTTTAGCAAAGTCGTTCAAGATTTTCGCTGGTGCGATAACATCTTCGTTAGAAAATGCTACAGCAGATGGTCCAACAAAAACAGATGCCAATTCTCCAAGTCCAGCTTGTTCAGCTGCACGACGTAAGATTGAGTTTTTGATAACTTTGTACTCAACTTCGCTTCCACGAAGCTCACGACGAAGAACTGTATCTTGTTCAACTGTCAAACCACGAGCGTCTACAACGACGATTGATGCAGCAGCTTTCATTTTCTCAGCTACTACGTCAACTAGTTCCGCTTTTTTAGCAATAATTGCTTCACTCATTAGTGTGTTCACCTCCGTAATTATTTTGCTTGGGGAATTTTTCCAAAAGAAAAACGCGCCCAAACCTAGACACGAAAGTACAATACGCTTCTTTTTAAATGATACGTTTTGTCCTCGGTAGGATATTTATGAGTCGAGCTCCCCTACTGTCTTAGGCAGTTTTTTCAAACCGTTTATAAGTATACCACACTATTTTGATTAGTGCAAGAGCTTTTGCTTATTTTTTTTAAATTTTATTGATTCTTTTTAGCATTCTTTTTCCTCATTTAAAAAAATCTTCTCTAAAATCAATTTTGCTTCTTGACTTGCTTGATTTTTTATTGTACTATACAACTGTATATACAGATAAAAAGGAGTTATTATGAATACACAAAAGAAAACACAATTCATGACCTTGACCGCATTGCTGACAGCTATCGCTATTTTGATTCCTTTGGTGATGCCCTTTAAAATTGTCATTCCTCCCGCTTCCTACACTCTAGGAAGTCACGTTGCTATTTTTATCGCTATGTTTCTTTCTCCCTGGATGGCTATCTTTGTCATTATAGCTTCTAGTTTAGGATTTCTCATGGCGGGATATCCAATTGTTATCGTACTTCGTGCATTTTCCCATATCTTTTTTGGAAGTCTGGGTGCTTTCTATCTTCAAAAACATCCTCAAACCTTGGACAATAAGAAATCTTCATTGATTTTTAACTTTATCCTAGGTTTGGTTCATGCCATCGCCGAAGTTTTTGCATGTATTATCTTTTATGCAGGAACTGGAACAAATGTAGAAAATATGTTCTATGTCTTATTTGTCTTGGTCGGTATTGGTACAATTATTCATAGTATGGTAGACTATTATTTAGCCTTAGCTGTTTATAAAGCATTAAAAAAACGCCGTTAAGCGTTAAGAAAGAAGAATATGACAAAAAATCGAAAAGAAGCACTTTTACAACTGTTAAAGGAGTCTCAAAAACCTCTAAATGGTCAAACTTTAGCAGACCGTTTTCATGTAACCCGTCAGATTATCGTTCAGGACATTGCTGTTCTACGTGCTGATGGTGCTCCGATCTTATCAACCAATCGTGGCTATATTTATAAAGAGAATAAAACCAATCCTTATGTTCACAAACTGTTTAAAGTTAAGCACGAGATGGAAGAAATTGGTCAAGAACTTCTAGCTATCGTCGATAATGGGGGACGTGTTCAGAATACCTTAATTGATCATCCTGTCTACGGAGAAATTGAAACCTTACTCAAACTCTCTTGTCGCCGGGACGTTCAGCATTTTTTAGAGCAAGTCGAACGGTCTGACTTTAGACCACTTTCTGAATTAACAGATGGCGTCCATTATCACCTAGTCGAAGCTGAAAACGAACAAGACCTCCTCTATATCGAAAAGGCCTTGGACAAGTTAGGTTATTTGGTAAAGGATTAGAAGATTTTCTTTTCCCAATCGTCTTCTGTACGGCGAGGGTAGAAAAATTCAGACTTATCCGGATCTTCCATCATCTCCATTAAAGGTAACATATCATAGGCCAGATCCAAGTTTGGAATCTGGTCTTTTTGCACCCAAGAAACTTCTCCTTCATCTGAAGAGCGAAGGGTACCAAAGAACTCAGTCGCCTTATAACAAACGACAATATAGCGACCACCTGTATCTAGTGGCCAATTTTTAATGCCGACAAGTTGAGGATTTTGAATCGTCAGACCTGTTTCCTCGTATATCTCACGAATAACAGATTCTGCAAAGGCCTCACCATCTTCCACATGACCTCCTGGAAAAGCATAGCCAGACCAGCGGTTGGTTTCAGGCGATCGATACTGCATAACCACGCGCTGATTTTCAAGGTCTTCAATCAGGCAAATATTAGTTAAAATGGTTAATTGTGCTCTAGACATAGAACTCACTTTCTAATGTTTAATTTTTTTCTACATACTTAACTTTAGATTTCATAATCAAAGGATTAACTAAGTCATGATATTCATGAATTTCATGGAGTAAGAATCCTCTGATGATTCTTATTTCATTTTTTTCCCTAATCACATAGTAGTCTAAATTGATAGGCATAGATGAATCTGGAACCGTGGAGAAAAATAAAAATATCATAAACCAGATTATGAGAGCAACGAATCCACTGAGAGCTTGAAAAATCAGATGATGCCATTGAAAGATTCTAGATTTATAAAAGATAGTCCACGGATGGATAAATAGGGTTAAACAAAGACCAAAGAACCAGAAATTCCACAAGACCGGTGTAAAGGCTAAACCAAAGAGGCCAATGACAAAATGGACTAGGACAAAGATTAGTAACATAAGGTAGATTATTCTAAAAACGTTTAGATATTTCATCATAATTTAAGCTCTTTTTCAGTATTATTTAGGAGTCGAAGGGGAGATTTAACTTTTTTTGAGATTAAAACTCTGTATTTATCGTATATTTAATTTCTGTCTTCATAATTAATGGAACTACCAAATCATGGTATTCATAATAGCGATGAGTAAAGAATCCTTTATCAATGAGAATTTCATTATTTTCAACTTTATAATCTAAATTTATCGGAATAATAGGATGATCATCCACGGAGCATAAAAAGAAAGTAATTATAAAAATTTGAAAAGCAACATATATGCTCAATAACTGAAAGATTATATGGTACCATTTAAACCCTCGCTTTTTATAGTACAGAACCCAGGGGTGAATCAATAAAATAAGACATAAACAAAGGAACCAAAAATTCCATGGACCAGGAGTAAAAGATAAACCAAACAATCCAAGACAACAATGAACAAGAACAAAGGTCAGAAGGATAAGATAGACAATTCTAAACACATTCAGGTATTTGAACATTATTTACTCCTTTTCTTTTCTACATATTTGATCATGAGAATGGCTAAGGTTGCTAGACAGAAAAAGACTAGATAGGTTGTGATAGGAAACCAGATGTAGCGGTGATCTAGGGATAAGAGAGAAGGCAGAAAGCCCTTACTATTTTTCCCACCAACTCCTAAAAATAGATGAACTATCAATCCAATACTATTAAGATAGATAAATAATTCTGCATATCTTTTTATTGTCATTCTTGTCCTTGACAAGTCTAAGAACCAATAGTCAAATAATCTATAGACCAGACAGAAAAGATTTATATATATTGGAAAACTAAAGTTGATATCTCTGTATGGTGAAGGAATAGGAAGGCTTTTGAAAATTAGAGCCACACCTAAGCCTATTCCTAAAAAAAGACCAAGGACCAGGAAGAAGCCTAAAAATTTATGAGAATCTAGCCAAAGATGAAAACTTTCTTTCATTGAGAGATTCTTTTTTGTATTTGAATTTCTTTTATTCTTTTTCATTTTTTACTCAAGAGTGGAATTACTCATTCTTCAACAAAATTTTAAAAAATGTAAATCTCTAAGCTCCCCGATAAGGGATTTTTGAACTTTCTATCTCTATATCAGGATTGGCAAGTTTGAGATAAGGAGCAATATAGTCTGCATCCGTAACCTTTGGACCTAGAATTACTTTTGAGTACTTCAAAGGAGCCAGATTGATGTATACAAATAAATTATATCTGCCATTATCTTTCGAGCTTAATACGATATACTTCCTAAAATCTTTATAGTTAACCTTATCAAAAACTTCTAACCCAATTTCTTCTTTCTTAAAGTACTTCTCATTTGATGAATCATTAGCACCTCTTTTAATAATATTTTGTATAGCTGTATCATCTAAATTGATTAGAATACGATACTCCATCTCATATTCATAATCTTTTACTTTAAAAAGGTAAGAAATCTTCTTCAATTTCTCAGCAAAACTGTTTAATTCTTTGTCAGCTTTAAGATCCTGTAATTTTTCAAATATCTGTTTTAAATTATCAAGAGATTTACCAACATCTGTTTCATCTTTATTCTCTGACATTAAATCCAAATAATGAACTTTAACAAACTCTATCGATTTATGAGCAACTATATCTTCAAGATAAGACAGATCATATTCAAGGAAGGCACCTTGAGATGAATCTGCATATTCCTTCCACATAGGTAAACTATCAGATACCGTGGTTAGAGAAGATATAAAAACATTGGAAGTTTGATATTGTTTGAAAAATGTATTATCTATACCCAAATAATCATATATTACTCTTCCTTCCATCGGGTCATTTAACTGTTTTAGATTAGTAAGTCGTAAATAGGGAGATTTCACTTTAGAATCATTGTCATCATTCTCATTCTTCCAGTCGGCTTTTATGAGGAAGTTTGTCAAAGTGTTAATCTTAGTATAATGTCCAAAGGAACCTATTTCTTTCAACTCATTTGCATCAACAGTCAATTTAGAACGTATATAGTATATAATCTTATCCGCTTGTTCTAAAAGTTGTTCAGCATCTAATGACGAGATAGATTCTGGATCACTTTTTTCATTTAAATAATCATTATCATACTTCTCAATTAACTTAATTGCTTGGTTGCGGATAATATCGGAATCATTTTCTTCTGCTATCTTTCGAATAACTTCTATTGAATCTTTAATTATATCATCGAAATGCCTGGATACAAAATATAGGTAGTCATCAACATCTCCAGATTGAGGATTCTCCATGAAATAGTTATTTATTAACTTTAAATGCTCAAATTGAAAAAGTGAAACAAGCTTATCTGATTGAAAATACCAATATAGAGTATCCTCAAAATAATTATTTTCGAATAAAAAGTTGATAAATGATTCATATTTCCTCTGAAAATAGATTCTTCTTTCTTCTGGTAAACTATTTTGTCTAAATAGTTGAACAAAAACTGAAAGCAATTCCGAAATATGGTATTCTACGACCTCTAGATTTTCTTTTAATATTAAATCAAGGATTTTAATGAAATAACTATCATTTTCAAACAATATAGAATATTCTTCATATCTTTCAGTTTTAAATAAATATAAATAAAGAGCATCTAAATAATAAAATATTTCACCCCAACTATATATTTGTGTTTTTGTTGATAGTATTTTATTTATGGTTTCTAAAATCTTCTTCTGGATAGTTTTATCAATGTTCTCTAAAAGATTTCTACAGACATAAAGAACAGTTTCAGTATATTTCAATTGTTCTTCTTCAGATAAATCTAAATATTGATTTATAAAATTTTCAAGTTCGGATTTCAGTTTTTCTTTATTCAGGGAATAAAAATGATCTTCTAATTCAAATTCACTAAATTCATCTGTAAAATAATTTAACTTTGCCATTTCATCTCCTCCTAACACCCTAATCCAACGCCTTGACTTCCAGCATCATATCACGAATCTGAGCAGCCAACTCGAAGTCAAGCACTTCGACGGCTTCTTGCATTTGTTTTTCCAGTTTTTTGACGAGTTCTTTGCGTTCTTGTTTATTGAGGCTATTGATATCGACTTCCTTGTCCTCTTCTTTAGCCACAGTTTTGGTAACAGAAATAAGATCACGGATTTCCTTCTTAATAGTTTGTGGGACAATGCCGTGTTCTTCATTATAGGCCATCTGAATTTTACGACGACGAGCTGTTTCATCGATGGCTTTTTGCATAGACTGGGTCATAGTGTCCGCATACATGATGACATGCCCTTCACTATTACGGGCTGCACGACCGATGGTTTGGATAAGACCACGTTCATTTCGGAGGAAGCCTTCCTTATCGGCATCGAGAATAGCAACCAAGCTTACCTCAGGAACGTCAATCCCTTCACGAAGGAGGTTAATCCCGACTAAGACATCAAAAACTCCTAATCGTAAATCTCGAATAATCTCTGTCCGCTCTAAAGTCTTGATATCCGAGTGCATGTACTTGACTTTGATGCCCATTTCCTTGAAGTAATCCGTCAAGTCTTCTGCCATTTTCTTGGTCAAAGTAGTAATAAAGGTACGTTCATTCTTTTCAACACGGGCATTGATTTCACCCAAAAGATCATCAATCTGTCCCATTGTTGGGCGAACTTCCACTTCTGGGTCCAAAAGACCTGTTGGACGGATGATTTGTTCAATCACGGTGTCCGTTTGTTCCATCTCGTAATCACCAGGTGTCGCTGAAACGTAGACAATCTGGTGGACATGACTTTCAAACTCTTCACGACGGAGGGGACGGTTGTCCAAGGCAGACGGCAAACGGAAACCGTAGTTAACCAACATTTCCTTACGCGAACGGTCTCCATTGTACATTCCTTTGATTTGCCCCATGGTCATGTGGCTCTCATCAATCATAATCAGAAAATCATCAGGGAAGAAGTCAAGAAGGGTGTACGGAGGCTCCCCTTCGCTTCGCCCATCCATGTGACGTGAGTAGTTTTCAACACCATTGGTATAGCCCATCTCACGTAGCATCTCGATATCGTACTCTGTCCGTTGTTTCAAGCGTTGTGCTTCGAGGAGTTTGCCTTCTTTTTCAAAGATAGCTAACTGCTCCTCCAATTCAGCCTGAATCTTAGCAATCGCTACTTCCATGTGGTCGTCATTGGTCACAAAGTGAGTCGCTGGGAAAATCGCCAAATGATCCACTTCTCCCAGAACTTGCCCCGTAAGAGCTTCGACTTCACGAATACGATCAATCTCATCTCCGAAGAATTCAACACGAAAGGCATGCTCGTCACGAGATGCTGGGAAAATTTCCACCACATCTCCACGTACACGAAATCTTCCCCGCTGGAAATCAATGTCATTACGCTCAAATTGAATATCGACCAATTCATTAAGCAGTTTATCACGAGAAATTTCAAGACCCGGTCGCAGACTTACTACACTATCAGCATATTCTTTAGGAGAACCCAAACCATAAATACAAGATACAGATGCTACAACTATAACATCATTGCGCTCTAAGAGTGCTGATGTAGCGGAGTGACGAAGTTTATCAATCTCATCGTTGACTGAACTATCTTTTTCGATATAAGTATCACTAGAGGGAACATAAGCTTCAGGTTGATAGTAATCATAGTAGGATACGAAGTACTCGACCGCATTCTCTGGGAAAAATTCCTTGAACTCCCCATAAAGCTGGCCTGCTAGGGTCTTATTGTGGGCGATGACTAGAGTTGGTTTATTAACTTTGGAAATCACCTGACTCATGGTATAGGTTTTCCCTGTACCAGTCGCCCCCATCAAGATTTGAGCTTTTTCACCACCCTCGATGTTATCTACCAACTGCTCAATAGCCTGCGGTTGGTCGCCAGATGGTTGGTATTTGGATACAAGTTTAAATTTGTTGTCTGTAATTCTATTGATCATAATTGCCTCATACACATTTTCTATCCTTCTATTTTACCATAAAAAGGATCGACTTACTGATTCTCAACTTCTTGCCACTTAGTATCTTATGTCACATTTTCTTACATAAAAACACTAAATATTTGCCAACTTTTTTATTTTCTGCTATAATGGGTAAATATTCTAAAAAGGAGACTAAACATGAAGAAAAAAATCCTTGCATTTTTATTATTTTTATTTCCCTTATTCTCTTTAGGCTATGTTAATGCGGACACTATCAAGATTGTTAGTGATACAGCTTATGCACCCTTTGAGTTTAAAGATACAGACCAGACTTATAAAGGAATTGATGTCGACATTATCAATAAAGTCGCTGAGATAAAAGGATGGAATATCCAAATGTCTTATCCAGGCTTTGATGCTGCTGTCAATGCGGTCCAAGCAGGGCAAGCAGATGCGATCATGGCTGGTATGACAAAAACCAAAGAACGTGAAAACGTCTTTACCATGTCTGATACATACTATGATACAAAAGTTGTCATCGCAACGACTAAGTCTAACAAAATCACTAAGTATGAAGAACTCAGTGGTAAAACTGTTGGTGTTAAAAACGGTACTGCCGCACAACGTTTCCTAGAAAGCATCAAAGATAAATATGGATTCACTATCAAAACCTTTGATACTGGTGATTTGATGAATAACAGTCTCAGTACAGGTGCTGTAAATGCCATCATGGATGACAAACCAGTCATCGAGTACGCTATTAACCAAGGGCAAGATCTCAGTATCAACATGGACGGAGAAGCCGTTGGAAGCTTTGCTTTTGGAGTTAAAAAGGGTAGCAAGTACGAATACCTGGTTACAGAATTTAACGAAGCTTTAGCTCAGATGAAAAAAGATGGTAGCTTGGACAAAATTATCAATAAATGGACAAATTCTTCTAAAACTAGTTCACAAGTAACTTCTCTTACTTCTACTACAAGCGCAGGGCAAAAAGCTACTCCAGTCAAATCAAAATACGTTATCGCAAGTGATTCTTCATTTGCACCATTCGTTTTCCAAAACTCAAGCAACCAGTACACTGGTATTGATATGGACTTGATCAAGGCTATTGCCGAAGACCAAGGTTTTGAAATTGAAATTACTAACCCAGGTTTTGACGCTGCTATTAACGCGGTCCAATCTGGTCAAGCCGATGGTATGATTGCTGGTATGTCTGTTACAGACGCTCGTAAAGAAACCTTTGATTTCTCTGATTCTTACTATACAGCTAATACTATTCTTGGAGTTAAGGAATCAAGTACCATTTCTTCTTATGAAGATTTGAATGGTAAAACCGTTGGTGTAAAAAACGGTACTGCTTCTCAAACCTTCCTAACTGAAAATCAAAGTAAATATGGTTATAAAATTAAAACCTTTGCAGACGGTTCATCTATGTATGACAGCTTGAACACAGGTTCAATTGACGCTGTGATGGATGACGAACCAGTTCTTAAATACTCTATTAGCCAAGGGCAAAAATTAAAAACACCAATCGAAGGTACTCCAATCGGTGAAACTGCCTTTGCCGTTAAAAAGGGAAGCAATCCTGAATTGATTGAAATGTTCAACAACGGTCTTGCAAATCTTAAAGCAAGTGGAGAGTTCCAAAAGATTCTTGATAAATACCTTGCAACTGATTCAACAAGTGAATCATCAACTGTTGACGAAACTACTATCTTGGGCTTGTTGAAAAACAACTACAAACAACTCCTAAGTGGACTTGGAATTACCCTTTCTCTTGCTTTGATTTCCTTCGCAATTGCGATTGTTATCGGGATTATCTTTGGTATGTTTAGCGTTAGTCCTTATAAATCACTTCGTATTATTTCAGAAATCTTTGTCGATGTGATTCGTGGTATTCCACTGATGATTCTTGCTGCCTTTATCTTCTGGGGAGTTCCTAACTTTATCGAATCCCTTACAGGCCAACAGAGTCCAATCAATGACTTTGTCGCTGGTACAATCGCCCTCTCCCTAAACTCAGCCGCTTATATCGCTGAAATTGTACGTGGTGGTATTAAGGCTGTTCCTATCGGACAAATGGAAGCTAGTCGAAGCCTTGGTATCTCTTACAGTAAAACCATGCGTAAGATTGTCTTGCCACAAGCAACCAAACTTATGCTTCCAAACTTCGTCAACCAATTTGTTATCGCTTTGAAAGATACAACTATCGTATCTGCAATCGGTTTGGTAGAGCTCTTCCAGACTGGTAAGATTATCATTGCTCGTAACTACCAAAGTTTCAAAATGTATGCAATTCTCGCAGTCTTCTATCTTGTGATTATCACTCTTCTTACTAGACTTGCAAAACGCTTAGAAAAGAGGATTCAATAATGGCTAAATTAAAAATCGATGTTGATAATTTACATAAACAATATGGTAAAAACAAAGTCCTTAAAGGAATCTCAGCAAAATTCTACGAAGGAGATGTTGTTTGTATCATTGGACCTTCTGGTTCAGGTAAATCAACTTTCTTGCGTAGCTTGAATCTCCTCGAGGAAGGTACAAAAGGTCATATCACGGTTAATGGTTATGATTTGACGGATAAAGCAACCAACGTGGACCACGTTCGTGAAAATGTCGGAATGGTTTTCCAGCACTTCAATCTTTTCCCACACATGACGGTATTAGAAAATATCACTTTCGCTCCAGTGGAGCATAAGTTGATGACTAAAGCCGAAGCTGAAAAATTGGGAATGGAACTCCTTGAAAAAGTTGGATTGGCTGATAAGGCTAATGCAAATCCTGAAAGTCTATCAGGTGGACAAAAACAACGTGTGGCTATCGCTCGCGGTCTAGCCATGAACCCTGATATCATGCTCTTTGACGAACCCACTTCTGCCCTTGACCCTGAGATGGTCGGCGACGTTCTTAACGTTATGAAGGAATTGGCTGAACAAGGCATGACTATGATCATCGTAACCCACGAAATGGGATTCGCCCGCAAGGTTGCCAATCGTGTGATCTTTACTGCCGACGGTGAATTCCTAGAAGATGGTACACCTGACCAAATCTTTGATAACCCACAACATCCGCGTCTTAAAGAATTTTTAGACAAGGTTCTAAACGCCTAGAAGAGATAGGGCTAAAAGTCTTTATAATCAAAAAAACGCATTGTATCAGGTGTTAAAAGCTTGATATTATGCGTTTTATTGTGGAAAGATTTACTTCGGTTTCTCCTAATACTCAATGAAAATCAAAGAGCAAACTAGGAAGCTAGCCGAAAGCTGTACTTGAGTACGGTAAGGCGACGCTGACGTGGTTTGAATTTGATTTTCGAAGAGTATGAAATTGAGTTTTGCCTAACCTCTTAGTATAGACGTATTGGATTTTTGGATTTTTTAGAAAATTATGATAAAATAAAGGATATGAAAAATGGGGACTCCTCATGCCTAGTTTAACTAGGAAACAAAATAGAAATTAGGTAGCTAGATGTCATCAAAAGTTATTGTTACAATTTTCGGTGCAAGTGGGGATTTGGCCAAACGTAAGCTCTACCCTTCACTTTTTAGACTTTATAAATCAGGTAATCTTTCTGATCATTTTGCTGTTATTGGAACTGCTCGTAGACCTTGGAGTAAGGAGTATTTCGAATCTGTCGTTGTCGAATCTATTTTAGACTTGGCAGATAGTGTGGAAGAAGCTCAAGCATTTGCGAGTCATTTTTACTATCAAAGCCACGATGTTAATGACACTGAGCACTACATCGAATTACGTAAACTTCAGGCTGAATTAAACGAAAAATATCAGACTGAGCACAACAAACTCTTCTTCCTCTCAATGGCACCTCAGTTCTTTGGTACCATCGCCAAACATCTCAAGTCTGAGCAGATTGTTGACGGTAAAGGCTTTGAACGTTTGATCGTTGAGAAACCTTTTGGAACAGACTATGAGACTGCAAGCAAACTAAACGAAGAACTCCTAGCTACTTTTAACGAAGAGCAAATCTATCGTATCGACCATTATCTTGGAAAAGAGATGATTCAGAGTATCTTTGCGGTTCGTTTTGCCAACATGATTTTTGAAAATGTTTGGAATCGTGAACACATCGATAACGTACAGATTACCTTTGCAGAGCGTCTAGGTGTTGAAGAACGTGGTGGCTACTATGATGAATCTGGTGCCCTTCGTGATATGGTTCAAAACCATACCCTCCAACTTCTGTCACTCCTTGCTATGGACAAGCCAGCAAGCTTTACAAAGGATGACATTCGCGCAGAGAAAATCAAGGTCTTCAAGAACCTTTACCACCCTACAGATGAGGAACTTAAAGAGCAATTCATCCGTGGTCAATATCGTTCTGGTAAAGTTGATGGCATGAAATACATCTCTTACCGTAGTGAACCAAATGTTAACCCTGAATCTATGACAGAAACCTTTGCATCAGGTGCTTTCTTTGTTGACACTGATCGTTTCCGTGATGTACCTTTCTTCTTCCGTACAGGGAAACGCCTCACTGAAAAAGGAACACACGTGAATATTGTCTTCAAGCAAATGGATTCCATTTTCGGAGAGCCTCTAGCACCAAACGTGCTTACCATCTACATCCAACCAACAGAAGGATTCTCACTTAGCCTAAACGGTAAGAAGGTCGGTGAAGAGTTTAAGCTTGCACCTAATTCGCTTGATTACAGAACAGATGCAACTGCAACGGGTGCTTCACCAGATCCATATGAAAAACTTATCTATGATGTTTTGAACAATAATTCAACTAACTTTAGCCACTGGGATGAAGTGAGTGCATCATGGAAATTGATTGACCGTATTGAGAAGCTTTGGGCTGAAAACGGTGCTCCACTCCATGACTACAAGGCTGGTAGCATGGGACCTCAAGCTAGCTTTGAACTCCTTGAAAAATACGGTGCTGAGTGGACTTGGCAACCAGATATCGCCTATCGTAAAGATGGTCGATTAGAATAGAAAAAATATCCTGCAAGAATTCTTGCAGGATTTTCTTTTATATCAAACCTTCTAGAAGGCCCTTCATAAAGTTCTCAGAATTGAATTCACCGATATCATCGATTTTTTCACCAAAACCAATCAACTTAACAGGAATATTGAGTTCCTCACGGATAGCCAGAACAACACCACCTCGGGCAGTCCCATCTATCTTGGTTAAGACAATTCCTGTAACAGGAGTAATTTTTGAAAACTCTTTGGCTTGTACAAGAGCGTTTTGTCCTGTTGAGGCGTCAAGTGCTAGGAAGGTTTCATGCGGAGCTTCTGGCACAACACGTTTAATGATACGACCAATTTTTTCCAACTCTGCCATCAAGTTTTCCTTGTTTTGTAAACGGCCAGCTGTATCAATCATCAAAATGTCAACACCTTCTGCTACTGCACGTTCCATCCCATCAAAGACAACACTAGCTGGATCTGCTTTTTCAGGTCCAGTAACCACAGGAACATCTACACGACGACCCCATTCTGCTAGCTGGGCTACTGCACCTGCACGGAATGTATCCGCAGCAACAAGCATGACTTTCTTGCCTGCTTGCTTGTAGCGGTGAGCTAATTTACCGATTGAAGTTGTTTTCCCGACACCATTAACACCTACAAAGAGCATGACTGTCAAACCATCTTGGAAGTTAATGCTTTCATTGTACTGTCCATCTTTTTCGTAAAGCTCTACCAATTTTTCGATGATCACACGACGGAGGACATCTGGTTTCTTGGCATTTTCAAGTTTTGCTTCATAGCGCAATTCTTCAGTGAGATTTGAAGCTACCTGTACACCAACGTCACTCATGATTAAGAGTTCTTCAAGTTCTTCGAAGAATTCTTCATCAACAGAGCGGAAGTTAGCAAAGAAAGCATTCAAACGAGCTCCAAAGCCCGTACGAGTTTTCTTGAGACTACGGTCATATTTTTCCTGTACAGTCTCTTGAACTTGAGGAATTTCTTCGATTACTAGATCTTCTTCCACTTTTTCAGAAGTGTCTGCTTCCGTTTCGTCTGATTGAGCTTGATTAGCTTCTTCCTCGTCGCTATCACTTGAAGGTACTTCTTCGACTGGTGACTCAAGTTCTTCTGCTACAAACTCTGCTACCTCTTGAGCTCTTTCTTCAGTTTCTTCAACTTCTGTTGACTCTGACTCTTCCTGACAACAATGACACTCAGTTTCCTCTTCAAACTGAGTCTCTTCTTCCTGAGGGGCGGTTTCTGGTTCAACTGTTTCTGTAGTAGTTTCTGCTACTGGTTCTTCCGACTCACTAGCTTCTTTAGAATAAGTTTCCTCAAATTCTGAACTTTGGTCGATTTCTTCAGTATTTTCCTCTTCAGCTTCCTTGCTTACAGATTCTGTAACTTCGTCGCCAGGTTCTGTCAGATCCAAGTTTTCCAAAGCTTCTTTAACGACTTCTTCGATTTTTGGTTCTTCTTTTCTACCAAATAAACGGTCAAATAATCCCATACTTTAGTTCTCCTTTAGTACATATTTTTCAATGGCCCAGGCAACAGCTTCCTCGTCATTGGTCATAGGGGTGACTACATTTGCAACTGCTTTAACTTCAGGAACAGCATTTTGCATGGCTACACCAAGACCTGCCCATTCTATCATAGAAAGGTCATTGGCCTCATCTCCACATGCCATCACCTGACTTTGGTCAATTCCTAGGTGGTCAATCAATTTAGCTAATCCCGTAGCCTTATGAACGTTCTTTGGCGACCATTCCAAAAGCATGTCGCGAGATTTAAAAATTTCGTAGTTGTTAAACAAGTCTGATGAAATGTTAGCAATTGCTGCATCCAGTGGTTCTTGGGCAAAGGCTGTCACACATTTATTATAAGTCATTTGACTAGACAAATCTTCAAAGTCAATTGGAACGAAAGTCAGAGCAGGATTAAATTTAGCATACAGACTCTCTTGATCTGATTGGATTTGGTAAACGGTGCCTTCTGAAATAGCATCTAAAGGAATGCCTAGTTTTTCAGTTTCTTCATAAATGCGTGTCACATCATCGATTGAAAAGACTGTTTTATCGAGAATCTCACCTGTATTTCTCTGAACCAATCCTCCATTAAAGGTAATGGTATATTCATCATCATGACCGTCTGTTCCAAGCTCTTTGAGGAAGAAATCCATGGCCTTGAGGGGACGTCCAGTTGTCAGTACCACTTTGACTCCCTGATCACGCGCAGCCTTCAACGTCGACTTGGTACGTTCAGTCAATTTCTTGTCTGTTGTCAGCAAAGTCCCATCTAAGTCTAGGGCAATTAATTTAATATCCGCCATTACAATCCCTCCATATAAGCAATAACTGATTGGTCTTTGTGATGTCCGATAACTGTTTCAGCTAGTTCTAAAATCTCTGGACGAGCATTTTCAGGTGCTACCGGGTGCCCTACAACTTGCATCATGTGCAGGTCATTAAGATTATCACCAAAAGCCATCACTTGATCCATATCCAGATTTAATTTCTTAGCCAATTCGACAATAGCGACTCCCTTGTCAACATGGTCTAAAACGATGTCAATGGATTCAAAGCCTGTCGTCATAGCCTTGACCCCAGGAACATGTTCATTGACCCAAGATTCTCCAGCTTCTACTGTCTCTTCAGTGAAGTTAGTTGTGAATTTGAAAATCTCATCGGTAATATCTTCTAGGCTGGCTACTTTTTTGATATTTTCATTGTAATGATGACTAAACATAAGATAGGTTTCATCTACTGTATCTAAGACATAGCAAGCCTCTTTACCAGTCAAGAGCATCTTTTTCTCATCAAAATAAGGTGAAGTCTTTAGTTTTTCAAATGTTGATAGGTAAAAATCTCGAGGCATGGTTGCTTCATAGAGGTCCTCTCCATGGAAACGAACGAGACTCCCATTTTCAGCAATGAAAATAATCTCATCTTTAACATCCGCAAAATGCTTTTCAAGTGACAAAAGCCCACGACCTGATGCTACAGCAAAATAGATTCCTTTTTCTTGATAAGAATGGAGCAACTTTTTCAGACGCTCCATATCAAATTGACCGGCACCATCCAAAAAAGTACCGTCCATATCCGTTGCTACTAATTTAATCATAAATTCTTCATACTCCAATTAATAAATCTACCTTCTATTATACCATAGAAAAAGTAAAAAAAGACGTGCTGAATTGACACGTCTTTGTCTTCTAAAAATTAATCCGTAAGACCAATTTAAAGGCCAGGCTGATTTGCTTACTTTCTTTTATATCCAATCTCTCAACTCTTTTCTTCCAAAGTTCTTGATTGAAGTCTATTCTGAGAGTTCATCAGCTATTACGTAAAAATTATCAATCTTTGGCTGAGATACAGTTGTCACAATCATAAATAGCATATAGTTCTTGACATATAATCTTGCATATGAAAAAATACTTGTTGGAGGTTAATAATATGACTGAAAAAATCAAAAACTGGGTTAATATTTGCGTTTTGAAAAATCAAGAAATTTTATTACTTAATAGACAGCACGATAATTTTCCTGGCTGGATTCCACCGGGAGGAAAAGTTGAATTCCCTGAAAGTTTTTTTGAAGCTGCATTACGGGAACTTAAGGAAGAAACTGGACTCACTGCATTAAATCTTGAATTAAAAGGAATTTCAGGCTTTACTAATTCAATTGGTAATGAGAGATTTGTCTTCTATGACTTTTTATGTACTCAGTTTACTGGTGAACTAAGTACATCTGCTGAAGGTGAGCCAAAATGGTGGAATCTAAAAGATATTGATAAAATACCAATGCAAGATGAAATAAGAAAAAGGCTACCACTTTATTTAAGAAAAGGAAGCTTTGAAACTATTAACTATTGGGATGATAATAAGAAATGCATTAGTGAAAACAAAACAATTTTATTTGACTAATATTCTCTACGGTATAATCAAATGCAAAATTCTCAATCCATTAGTAATTTTTGTATAATTCAGTACTCAATACAATCTGTCTTTAATAACATATAGTTTAGAGTTTTACAAAATAATGGTATCTAATAAAAATCATCTAATCTGACAATTTTTTCTTGTATCTATTGATATCTAAAAAGCCTTGGAAACAGCTTATTCCAAGGCTTTCTCTATATTCTATTGTATCTATAGAGCCAGTCGTTATTAAAAATATAACCCCCTTTCTACACTTTCCTGAATCAAATCTTCCGTTAGTTTCCATAATTCTTCTGATTCACTTTTTATGAACTTTTTCTTTTCTAATACCATGTCTGCACTGATATTATCAGGGTTATAATTGATTTCTGACACTTCCAAGTGATTTATCAGTGGTACCAATGCATCGATCACTCTTGCATATCTTGCTTCAGCACTCTGCCCTTTTTCAAATTCCAACCACAAATTTTTCATATTCAAATATTTTTCTTCTGGAAGGATACTCATTGTTTTTTCTATAGATGCTAGTTCTCTATCATGAGAATGAAGCTTTTTTTCATCATCAAACACCCAAGTATCTCCGGCATAAATCTCACCTAAATCATGAATCAATAACATAGAAGTGACTTTTTCCATATCCAATTTTTCAGGATAATAATCTTGAAGAACCATCGCAGCTATGGCACCCTGCCAGGAATGCTCGGCACTATTTTCAAATCTGCCATCAAGAGTTCTATTAAATCTTCTTACTGCCTTTAATTTCTCTATTTCTTTAATAAAATCAATTGAATGTTTCAAATTACTCATTGCTATTCCTACCTTATTCGAAATTACAAATATAATAGCAAAAATTAATCTTTACATCATTAATTTCCCGTATTTGCAAAAAAATAACGCCTAATCCACATGAGATTAGACGTTGATAAAATAACTCTCGCTTATTCATCAATTCAAGGTTCTCTTATCCATATTTGGCAAAGAGAGCTTGAACTTAATAATACAAAGTCGAATCACAAAGCCAACTATTGAGAGAATGATAAAGGCAGTAATTCTTGGAAAGTGAAGGACAAAGGCCAACCAGTAATAAATAACTCCGATTACGAAAGATAGAAGGGCATAAATGTCTTCTTTAAGAACACTCGGAACTTCGTTGATTAATAGGTCTCGGATAATACCTCCACCGGCTCCTGTTAGACAAGCCAAAATCCCTGCAGACATCAAATTTAGCTTACTATCCACTAAGGCTGTCGCTCCAATCAAGGAGAAAATAATCAACCCAATAGAGTCAAAGATGAGATAGGCTTCTCTCAACCACTTATAGAACTTTTTATCATGACTAGCATTGGCCTGTTTTGAAGTTACAAAGACATACATGATAACAGCTACTAGGATAGAGACATAAATGGGGCTAGGATCTGCTAGAGAAGCTGGAAAGCGACTAATAATGGAATCTCTTAGGATTCCTCCGCCTACTGCAGTTACAATTGCCAATAAACTGATTCCAAAAATATCTAAACGTTTACCGAATCCTTTGATGGCTCCTGACGCCGCAAAGGCTATAGTCCCAATATAATTACAGATCATTAGGAATAGATCAAAATCCATATAAGCTCCTCAAATTATTTTGTAACCCTTCCGACTTCTTGAAGGTTATTTAAATGCTTAGCTTAAAAATTTGTAACGAGCACTAACTAAGCATCCATATTCTCTAAATCTTTTAGTTTTACAGAGACAATCTTAGATACACCAGATTCCTGCATAGTAACTCCATAGATTGAGTCAGCTGCCGCCATAGTTCCCTTACGGTGGGTAACAACGATAAACTGACTATCCTTGTCAAATCGGTTGAGATAATCCCCAAAACGTTTAACGTTTGCTTCATCGAGTGCAGCTTCTACTTCATCCAAGATAACAAATGGAATGGTCTTAACCCGAATGATTGAGAAGAGCAAAGCCAGAGCTGACAAGGCCTTCTCTCCACCACTCATGAGGTTGAGAGATTGGATTTTCTTGCCTGGTGGTTGCACAGAGATTTCGACACCTGCTGTCAACAAATCACCTTCTGTCAAAATTAGGTCTGCTTGACCACCACCAAACATCTGCTTGAAGGTCACTTTAAAGGATTCACGAATCGCTTCAAACGTAGACTTGAAGCGTTCTTTCACTTCATCGTTCATCTCTGTAATAGTTTCAAGAAGTAAGTTTTTAGCAGAAAGAATATCATCTCGCTGACTATTTAAGAATTCCAAGCGTTCGTGTACTTCATCAAATTGTTCAATAGCATCCGGATTGACTGGACCAAGTGAACGGATAGATTTTTCCAAATCCTTGACCTCTTGTTCAGCCATAGCTAAATCTTCTAACTGATTGGCTTGTTCTAGGGCTTCCGTATAGCTAATCTGATATTCTTCTGTCAATTGGCTTTGAAGATAACGAAGTCGGTCCGTAATTTTTTCTTTGGTTGCTTCCGCTCGTGTTTGCTTACGAATCCATTCTTCATTTTGCTGACGAGCTTGTTCTAAATGACTTGCAATATCATCCAATTGTCCTTCAATATCATCCAGTTCAAACTGCTTACGAATGAGCCCCTGTTGAAGTTCTTCCTTCTGACTCTTGGCTTCTCTTTCCTGCTTGGCCAAAAGTTCTGTATCAACTTTTTCAAGATTGTCTACCTTTTCTTGGAGAAGGCGTTCGATTTCATCTTGCTCCATATCAAGGTATTCAAGCTCTTTGTTAATCCGTTCAATATCTGCAACTTCGTAACGTTTTCGCTCTATCATTTCTGTTTTGAGAAGACGTTCTTGGGACAGTTTTTCCTGCAAGCTTTGGTAACGTTCCTGAATCGCATTTTTATTGGACTTGATTTCTTCAATTTCTGATTCTAGCTTTTGCTTTTCAGTTGCGATGATCGAGAGACGTTCTTGGCATTTTTCTTTTTCAGTTTGCCAATCTCCACCTCTTAGATTAGTTAACTCTTGCTCCTGAAGTTCTAAAAGTGTTTCTAGTTCTTCGACTTGTTGGCAAGTTTGTTGATAAGCCAGATATAAGCCTTGCTCCTCTATTCGAGCTTGCTCTCCTTGAGACTTAATAGTCTCCAAAGTTTGACTGAGGGCTGTCAAGCCTTCTTGAACAGATTTCAGATTTTCTTCCTCTTGACGAAGAAGTTTTTCTTCTTGAGCGATTTCTTTTTGCAACTGCTCTAATTCAGGCTTGATGAAAATGCTGTTATTTTGACGATTAGCACCACCAGCATAAGAACCACCTGTTCGTAGCTCTGTTCCATCGAGAGTTACCATCCGAACTTGATAGCGCACCTTACGAGCCGCATCACGCGCATGCTCTACCGTATCAAAGATTGCTGTGGTAGCTAGCAGGTTTTTAAAAATAGCTTCATGCTTTGCATCAAAAGTAACCAATTCATCTGCCATTCCAAGAAAACCTGGACTTGAGGCAATCACATCTTGGTTCTGATCTGAAATGCTACGAGCCTTAATAGTTGTCAAAGGTAGGAAAGTCGCACGACCAGCTCGATTTCGTTTAAGGAAGTCGATAGCCTTAGTCGCAGCCTGTTCATCTTCAACGATGATATGTTGGCTACTTGCACCAAGGGCAATTTCGAGGGCTGTCTGATAACGAACATCAAAAGTTAAATGTTCACTGACCGCTCCGACAATACCGCCCAGGCGATTTTTTTCTTGTAGAACACTCTTAACACCCGCATAGAAATTACTATGATTTTTAAGAATGTTTTCCAGACTTTGCGCCCTGGCCTGCTTGTTTTTCAGACTATCTAGACGGTCAAAAAGTTGATTTTGCTGACTTTGATAAGCCTGCTTTTGTTCTTCTTCCTGTTTAGCATTCGTATGATAGTCAGCAAGCAAGGTCTGTACTTTTTCTTTTGCTGATTTTAGATCAGCCTCTTGTTCACTTGCCTTAGACTTAGCAGAAGCTAATTGTTCCTTCAAGGACTCCAATTGTTCTTCTTGCTTTTGAGTCTGTTGGCGACTATTTTCAAGGTCATTTTCAATACGTGTCAGCTGGTTAGACACATCCGCTTCTTCCTGCAAGAAAGCTACGAAACGTTCACGCAATTGCTCAATCATTTGGTCTGGATCATCAGAAAAAGCTAACAACTCAGCTTCTAAACGATTGAGCTCCTTGGTATTAACTGCTAGATTTGCTTCTAACTGACTGAGATTTGTTTCTTTTTCTTCCCTCTCTTGAATGAGAACATTTCTCTTTTCGTCCAAACTAGCCAAACGAGCCTGTGCCTCTTGTTGATTGAGAGCAACCTGCTCAGTTTCTAGTTTAGACAAAGCTAACTTACGTTCTAAATCACTTATTAAACTAGTCAAATCCATCAAGCTTGACTGGTCTTTTGCCATCTCAGCCTGTAAATCATGCCGTTTCTTCTTGAGAGTTTGATTTTCTTCTTCTAAGTTTTGACGTTTTTGATAATAACTGGTTAAAAGTTCTTGAACCTGGTTTAATTCTTCTTCTGTTAGATCCAATTCAGCCTTATTGGCTTGAATCTGAGCAACCAAAACGTCCAAGTAGATCGCTTTACGCTGACCGTCCAAGTCCATGAATTTACGAGCTGTTGCTGCTTGTTTTTCCAAGGGCTTGATTTGATTGTCCAGCTCATAGATGATATCTTCCAAACGATCCAAGTTGTCTTGGGTTTGTTGCAGTTTACTTTCTGTCTCCTTACGTCTAGTTTTATACTTCAAAACTCCCGCCGCTTCTTCAAAGATAGCGCGGCGTTCCTCAGGTTTTGAATTGAAGATTTCTTCGACCTTCCCTTGGGAAATAATAGAGAAGGAATCACGTCCAAGTCCAGTATCTAAGAAGAGGTCATGGATATCACGGAGACGAACTTTTTTTCCGTCTATCTTGTACTCACTATCTCCACTCCGATAGATATGACGTTCAACTTTGATTTCCTGGCCTGCATCCTTGATAAAGCCATCTTGGTTATCCAAAGTAACAATAACAGAAGCGTAGTTTAGAGGCTTCCGACTTTCTGTTCCTGCAAAGATGACATCAGGCATCTTCCCACCACGCAGACTCTTGACACTAGATTCACCAAGTGCCCAACGGAGGCTTTCAGTGATATTTGATTTCCCAGAGCCATTTGGTCCTACAACCGCTGTCACCCCTTGGTCAAAAACAACCTTGGTCTTGTCAGCAAAGGACTTAAACCCTTGGATCTCAATTTCCTTTAAATACATGAATCCAGCCCTTTCTCAACTGCATTTTTAGCGGCTTCCTGCTCGGCCAATTTTTTAGAGCGTCCTTTACCTGAACCTAGACTTTGTCCCTCAACAAGGACTTCAACCTCAAACATCTTATCATGGGCTGGCCCAATCTCTGAAATCACCTGATAACGAATATCAACATCTCCATTAACTTGGAGCAATTCTTGCAGGTGAGTCTTATAATCCTTGATCATCTCAAAATCGCCAGCTTCAACCTTAGGAATCATGACTTGGTAGATAAAGGTTTTAACAGTTTTTATATCCTTATCTAAAAGCAGGGCACCCAAAAAGGCTTCGAAGGCATCCCCCAAGATCGTATCTCGGTTACGGCCTCCCGATTTTTCCTCACCCTTACCAAGCTTGATAAACTGGTCAAACTGACAATCACGGGCAAAACCAGCCAAACTCTCCTCACGGACAATCATAGCACGGAGTTTTGACAAGTCCCCTTCTGGTTTTTTAGGGTATTTTTTAAACAGATATTCTGAAATTAATAATTGAAGAACAGCGTCTCCTAAAAATTCCAAGCGTTCATTGTGTGAAATTTTTAAGAGGCGGTGCTCATTGGCATAACTGGTATGGGTAAAAGCTGTTTCAAGTAAGCTTTTATCTATAAAAACAAGATCAAAACGGTCTTGTAACACTGATTCTAATTCTTTCATGATTACCTCTTTCTAAATCATTATAATCCTATCCATTATATCAAAAAAAGCCTTCATAGTCAGAAAAGAACAGTGAAAAGCTTATTTTCTAACTTCTAGCTAAAATCAGCCCCCAGCTAGCGGATTGGGCTTTTTTTTGGTATAATAAATCTTATGGAAATTGAAAAAACCAATCGAATGAATGCTCTGTTTGAGTTTTATGCAGCCCTTTTGACTGATAAGCAGATGAACTATATCGAACTCTACTATGCTGATGACTATAGTTTGGCTGAAATCGCTGAATAGTTCGGCGTTAGTCGTCAGGCTGTTTATGATAATATCAAACGAACTGAAAAGATTCTTGAAGATTATGAGATGAAGCTCCATATGTACTCTGACTACATTGTTCGCAGTCAGATTTTTGATCAGATTTTGGAGCGTTATCCAGAGGATACTTTTCTGCAAGAGCAAATTGAGATTTTGACCAGTATTGATAATCGGGAGTAATCATGGAAAATCTTGTCGTTTATAAAGGAATACCCTGTAAATTATTAGCTGCAGAGGAACCATTTCCTAGTCGACTACAGATTATCTCGCCCAATCATATCTCCAAAGCTATGCAAATAGGTTTTAGCTGTTGGGGATATCCAAATGAAATCATGAAAGAAGTCACACCCGAAGAACTAGAGTGTTTGCAACATTTCGGACGATTTCCATTGAATTGAAAAAATAGGAGAAAATAATGGCATTTGAAAATTTAACAGAACGTTTGCAGAACGTCTTTAAAAACCTACGTAAAAAAGGAAAAATTACAGAGAGCGATATCCAAGAAGCAACCAAAGAAATTCGTCTGGCTCTTTTAGAGGCTGACGTTGCTCTGCCAGTTGTTAAGGACTTTATCAAGAAGGTTCGTGAACGTGCGATCGGGCATGAAGTCATTGATACCCTTAATCCAGCTCAACAAATCATCAAGATTGTTAATGAAGAATTGACGGAAATTCTTGGTTCAGACACAGCTGAGATTATCAAGTCACCAAAAATCCCAACCATTATCATGATGGTTGGTTTGCAGGGGGCTGGTAAAACAACTTTTGCAGGTAAACTTGCTAACAAACTTAAAAAGGAAGAGGATGCTCGTCCTTTGATGATTGCAGCCGATATCTATCGTCCTGCTGCTATTGACCAGTTGAAAACACTGGGACAACAAATTGATGTTCCCGTCTTTGCTCTTGGTACAGAAGTTCCTGCAGTTGAGATTGTTCGCCAAGGTTTGGAGCAAGCCAAAGCCAACCATAACGACTATGTCTTGATTGATACGGCCGGTCGTTTGCAAATTGACGAACTTCTCATGAATGAGCTTCGTGACGTTAAAGCCCTCGCTCAACCAAATGAAATCCTGCTTGTCGTTGATGCCATGATTGGTCAGGAAGCGGCCAATGTTGCGCGTGAGTTCAATGCTCAGTTAGAAGTCACTGGGGTGATCCTTACCAAGATTGATGGGGATACTCGTGGTGGTGCGGCTCTCTCTGTTCGTCACATTACTGGAAAACCAATCAAGTTCACTGGTACAGGTGAAAAGATTACGGACATTGAGACCTTCCACCCAGACCGTATGTCTAGCCGTATCCTTGGCATGGGGGATATGCTCACTCTGATTGAGAAAGCATCTCAAGAATACGATGAGCAAAAAGCCCTTGAAATGGCTGAGAAGATGCGTGAGAACACCTTTGATTTTAATGATTTCATCGATCAATTAGATCAGGTGCAAAACATGGGGCCTATGGAAGACTTGCTCAAGATGATTCCAGGTATGGCCAACAATCCAGCCCTTCAAAATATGAAGGTAGATGAAAAACAAATTGCTCGCAAACGTGCCATCGTCTCTTCTATGACTCCTGAAGAACGTGAAAACCCAGACTTGCTTACTCCAAGTCGCCGCCGTCGTATCGCTGCCGGTTCTGGTAATACCTTTATCGAGGTCAACAAGTTCATCAAGGACTTCAACCAAGCTAAACAACTCATGCAAGGTGTCATGTCTGGTGACATGAACAAGATGATGAAACAGATGGGCATCAACCCTAACAACCTTCCTAAAAATATGCCTGGTGGTATGGATATGTCAGCCCTTGAAGGTATGATGGGACAAGGTGGAATGCCTGACTTATCAGCTCTTGGTGGAGCAGGAATGCCAGATATGAGCCAAATGTTTGGTGGAGGTCTCAAGGGCAAAATCGGGGAATTTGCTATGAAACAATCCATGAAACGCATGGCCAATAAAATGAAAAAAGCTAAGAAAAAACGCAAATAAAAGGGACTCGCTTGAGTCCTTTTTTAGTTATTTCGAAGTTTTTCCAAAGTCTCTTTAAAGATTTCTGGAATATCAGCAGTAAATTCCATAGTTTCACCGGTTCTTGGATGGGTAAATCCAAGAGTCTTGGCATGAAGAAATTGCCCATGTCCTTTCAAGGTTTTACGAGGGCCATAAACCTCATCACCAGCTACAGGATGGCCGATATAAGCCATGTGCACACGGATTTGATGAGTTCGTCCTGTTTCCAGTTGCAACTCTAATAAAGAATAGTCACCGAAACGTTCCAAGACTTGGAAACGTGTCACTGCTGGTTTGCCTTTTGCAGTCACAGCTTGCTTCTTACGGTCTTTTTCACTACGACCAATCGGTGCCTCAATGACTCCACGGTCATTGGGAAGATTACCATGAACGATGGCCCAATATTTCCGAAGAGACTTTTTGTCCTTCAATTCTTGAGCTAGTGCTAAATGGGCATCATCGTTTTTAGCAATCATCAAGAGTCCAGATGTATCTTTATCAATACGATGGACAATCCCTGGACGCAACACACCGTTGATTCCAGAGAGATCCTTGATATGATACATAAGGGCGTTCACCAAGGTACCACTGGTATGACCAGCACTTGGATGAACAACCATTCCTTGAGGTTTATTGACTACTGCTACATCCTCATCTTGATAAATGATTTCTAGAGGAATATCTTCAGCTACATACTCCAAAACTTCTGGTTCTGGCACCTGATAAGTAACGACATCGCCCTCTTGGACCGTATACTTGGCTTTTTTGACCTGACCATTGACCAAGACTTGGCCTGATTTGATTTGTTCATTGGCGAGGCTACGGGACAATTCTGTCAAATCTGACAAAGCCTTGTCTAAGCGTAGTCCGCCTCTTTCAATTTTAATTTCCATTCATTTCCTCTTTTAGCATTGCAAGCAATAAAATAATCACTCCGACCGTCAGATAGCTATCCGCCACATTGAAAATTGCAAAATTAATAAAGTCAAGGTGGAACATATCCACAACAAAGCCCTGACTGATCCTGTCAATAAAGTTTCCAAGACCACCTGCAATGATTAATGTCAAGCCCAAGACCATCCAGAATGAGTCCTCCATGTGTTTATGGAGATACCAAATGGCACCTACCACGACGACCAGGGTAATGACAGCGAATAACAACTGCTGATCTTGTAAGATAGAAAAGGCTGCCCCTCTATTTTGCAGATAGGTTAAACTAACCAGATTAGGGATCCATGATTTAATTTCACCAAGAGCAATATTCTGAACGACATAAGCCTTTACCAATTGATCTAACACGATTAAGGCTGCTATGATTCCTGCTACTATTCCTCTTTTTTTCATGACTTCCTCTTCTGATCAAAATATTCTTGCATGACTTCTACAAATAGATTACCAGCTTGACTCAAGTCTACCTCTTCACGTTTGACATAAACCATGCGATTATTGAGATTATCATTTAGCGGAATAACGGTGATCCCGTTCACACTATCGCTATCTAAGAATCCAGATCCAGTCGCATAAGCATTAGTTCTTTCAAGAATTCCATTTAAAGTAGCGCGGTCTGTTACGTTAAACATCTGAGAACTGGCACTTGTATCCACAAAGTTTTCTGAGTAATAGAGATATTCATCTTTTTCCTGCGTGAATCGAACTGTTGGTAAATCAGCCAAATCCTCCATAACCAACTCTTTTTTCTTGGCTAAAGGATGCCCTTCACGCAGATAGATATGGGTTTGGAAAGGAATCAACTCAATCACTTCAAGTCCTAACTTTTCAACCCGTTGCATGATTCCCTTTTGGTTTTGATTGTTGAGATAAATAATCCCAATCTCACTATGTCCTTGAGCTACTTCATCCAAAATCTGAACAGTTGTTGATTCAAAAATACGGAAATTCTTATAGTCAGGATATTGTTGCGAAAAAGCTGTAATGGTTGGTGGCAAGAAATCATAGTGCTGGCTGGCTATTGAAAACTCATCTTTCTCCTCTTCAGGATTGGCATACTGATTTTGGAAAACATCAAATCCTTTAACCAATTCTTGTGCCTTTTCATAAAATTCCATCCCACGACGTGTAAGAAAAGTTCCTGAACTGGTTCTGCGGAAAATCTTGAAGCCAAGCTCTTTTTCCAAGTCTCTTACAGAAATAGATAGACTCGGCTGGCTAACGTACATCTTCTCAGCTGCTTCACGAAAAGTACCACTATTAGCAATAGCTACAACGTAGCGTAATTGTTGAATATTCATGATTTCTCCTTCGATTTCTATCTTATCATTATACCATAAATCAAGCCTATCCAACAAAGGAAAATCATGAGACAGATACTTCTTATCAGAGCAAACAAAAAACACCTTTCAAGTTAGATGCAAATTCTAACCAAAAGGTGTCGTTATTAAGATTATTTAGCTGCTGCGTAGAGTTCGTCTACTTTATTCCAGTTGATAACTGAGAAGAAAGCTTTGATGTAGTCAGGACGAACGTTACGGTATTTCACGTAGTAAGCATGTTCCCAAACATCCAAGCCCAAGATTGGTTTTTTACCTTCTGAGATTGGTGTGTCTTGGTTTGCTGTTGAAGTCACTTCAAGCTTACCTTCTTTGTTAACAACCAACCATGCCCATCCAGAACCAAAACGAGTTGTTGCTGCTGCAGTGAAGGCTGCTTGGAATTCTTCGAATGAACCGAAAGTTTCATCGATTGCTGCTGCAAGTTCTGCTGAAGGAGCTGTTTTTTCAGGAGTCATCAATTCCCAGAAAAGAGCGTGGTTCAAGTGTCCACCACCGTTGTTGATAAGCGCTTGACGGATATCAGCTGGGATAGATTCTACATCAGCAAGCAAAGCTTCAAGGTCTTCACCGATTTCAGGGTGTTTTTCAAGAGCTGCATTTGCATTGTTAACGTAAGTTTGGTGGTGTTTGTCATGGTGCAAGTGCATTGTTTCAGCATCGATGTATGGTTCCAATGCATCGTAAGCGTATGGAAGATCTGGTAAGATAATAGCCATCTGTAATACCTCTTTTTCTTTCTATATAAAGATGATAACGCAATCATCCTATTTTTTCAAGTTATTTGCTCAATTTGACTGGCTAGCAATCTGCAATAGGGCCTTCTCAAACAGGTAACCTTTCTCATAAACTCCTGTCTTAATTTGGTAATCAGCTTGGATGAGATGACGAATAGAATTCTGGAGAAAATCAAGGGATAGTCTTCGAGAATCACGAAGAGCAAATTTGATTTGATAGGGATTAGGATTGCGACCCAGATAGTGCCCTAAACTGCTGACCATCTGGGCCTCTGTTTGACCTGACTCTGCCAAAATCTTGACTTGTGTATAGAGTCTGAACTGCCCCAGCATAATAGCAATCAGTTTAATCTCGTCTTCACCCTGCAAAGTCAAATCTTTCACTAAATCACGTGCCTGATCAATCTTCTTAGTCAATATTAACTGAGTTAAATCAAAGATATTATCCTGCAAAGTCTTTGGTATGGCTTCAACAATGTCTTCTTCGGTAATCCGGTCATCATCCTTATAAGACTGTAAGAAGAGTAGGTTTTTCTGAATTTCACTGAATTGAAAACCTGATTTGATAAGTAACTGTTCGAAGGATTTTCCATCAAAGGAAAGTCCTTGTTCCTGAGACCACTTTTGAAAATAAGCTCGCATCTCTTGCTCTTTTGGTTCAAGGGCTTCAAAAATCTTGGCATCCCTCTTGAGTAATTTGACTAAACGTCTCTTACTATCCAGCTTCCCTTCAGCAAAAATAACTAATTTACTCGTCGGAGATGGATTTTCCAAATATTCTTCAAAAGCCTTAAGCTCGTCATCAGATAGATAGCGTTTTTTAGCTGTTGTTATATCGAGAAAATGATCTAAAATAACAATTTTTTCATCCGCAAAGAAAGGAAGACTGACCAGCTCTAGTTCCAAGCTTTTGTAGTCTACTTCTTTCATATCAAAATAAGCAAAATTCAAATCTGCAGGATCGTAGCCGATTTGCTTTAGAACCTGAGTTTTCATGACTTCATACTGTCCTTGATCAGCCCCTGTAAACAGGGTCAAACTAGGTAAATTTGATAGGGATAGCTTTCGGCTTTCTTCTATTGCTAGCATCATTTCTCCTTTCTTTTTAGTTTCGCTTTTATTTAATCAATATAATTCAATTTACCACGGAAATCTTCAAGGCTTTCATAACCTTTTTCCTTCATAATTTCTTTGAGTTCGTTTGTAATGCGATCAAAAGCACCTACACCTTCTTTATGCAGGGTAGTTCCTACCTGCACCATGCTGGCACCACATAGGATATGTTCAAAGGCATCACGTCCTGTTAATACTCCACCTGTTCCGATGATTTGAATTTCTGGATTCAAGCGTTGATAAAAGGCATGGACATTAGCAAGGGCTGTTGGTTTGATGTATTCTCCACCGATTCCACCAAAGCCATTCTTGGGACGAATCACGACTGACTCATCTTCTATATAAAGACCATTTCCAATAGAGTTGACACAATTGACAAACTTGAGCGGATATTTGTTAAAGATCGCTGCAGCCTGGTCAAAATGAACAATATCAAAATAAGGTGGAAGCTTAATTCCTAATGGTTTTGTAAAATACTCAAAGACTTCTGACAAGATACGGTCTGTAGTTTCAAAGTCATAGGCAATCTGAGGTTTACCAGGAACATTTGGACATGAGAGATTGAGTTCAGTTAGACCACGAAAATCACTCTCTTGAACCTTTTTCAAGATGGTATGAGTTTCCTCTGGAGACATTCCAACTAAAGAGAGAAAGAAAGTACGATTTGGTTCCTTTTCTTGTAATTCCAGAAGATAATCAAGGTAATAATCTAAACCATTATTTGGGAGCCCCATTGAGTTGATAGAACCGAGTGGAACATCTTGATAGCGTGGTTCAGGATTCCCCTGACGAAACTCCAAGGTTGCTGTCTTGGTGACAAAGGTTCCTGCTGCTGAGTTTTTAACTCCTTCCAACTCCTCTATGGTCATGCAAGCTACACCAGCTGCATTCATCAAGCAATTGTCAAACTTAAAACCAGCAATCTGTGTTTTAGTTGATACCATGATTCTGTTCCTCCAGATTCCTTTTTATGTCTATTATTATACCATACTTTGACTTTTGCTTTTCAATAAAACCATTTCCATAGAAAAGGTTCGTTTTTTAGCATGTTTTGAATCAGTCATTTTAAATTGAACGAATTTTTAGAAAATTTATGTTTTTTTCTTTACACTGAAAAATTTTTCTGCTATAATGTCTCATGTAATAAAATATGACAACAAAAAGGAGAACGATATGACATCTGCTAAAGAATATATCCAAAGCGTGTTTGAAACTGTAAAAGCTCGTAACGGGCATGAGGCTGAATTTCTCCAGGCGGTTGAAGAATTCTTCAGCACTTTGGAGCCTGTCTTTGAAAAACACCCTGAGTATATTGAAGAAAATATCTTGGCACGTATCACAGAACCTGAGCGCGTGATTTCTTTCCGTGTTCCTTGGGTTGACCGTGATGGAAAAGTTCAAGTTAACCGTGGTTACCGTGTTCAATTCAACTCAGCTGTTGGACCATATAAAGGCGGACTTCGTTTCCACCCAACTGTAAACCAAGGGATCTTGAAATTCCTCGGATTCGAACAAATCTTTAAAAACGTTTTGACTGGACTTCCAATCGGTGGTGGTAAAGGTGGATCAGACTTCGATCCTAAAGGCAAAACTGATGCTGAAGTGATGCGCTTCTGCCAAAGCTTCATGACTGAATTGCAAAAATACATCGGACCATCTCTTGACGTACCTGCTGGTGATATCGGTGTTGGTGGACGTGAGATTGGTTACCTTTACGGACAATACAAACGCCTCAACCAATTTGATGCTGGTGTCTTGACTGGTAAACCTCTTGGTTTTGGTGGTAGCTTGATCCGTCCAGAAGCAACTGGTTACGGTTTGGTTTACTACACTGAAGAAATGCTTAAAGCTAACGACAACAGCTTTGCTGGTAAGAAAGTTGTGATTTCAGGTTCTGGTAACGTAGCTCAATACGCTCTTCAAAAAGCAACTGAACTTGGTGCAACTGTTATCTCTGTATCTGACTCAAATGGTTATGTCATTGATGAAAATGGTATCGACTTTGACCTTCTTACAGATGTTAAGGAAAAACGTCGTGCTCGTTTGACTGAGTACGCTGCAGAAAAACCAACTGCTACTTACTACGAAGGTTCTGTATGGACTTACACTGGAAACTACGATATCGCTCTTCCATGTGCGACTCAAAACGAGATCAACGGTGAAGCTGCGAAACGCTTGGTTGCTCAAGGAGTTATCTGTGTATCTGAAGGTGCTAACATGCCTAGCGACCTTAAAGCTATCAAAGTCTACAAGGAAAATGGAATCCTTTATGGACCTGCCAAAGCTGCCAATGCTGGTGGGGTAGCTGTATCAGCTCTTGAAATGAGCCAAAACAGCCTTCGCCTTTCATGGACACGTGAAGAAGTTGACGGTCGCTTGAAAGACATCATGACTAACATCTTTAACACAGCTAAAACAACTGCAGAAACTTACGGTCTTGGTACTGACTACCTTGCAGGTGCAAACATTGCAGCCTTTGAAAACGTAGCAAACGCTATGATTGCCCAAGGTATTGTTTAATTCCTAGTAACTATATAACTCCTCACATCTCCTGTGAGGAGTTTTTTCTTATATATTAAAAAAGACCTATCCGAGTGGATAGATCTTTATTTTCTTACAATTTACCTGCTACTGCATCCAACAAGTCTTGGATCTTGGCTTGGTTGCTTCCTCCTGCCATGGCCATGTCTGGTTTACCACCACCACGTCCATCAACGATTGGAGCTAATTCTTTGATCACATTACCTGCATGTACCTCTTTTGTCTTGCTGGCTACAAGGACATTCACCTTGTCACCGATTGCTGCGACAAGAACAAGCACATCAGAGTAATCTTTTTGTTTCCAGTTATCCGCAAAGGTACGAAGGGCACCTGCATCTGATACAGAAACTTGACTCGCAATGTAACGGTGCCCGTTTGCTTCTTGAACATTCTTGAAGACATCGCCAGCTGCCGCTGCTGCCGCTTTTTCCTTCAATTCTGCATTTTCTTTTTGTAATTGACGGAGTTGTTCTTGAAGTCCTTCAACTTTATGAGGTACTTCTTTGAGTTGAGGAGCTTTCAAGGTTGCTGCGACTGCTTTCAGTGCATCTTCTTGGTCACGATAAGCTTCAAAGGCTTCCTTACCAGTCACTGCCAAAATACGACGAGTTCCTGATCCAATTCCTTCTTCTTTGACAATCTTGAAGAGACCGATTTCAGAAGTATTGCCAACGTGGGTACCACCACACAGTTCCACTGAGTAGTCTCCAATAGTGACAACACGGACTTCCTTACCATATTTCTCACCAAAGAGGGCCATAGCTCCCATTTCTTTGGCTGTATCAATATCAGTCTCAACAGTTTTTACTGCGATAGCTTCCCAGATTTTTTCATTGACTTGTTGCTCAATAGCACGCAATTCTTCTGCAGTTACTGCTTGGAAATGAGTAAAGTCAAAGCGAAGGAATTCGACTTCGTTAAGAGATCCTGCCTGCGTTGCGTGATTTCCAAGGATATTGTGAAGGGCAGCGTGAAGCAAGTGAGTCGCAGTGTGGTTTTTCATAACACGGTGGCGACGATTAGTATCGATTGCCAAGGTATATTCTTGGTTCAAGGCAAGCGGTGCAAGGACTTCAACAGTGTGAAGAGCTTGTCCGTTTGGTGCTTTTTGAACGTCTGTTACTGTAGCTACGACATTTCCTGCAGCATCCAAGATTTGACCATGGTCCGCAACTTGTCCACCCATTTCAGCGTAGAATGGAGTTTCTGCAAAGATAAGTGACGCAGTTCCTTCTGATACAGCTTCTACTTCGGCATTGTCAGCTACGATAGCCACCAACTTAGAAGACAATTGGCTAGCATTGTAGTTGAAGACACTTTCTACAGTGATGTTTTGAAGGGTTTCGTTTTGCATACCCATAGATCCACCTTTGACAGCAGATGCACGCGCACGTTCTTGTTGTTCCTTCATGGCTGCTTCGAAACCTTCACGGTCTACAGTCATTCCTGCTTCTTCAGCAATTTCTTCTGTCAATTCTACTGGGAATCCGTATGTATCATAGAGTTTAAATACATCTTGACCAGCAATAACAGATTGTCCTTTTTCTTTCAAGTCTGCTACGATGCCTTGGGCAAAGTGTTGACCTGAGTGAAGAGTACGAGCAAATGACTCTTCTTCGCTCTTAACGATTTTTTCGATAAAGTCACGTTTTTCAAGCACTTCTGGGTAGTAGCTTTCCATGATTTTTCCAACAGTTGGAACGAGTTTGTAAAGGAAAGGCTCATTGATACCCAATTTTTGACCATGCATAGAGGCACGACGTAGGAGACGACGAAGGACATAACCACGACCTTCATTTCCAGGAAGGGCACCATCTCCAATCGCGAATGAAAGAGAACGGATATGGTCGGCAATGACCTTGAAGCTCATGTTATCGCCATCTTGGTCGTAAACCTTACCAGATAATTTCTCAACTTCACGGATGATTGGCATGAAGAGGTCAGTTTCAAAGTTTGTCTTAGCACCTTGGATCACTGCTACCAAACGCTCTAAACCAGCGCCCGTATCAATGTTTTTGTGTGGCAATTCTTTGTACTCGCTACGAGGAACAGCAGGGTCTGCGTTAAATTGTGACAATACGATATTCCAGATTTCGATATAACGGTCGTTTTCGATATCTTCTGCAAGAAGACGAAGACCGATATTTTCTGGGTCAAAGGCTTCTCCACGGTCGAAGAAGATTTCTGTATCAGGTCCAGAAGGTCCCGCACCGATTTCCCAGAAGTTGTCTTCGATTGGGATCAAATGACTTGGATCTACTCCCACTTCAATCCAGCGGTTGTATGAATCCTTGTCATCTGGATAATAAGTCATGTAAAGTTTGTCTTTAGGGAAGTCAAACCACTCAGGACTTGTCAAAAGCTCATATGCCCATGTAATTGCTTCGTCACGGAAGTAATCCCCGATTGAGAAGTTTCCCAACATTTCAAACATAGTATGGTGACGGGCAGTCTTCCCTACGTTTTCGATATCGTTGGTACGGATGGCTTTTTGGGCATTGGTAATTCGTGGATTTTCAGGGATAATAGTTCCATCAAAGTATTTCTTAAGGGTTGCTACCCCAGAGTTGATCCACAAAAGTGTTGGGTCATTTACTGGAACCAAGCTAACGGATGGTTCTACTGAGTGGCCTTTTGTAGCCCAGAAATCAAGCCACATTTGGCGGACTTGTGCACTGGATAATTGTTTCATATGTATCTCCTTTTTACTAATTTGATTGGCTTTCTAGCATTTCCACATAGTCAATAGCGACACAGAGGGAAATGACTAGGTCTGCATAAGATTCGTCATAGACGGTTACGGTATAGGTAGAGGTTAAATGGAAAAGTTCCTTGGCAATCTCAGCAATCACTTGGTCACGATCATCCAGCAATTTAAAATTCAAATCCCAGACATTTCCTTCGATACGAAGACCGAGATTATCAAACTCATACTTATCTCTGAAGAAAGTCAACTTCTTTCGGATATAAAAATGATCTCCATTACTGAGTTGAATCTCAAAACGAGGTAGGAAAGTTAAGACTTCCTTACTAATCTCACTGACCTGTTCACCAGCAACATCATAGATGGTAAAGGTTTTAGGAATCTTAAAAAAAGAACCTTCAACCTGATAGGCAACATTGCCCAACTCATCCTTGATATCAAAGCGTTCACCACCTAGGCGAAATTTTTGTTTGACAAGAAATCTTCTCATAAGCACCTCCAAAAATAAAAGACAAATCCATATCACGAAGGGCGAAAAACCGCGGTACCACCTTCATTCAATGAACTTGTCATTCTTTCGTTCTTATGCAATTGTTGGATTGAGTAGCATGACTTTCTATCTTAGATGGCTCGCAGCACCGCCAATTCTCTGAACTAAGATGGAGAGAAAATCAATTCTCAACTTTCTTATTATATCGTTTTTTTAAGTCTGCGTCAACTGGAAATAATCCTCATTTAAATAACCAACTCCCTATATCTCTGGTTAATTTTTCAGGATATATTTTTTCTTACTGCCATTTTTCTTTTTATCCCAACTTTTATTCCAAGTTTTCGAATTGCTATACATAAATACGAAAATATTTGCAAATATAAAGTAACCTATCACCAAATGTATGGAATCAGTTGTTAGGTATTGTCGATCCAAGCCATCCTTTAAATGGAATAGTATAATTGTTTCGTTAACAATCAAAAAGGTTGGCCAATAACTTTTTTTGAAAAAAGTAGACATTTTCATGATTTGTTACCGCTTTCTATTATTATAAACTTAGTATACTACTAGGCTATAAAATAAGCAAATAGGATAGTAAAAATATACAGCTATACAACTATTCAAAAAACGAACCAGTTTGACTGATTCGTTCTTTTTGTTTATTCCTACTTACGATACATCTTGAATTGTAGGAAGAGGTCACTATATTTTCCAGTCCATTTATGGTCAAATTTCTCATAAACTTCTAGATGTTTCATAGTATCTGCATCTGGATAAAAGGACTTGTCCTCTTTTGTCTCCTCAGGGAGCATTTCCTTAGCAGCATTATTTGGTGTTGAATAACCGACATACTCTGCGTTCTTAAGAGCATTGTCAGGTTTCAACATAAAGTTAATGAAGGCATAGGCAGCATCCTGGTTTTTGACAGTCTTAGGAATGACCATATTGTCAAACCAGAGATTACTTGCCTCTGTCGGTACGACATAGCGGAGATTTTCATTTTTCTCCAGCATTTGGCTGGCTTCTCCTGAGAAAGTCACACCGATGGCAGCATTGTTCTGAATCATGTAACCCTTCATCTCATCGGCAACGATGGCCTTGATGTTAGGCGTTAGCTTGTAGAGTTTGTCTACTGTTTCCTCCAACTGCTGTGGATCTTTAGAGTTGAGGCTATAGCCTAGTGAGTTAAGACCTAGTCCAAGTACCTCACGCGCTCCATCAAAGAGCATGATGGAGTTTTTATACTCTGGCTTCCAGAGGTCGTCCCAATGTTCAGGCGCTTCTTCCACCATAGTCTCATTGTAGACGATTCCCAAGGTCCCCCAGAAGTATGGGATAGAGTACTGGTTGTTGGGATCAAAGGACTGGTTGAGAAATTCAGAACCGATATTCTCAATGCCCTCAATCTTGCTATAATCCAGTGAAACTAGAAGGTCTTCATCCTTCATCTTGTTTATCATGTACTCACTTGGGATGGCAATATCATAGGTTGTCCCACCCTGCTTGATTTTCGTGTACATGGCTTCGTTGGAGTCAAAGGTCTCATACTGGACTTGGATTCCTGTTTCTTCTGTAAATTTCTCGAGAAGTTCAGGGGCGATATAGTCTCCCCAGTTGTAGATAACCAATTTTTGACTATCACGGCTATTGATTTTACTGTCAAGATGATAAGAAATTCCCCACAAAACAAGGATAATCGCTAGAATTCCTGCTAAAAATGAATAGAGTCGTTTCATGCTTGCTCCTCCTTCTCACGTGAAATGAAGTAATATCCGACAACTAGGATAATACTAAAGAGGAAGACCAAGGCTGAAAGAGCATTGATTTCAAGCGAAATTCCCTTACGAGCTCGAGAGTAGATCTCAACTGAGAGAGTTGAAAAACCATTTCCCGTTACAAAGAAGGTCACAGCAAAGTCATCTAGGGAATAGGTGAAAGCCATAAAGTAACCTGCGATGATAGACGGCGTTAAATAAGGAAGCATAATTTCCTTAAACATTTGGAACTGGCTAGCTCCAAGGTCATAGGCCGCATGAATCATATCTCCATTCATCTCTTTTAATCGAGGCAAGACCATAAGCACTACGATAGGAATGGAGAAGGCCACGTGACTAGACAGAACAGTCAGAAAGCCAAGAGAAAACTTGAGTTGTGTAAAGAGAATCAAGAAGCTGGCACCAATCATAACATCTGGCGCAACCATCAAAATATTATTGAGCGATAAAAAGGCTTCTTGGTATTTTTTGCGTGATTGGTAGATATAGATAGCACCGAAAGTCCCAATAACAGTCGCAATCAAGGCTGATAGGAAGGCTAAGAAAAAGGTCTGAACCAAAATCAGCATGAGTCTCCCATCACCAAACATGGTTTCAAAGTGAGTCCAGCTAAAGCCTGTAAAGCTATTCATATCATCGCCTGCATTAAAGGCATAGCCGATCAAGTAAAAGATTGGCAAATAAAGGACAATAAAGACAAAGGCTAGGTAGAGATTGGCAATTTTTTTCATCGTTCTCTCCTTTCCTTAGTCACCCACATAGTGATAAACATGGTCAGGATAAGAACAACACCGATAGTTGAACCCATACCGTAGTTGTCATTGGTCAGGAAGTTTTGCTCGATAGCAGTCCCCAAAGTAATCACTCGATTCCCACCAATCAAACGAGTCAGCATGAAGAGACTCAAACTTGGGATAAAGACAGATTGAACGCCGCTTCGCACCCCATTCATAGACAGAGGGAAGATGACATGACGGAAGGTTTCCCACTTGGTTGCACCAAGGTCATAGCTGGCATTGATGAGATTGTTATCCATATCATCCAAAACATTGAAGATGGGCAAAATCATAAATGGAAGCTCGATATAGCTTGCGACAAAGATAAATGAGAAGTCCGTAAAGAGCAACTGCTGAGAACCGATCCCAATAAATTCTAGGAATTGGTTGATAGAACCATTTTGACCAAAAATCCCGATAAAGGCATAGGCCTTAAGGAGAAGGTTGATCCAGGTTGGCAAAATGATTAGCATGAGCCATAGTTGACGGTGTTTGAGACGAGTCAAAAAGAGGGCTGTTGGATAACTGATAAGAAGCGTCACTAGAGTCACAATCCCAGCATAGAGAACAGAGTTGAAGCTCATTTTGAGATAGGTCAAATTTTGTGACGCAAAATAGGATTTATAGTTTTCTAAACTGAACTGGCCTTCGATGTTGAAAAAGGATTGTCCAAAAATCAAGACCAAGGGTGCCAATACAAAGAGTGCAATCCAAAGCATGTAGGGCACTACAAAGAGTTTAGAGGTTGTTTTCTTCATCTCTTTCCTCCTCAATAGCGTTAATCAAACCTGCTTCTTGCTCTTCGATTTCTACATATTCCTCAATACGAGCATCGAATTCTTCTTCTGTTTCATTAAGACGCATGATGTGGATGTCTTCTGGTTCAAAGTCCAGACCGATTTCCTCGCCCACAATAGCTTTGCGAGTCGAGTGAATCATCCATTCATTGCCAAGTTCATCATAGGCTATAATCTCATAGTGAACTCCACGAAAGAGCTGAGTATCGACCTTAACTTGGAGCTTGCCTTCTTCTGGAAGTGTTATGCGCAAGTCCTCTGGGCGAATCACAACTTCGACTGGCTCATTTGGCTTCATACCTCCGTCAACAGCTTCAAAGCGTTTGCCATTGAACTCAACCAAGTAGTCCTCAATCATAGTTCCTGGCAAGATGTTTGATTCACCGATGAAGGTTGCAACAAAGTGGTTGATTGGCTCGTCGTAGATGTCAACTGGTGTTCCTGACTGAACAATTTCACCGTCATTCATAACGAAGATCCAGTCACTCATGGCGAGAGCTTCTTCCTGATCGTGAGTAACAAAGACAAAGGTAATACCCAAGCGTTGTTGTAGTTCACGCAGTTCATACTGCATGTCTGTCCGCAACTTCAAGTCAAGTGCTGATAAAGGCTCATCCAAGAGCACCACACGAGGCTGATTGATAATCGCACGCGCAATAGCTACACGCTGACGTTGTCCTCCAGATAACCTACGGATAGAACGCTTTTCATATCCTTCAAGCTGAACCATCTTGAGAACTTCTAATACACGTTTTTCGATTTCTTTTTTATCGACCTTACGTAATCGCAATGGAAAAGCAACATTTTCAAACACATTCATATGTGGGAACAAGGCGTAAGACTGGAAGACCGTATGAACATCACGTTTATTGGTCGGGATGTCATTGATACGGACACCGTCTAGCATGATATCACCAGTTGTTGCATCCAGCAAACCTGCAATGATATTGAGGATGGTTGATTTACCAGATCCTGAGGCACCGAGAAGTGTGTAGAACTTTCCTTCTTCCAACTCAAAGTTAATATCCTTGAGAACCTTGGTGTTGCTATCTTCAAAAACTTTAGAAACGTTTCTGAATTCGATAATTGGTTTTTTCAATTGGCATAAATTCCTTCTTTTTCATAGATTAACAGATCAGGGCTCTGTCAGGCCGCTACTACCTCTTGCAGGGAGTTAGACCACCTGCATATATCTTCGCTACCGATAGGCTTTCACCCCCTTTACATTCTAGTTAGTAGCAGCTAAGCTATTTCTACTATTTACTCATGTTCACCCAAGATACGAACTTCTCGCTCGAGAGTAACACCTGAGTGTTCTTTAACCTTTTCAATGACAGATTCAATCAAGTCTTCATAATCTCTAGCAGTTCCATCAGCAATATTGACCATAAAGCCTGCATGCTTTTCTGAGACTTCGACCCCACCGATACGATAACCTTTCAAGCCTGCTTCTGCAATCAATTGACCTGCAAAATGATCCACTGGACGTTTAAAAACTGATCCACATGAAGGATACTCTAAAGGTTGCTTGAGTTCACGAAGGTGAGTCAAGCGGTCCATCTCCTGTTTGATGACTTGGTGATTACCTGGAGCTAGGGCGAACTTAGCAGAAAGGACTACTGCCCCTGATGCTTGAATAGCTGAATGACGGTAACCAAAGGTCAAGTCTTTAGCAGACAAGGTTTCGATTGCACCTTCCTTAGTCAAGATTTGACAAGACTGGAGAACATGAGCAATCTCACCACCATAAGCGCCAGCATTCATAAAGACAGCACCACCGACGCTTCCTGGAATACCACAAGCAAACTCAAAGCCCGTCAAACTATGACGTAGGGCAATACGAGTGGTTTCAATCAAGTTAGCTCCAGCTTCTGCCTCAATGGTATAACCATCAACCGAAACATTATTGAGCTTGTCACACATGATTACAAAGCCACGAACTCCACCTTCACGGACGATAATGTTACTTGCATTTCCAAGAACCATCCAAGGAATGTTTTCCTGATTGGCAAACTTGACCACACGAGCCATCTCATAGCGATTGCGTGGAAAAACTAAATAATCTGCCTTTCCTCCAACTTTTGTATAAGTATAGGATTTTAAAGGTTCGTCGAAACGAATATCGATTCCTTCTAAGGTTTCTTTTAATTTATCTGATACAGTCATTTTTCTAATCCTTTTATGAAATTCATTCCATTATACCATTTTTAGCGATTTTTTTCGATGATTATGTCACCTTTTACCAGAGACAATACAAAAAAGAGGCTAGGCCTCCTTGATATTACTACTTCTTGTAAAAGATTGATTTTGTTAGGAAAACGAAAGCCAAAACTTCTACTGCTAAGATTCCCTCTACCACCAGAGGATTTGAGATCCAGCCAACTTGAGAAAGGCTCGGTGCCAGATCAAATAAAGCATGCAGACCGTAAGCTGCTACTAGATAAATCCATTTTTTTTGGCGAACAGCTTGGAAAACCCAGAAGGTCAATCCAACTTGAAGAATCAAGGCAAGAATTCTTTCGACTCCCAAAAGATAAATCTGCCAAGCTGCTAAATTATGAATGGTTGCAAGTGTACTCTCAGGTAAGAGTTCCATGATAGCTGGATTTTGCGATTCAACTGCTGAAAATAGGATAAAGAGATTGAGTAAACCAGCAATTCCGATATAAATCATTTCTAGCCCACCATGACCAAGACCATAGGCGAGGGCATCTGAATCTTCCATCTCTCTTTTTTTGTTCAACCATTTGAAAAAGATTAGTCGGGCTGTTTCTTCGAATAAGGCAGCCATACAGATTCCATAAATCACATAGAGAAGGGGATTCTCTGTCATGAGAGTAATAGTTCCATCTCTCTGAGGTCGAAGAACCAGCAAATGAACGATTTTTTCTAAAACCTGTGATGAGGCAAAAAATGCAACTGCACCAAGTCCCAAAACTGCAAAATTAATCTTGTATTTCTTTCTTGCGTACCAAACTGCTGCAATGAGGACGGCAAACAAGGCCAGCATCGTTATTATTACATGAATTTTCATATTCGACTCCTTTTATTCTGACTTATCGATATCTTTTTTCATCTCGTCAACATTAAATTTAGCAAATAGATATTGACGATCCTGAACAGGAAAACGTTGATCCAACTGGTCAACTGCACCCACTTCTACAATACCTTCCTTGATGACAAAGTCCATAACGTGACCACCAAAGGTTAGGTCATCTGAGATAAAGTGTAGATGGTAACCAGCAACACTAACTCCATGGAAAATCTCTGGGGTCCAAAAGCCGACGATGGTTCCTGAAACATTTTCGCGACTATACTCTGGCTGATGTGTTGCTACTTCTGCAAACTTCGTTTCAGAGGTTGACTTAGGAATCATGCGCACATGCATGTTCTTGAAATCACCATGAATCTTGATGGAACGGAAAAGATTCTCTCCATCATAATAGGACTCAATACGTTTTTCAAGTTCCTGATCAGTCATTTCAAAACGCTGGCGGAAAATAACTTCTGCCTGGTGGGGTACAACTGCTGCATAGGGGATCAAGGCATCTGGTGAAACTTCCACAATTTCAGGTTTCTCACCTGAACCCTTGGCCTGATAAGCTTTCCCATCTAAGACAATCAATTCTCCATCGATAGAATCCAGGGTTCCTAATCCTAAATCACCATGTTCAAGCAATTCACCAACTGTCATGGTTCCACCGTAAAGTCCCGCCATCAAGGCTCCCAAAGTATTGTATTGGAATAATTTAACTGGTTCTTGCACCTTCATCATCTCACTCTTCTTTGAAAATTTTACTTACTAAGTATATCACATTTCTGATTAGAATTGAATGCTAGACTGCCTTTTAATACTCAATGAAAATCAAAGAGCAAACTAGGAAACTAGCCGCAGGTTGCTCAAAGCACTGCTTTGAGGTTGTAGATGGAACTGACGTAGTCAGCTCAAAACACTGTTTTGAGGTTGTGGATAGAACTGACGTAGTCAGCTCAAAACACTGTTTTGAGGTTATGGATAGAACTGACGAAGTCAGCTCAAAGCACTGCTTTGAGGTTATGGATAGAACTGACGAAGTCAGCTCAAAACACTGTTTTGAGGTTGTGGATAGAACTGACGAAATCAGCTCAAAGCACTGCTTTGAGGTTGTAGATGGAACTGACGTAGTCAGTATCCTACACATACGGCAAGGCGACGTTGACGCGGTTTGAAGAGATTTTCGAAGAGTATAACATTGCCAAACTTCTAAAAAAAAGGTACAATGTAACAAAATCATGAGAGGTCTGGGATGAAGCAAGAAAGCAAATATGAACAAGTCGTTCACTATCTAAAAAATGAGATAGAATCAGGTAGATTTCCCACTGGAAGTCGCCTACCATCTATCCGAAAACTCAGTCAAGATTTTCACTGTAGCAAAGACACCATACAGCGCGCACTCTTAGAACTCCGATACGAGAAATATATCTACTCCAAACCTCAAAGTGGTTATTATGTATTGGAGCAACAAACCAGTCATGAAGATCTAATTATCTCAGTCAATGATGAACACGCAGCTGCCTATGATGATTTTCGTCTTTGCGTCAATGAGAGCTTGATTGGGCGAGAAAACTATCTCTACAACTACTATGAACACCAAGAAGGCTTAGAAGAATTACGAGAGTCTGTTCAGACTTTGCTCTTTGATCAAGCCATTTATAGTAAGGCAGACCAGTTGGTCATGACGTCTGGAACCCAGCAGGCACTGTTTATTCTTTCTCAGATCGATTTTCCAGGTCAAGCTCAGGAAATACTGGTCGAACAACCGACCTATCATCGAATGAACCAGCTGCTACTAGCTCAAAATCTTCCCTTTCAAACCATTGAACGTCGAGTAGACGGCATCGACTTGAAAGAACTTGAGGAGCATTTTAAAAGTAGAAAGATTAAGTTCTTCTATACCATTCCCCGTTTCCACTATCCTCTGGGGCATTCTTATTCTGAAGAGGAAAAACTTGCTATCCTTGACCTAGCTGCAAAATATCAGATTTATATCGTTGAGGATGACTACCTGGGTGACTTGGATCCTAAAATGGGACAAACCTTTCATTATTTAGACCAACATGATTTGGTCATCTATATCAAGTCCTTTTCTACGAGTCTATTTCCTGCCCTCCGGATTACTGCCCTACTTCTTCCTAATGCGATCAAGGAAGCTTTTGTAACCTATAAAAACATTCTCGACTATGACAACAACCTTATCATGCAAAAGGCTCTATCACTCTATATTGATAGTCAACTCTTTGAAAAAAACAGACTAGCACGATTGGCACTGCAGGAAAAAAGTCAGAAGCACATCCAACAACTCTTGCAAAGCTATCCCATTTCCCTACCGTGCTATCCACTTCATGATGGGCTTTTGCTTGATCTCAGGAACTATCCTAGCATCGCTAGTCTTAAACACAGTCCTCTAGGACTCGACTTTTTCGAATCATCCTACATAGAGTCTTGTCCCTATCACTTTGCAAAAGTTCCTTTAGAAAATATTGAAGAAACACTAAGCTATTTAAAAACAGAGCTGGACTGAAATCCAACTCTGTTATTTTTTATTGTTCTACTTCTGTTAGCTTAGCAGCTTTTTCAAGATAAGTTTGGTAAGTTCCGTCATCTTTCAGTTTTTGGATGACCTTATCAACTACTTCCTTCAAATCTGAGTTACCTTTTTTGATAGCTACGGCATTTGCTTCGCCTTCTTTCATAGTCAAGCTTACTGTAGCTACAGCCAAATCTGAGTTCTTAGCAGCATAGCTTAGAGCAACTGGTTCATCCATATGAACAGCATCAACCTTACCTGATTGAAGCTCATTGACTGCTTCGCCCATGTTTGTCAAAGATGTCAACTGTGCCTTTGGAAGTTGCTCTTTAACCATAGATTCAGGAACAGTTCCTTTCTGAGCTGCAATATTAGCACTTGCTAGAGAGTCCAAATCCTTGTATTTTTCAAGATCTGATTTTCTGATAAGGAAGCTAATTTTATTTTCATAGTAAGGAATTGAGAAATCAAAGACTTCTTGTCTTTCTTCAGTTGCACTGATTCCCGCAATGGCCAAATCAGCCTTACCTGTCTGAAGACTAGTCAAGACATTATCAAAGCTCATGCTTGAAATTTCCAATTTCACTCCAAGTTCATCAGCGATTGCTTGCGCCATGTCAATATCAGCACCTACGACTTGGTTCTTACCATCTACAAGTGCTTGAAACTCAAAGGGAGCATAGTCTGGACTAGTTGTGACCACTAATTTTCCTTTTTGCTTGATGGCCTCCACTGCAGACTGTGAGCTTGAGCTAGATGATTGGCAAGCTACTAAAAAGAAGCTTGCAAGAAAACTACATAAGACAAATATCCATTTTTTAAAATTCATAAATAAACAACCTCTCTGTTAATTTTGTATAATTATAACTCTACAAACTTCGTTTGTCAAGCATATTTTAAATTTTTATGAAAAATTTTCAATTATTCTTTCAAAAAAGGAGCTTTTATTCATTGTTTAGCTCCTTTTTCTGTATATTTAATCAATTTTACAATTCCACAATCTTACCTGTTTCAAAGTAAACAACCCATTCACAGATATTCTTTGCATAGTCACCGATGCGCTCCAAGTAAGAAATGACTTGGAAATAATCACGACCTGTGACGATAGCTTCTGGATGTTTTTTGATTTCTTCTGTAGCAAGGTCTCGAATACTATCAAAGTAATGGTTGATATTCTCATCCATAGTTGCAACTTCGTAGGCTTGATCCACAGAACCATTCAAATAAAGTTCTAAAGCAGCCTCAACAAAGTTTTTTACTTCACGACCCATTTTTTTGATTTCTTCTTCAACTGCAGGGATGCGTTGCTCACCCTTCATACGAATCGTTGCTTTTGCGATAGATACTGCATGGTCTCCCATACGTTCTAGGTCTGAAACAGCTTTTAAAACTGTCAAAACTGTACGTAAGTCTTGTGAAACTGGCTGTTGTAGGGCGATCATTTCAAATGATTTCTTTTCAAGTTTCACTTCGTATTCGTTTACTTCTGCATCTTCCTCAATAACTTCTTTAGCCATGTCACGGTCATGCGTTACAAAAGCACGTACGGTACGATTGATTTGGGAAAGAACTTCTTGTCCCATAGCATAAAACTGATTATGCAATTTCTCTAAATCTTCTTCAAATTGAGATCGTAACATCTTCTCACTCCTTATCCAAATTTACCTGAAATGTAGTCCTCTGTCTCCTTATGTTGAGGATAGAGGAACATTTCCTTGGTATCGTTAAATTCAATCAAATCTCCATTGAGGAAAAATCCTGTCTTATCAGAGATTCGAGATGCTTGCTGCATAGAACGAGTGACCAAGAGCATGGTGTATTTGTCTTTTAGACCATACAAGGTTTCCTCAATCTTACCAGCAGAAATAGGGTCCAAGGCTGAAGTTGGTTCATCCAAAAGGATGATTTTAGGACTAGTCGCCAATACACGTGCTACACAAACACGTTGTTGTTGACCACCTGAAAGACCAATAGCAGAGTCATGCAAACGGTCTTTGACTTCATCCCAGATTGAAGCACGCTGTAAAGCCTTCTCCACTGCTTCATCTAAGACCTGCTTATCCTTTTCTCCATTTATGCGGAGGCCATAAACGACATTTTCATAGATAGACATAGGGAAAGGATTGGGTTGTTGGAATACCATTCCAATTTCCTTACGCAATTCAACTGTATCGGTACGAGGGCTATAGATGTTGTGACCGTTATAAACCACTGATCCAGTTGTCGTCACTTCAGGATTGAGGTCCCCCATTCGGTTAATAGCCTTTAGAAGTGTTGATTTTCCAGATCCAGACGGACCGATAAGGGCCGTAATTTCCTTGGGTTGGAATGATAAGGAAACACTATTCAAGGCCTTCTTTTTATTGTAATAGACTGACAGGTCTGAAACCTGCAAAATCGGTTCTGTCATACTGTTCCCTTTCTAACCAAAATGTCCAGTTACATAGTCATTAGTAGACTGTAGCTTAGCATTTTGGAAAATATTAGCAGTCTTATCATACTCAATTAAGTCACCCAAGTAAAAAAATCCTGTATAATCACTAGCACGCGCAGCCTGTTGCATACTGTGAGTTACGATGATAATGGTAAAGTCCTTCTTCAACTCAAGCATGGTTTCCTCAAGTTGAGCTGTCGCAATCGGATCTAAGGCTGATGCAGGTTCATCCATCAAGAGAATATCTGGTTTTACAGAAATAGCACGGGCAATGCAGAGACGTTGCTGCTGACCACCTGAAAGCATCAAGGCAGACTTATGAAGGTCATCTTTGACCTGATCCCAGAGGGCAGCCTGACGAAGAGAGGTTTCTACAATTTCATCAAGGATTTTCTTGTCCTTAACTCCTGCACGTTCATGTGCAAAGGTGATGTTGCGATAGATTGATTTAGCAAATGGATTTGGACGTTGAAATACCATTCCGATATGTTTACGCATTTCATAAACATTAATTTCTGGACGGTTAACGTCAATACCTCGATAGAGAATCTGTCCTGTAACCTTTGCAATATCAATGGTATCATTCATACGGTTGAGACTGCGTAGGTAGGTTGATTTCCCAGATCCAGACGGACCAATCAGGGCCGTGATTTTATTTTTTTCGAATTGCATATCGACGCCCTTAATGGATTCATTTTTACCGTAGTAAACATGTAAATCCTTAGTAGAGAGGGCCACTTTTTCTTCAGGGAAGGTGATGATATGCTTTTCATCCCAGTTATATTTTGACATGGCTTCTCCTTTAGGCAGCGGTTAATTTCTTGTGTAGGTAGCTTCCGAGTTTGCGAGCTCCAAAGTTAAAGATTAAAATAAAGATTAGGAGCACCGCAGCAGAACCTGCTGAAACAAGGGTTCCATCAGGAATAGTTCCTTCACTGTTGACTTTCCAAATATGGACGGCCAAGGTTTCTGCTTGACGGAAGATTGAGATCGGACTGGTTACGCTGAGGACATTCCAGTTTGACCAGTCAAGAGCTGGTGCAGATTGTCCTGCCGTATAGATAAGAGCCGCAGCTTCACCAAAGATACGACCTGATGCAAGGACAATACCTGTTACAATACCTGGTAGGGCTTCGGGGATAACGACATGAAGAACTGTTTCCCAACGAGAAAGCCCAAGTGCCAAACCAGCTTCACGTTGTGTATGGTGAACGTGTTTCAAGCTGTCTTCAACATTACGTGTCATCTGTGGAAGATTAAAGACGGTCAAAGCCAAGGCTCCTGAAATAATTGAAAATCCATACTCAAACTGAACTACAAAGATGAGGTAACCAAAGAGACCAACAACGACTGATGGTAGAGAAGACAAAATCTCAATACAGGTACGAACGAAGTTAGTAACACGACCTTTTTTAGCATACTCAGCCAAGTAAATCCCAGCTCCCATTGACAAAGGCACAGAGATGAACAAGGTGATGACCAAAAGGAAGAAGGAATTATAAAGCTGAATTCCAATACCTCCACCTGCTTGGTAAGAAGATGATTTTCCAGTCAAGAAGGACCATGAAACATGAGGTAAGCCTCGAACCAAGATATAGAGAATCAAGGAAGCCAGAATAGTGACAATGATTCCTGCGATGGTATAGAGGACAGCTGTAGCAAGTTTATCTAATTTCTTAGCGTGCATAGTTTTTCTTTCCTCTTTCTTTCGTAATCAATTTAATCACACTGTTAAAGGCCAAACTCATCAAGAGCAATACTAAGGCCAGTGACCAAAGAACATTATTATCAACAGTTCCCATAACGGTATTACCAATTCCCATGGTCAATACAGATGTTAAAGTCGCTGCTGGTGTCGTCAATGAAGTTGGAACAACTGCTGAGTTACCAACAACCATCTGAATCGCAAGGGCTTCACCGAAAGCACGTGCCATACCAAAGACTACTGCCGTAAAAATACCTGAACGAGCAGCCTTCAAGGTTACACGCCAGATGGTTTGCCAACGAGTTGCTCCCATGGCTAAACTTGCTTCACGATAGTGACGAGGAACTGCACGTAAGCTATCAGTTGTCATAAAGGTTACAGTCGGCAAGATCATAACAAAGAGAACGAAAATCCCCGATAAAATACCAAAACCTGTTCCACCAAAGACACTACGTACAAATGGTACAACGACCTGCAAACCGATAAATCCGTATACTACCGAAGGAATCCCAACTAGAAGTTCGATAGCTGGTTGCAAAATCTTAGCTCCTTTTGGCGATACTTCTGTCATAAAGACTGCAGCACCAATTGCAAATGGTGTTGCGATGAGAGCAGATAGGATGGTAACGATAAAGGAACCTAAAATCATTGGAAGAGCACCAAACTGCTTACCTGAAGGGTTCCAAGTTGCACCAAAGAGAAAATCAAAGATATTCACACCATTCACAAAGAAGGTAGATAACCCTTTTTGGGCTACAAAGATTAAAATCATAGCCACAATGATAACAATCAAAGAGAGGCAGGCAAAAGTCAGACTTTTCCCTAATTTCTCAAGACGAGAGTTCTTTGACGGAGAGAGCAATTTTTTAGATAATTCTTCTTGGTTCATTATTGACTCCCTTCTAGCGCTGTTACAGTCCCTGTAGCATCTTTTTCAACCTTCATTTCCTTAACAGAAATATAGCCCATTCCTTTAACGATTCCGTTCTGAGCTTCGTCTGAAAGAACAAAGTTTAAGAATTCGGCAACCAGTTCATTTGGCTCACCAAGTGTATACATATGTTCATAAGACCACAAAGGCCAATTATTCGTGGTTACATTCTCTGAAATTGGTTCATAACCATTGAGTTTGATTGTCCCAACAGAATCATCGACATAGGCAAACGCTAGATAGGAAATAGCTCCAGGGGTTTGAGAAACGATTGATTTGACCATCCCGTTTGAATCCTGTTCCTGACTTTGCATTGCTGATTGACCATTCATGATCACACTATCAAAGGTTGCACGAGAACCTGAACTAGCCGCACGGTTGATAATAGAGATGGCTAAATCTTTCCCACCGACTTCTTTCCAGTTGGTAATTTCTCCTGTGAAGATTTGTCGGAGTTGATCTGTCGTTAGATTATCAACATCTACTTCTTTATTGATAATAACAGCCAAACCTGCAACAGCTACCTTATGATCGACCAAGGCTGAAGCATCAATACCGTCTTTTTCCTCAGCAAATACATCCGAGTTTCCGACATCTACTGCTCCTGACTGAACCTGCGATAGTCCTGTACCAGAACCTCCACCTTGAACATTGACCGTTTTACCGATATGAGCTGATGCGAATTCATCTGCCGCCGCCTCGACTAAAGGTTGGAGGGCAGTTGAGCCAACAGCCGTCATTGACTCCCCACGATCAATCCAACTTGCACATCCTGCTAGTGAACCAGCAAGTAAAAAGGTTGCAAGAAAGAGGGTGAGTTTTTTAATTTTTTTCACTATTTGTCTCCTTGAAAATAATGATGAATAGCTTGGAATTTCGCCCTATTTTTCTATTGTTTTATGCAAAAAATCCATACTTCCACTATAACATAGAATACTGATTTTGACTAGTTTTTTACCTTAAACCTCAAGCCCTTAGGGAAATAATTCTTCAAGGTATTTCCGGTCACTTTTGCAAAACCTAGACCATTTCCACCAACCAAAACTTGATACCAGCCATTTGACAAAGTTTCAGACAGCTGAACTGTTTCACCGGCCACGTATTTGACAAAGTCCGCTTCATGAATTTCAATTCTTTGATTGACTTGGCTTGGTTTTAAGGCTAAACCAAGAGCAAAACTTGGTTCAAAACGTTTTTTCTTAAAGGTTCCAAGATGAAGTCCGTTTCGTGCAATCCTAAGTTTACCCAAATCTGGTAGAACTTCAGGTAAGAGATATAGTTGTTCTCCAAAAGTCTGTAAAATTCCTGGCAAATTTATCTTCAGGTGTTTTTTTTCAAAATCTTGCCATAAACTCAACTGTTCGCGACTGAGATTAGTCTTAAAAGACTTGAACTTCCCTGACTTGTTTTGTCCCTTAAACTGAAGATGGGCAACAAATTGACCTTCTCCCTTAAAACGATGTGGGTACATCCGAGCTGTCTCAGGAAAATCAATCCCAGGAGCCATTCCATTGATATGTGTAACTGGAATCAATTCAAAATCATAACTATCCAGCAACCATTTAATAATTTCTTCGTTTTCTTCTGGAGCCCATGTACAAGTCGAATAGACCAAACGACCACCATCAGCTAACATGGTGACCGCATCCTCTAGAATTTCACGCTGCAAGTCAGCACATTGGCTTGGATATTCTACACTCCAATAATCCATGGCATCTGGCTGTTTTCGGAACATTCCTTCTCCTGAACATGGAGCATCTAGAACAATTAGGTCAAAATATCCCTTAAACACTTTAGCCAAACGATCTGCAGATTCATTGGTTACAACAACATTTGATGCACCAAAACGCTCCATATTTTCAACCAAAATCTTAGCTCGCTTGCTAGAAATTTCATTGGAAACAAGTAGTCCTTCGCCTGCAAGATAAGCTGCCAGTTGAGTTGATTTCCCACCGGGAGCCGCTGCCAAATCCAAGACCTTCATGCCTGGTTTTGGTTGAGCTACTTGTGCAACCATTTGTGCAGCAGGCTCTTGTGAATAGACCAAGCCTGTTACATGCTCAGGTGATTTCCCTGAAACCTTGCCATAATAGCCCCAAGGTGTATGTGGAATAGCATCTGAAAAAGAAACTTGGCTTTCTTTTAAGGGATTGATGCGAAAGGCGGAAACTGCCTCATCATCAAAAGAGGCAAGAAAAGCTCTTGCCTCATCTCCCAATATTTCTTCATATTTTTTTACAAATCCTTCTGGAAATTGCATGTAAGTTTATTTCCTTTCGTAGATATAGGATTGAATTTCTGCCAACTTGTCTGTTGGAACCATCATAATTGGTTGTCGTGTCTGAAAATCCACCGGCTCTCCAGTTAAGGTTACAATCTGATAACCTAAACTTTTTCCAATGATACCAGCTGCAGCATAGTCCCAAGGTTGGAGATAGGTGATATAGGTCAATAGCTGACCAGATAATATTTTTGCAAAACTAATAGCCGCACTTCCATATATTCGTACACCAAGTGAAGCATTAGCTAATTCTGCCACACCCCAGGCGTTTGTTTCCAACATGCCAGCATTACTCGCAATTAGAAAATCTCGCAAGGGCTTATCCTTAAAATTAAGCAAGGGTTCTTCATTGAGACAGGCCTGAAAAGTACCTCCTCCATGATAACAATGACCTTTCATGACATCATAAATGATCCCAAACTGACCCACACCGTTTTCAAAATATGCTACCATAATGGCAAAATCATCACCTTGTGCGACAAAGTTGTTGGTACCATCAATGGGATCAATGACCCAAACAGATCCATGTCCAACTGAAGCACGTAAACATCCCTCTTCTGCACAAAATTGGTCATCCGGAAAATGCGAACGAATCTTATCAATCAAAAAATTCTGAACTTCCTTGTCCAAACGAGTCACCAAATCTGTAGGGGATGATTTTCTCTCAATATGCAATTCTTCTCGCATGTGAGCTAGAATATAGTCTCCTGCTTCCTTGACAATCTCTTTAGCAAACACAAATTTATTTTCCAAGCGAAATCTTCCCTTCCCCTTGTTCTTTAGCCAATTGGACAGCTCGATAGAAGGAATAACCACTCGCAGTTTCAAATTCACGGCCCAAGCGTTTTTCTTCACTCTTGCTTGGAACAACCGCTTTGAATCCCTTATAGGAATCTAGTAGTTTTTTTGCCTCTACCTTAGTCTCATAGGCTGCTTCAACATCATTAAAAAAAGAAAGCACTGAAGCAAGTTCTTCAGTGCTCCACGACAAATCTAGTGGGTAACTATACTGTTTATTCATCTAATTAATACCAGCTCTCAATGTAGCTTCTTTCAGTTCTTGTTTACGGTAACTACGAGGGAGAAAAGCACGAATCTCATCTTCATTAAAACCGATTTGCATCCGTTTTGCGTCAATAATAATCGGACGACGCAAAAGACTCGGATACTGCTCAATTAAATGAAGCAACTCCGATACTGAGATACTCTCTACATCAATATTCAATTTTTGAAAAATCTTTGAACGAGTCGAGATGATGTCATCAGTACCATTTTCGGTCAAGGAAAGAATGTGTTGCAGTTCTTTTCTCGTTAAAGGGCTGGTCATAATATTATGCTCTTGGAATGGCACTTTATGATTCTCGAGCCAGGCCTTTGCTTTACGACATGATGTACAACTCGGTGATAAAAATAGTGTAATCATGCTTTCCTCTTCTTTACATACTTTTCTATTCCTATTATACAAAAAAATAAAGCGCTTGACTAGTTATTTCCGTAAAAAAACCTACTTTTTCAAGAAAAATAGGTTTTTTGGAATCACATATGAATGTTTTGCTTAAATATAGAAATATTCATGTTACAAATGATAGTTTTTCCTACATTTTATTTGGAATCAGTAATACTTTTCTTCACTTATCTATTTGTTTTTCTACTCTGTAGGTACATAAATCCAAAAATCAATTCATACAAGCAGAAAAATAGGAGAAAGGCATGGAGGAAAAAGTTCTCTGGTAGGATGAGAATGACAGGATCCTTTGCTGGATCAAACAACCAGGTATCATCACCTACAAATAGAATCTGATGAAACAAGGTAAAGAACTGCTCAAATCCAATGAAAACTCCAACTAAACCAAGAGCCAAAGGTAGAGAAAGTATGATTAAGAGTGCTCTACGATAAAGTGGCAGAAAACCCTTCCGAATAACTTGCTTCCAAAAAAGATAAAAAATCGGTAGAGTTACTAGTGCTACTCCTTGAGCCAGATGAAATAGTCCCTTCACAACCGCAAAATGGTGTAAACCAGATACCGAAGAAGGTAGGTCTGGCATTTCTAATTGTTGACTAAAAGGATTGGTCAAATAAGCCATCAAAACATTAAAATTATGCTGGATGGTCTGAGGTTGCAGATGAACACGATTTGTCAAGTTTAACCAAGAAATTTCCTGAGGATATAGCAACCAAGCCAAGTAAATAGTCAATAAAATCGCAAGCGAGAGGAGAAAGAAAAGACTTCCTACAAAAGTAAATTTAGTTTTCATCGAAATTCCACTCCGCTAGGCTAGAAACAACATGAGTCGGTGCAATAGGTAAATCTGCTACTTCTTCTGGTTTGGTAAAACCAGTTGTTACTAATAGACTGGGAATTCCATTATCGATTCCTGCGCGAATATCTGTTAGATAGTTATCCCCTACCATGACAATTTCTTGGCGTTCAAGTCCTAGGTGTTCAACAGCCTTATCCATAATAATCGCATTAGGTTTTCCAATATAAACTGGTTTTACACGAGTTGCTGCTTCAAGAAGAGTAATCAGTGAACCAGCACCAGGTAAAAGTCCACGTTCTGTTGGAATATTTAAATCTGGATTGGTGCCGATAAAATGAGCACCTTTATGGATAGCTAGGGTCGCCGTAGCAAATTTTTCATAGTCTACTTGCCAGTCCAAGCCAACAACCACATAGGCTGGATTTTCTTTATCTTCGACATACCCTGCTGCTTGGATGGCCTCCTTTAGGCCTGCTTCTCCAATCACATAAACTGTCTTTTCAAGACCTGAATCATTCATGTAATCAATAGTCGCTAAGGTTGCAGTATAGATCGTCGATACAGGCGTGTCGATGTTGAAGTGATTAGCCAACATCTCTTGGACACTCTCAGGTGTTCGTGTCGTATTGTTAGTCACAAAAAGATAAGGAATCTCTCTTTTTTGTAACTCATGGACAAAAGCTTCTCCTGCTGGAATTCTATCTTTCCCCTTATAGATCGTTCCGTCTAAATCTATTAAATATCCTTTATAAGTCATATCTTTCTTTCTAATCTTTGTTAATTTCTTGCCAAGTTATCTTTGCTTGAGCATTGATATCGCCATCACTTGAGACTTGGTGATTGCTTTCTAGTCCATTCAATTCATAACTAGAAGTAATCATTCCGCCTGGTCGAACTTCCTTGACATATTTGAGGTTGATTTTTTTAGGGATATGATTAGTAAGGAAATCGGCTCCCATGACCTCAAAAATCCAATCCAGGTATTTGCTGTTATTGACGTGACCATTCATATCTAAGTCATAGAAACGAACGTGGTAGTCCTTGCTTATCGCTTCTTCCAGCTCTGTATATTTTGGCCCACGGACCAGTTTCTTAGAAAACTCAGATTGATAAGGAGCGACAATTTCTGGTACTACAGGATGAACCTTTCGACTCTCACGATCCATAAGGACAAAGGTAGCTAGCATATGAATGATTTCTTGACCATTTTCATCATAAATAGTAAATCGGCGGTAGCAAAAGAGACGATTATAAGTTAAAGCTTCTGTTTCAATGGTGATTTCCTCAGCAAAACGAGGCAAACGAACCACATCAATATCATAATCCGTGATAATCCAGACCAGATTATACTGTTCTAAAACATCCTTGTCACTCACTCCCAGTTCAATTGACTGCATCCCTGATACCTGGAGAGACAACAAGATCACATCTGGTAGCTTGATATGGCCATTCATGTCAGCCATATCAAAAGGAATTTTCATCTTCATTTGATAAGTTAAGCCCATAATTTTACTCCAATATAAATCGTTCTGCTACTGTATCACCTAAGAAGAGCCCTCTCTTAGTCATACGAACATGATCGCCATCAACCTGCATAAGACCTTGTTGAATCAAGTCTTTGATGATGTCCCCATAAAGTTCTTGGAAAGACTGTCCAAATTTTTCTTCAAATCTCTCCATGGAAACTCCAGACTTCTTGCGAAGTCCAAGGAACATCTCTTCTTCCATTTGCTCCCTTTGACTCAAGTGTTCTTCATTGATACGAGCACTTCCCTCTTCTACTGCCTTTAAATAATGGCGGATCGGCCCATGGTTTTTATAGCGAACACCATCTACATAGCCAGATGCACCTGCACCAATACCATAATACTCAGCATTGTCCCAGTACATAAGATTGTGACGACTTTCAAATCCTGGTTTTGAAAAGTTAGAAATCTCATAATGCTCGAAGCCAGCTTTTTCTAGCTCTGCAATGATATAGTCAAACATCTCTGCTTCTAATTCTTCCTTAGGAAGAGGTAGTTTCCCTCGTCTCATGCGATTCATAAAGACCGTATGATTTTCTAAAATTAAGCTATAGAGACTCATATGAGGAATATCAAGGGCAATTGCCTTGGCAACATTGTCCTTGACCTGATCAATGGTCTGACCAGGAAGTGCGTAAATTAAGTCAATGGAAATATTGTCAAAACCAGCCAGTTTGAGACGATCGATATTTTCATAAATATCCTTTTCCGTATGACTACGCCCTATCTTTTTCAGCATTTTATCATCAAAGGTCTGAACACCTAGTGAAACACGATTAACTGCAGAATTTTGCAGAACAGCAATCTTATCAGCATCCAGGTCACCAGGATTAGCCTCAATAGTCAATTCTTCTAAGACTGACACATCTAAGTTTTTAGTCAATCCTTCTAACAAAACTTCCAATTGAGAAGCGGACAAGGCTGTCGGTGTCCCACCACCAATATAGAGTGTACGCAATTTTTGAATATCATAAGAATAAAATTCTCTCAGTAGATGCTCTAAATAGCTGTCTACTGGCTGATTTTTGATAAAGACCTTGGAAAAGTCACAATAATAACAAATCTGTGTACAAAACGGAATATGCACATAGGCTGATGTCGGTTTCTTCTGCATAGTATTTATTATACCACAAAAGCGAACAATACTTAGAATTCCGTTTAACAAAATCCTAGCATTGTTCGCTTTCTTTATCTAAACATTCTTTTTATTTTACGACTAACATGATTCCCAGAACCAATCTAGTTTGTCTTTATAACACAAAAGAATGAATGTTTATTTGACTAAATTTTTAGTCTTCTTTTTTCTTTCCAAGAGCAAGTCCAAGACCACCTAGAATACCAAGAAGACCTAGAGATGCAAGAGTCGCATTTGATTCAGTACCAGTATTTGGCAATACTTTTTGAGAATCATTTGACTTAGCTCCATTAGTATCAGGTGTTACTGGCGCAACTGGTGTTTCTGGTGTTACCTTAGCTGGAGTTTCTACTGGAACTTCAACTGCTGGTTGACCTGGTTCTGTAATCTTACCTGTTCCTGGAACTTTACCTTCTGGTAATTCACTGTTTGGTACTTTACCTTTACCGTCTTCACCGATTGTGACTGTGATTGGGTTACCATCTTTACCTGGGATTTCTACCGTAGTTCCTGGTGGGTATGTTGAGCCATCTGGTTTCTTCGGTGTTACTGTAACGTCACCTGTCTTAGGATCTTGTTCAACATCTAGTGTTGGTGTCTTACGAGCTGGTGTTGTTACATCTACTGGTTGTGATGTTTTCTTGTTAGGTTCGGTTACTGTTCCTGTACCTGGGACATCTTTCTTAGGAAGCTTGTCATTTGGTACTTCACCTGAACCATTGTCGCCAATTGTAACTGTGATTGGTGTGCCATTTTCACCTGGAATTTCTACCGTAGTTCCTGGTGGGTATGTTGAACCGTCTGGTTTCTTAGGCGTTA
>NZ_JASHAQ010000011.1:0-67930 GCF_047465035.1 Streptococcus infantis
TTTAGCATGCCCTTTTATGGATCAATAAGTGGTAAAAATAAGACAGTAACCTCAGAATAGCTACTGTCTCATCTCTTTTTTTACTTAAGCCCCTTGATATACTTGACAAATGGTAGAAAAGAGCCCTTTTTTAGTGCTCAAAATAGCACTCAATTTTAAATGGATTTGGTGTTCAAAAAATATAATCAAATGCAACAAACTAATTTCATTTTTAATAGGCACAATTAATTTTAGAAGATAGTACGAAAAAATATTGACTATTTTCTTTAGAATGTGTAAAATTTAGATAGATTATTTAAAGTGAGGTTTTTTTATCTTGTCTATATTAAAGAAGAAAGTTAATATGTTTAGTGTACTATTGAATGTGGTATTAATAGCTATTATAGCTATTGGAGTGCTATTTTTCTTACCTAAGGAACATAAATCAGAAGTCAAATCGTCAATTAATATCGAAAGTATTGAAAAAGTGAATGAAGTTGTATTTTTGAATGCGGGAATTAATGAAATTATTTCTGAAACAAAAACAACTCAAGTTTTTGGGTTTGATGTGCCGTTCTCTAAAAAAGCAGCATTAGTAATTTTAAATTATAAAGCTAAATTTGGAATTAAAAGTAGTGTAAAGGTTGAACAAATAAGCGAAAAAGAATATAAGGTTATTGTTCCAAAATTGGAAGTAATTGGTGTTGAACTTTCAAAAGATAATCCTTATGATTTATATGATAGTCATGGAGAGTTATTAAGTGGAACTACAGAAGATATTGATACTGGGAAATTGATCGCTAACCAACTTTCTAGTGATAAACAAGCAGAGTATTTAGATAAATTTAAGAGTGAAATTAAAGAATCTGCAATCAATTATTATAAAACAATATTTTCTTCAATGGATTCTGAAGTAAAAGTAACTATAGAATTTACAGAATAATTTTTGAAATACAAAACCCTGGCCATCTCTGGTCAGGGTTTTGTGTGGTTCTATAATTTTTAGGGTTGATGGAAATTTTCCACCAACCCTATTTTAGTGTATACAAAAAGGCCAACATCCATTATATTAAAAGCGCTGAAACCTAAAACAAAAGAATGATGACCATATGAACAATATACTAGAAGCTACACTACAAATCAAAGATGCACACAATGAAGGTGTTACATTCCATTTCTTAGAGAATATTAAAGAAGTATTGCGTGATGAGAGTGGGAAAGTAACTGGTGTAAAGGTTATTACAATGGAACTTGGTGAATCAGATGAAAGTGGAAGAAGATCAACGCATGAAGTGGCAGGTAGTGAACATATTATTCCATGTGACCTTGTCGTTGCAGCAATTGAACAAAAGTAGACTTTAGTGTTCTAGATGAAAGGTAAAAATTTGACTTTCGGTCAACATCAGAATACAATAGAAATGAACTAATAACAGGGGATGCATATTTAGGTCCTCAATCTATCGCAACCGCAATTAAAGGCGGGTGAGAAGTTGCGACAGAAGTACATGAATCGTTTAAAGAAAACACATAAATAACTTGTGGTGCCTTTCGTTTTTTTACTGGGAAAATTAAGGAACTATAGTTATAAATCCTTAAAGATATTAATATATTAACATGCGTATATTTATAGGAAGATTAAATAGAAATATTTGATATTAGCAAGAATATCTACATCCTATAACAATACAAGTATTAATATGTTCATAAAATATTAGGAGGAGAAATAATGAACAAGAAACTATTATCAGGCTTATGTGCAGCAGTACTCTTATAAGGTTTAGTAGGATGCGGACCTAAGGAGTCAAAACAAAATACCACAACAAGTACTTCTACAATAGAAACAAAAAATAACACAACAAATAACTCTGAAGTAACAGAGAAGAACTTCAAAGACTTCCCAGAGACAGATGAAAAGTACTTCACATATGATGAATGGCAAGAAGGTTATGTCATCTATAGTTGTACTTCTGACGATAAGGTTGTTCGTGTACCAAAGGAAATTAAAGGTAAACCTGTTATCGCAATTGGAGAACGTGGTCTTGCGAACTTGAAACATTGTGAGGCAATCGTTTTACCAGATACAGTACGATATATTGGAAAAGGTGCGTTTGCGATTGACAATAAGTTAAAGTATGTCCACTTTGGTAAGTCAATAGAAACAGTAGAAGATGATGTTTTCAACTCTGACAGTTCATTAGAATCAGTTGTATTCCCAGAAGGAACAAAGAGTATTGGAACATTAGTCTTCTGGGGGACATCATCAATTAAATCTATTACAATTCCAGCAAGTGTAACAGCAATTACAGAATACTTCTATTTTGTGGATAACTGTAACCCAGATGTAGAAATCCATACACCTAAGGGATCAAAGGCAGAAGAAGTAGCTAAAGCAATGCAACTTAAAGTAGTAAATGACTAAAGGGGAATAGTATGAACAAAAAATTACTATCAGGCTTAGGGACTGACCCCAAAAAGTGAGAATTTAATAAAAACACCCTAGGGCTACCGTCTTCGGTATTCAACCGGAGACAGGTAGTCCAATTTTTGTTGGATTCTTTTTTCATTAGGTTCTTCATCAACACTATTTGACAAAGAGCCAAAAGAATCAGGTGATAAACCTGATTCTTTTTTTGTTTGTACATTCTCACCAAGATTACATGATACCGAAGAAACGAGCTGCGATACCAACTACAAAGAGGGCAAGAATGATTGTGATTGGAGATACTTTTTTCTTAAGCAACCACATGCAAAGGAAAGTAAGGAGAAGTCCCATCAATCCTGGGATCAATGAGTTCAACTGTCCTTGAAGGGTTTGTGGTTGAACGCTATCCAAGCTCAATCCGCTAAGTGCTTGGCCGAGGATTCCCTTCAATTCTCCACCTGTAACAGGACCTTCTGGGAAGACGATGTAGGCACCTTCTGACAATTGTTTACCTGGAAGGTTGATAGTGAAGTTGATTGATACCCAACGTTGTACAAGAACGGCAAGGATGAACATACCAAGGATAGAAGCTCCTTTAGTGATGTCTTTCAAGATACCACCTGACATATCTTTAGTGATTTCAGATCCAGCCTTGTAACCAAACTCTTGTGTATACCATAGGAAAGACATACGGATTGCATTCCATCCAAAGAAGAAGAGAAGTGGACCAACGATGTTACCAGTTGCAGCAAGTGATGCACCAAGGGCACCAAGGATAGGACGAACTGTAAACCAGAAGACTGGGTCACCGATACCAGCAAGAGGTCCCATCATACCGATCTTAACACCTTGGATAGCAGCGTCATCAATTTCAGTACCGTTTGCGCGTTCTTCTTCAAGTGCAAGAGTAACCCCCATGATTGGGGCAGCTACGTATGGGTGAGTGTTGAAGAACTCGAGGTGACGCTCAAGAGCAGCAGCTTGGTCTTCTTTTTTAGTGTAAAGTTTCTTGATAGCTGGGATCAAAGAGTAAGCCCAACCCAAGTTTTGCATACGTTCGTAGTTCCAAGAACCTTGAAGGAATTGTGAACGCCACCAAACTTTTTGGCGATCTGATTTTGATAATTGAATTTTTTCAGCCATGATTGTTCCCCTTTCTAGTAGTCTTCTAGGATATCACCGATTGGATCGTTAGAAGTTGCAGCTCCTCCTCCGCCGTTTCCACCTTGTTTAGAAAGGTTGAGGTAGATGAAGGCAAGGGCAACACCGATGACACCAAGGGCAATCAAAGTCAATTGAGAGATTGCTGCAAGAGCAAAACCGATAGCGAAGAATGGCCATACTTCACGAGTAGCCATCATGTTGATAACCAATGCGTAACCAACGGCAACGACCATAGCACCACCGACAGCCATACCACCTTTAAGCCATTCTGGCATAAGGTTCAATACGCTTTGAACGGCTTCAGTTGGCATTGCAAGCAAGAGTGCAGCTGGGATAGCAATACGTAGACCTTGAAGAGCGAGGGCAAAGTAGTGAGCGCGTTCAACAGCTGTAATGTTTCCTTCTTTAGCAGCAGCGTCAGCAGTGTGAACCAAACCAACTGAGATTGTACGAACAATCATAGTCAAGAAAAGTCCAGCTACGGCAAGAGGTATTGCAGTAGCAGTTGCGACTGCGATACCTTCAGTAGTAAAGTTACCACCTTTAATCATGATGATTGCAGCGGCAACAGAGGCAAGGGCAGCGTCAGGAGCAACGGCAGCACCGATGTTTGCCCAACCAAGGGCGATCATTTGAAGTGATCCACCAAGCATAACCCCTGCTTCGAGGTTACCAGTTACAAGACCGATAAGGGTACATGCGACGATTGGTTGATGGAATTGGAATTGGTCGAGGATACCTTCAAGACCTGCGAAGAAGGCAACAACTACAACCAAGATAGCAGAAATGAATGAAATATCTGACATGGTTTTATTCCTTTTCTATTTAATGTTAATTATTGAACGTTAGCTTTGCTAATCAAGTCAAACAAATCTTTTTTAGTGTCGTTTGGTACTTTACGTACATCAAATTCAACGCCAAGGTCGCGCATTTTTTCAAATGTAGCAACGTCGTCTTTGTCCATTGACAATACGTTATTGACCATTGTTTTACCAGTTGAGTGAGCCATTGAACCAACGTTAAGAGTCTTGATTGGCACACCGCCTTCGATAGCACGAAGGGCATCTTGAGGTGTTTCAAACAAGATAAGGGCGTGTGTTTCACCAAAACGAGGGTCTTTTGCAACCTCAATCAATTTTTTGATTGGTACAACGTTAGCCTTCACTCCGTTAGGAGCTGCTTGTTTGATCAATTCTTTACGAAGATCGTCGTTAGCTACGTTATCTGAAGCAACGATGATACGGTTAGCTTTTGAATCTGGTGTCCAAGCAGTTGCGACTTGTCCATGAAGAAGACGTGTGTCAAGACGAGCAAGATTGATTTTCAATTTACCGTCTCCGATAACAGTTCCTTCTGGGATGGCAGCTTGGGCTACAGGAGCAGCTGCAGCAGTTGCAACTTCCTCAGCTGGGTTTATCTCTTCTGGTAGAGCCTTGATGCCATCTTTGGCTTCTTTAATGATGTTCGCAGCGACTTTATCCACTCCAGCATTAGCATCCATAAGGCGCTCTGTGTAGGCTTGGATCAACATCGGCAAGTTAAGTCCTGTGATGATGGCAAATTTACGCTCAGGATTTTCTCCCATTACGCGGCTTGCTTGGTTAAATGGAGAACCACTCCAAAGGTCAGCCAAGACTAGAACCTCATCTTCTGCGTCAAATGCAGCCACAGCATTGTTGAATTTTGCGTATAAATCATCTGGACCTTCGTTTGGCATAAAGGTTACAACTTGAACCTTTTCTTGTTCACCAAAGATCATAGATCCTGACTGATGAATACCAGCGGCAAATTCACCGTGGCTCGCAATAATGATTCCGATACTCATTATTGTCATTCCTCCTTATAAAATGTTTGACTCGTAGTTTAAGAAAACTTTAAGACTCCTTAAGTATAAATCGTTTTCATCAAAAAATCAACTAATTATAATAAAGAGTGAAAAAATCTCAAAGCTCTATCTTTACAGATATTGATATATAAACTTTTTGTAAAATCGTCTATAAAATGGTAAAAAAATTTAATATAAAAAAGCGGTGGTGCTAGGAAGTTTACGTCAGTAGTGCTCTTGGGCGTCTAAAAATTGCCCCAAGTCCAATTAGTTGTCGTATCAAAATTTTATTGCTAAAAAAACGAGGTAGGATCTTCTGTCCCTACCTCGTTTTGGCATTTATTATTTATCTTAATGAGTAAAGTCTAGAACCATACGACCTTGGATGGTTCCAGCAGCCATTTCATCAAAAACAGCAATGGCATCTTCGACAGGGCGTTTTTGAACGACTGGTACAACCAGTCCTTCAGCACCAAATTGGAAGGCTTCTTCCAAATCTTTACGTGTTCCAACGAGAGAACCGATGACTTGGATACCGTCAAGAACTGTTTTGACGATACTTAGGTCCATCATTTCTGAAGGGAGTCCGACAGCTACTACACGACCGCCTGCACGAACAGAGTCAACTGCTTGGTTAAAGGCAACTTTTGATACAGCCGTTACGACAGCTGAGTGAGCACCACCGTTTGTTTTTTCTTTGATAAGACCTGGGACATCTTCGACTTCAAGACCATTAATTACGATATCAGCACCAACTTCTTTAGCTAGAGCAAGTTTATCATTGTTAATGTCAACTGCGATAACGTGAGCGTTAAACACTTTTTTAGCGTATTGAACAGCCAAGTTACCAAGGCCTCCAGCACCATAGAGGACAACCCATTGACCTGGCTCAACTTTTGCTTCTTTGATAGCCTTGTAGGTAGTAACACCGGCACAAGTGATAGAAGAAGCTTGGGCTGGATCGAGCCCTTCTGGAACCTTAACAGCATAATCTGCAGTTACGATACATTGTTCTGCCATACCACCATCTACTGAGTAGCCAGCATTTTTTACGGAACGGCAAAGAGTTTCGCGTCCAGTTGTACAGTATTCACACATACCGCAGCCTTCAAAAAACCAAGCTACGCTGACACGGTCGCCAACTTTGAGGCTTTTAACATCAGGAGCAACTTCTTTGACGATACCGATCCCTTCGTGACCGAGAACGCGTCCTGGAACTTTTCCAAAGTCACCATGGGCAACGTGGAGGTCTGTGTGGCAAACACCACAGTACTCAACTTCAACAAGTGCTTCCCCAGTTTCGAGCGGACGGAGCACTTTTTCTTCAATAGCAACACCAGTGCTTTCTGGATTTACAACAACAGCTTTCATAGCTATCCTCCTTGATTAGTCGTTGAGGTGCAGAGGAAAAGGGGCTTGGCTTGAAAAGCTTTCAAGTGAAGTCGAATTTGAACTGCCCTCTTTTTTGTCTATATGTGAATTGTATCACTATATTTAATATAGTACAAGGGATTTGATGCAAAAACATATGTAATCGCTTAACCGGTTGATGAGACTGTGAAAATTGAACAATGATATCTGACGTCTTGGCATAAAATTTCATATAATGAGGAAGTTATTTGGTCTTAAATCTAGGGAGCGAGCTTGCAAACAGATTTTCTAAGGTCCTTCTCTAGGACTTTTTGGTATAATAGAGAGTAATTTGTTTTCTAGTATGAGAAGTTAGAATGAGAGGTATGTATGTCCCCTTCAGTTCAGTTATTAAAAGACCGCTATTTAAAGAATATCAAAGAAAATCCAGAGCTCTACATTGGCATTGAGTTGGAGTTTCCAATCGTTCATAAGAAAGGTCAGCCTACAGATATTGAAGTCAGTAAGGATTTGATGTGCTTTTTGGTGGATGCTCTCAGTCTGAAAGTTGAAAAGGAGGACCAGGATGGCAATCCAATTCAACTTGTAGAACCGATGAGTCAAGATCGAATTCTGTTTGAGGTTTCTTACACGACCTTGGAGTTTGCTTTTGGGAAGGCAAAGAGTATTCAGGAAGTGGAAGGGCGCTTTAGAGCTTATATGGAAGTAATTCAGGAGAAGCTAGGAGAAAAGGATCATGCTATCCAAGGATGGGGGATTCACCCGAACTGGGATATCAATGATAATAGGCCTGTTGCTTATCCTCGCTACCAGATGCTGATGGCTTATCTGAGTATGGGGATTCACCAAGAAAGTACGCATTTACATGACTTTCCACAATATGGAGCCTTTATCTGTGGTAGTCAAGTTCAGTTGGATGTTTCGACCGCCAACTACCTACGTGTCATCAATGCTTTCACTCAGATAGAGGCAGCCAAGGCCTACTTGTTTGCTAATTCTCAGTTTTCGGGAGCAGAATGGGATACTTTGATTTCACGAGATATTTTTTGGGAAGATTCCATGCATGGAATTTATCCAGAGAATGTCGGTGTCAATTCAAAACTCTTCAAAGATGAGGATGATTTCTTTGATTATCTAGACCGCTCTGCGATTTTTACGGCAGAACGTGACGGGGAAACCTACTATTTTTCTCCAATTCGGGCTAGAGATTACTTAGATACTGATGAGATTACTGCCTATACTCTAAATAGAAAAGAAACTCTGCTTGTTCCTCAAGAGAAGGATTTCCAAACCCACCGTAGTTACCAATTCCAAGACTTAACAACTCGAGGAACGGTCGAATTTCGTAGTGTTTGTACACAACCGCTAGACCGAACCTTTGCTTCAGCAGCCTTTCATCTAGGATTGTTGGTGAGTCTTGACAAGCTTGAAGCTTACCTAGAAACAGCTCCTTTCTTTGAAAGTTTTGGTCGTGACTACAAGTCTTTGAGAAGACAATTTTCTAAGAAACAGCTCACAGATGAAGAAACAGCTGGAATTGTTCAATTCTCAAAAGACTTGCTAGCGATAGCAGAGCAAGGTCTTAAGATAAGAGGTCAGCAAGAAATGACCTATTTAGAGCCTTTGAAAGAAAAATTGATTCTATAATTTTTTTATAAAGGGAGAATTTTCTGAAAAATCATGTTATAATGGATGAGACTATAGATAAAGGATAGAGATTATGACATTAGTTTATCAATCAACGCGTGATGCGAACAATACAGTAACAGCCAGCCAAGCGATTTTGCAAGGTTTGGCAACAGATGGAGGCTTGTTTACTCCAGTGAGTTATCCAAAGGTAGACTTGGATTTTGACACATTAAAAGATGCTTCTTACCAAGAAGTTGCGAAACTTGTCTTGTCAGCCTTCTTGGATGACTTTACAGCAGAAGAGTTGGACTATTGTATCACCAATGCCTATGACAGCAAGTTTGATACACCAGCTATTGCCCCTCTTGTCAAACTCGATGGCCAATACAACTTGGAACTTTTTCACGGTTCAACCATTGCCTTTAAAGATATGGCCTTGTCTATCTTGCCATACTTTATGACAACAGCTGCTAAGAAACATGGTTTGGAGAATAGGATTGTCATCTTGACAGCGACATCTGGGGATACTGGGAAAGCTGCTATGGCAGGCTTTGCGGATGTTCCAGGTACTGAAATTATCGTCTTTTATCCAAAGGATGGTGTCAGCAAGGTACAAGAGTTGCAAATGACTACTCAAACTGGTGAAAATACTCATGTTATCGCTATTGATGGAAACTTTGACGATGCTCAAACCAACGTCAAACATATGTTCAACGATGTGGCTCTTCGTGAAAAATTAGCAGCCAACAAGTTGCAATTTTCATCAGCCAACTCTATGAATATCGGTCGTTTGGTACCACAGATTGTCTACTATGTCTATGCTTACGCTCAGCTTGTTAAGACTGGCGAGATTAAGGCTGGTGACAAGGTCAACTTCACCGTTCCGACAGGAAACTTTGGGAACATCTTGGCTGCCTTTTACGCTAAACAAATCGGTCTGCCAGTTGGGAAACTAATCTGTGCTTCAAATGACAACAATGTCTTGACAGACTTCTTTAAAACTCGTGTCTATGACAAGAAGCGCGAGTTTAAGGTGACCACTAGTCCGTCTATGGATATCTTGGTATCTTCAAACTTGGAGCGCTTGATTTTCCATCTTTTGGGTAATGATGCGGTTAAGACAGCTGAACTCATGGATGCCTTGAACACTCAAGGTCAGTATGAATTGAAAGATTTTGATGTAGAGATTCTTGATCTTTTTGCGGCAGAGTATGCGACAGAAGCGGAAACCGCAGCAGAAATTAAGCGTGTCTACGAGTCAGATTCTTATATTGAGGACCCTCATACAGCAGTTGCTTCAGCCGTATTTAAAAAATACCAAGCAGCAACAGGCGATGTGACTAAGACGGTGATTGCTTCAACAGCTAGTCCTTACAAATTCCCAGTCGTTGCAGTAGAAGCTGTAACTGGACAATCAGGTCTTAGCGACTTTGAAGCCTTGGCTCAATTACATGAAATCTCAGGAGTAGCAGTGCCACCAGCAGTGGATGGCCTTGAAACAGCTCCAGTTCGTCACAAGACAACTGTTGCAGCATCAGAGATGCAGACTGCAGTAGAATCTTATCTAGGACTTTAAAACAGAGGAAGTAAACTCGGTTGGGAAACTAACTGAGTTTCTTTTCATCAGGAGGAAGGATTGTTTAAGAAATATAAAGACATTCTCAACATAGCTCTGCCAGCCATGGGTGAAAATTTTTTACAGATGCTTATGGGAATGGTGGATAGTTATCTGGTAGCACATCTAGGCTTAATCGCCATTTCGGGTGTGTCTGTAGCGGGTAACATTATCACCATTTACCAAGCGATTTTTATTGCTCTAGGAGCTGCGATTTCCAGTGTTATTTCCAAAAGTTTGGGGCAGAAGGACCAGTCTAGACTAGCCTACCACGTGACAGAAGCGCTCAAGATAACCTTGCTTTTGAGCTTGATTTTAGGGTTCTTGTCCATCTTTGCCGGTCAAGAGATGATTGGTCTTTTGGGGACAGAAGCGGCTGTGGCTGAGAGTGGAGGACTATACCTAGCTTTGGTCGGTGGAACAATCGTCCTCTTGGGCTTGATGACTAGTCTAGGAGCCTTGATTCGCGCCACCCATAATCCGCGTCTTCCCCTTTATGTGAGTCTTTTATCCAATGCCTTGAATATTCTCTTTTCAAGTCTAGCTATTTTTGTTCTTGATATGGGCATAGCTGGTGTAGCTTGGGGAACTATTTTGTCTCGTTTGGTCGGAGTTATCATTTTGTGCTCACAATTAAAACTTCCATATACGAAACCAAGGTTTGGACTGGATAAAGACTTGCTGACTTTGGCTTTACCTGCAGCGGGAGAGCGTCTCATGATGCGAGCTGGTGATGTGGTCATTATTGCCTTGGTTGTTTCCTTTGGGACGGAGGCAGTCGCAGGAAATGCAATCGGTGAAGTCTTGACTCAGTTTAATTATATGCCAGCCTTTGGTGTCGCTACAGCAACAGTCATGCAGGTGGCTCGAGCAGTTGGAGAAGATGATTGGGCAAGGGTAGACAACTTAAGTAAGCAAACTTTTTGGCTATCGCTCTTTCTCATGTTGCCCTTAACACTTAGTATCTATGCTCTTGGAACGCCCCTAAGTCACCTCTACACTAGTGATCCTGCGGCCATTAAAGCCAGTGTTTTGGTGACGCTGTTCTCACTACTAGGAACTCCTATGACGACGGGAACAGTCATTTATACAGCTGTCTGGCAGGGGTTGGGAAATGCACGCCTCCCCTTTTATGCGACAAGTATCGGAATGTGGTGTATCCGTATCGGAACAGGGTATCTGATGGGAATTGTTCTTGGTTGGGGCTTGCCTGGTATTTGGGCAGGAACGCTTTTGGATAATGGTTTTCGCTGGTTCTTCCTGCGCTATCGTTATAAGCAATATATCTCTTTGAAAGGATGACATATGAAAAAAATTGGATTTATCTGGGATTTAGATGGGACCTTGTTAGACTCTTATGAGGCTATCTTAGCAGGAATCGAAGAGACTTTTGCCCAGTTTGACATTCCTTATGATAAGGCTGAGGTTCGTGCCTTTATTCTAAAAACTTCCGTTCAAGATCTGTTGGAAAAGGTGGGAGAAGAAAGAAGCTTGGATGCTGATATGCTCAATCAGGTTCGTGCTCAGAGTTTGGCTGAGAAGAATGCTCAAGTTGTTCTGATGCCGGGGGCGCGTGAAATCTTAGCTTGGGCAGATCAGCAAGGGATTGAGCAGTTTGTTTATACCCATAAAGGGGACAATGCTTTTACAATTTTGGAGAATTTGGGTTTGGCCCACTATTTCACAGAAATTTTAACCAATCAAAGTGGCTTTTCTCGGAAGCCTAGTCCAGAAGCTGCGATTTATCTTCTAGATAAGTATGAACTAGATCCTCAGCAGACTTATTATATCGGCGATCGGACTTTGGATATCGAATTTGCTCAAAACAGTGGCATCCAGAGTATCAATTTTCTTGCCTCTCCTGCAACTTGTAATCAACAGATAGAGCATTTAGAAGACATTAGCTCGCTTTCCTTCTAGAATTTTCTGCAAGAAGAATGTGTCAGCCTGATGACAAGAAACTAACAAACTATTTCAAGTAATGTGATTTGTTACAACGAATGTACAGTTCTGTTAAATAGCCCCAAAAGGGCTTTTTTTCTATTTTCTTTGTGTTATGATAGACAGGTACTACATTTGAAAAGGAGTTTGATAGTATGAAGAAAAGAATTATTTTAGCATCAACAGTAGCCTTATCCCTTGCCCCTGTATTGGCAACCCAAGCAGAAGAATTAGTGTGGACAGCGCGTAGTGTTGAGCAAATTCAAAACGATGTTACTAAGAATGAGAATAAAACAAGCTATACGATTCAGTATGGTGATACCTTAAGTACCATTGCCGAAGCTTTGGGAGTGGATGTGACCGTTCTTGCTAACCTGAACAAGATCAGCAATATTGATTTGATCTTCCCTGAGACAGTCCTTACAACAACTGTCAATGAAAAAGAAGAAGTGACAGAGGTTGAAATTCAAACCCCTGATGCAGTTCAAGGAGGCGAAGGCACAACTGCAACAGCAGATTTGACAACCAACCAAGTCACTGTAGATGACCAAACTGTACAGGTTGAAGATTTAACTCAACCAGTCGCAGAAACAACTGTAGCTGAGCCAGTCGCAGAAGCAGCTGTTACAGAAGTTGTAGCACCGGTAGAAGAGTCAGTAGTAGAAACCACTACTGAAGTTGCAACACCAGCAGAAGAATCTGCAGCAGAAACAACAACAGGAGCTGTTGCAGAAGTTTCAGCACCAGTAGAAGAGCCGGTAGCAGAAACACTTGTAGTGAAAGAAACGACTACAACAGAAGCACTAGTTACAGAAACTGTAGCAGAGACTCAATCAACACCATCAACTTATCAAGCTGAAGCAAGCCAAGGTTCATCAGCGACTTATGCAGCACCAGCAGCACCTGATTATGCAAGTATTGCAGCTTCAAAATCAGAAAATGCAGGTCTTCAGCCACAAACGGCTGCCTTTAAAGAGGAAGTAGCTAACTTGTTCGGAATCACATCATTTAGTGGTTACCGTCCAGGAGATAGTGGAGACCACGGAAAAGGACTTGCCATTGACTTTATGGTTCCAGTAAGCTCTGCTCTTGGAGACCAAATTGCAGATTATGCTATCCAAAATATGGCTAGCCGTGGCATAAGCTACATCATCTGGAAACAACGTTTCTATGCACCATTTGATAGTAAATACGGACCAGCCTACACTTGGAATCCAATGCCAGACCGTGGTAGTGTTACAGAAAACCACTATGATCACGTTCACGTATCTATGAACTAATGATTAATAAGAAGCTATACATTTAAAAGTGTAGCTTCTTTTTTTGTTATGACACGCTTTATAAGTGAAATAAAATCTAAAACACGATATAATGTAAGCGTATACAAAGTTATCTAACGATTTTAAGCATAGAGAGAAAGGATGAAAAGAATGACAAAACGATTAAAAACTCCATTTGAGAAAACAAGAGATGATTTTGAATAGGAATTTTGCGGAGAAATTGTTGAGCTCTTGATTTTTACCCTCCAAAATGTAAATGGAGCAATCTCTTTAAAAGATGGATGCAAGATACCGTCCGTTCATTTTAAAGCTAGTGTCAATGTCGAAACTCAGGACTTTTCTGAACTTGAAGGACGTTTGGAATGGCTCTTGACTCCAGAAGAATTTGAAGAAAAACGATGGGGCTTTAGTTTTGAACCCTACAACATTCATCGTATTAAATGTCAAAAACGCCCCTTCATGGAGCTAGAGCCTTATATGTCAGAAGTGGCGAACAACTGCTACCGCTTGCTGGAATACCTAGATGACCAATCCACGGACTCTAGGTTAGAGACCTTGATTGAAAGCTATCAAAAACCTGTTATCATTCAAGACGCTCTTGGCGAGTTCACCCTAAATAGAGCCTATTCTTGGTTTGAAGGCTTCATCACCTATGAAGGCGGTAAGATTCATGCTATGTTTGATGCGGGTGCAGATGAAAGTCTTCCTCCAAGTTCTTTTGATGATTTAAAGAAATTTATGGGAACTTTCCAAGTCCATGATGCTCAGATTAAAAACTATATCGTCAAAGAATTGTGGGAAACAGCTCAAGACTGGATTGATTCAGATGAAAATGATGTGGAGTTAATAGAAGAGTATTTTACCAACTCACTTTCCTTGAGTGAGCTATCAATCAACGAAGATGGGGAATTGACTCTCTACTATGATGATAGCGAGGAAATTTTTGCAGGCCATGCCATCGAAGTTGTCATCGATAAAGAGGGAGAAATCCTTCGAGCAGATTTGGTAGGTTAGTACTGGATTTTATCTAGAATATAGAATTAATAGCCTTTTGGGATTGAAACCAAGAGGCTATTTTTTGGAGTGAGCAAAATAGTTGCGTTTTTAATCTTTCTGTATTATACTTGACAAGTCAACTATTGATGAATCAAATATAAAAGAAAGGAGAAAATACTAAAAATGCATGAATTGCTATACCAACTCCATTTAACAGATCAGACCATCACTCAACTTTTTGAGAAACAATTGGGAATTAGTTTGACCCGCTATCAAATCCTGCAGTTTTTACTGCAACAGTCACCCTGTAACCAGATTGCAGTTCAGGAGAAATTACAGATTGACCAGGCAGCCTTGACCCGTCATTTTAAGATACTGGAGTCAGAGGGCTATGTCAGTCGCAATCGGAATCCAATCAATCAGCGAGAAGTCTTAGTTGAATTAACCCAAGAAGCCAAGAATCAACTCTTGGTCAATCCGCCTAAACATCACTTGCGAGTGAAGGAGCAGATGGAGAACATCTTATCCTCTACTGAGCAGCAAGACCTGACAGCTTTGTTGGTAAAACTAGTATCAGGATTAGAAAAAATAGAATTTTAAGGAGAAAACGATGTCAATCATTACTACTATTTTAGCAACTATTGTTGCCCTCGAGCATTTTTATATCTTTTATTTGGAGAGTATGGCAACCCAATCAGACGCCACCAGTCGAGTCTTTAATATGGAAATGGAAGAGTTGACTCGACCATCTGTAACCTCATTGTTTAAAAACCAAGGAATTTATAATGCCTTGATTGGGGTATTTCTTATTTACGGAATTTATTTCTCACATAGCTTAGAAATCGTAACAATCTTTGTTTTATTTGTCATAGGAGCAGCGACCTATGGTGCCTTAACAGCAGATAAAAAAATCATTCTCAAGCAAGGTGGACCGGCAATCTTAGCACTTTTGAGTATCCTTTTCTTGAAATAAAAAGCGGAGGTGGAAAAAATATTGGATTTAAGAATCCATTATTATAAATCCTTATGCTTGATAAATTAAATAAAAAAGCGGACAAGATAGAATTCTGAGTATCAGAAACAAGTATGGTTCGCTTTTTTATTTATGATTAGACTTTTATACGAATTTTGTTTTTAAGTTGGTTCACTTCAGTGTGGTTAAGGAAGTGATGTTTGTAAATCTTTAAAAACTTATGGAAATGCGTGGTCATGTTATTCAAGACTACTTCTTTACTATTAAAGTTTATTTGGATAATACTTGACAAAAGCGAATGTTCATACTATAATTTTTTTAAACAAGCATTGAACAAAAAGAGGTTATCAATATGATTTCAGAAAAACAATTTAAACTACTGTCTTTTTTGCAAGAGCATCCACAAGAGGAGTTTACACAAAGACAGTTAGCGGAACAATTGGAAGTTTCTTTAGGAACAATTAATTCCCTGCTTAAAGAAATGAAAGAAGCTAATTGGATTGATCAAGAAGGTCACCTATCTGAGTTAGGAAAAGAAGCTTTAGAGCCTTATCGAGTACAAAATGCAGTGATTATGGCTGCAGGGATGAGTAGTCGATTTGCACCTTTGTCTTACGAAGTACCAAAAGGATTGTTAAAAGTTAAAGGGGAACGCCTGATTGAAAGGGAAATTGAACAACTACAGGAAGCAGGTATAGAAGATATTACAGTTATTGTAGGTTATTTACAAGAAAAAATGTTTTACCTTGCTGAAAAATATGGTGTAAAAATCGTTGTCAATAATGATTACTATAAATACAATAACTGTTCTTCATTAATGTTGGTTAGAGATCAACTATCAAATACTTATATTTGTTCATCGGACAATTATTTTGCCGAAAATCCATTTGAGAAGTATATTTATAGGGGCTACTATTCAACAATATTTGTGGAAGGCGAGACAGACGAATATTGTGCTACCGAAGACTCCAACAACATGATTGTTGACATACAGATTGGTGGTAAAGACACTTGGGCTATGGTGGGACATGTGTATTTTGACCGTGCCTTTAGTGAAAAATTCGTAAAAATTTTAGAAACTGAGTTTAAACACGAGCCCTATAAAGAACAGCTCTGGGAAGATTACTATACCCGCAATGTTCATGAATTGCATTTAGAAGCTCGTCATTATTCAGCGGATATTGTTAAAGAATTTGATTCCTTAGATGAGTTGCGTCAATTTGATGACCGCTACTTGATGAATTCTAATTCTGAGATTATTGATAATATCTGCAAGACCTTGAATTGTGATGCTTCGGATATTGTTCATATTAAACCACTCAAAGATGGTTTGACCAATACATCCTTTAGCTTTGATTGTCTTGATAAAAAATATGTTTACCGTCATCCTGGAAGAGGAACTGAAAAATATATCAACAGGTCAAGTGAAGCGGCTTCTATGGAAATTGCAGCAAAACTACAAATAGACAGAACATTTGTTGCAATGGATAAAAACGAAGGGTGGAAGATTTCAGAATTTATCCCTAACGCTAGACCGCTTGATTATGATAATTGGGATCATGTAGAAAAAGCTATGGGGCTCTTGAGAAAACTACATCAGTCTGGAGAGAAGACAACTCATAATTTTGATTTATTTGTAGGAATTGATGATTTTAGAGAAAAATTGAAGGCTAGCAATCGTTTTGAGTTTGATGGACTTGATGAACTCGATAAAAACATTTCAACTATTAGAGAATTTTTAAAACAGGATGACACTGAGAGAGTTTTATGTCATGGAGATTCCTATAGTCCTAATTTTCTCCTAAACGAACAAGAGGAGATGAGTCTGATTGATTGGGAGTATTCTGGTATGGGGGACCCTGCAGGGGATTTAGGTACCTTCATTGGTTGTTCGAATTATACTGTTGAACAAGCTGAGAAAGTACTTGAGATTTACTTGCAAGAAGTTCCAGATACAAAAACAAGACGTCATTATTTAGCCTATGTGGCAGTGACATCTTATTATTGGTTCTTGTGGGCCTTATTCCAAGAGAGTGTTGGAAAACCTGTGGGAGAATTTCTTTATACTTGGTATCGATTTACCAGACAATACGGACAACTTTCATTAGAGTTATATCTAGGAGAAAAATAAGATGAAATCTGTATCTGAAATTGAACAATTGGTAGCAGATGAAACGAAACGAAGACTGGAAGAAATGGAATCTCCAGACTATGATTTTGCGCAACCATTCTTAAAAAAAGATTTTGCTTTGATTGGTGTTATCATTGGAATTAATCTAATCTTGATTATCTTAGCTATGACAGGAGGAATTAAATAATGTCGAAAACGACCGACTTTATTCAACAAGAAACCATAACTGGGATTGTTCCAATGACTAGTAAGGATCGGCAATATTCCTTCTGGGATCTATTCTTATCAACAAGTGGTTTTGCGATTGCAACTTGGTGTTACACACAAGGAGCGTATGTTGCTCAATATTTGACCTTCAGCCAGATGTTAATCAATATTTTTAGCTTTAATATTATTTGGGTCTTTATCGAGTGTCTTCCCACCTTGTTTGCAGTGAGATACGGAATTGATTTATGGATTTGGCTTCGAGCGGTTTTAGGGAAGCGCGGAGTGGCATTTTTGTCAACAACTATCAGTTTAGCAAATTTTGGTTGGTATGCAGTTACTGCAAATCTTTTTGCCAGTTCTATGATTCATCTAGCTAATAATTTTGGCCTTGGACTGGAGAAGGGGATTTGGGCACCAATTCTTGGGACACTTTGTGTCTTATTAGGGACCTTGATTGCCCTTGGTGGACCGGAGGTTATAAAAGGTATTAATCGGTTTATGGTAATTGCTTTACTAGTTGTTGGATTGATTATCGTTGGAATTTGTTTTGTAGCAGTTCCGATTACTGACATTATGAACGTTCAACCAGCAGTACAAGGAGATTTGAGCCCGCTAGAGCGATTTATGATTTCAGGAGAGGGGAATGTAGCGACTGCCTTTTCTTGGTCGACGCAAGCATTAATTTTACCACGTTTAGCAAAATCAGAACGTAGTGGGTATTGGGCTACTTCTTTATCTTATGGCGTAGTAGCACCATTCTTTGCTGCGACGGGTGGTGTTATGGCTCTAGCTATGTTTGTAAGAACAGGAGTTTACGAGAGTGATCCAACTGCGATGCTTTCAACCTTGAGTACTCCTACCTTTGCTCTTCTTAGTTTATTGCTAGTAGCTTTTGCAAATATTGGAACTCAAGGGACAGGATCCTATGTGAACTGTATGATTGTTAAAAGCGGTATGCCTAAGGTGAGCTATAAACTAATGGTTTGGATTGCCATGATTTATGTGAGTGCGTTAACAATTTGGGGTGGCGTAGAAGAATATTTTGGTTCTTTTATCTCGCTTGCAGCTTATATTCAAGGACCTATTATTGGAATGATTGTTGTTGATTATTTCTTGATAAGAAAACGGAAATTAGATTTACGATCAGCTTATTTCTTAGATGGACATCAGGCTTATGAGTTTACTAAGGGATTTAATTTAGTTGGTTTGTCTTGTGTATTCGTATCTCTGTTAGTTGCGGTACTCTTTGTTTACAATCCCCTAACTAAACAAATTCAAAGTTCGATCTTCTTAATCACAACAGGTAGTGGCTTTACGGCGATTTTTGGTGGCTTCCTATATTGGTTGGCAAGCCTAACTCCATTAAAACACTACATGATTAAAGACAGAGATCAAGTAACCATTTAAATAAAAACAAACCAGCACTTTCTATTGAAGGTGCTGGTTTTAATCATTCACATTAAACTTTTCTCCGCTTGATTTCGAGTAATCTTTGATAAAAGAAGAATTGACTACTATAGATATAAGGGAAAGTAGGGATGCTCGCAATTCCGAAGCTGATCCAGATAAGGAGATACCAAGGAAGTAGCTGTAAATCAAGCACGAAGCGTTGGAATTTATAGCCTTTCATAAGGAAGCGACTGGTTTTGAGTACGCGGCTTGGCTTGGCAATTCCAATTGCAAGGGTATCACATAGGAGCAGCTCTACTTGGGAATAAGCGTAGTATTGCGGCAGATAGGCAATGGTTCCCAAAATCATCAGAAAGACGCTACCAAAGAAGTAGAGTGCAAAAGTGAGCAGAAAATGTTCGATATCTGAATTGGTGACGTCTACGGCTGGAAATTCGGGATGAAGTTCTACAAATTTACGGGCCATGGCACTGCTATAGAAGAGCAAGTAGACACCAAAAAGATTAGGGATGCTCCACAAAAAGAGATAGAAACGCTTGAGCAAGAGAGTCAAAAAGGTCTGGGTGAAGAAGCGATTGTCAAGTAAGGACAGACTATCTTTAAAGGAAAGCTCTATCTCGGAAATTCTGTAAAGATTAATGGTTGTAAAAAGAGCACCAGCTAGGATAATAGAACTTGTAAATCCGACTGCTAGAGGAAAGAGTGAAGACTGGATCAAGCTCATCAAAAAAGTAAAGAAGGATTGCTCAAGAATCCCCTCATCAAGTAGGGATAATGGACTTATAAAGCTGGATAGAATCAGGAAAATGCTTGGTAATAAAAAGACAAGCAATAGACGTGGATGTTCAGCTTGAAATTGTCTAGCCTGCTGGCGAACTTCTTTTAAATCAATTTTTGGGTATTTCATTCTTTCATTATACCATAGTTCGTGACAGTTCCTGTTTTTTTTGATAGAATCATACAGTATGCCCTTGGGCACAAAGTAAGAACTGGGACTGTCTTTCCCAGCTTCGGAGGTAAAAAATGTCAGATTCGCCAATCAAATATCGATTGATTAAAAAAGAAAAACACACGGGAGCTCGTCTGGGTGAGATTATCACGCCACACGGAACCTTCCCAACCCCTATGTTTATGCCAGTAGGGACTCAAGCAACGGTCAAGACTCAGTCGCCAGAAGAATTGAAAGAGATGGGTTCAGGAATTATCCTATCCAACACCTATCACTTGTGGCTTCGCCCTGGAGATGAGTTGATTGCTCGAGCAGGTGGGCTTCATAAGTTCATGAACTGGGACCAACCTATCTTAACGGATAGTGGCGGTTTCCAAGTATACTCTCTAGCGGATAGTCGTAACATCACAGAAGAAGGGGTAACGTTTAAGAACCACCTCAATGGTTCTAAAATGTTTCTATCACCTGAAAAAGCCATCTCTATCCAAAACAATCTAGGGTCAGACATTATGATGTCCTTTGACGAATGTCCTCAATTTTATCAGCCTTATGATTATGTGAAGAAGTCAATCGAACGTACCAGCCGTTGGGCTGAGCGTGGATTAAAAGCTCATCGTCGTCCACATGACCAAGGTTTGTTTGGGATTGTACAAGGTGCAGGATTTGAAGATCTTCGTCGTCAGTCAGCTCATGACCTTGTCAGCATGGACTTCCCAGGATACTCTATCGGAGGGTTGGCAGTAGGTGAAACTCATGAAGAGATGAACGCAGTTTTGGACTTCACCACTCAACTCCTTCCTGAAAACAAACCTCGCTACTTGATGGGAGTGGGAGCGCCAGATAGCTTGATTGATGGGGTTATTCGTGGGGTCGATATGTTTGACTGTGTCTTGCCGACTCGTATCGCTCGTAACGGAACTTGTATGACTAGCCAAGGACGTTTGGTTGTCAAAAATGCCCAGTTTGCGGAGGACTTTACCCCACTTGATCCTGAGTGCGATTGCTACACATGTAAGAACTACACCCGTGCCTACCTTCGTCATTTGCTCAAGGCTGACGAAACCTTTGGCATCCGCTTGACAAGTTACCATAACCTCTACTTCTTGCTCAATCTCATGAAGCAGGTCCGTCAGGCTATTATGGATGACAATCTCTTGGAATTCCGTGAGCATTTTGTTGAAAAATATGGCTACAATAAATCAGGTCGTAATTTCTAAGATTATCAATCTAAAGCTGAAATCCTAAGTTTTCTCTTAGGATTTTTCTTCTTTTTTTGATAAAATAAAGGTAGTATGGAATGAACATTAGATGGTTTTTTACTACTCTAATGAACGGAGAATAAACTCGTATGCGTATTAAATGGTTTTCCTTGATCAGGATTACAGGCTTACTCTTGGTGCTTTTGTACCATTTCTTTCAGACGGTTTTTCCAGGAGGTTTCTTCGGGGTTGATGTCTTTTTTACCTTCTCAGGTTTCCTAATTACGTCACTCCTGTTAGAAGAATTTGGACAAAAAGGTAAGATTGATATCCTAGGATTTTTTAGAAGACGCTTCTATCGGATTTTTCCCCCAGTTGTCTTGATGATCCTGGTCGTTATGCCTTTTACTTTCTTGGTTCGACAGGATTATGTGGCAGGAATCGGTGGTCAGATTGCTGGTGTCCTTGGTTTTATGACTAACTTCTATGAAATGCTGACAGGAGGAAGTTATGAATCTCAATTTATCCCTCACCTCTTTGTTCACAACTGGAGTTTAGCGGTTGAAGTTCATTACTATATCTTGTGGGGCTTGGCAGTTTGGCTTATGTCTAAGCAAGCCAAAACAGGTGGGCAACTACGGGGAATGGTTTTTCTACTATCTTCAGCTACCTTCGTCGTTAGCTTTCTTTCAATGTTTATTGGTAGCTTTATCGTTAGCTCATACTCAACGCTTTACTTTTCAAGTTTGACTCATGTTTATCCATTCTTTTTAGGAAGTGTGCTTGCGACCTTGATAGGAGTTCGTCATACGACACCTCTTCTCAAACGTTTGAATCAAACCCTAGACTTGAAACAGACCTTGCTAGTATTTGGGGCTGGTCTCGGAGTTTTACTCTTATTGACCTTCTTCGTGAAATTTAATTATCTCTTTGCCTACTTGCTTGGCTTCTTGTTGGCAAGTTTAGCTGCCCTTCTGATGATTGTTGCAGCACGAGTTTTACATGAGAAAACTCCGACGATTGAAGAACCCAAGGTAATTAGCTTCTTAGCTGATACGAGCTATGCCGTTTATCTTTTCCACTGGCCGTTTTATATCATTTTCTCTCAGTTGATGAGCAACCTACCGGCAGTGATTCTCACCACTATCTTTTCTTATCTCTTTGCAAGCCTTTCTTTCTATGTGATTGAACCTTTCATTGCCGGGAAGAACACTAGCTTATTGCAAAGGGTAAAAGAAATTCCGCATATTCAACCAATCTTTGCGGGTAGCGTCGGTTTTCTTAGCTTGCTGACACTGATTGTGATGCTCATAGCTCCCCAAGTCGGTGCTTTTGAAACGGATTTGATGGTAAATGGCCTCAATCAAGCTCAAACCAATATCACCCGTACAAAAACCATGGCGGATCAAGCAGAAGCAAGTCGCTACAATATTGCTGAAGGTGTATCCATTATCGGAGATTCTGTAACCTTGCGTGCAACACCTGGACTTAAAGAGGTTCTACCAGACGCTCAGACAGATGGTCAAGTAAGTAGAAATACCAAGCAAGCCAATGCTATTATGCTCAATCACAGTCAGAATAAAGTCCTCCCTAAAATAGTCGTTATTGCTACTGGAGTGAATAACCCTGAGGATTATAAGGCTGATATCGATTCTTTGATAACGAATCTACCCAAGGGACATCAACTTGTACTTATGACACCTTATGAGGGTGATACAACTCAAGCAACTCATCCTTATGTAGAACAGTATGCTAGCTATGTGCGTGAAGTGGCTCAAAAGTATCCTTACATTGAGGTTGCAGACTGGAATCAGGTATCTAAAGATCATCCAGACATCTGGAAAGGAACGGACCAGGTTCACTTTGGAAGTGATAATGCCAAACTAGAAGAGGGAGCTAAGCTCTACGCAGAAACGATAGCATCAGCTATCAAGGCCTTGGCAGATAAACCTGTGAAGTCAAAATAATATTTAAAAAGTAGAGATGACCTTTCTCTACTTTTTCTTTTTAGAAAGTATGTCATAGAAGCTCAATCATTCTCTAATACTCTTCGAAAATCAAATTCAAACCACGTCAGCTTCGCCTTGCCGTACTCAAGTACAGCCTGCGGCTAGCTTCCTAGTTTGCTCTCTGATTTTCATTGAGTATAAGTTTATCTCTCTAACCTATGCCAATATCCTCTTGCTCTAGATTATTAGGTCTTTGAGCAGTTTGGCCAAACTATGACTAATTTCTAGTCTGTAGTTTTTATGGCGAATCCAGTCTTGATGGGGAAAAACTTGCCAAATTGTCAGAATTATGAGAAAATAGGTGCAGTTTACAAATGGAGGGAATGCAATGAGAGAAGATATCAAAATCAATGATCGTGCTCTAGCATTAGGGGATCAAATCATTGACAAGCTAGAAAAAGTTTACGATACAGATGTGGAACTAGATGTCTATAATCTTGGCTTGATTTACGAGATTCATTTGGACGAGGCTGGTCTTTGTACAATTGTCATGACCTTCACCGATACTGCCTGTGACTGTGCAGAAAGTTTACCCATCGAAATCGTGGCAGGCTTGAAACAGATTGAAGGGATTGAAGATGTCAGGGTTGAAGTTACCTGGTCGCCTGCTTGGAAGATTACGCGAATCAGTCGCTATGGTCGCATAGCGCTTGGTCTACCACCGCGCTAAAATATAAGAGCTCTCTGCTAATAAACAGAGAGCTGTTTTGTTATCAGATTCCTCTAACTGCGAAATAGTGTCCACTTGGATTTGCAAAGTTAAAGTGAGGGAAAGGTTGAGTATTGATCGGACTTGTGGTCTCAGTTACAGAAGCTATGCGCTCGTGAAGACTGCAAAGGTTCGCTGATTCAAAGAGTAGGCTAGGTTTCATATCAACTACCTCTGGTGATACCTGACGAATAAAGTCTTTGGCGTAGACAGTAAAAGTCAGTGTACTGTCCGTGTGAGGTTTCATTTCAAAAGTTTCAAAACCCATAATTTCAGATTGATTAAAAACTTCAAATCCGATAGCAGACCAAAAATCTCTCTCAGCTGCTACATCATCTACGTAGAGCATAATTCCTGTATTTTTTGAAAACATTGTCTCTCCTTCATAATCATAGTTAGAGCAATTATCTTATCACATTTCACGAGATAACACAAAGGATTAGAAAAAGCAGTCATTTAGCGACTGCTTATTTTTTTAGTTATTTTTTACCAGATTGTTCCATATTCCAGAAATCTGTAACGGCACCACGGGATGCAGAAGATACGGTGTGGGCATACTTACCGAGGACACCACGGCTATAGAGTGGTGGCAAGGTTGTTTCTGCCTTACGTTTTTCAAGTTCTTCATCAGATACAGCCATGGAAATTTCTTTAGTATCTTGGTCAACTGTGACGATATCGCCTGTACGGAGGTAGGCAATTGGTCCTCCATCCTGGGCTTCAGGAGCGATATGTCCGACAACCAAACCATAAGTTCCACCAGAGAAACGTCCGTCTGTCAAGAGGGCAACCTTGTCTCCTTGACCTTTACCAACAATCATTGATGAAAGTGAGAGCATCTCAGGCATACCAGGACCACCTTTAGGTCCGACGAAACGAACAACGACAACATCGCCATCAACGATTTCATCTGACAAGACAGCTTGGATAGCATCTTCCTCTGAGTCAAAGACCTTAGCTGGACCAACGTGACGACGCACTTTCACACCGGACACCTTGGCAACTGCACCGTCAGGAGCAAGATTACCGTTCAAGATGATCAATGGACCGTCCGCACGTTTAGGATTTTCAAGTGGCATAATGACTTTTTGACCTGGTGTAAGGTCTGCAAAATCAGCCAAGTTTTCAGCAACTGTCTTACCAGTACATGTGATACGGTCTCCGTGAAGGAATCCATTTGCCAACAAGTACTTCATAACCGCAGGCACACCACCAACTTCGTAGAGGTCTTGGAAGACATACTGACCTGAAGGTTTTAAGTCTGCCAAGTGAGGCACACGTTCTTGTATCGTATTAAAGTCCTCAAGTGACAAGTCAACATTAGCTGCGTGGGCAATAGCAAGCAAGTGAAGAGTGGCGTTAGTAGAACCACCTAGAGCCATTGTCACTGTAATGGCATCTTCAAAGGCTTCACGAGTCAAGATATCAGACGGTTTGATACCAAGTTCAAGCATTTTGACAACTGCACGACCGGCTGCTTCGATGTCTTCTTTCTTATCAGCAGATTCAGCTGGGTGAGAAGAAGAACCTGGCAAACTCATCCCCAAAACTTCGATAGCAGTAGCCATAGTATTGGCAGTATACATACCACCACAACCACCAGGGCCAGGGCAGGCATTACATTCCAGACGTTTCACGTCCTCAGCAGTCATATCGCCGTGATTCCATTTTCCGATACCTTCAAATACAGAAACCAAGTCGATGTCTTTACCATCTAGTTTTCCAGGGGCAATCGTACCACCGTAGGCGAAAATAGCAGGGATATCCATATTGGCAATGGCAATCATAGAACCAGGCATGTTCTTGTCACAACCACCGATAGCCACAAAGGCATCCACGTTGTGACCGCCCATAGCAGCTTCGATAGAGTCCGCAATGATATCACGTGACGTTAGAGAGAAGCGCATACCAGGCGTCCCCATGGCAATCCCATCTGCTACCGTAATGGTTCCAAATTGAACCGGCCAAGCACCAGCAGATTTGACACCTTCTTTAGCCAATTTCCCAAAGTCATGCAAGTGGATATTACATGGTGTATTTTCTGCCCAAGTCGAAATGACTCCCACAATCGGTGTTTCAAAGTCCTTATCTGTCATACCAGTCGCACGAAGCATGGCACGGTTTGGTGATTTAACCATGCTATCATAGATGCTACTGCGATGACGTTTATCTAATTCTGTCATTAAGTTCCCTCCCATTTCAGTTTTTACCATTATAGCACATTTTAAAAGCAATGAACAGAAGAAAATTCTTGAATTTTCAGAAAATTCAATACATTGAAATCTTCTTAAAAAATATTGCATTTTTTTATTGACATTTAAAATTAAAGTGATATCATTTAGATATCAAATGCAGGAGGTCATTCTGATGACTGAAAAACTAATCAATTCAAAACCAAATGGTGTAGTAGCCTTGATACTTATCGAGTTGGCACTCGTACTTGGTTTCTTTATATTTATCATGGGTGCTGGTTCGGAAAACGTTTTTGGAATTATTATCGGGCTTTTATTAATCTTAATTGCAGCTCTAGCTCATGCTGGTTTAAAAGTTGTCAAACCTCAGGAAGCACTGGTTTTGACCCTCTTTGGTAATTATACAGGTACCATCAAAGAACCTGGTTTTTACTTTGTCAATCCTTTTAGCATAGCGATCAATCCTGCAAACCACACTCGACTTGGTCAAAGTGGTGATGTTAGCACAAAATCACCTTTTTCAGGGATGAAATCATCAAATGGCAATGATGTAAACCTTGAAATTGGCAAGAAACAGATTTCTCTCAAAGTTATGACTTTGAGTAATTCTCGTCAAAAGATTAACGATTGTTTAGGTAACCCTGTTGAAATCGGAATCGCGGTAACTTGGAGAGTTGTCGATACAGCTAAAGCAGTCTTCAACGTAGATAACTATAAAGAATATCTTTCATTGCAGTGTGATAGCGCCCTCCGTAATATTGTCCGCATCTATCCTTACGATGTGTCTCCGAATGTGGATACTACAGGTGATGGGCAAGCGGATGAAGGAAGCCTCCGTGGTTCTAGTGAGATTGTAGCTAAACGTATTCGTGAAGAAATCCAAAGTCGCGTAGAGGACGCTGGTTTGGAAATTCTTGAAGCACGTATTACTTACCTAGCTTATGCACCAGAAATTGCAGCTGTCATGCTTCAACGTCAACAAGCATCTGCTATTATCGATGCACGTAAGATGATTGTTGATGGCGCTGTAGGAATGGTTGAAATGGCACTAGAACGTCTCAATGAAGGAGAATTAGTAGAACTTGACGAAGAACGAAAAGCTGCTATGGTTTCAAATCTCCTAGTCGTTCTCTGTGGCAATCATGATGCACAACCAATTGTCAATACAGGAAGCCTTTATTAGAAATGGCAGAAGCTAAAAAAAAGCAAATCCCCCTTCGACTCTCGAATAAGCTATACGCTGCACTCGCATCATGGGCAGAAGATGACTTTCGATCAGTTAACGGGCAAATTGAATATCTCCTCACCGAATGTGTCAAGCAACGGAAGAAAGACGGGAAATACGTCTCAGAAACCATTGATGAACCCTTCGAAATTGATATTTAATCTATTTTCCTATTCAGAATAGTGGATAGAAAAATTTTTTAATCTTTTTTTGTCAAGTAACTTTACTTTACAAAAAAGTTTTGATATACTATTAAAGTTGATGAAAATCAAACCTAACTGAATTTATATCTTAAAAGGAGAAATCAAAATGGCAGTACCTGCACGTCGCACTTCAAAAGCGAAGAAAAACAAACGTCGTACACACTACAAAGTAACAGCTCCATCTGTAAACTTTGACGAAACTACTGGAGATTACTCACGTTCACACCGTGTATCACTTAAAGGATACTACAAAGGACGTAAGATCGCTAAAGCTGCATCAGCTGAATAATAGAAGGGAGATACCATGCGCGTAAATATTACACTTGAACACAAAGAATCTGGTGAACGCTTGTACCTTACTTCTAAAAACAAACGTAACACTCCAGACCGTCTTCAATTGAAGAAATACTCACCAAAACTTCGCAAACACGTTGTGTTTACAGAAGTGAAATAGGGATTCACTACACGTCAACAAACGTGAGAAACCTTGATTTTAAGCGATTTTTGAAATTTCAAATTTCACTACATTGCAATAAAAATCAACCGAATCACTACCTTTTTCACTACCTTTTTTGAAATAAGAACATTGATTCGGACAATTAAAAGCAAGAGGAGGAGCTTCATAATGAAGCTCCTCTTTTTTATCTTTATACCGTTCTATCCCCCTACTAAACTCTAGCGTTTACTTGTTTTAAGTTCAATTCCTCATCTTCAAACAATAATCTGATTTGGATTTGAGTAGGAGCATTCCCATTATTTAGAACACAAACAAGTCTTGTTTCAATATTTGGTTTAAATTGTCTCCCATCAATTGAATCTTGTAACAGTGGATGTTGTAGGATACGATTGCGTATTTCCTCATGAGGAATTGAACCCCAGCAAATAACTGGCTCAGCTCTTTCGATAATCATTCTAGGGATATAATCAGGCACAAATTGTTCTGGTAAGATACATAATCCACCATTATTAATAAAAGATTCTAGCATCTTATCAAAAATAGCAGTAGGTGTTTCATCACTTTTTAGTCCATAAAATCCTATTAAGTCACCAACTTTTTTAGCAATATCTGGCTTATTCTCATCTATAAATCTAGATAATTCTTCATTTTCAGGAAGCTCTGGTCTCCTTTGATAAATACCCTGCCAATTGTTATGATTTCCCCCATAATTTGCACAATTATTTTTTCTTTCTATATCGTATAACAGTCCTTCTATAGGATTTCTTGTATGTGCCGCATAATATCTTCCAGTTCTACTTTGCGTATTATTATTTTCCCCCCCAATAAGTTGAATCGAAGAACCACAAGTTGGACACAATGCGTACTTACTGCCATTTTGATAATATGGTAATTCTTTATTTGTTTTCTCTTCAAACACATCAATATGATAAGTTCCACCATTGATTAATTTAAAATATTTCATCGCTATTACCTCAATAAATAATCCATCTAATTTCATTTCGTCTTTACCAAATTTGACGAGATTGACGACCTCTTCATAACGTCCTACCGCATTATCGACATTTTATAAGTTCGTTCTAGCTTTTGATTTCTTACGGAGGAAGCTTTTGATAAGGCTTTGTCAATCTCTGGATTGACACTTTCATTTTGTGTCACAAACTCCATGCCGTAAGACGTTACTACTCTTCAACTTCATGTTGGATTTTTACTTCTTTACTCTGTTTCGTTGCCATTACCAAAGCCTTTCAAAATGTTCTTTAAATTAGCTCTTTTAATCGCCCAGTGAGTCCTACTTAATTCCCAATCTTCAATTTTTAAATCTGAATGATGCAGTTCAACCAGATTTAAATCAATTTTACACTCTTTATGAAAATCAAATTTTATATATCCAGCTCTTTTATCTATATCCACTAATTGTCCTAAAAATCCAGTTTTTATCTCTTGGTTCACCTCACTATACTCTGGAAGGAATAAAGTTGGTAAACCCATTATTTCGTCAATATCTTCTAGTGTAAATTGAGAAAACTTTTGTTTTATCGCTGTATTAGTGTATTCAAAAATTCTACCATTTTCTATGGTAAATGAATCTCCTTCATACTGTTCACCGTAAATTATAAATAAGTTGTAGTATTCGTTAGAAGAAAGTATCTTGCGTGCAGGGACATAGTTGACGATATTGTTTACATTGTTCGCTTGCTCGATGTTATAAATTCTTTCTGCATTTTGTTGTAGTGGTTGTTGGGGAAATTCTGACGGCAAATTACCCTGTCTTTTTAGTGAGTTTGTCAATGTATTCTCCTTAATTTAGATTTTCTACATGTTCTATGTTATAGATATTATTGGCATACTGATTGATAACTTTAGGATTATTCAACACTTGTTTTGTTATTGCATCATCACTTTCAACATTAGAATGAAACTCTTCTTCAAACTCAACATCTGATTCTTCAATATGCTCTTGTTCCTCAATATCTCCCGCACTTGGATTAAATCGAGTTATTTGTAAATCGTTCATGCGTTGTCCAAGTTCTGCATTAGAAAATTCCCAAGGGGTTCTTGCTCCACTTTGAGAATACCATGCTTCAAATGTTGGCTTACCCTCAGTATTATCTTTTTTATTGACAAAAATATATCTCATTACATCTAATAAAAATGACTCAATCTCGATTACCTCAACACTTAATAAACCTTGCTTACTGGCCGACTCATTAGGGGAAATTTTAAAATTCTCCGAATCTTTAATCGTTTCATCGGTACAAATACTTTCAACAACCGCTGAAACAAGCCATTTCAATTTTCGTTCCGAAAACTTCTCATTTATAAATACAGACATACTTTCTAGTGTGTCTTTTTTATTCTGTTCAACAGAATCTTTAAATAAATTAATGAAACTCAAATTATCAAAAGGCAAATACCCTGTTTTAGAAATAATACATTTTTTATAATCAGAAACATTCTTTTTAAACGTGCTCCCGTAAGGCATTTGCTGAATTTCTCCTGTAAAAATATCAACAAGAGACCTCATAATATCAGTTTCGGATAATACATCAGTTCGTTCTTCTAAGCATTCAATCCGAACCTTACTTTTGGGTTTTCTAGCTTCAAGCATCAGTCCAAATAGAATACCTCCTGTGAGTCGTGGGATATTTTCAGACATTTTTTACTCCTCATAACTAAATTAGTAACTGTATCTACTTTATATACTCTATCTACAATTGATGGTAACACTATCTACTTTATAATAGAGAGTGAAGATAAAGCAAATGTATATTTGATTCTATTATATCAAATTTCACAAGCGTTTTCTTCAGAATAATATCATTAGTCCTAATTGGTGGCCACCAAATGGACGGATTGAAACGAATATGAAAACTCAGACGATAACGGTCGAGTTCTGCATATATCTGTTTATCCGTTTCTTTGGTGTGCCCTTTCACATCTATCGGTATTCAGTATGGCTCATTAAAGTTTCTTTCCGTCCTAGAAATGGACTTAGAAAGAGGCTATTATGCCAATAAGAACATTCGAAGACCGTCTTACTCCACAGGATTTGATAGATATTAAAAACTGGGATAAAAGACTAAAAAGCGAGGATAAATCTTACGAAAATGCTAAGCGACGAGATAGATATCATAATCTACAAAGTTTAGATGAAAATGTTTCTTTAGATAGTAGAGCAACAGAAAGATATGATTTAATTGCAAGCAACTCACTCAATGGTGAACAATATTGTATTAATAATGAACTTGTTGATACTGTATGTAATTATATATCTTCTCTTGATATAGACGAGCAATATATTATAATTGGGAAATTAGATGAAAAGCCTATGCCATCGTCTGCGATAGCTGAAATTGTAGAATGTAGTGACAAAACTGTAACAAATCACTTCAAAAAACATCAAGAAGTGCTACAAAAAACGTTAAAAGACTACAGATAGTGTCTCCAAGCCTGCTAATCAAACTGATTGCCAGGCTTTTGTAATAAATATTTTAATTTCTATGTCCTAAATTTCCTTATATATTGACTAGAAAGCAAAATAAGAAAAGTACAAAAACTTTTTAAAAATTCTCCGAATTTAAGTCCCCAAATCTCCTATAAGATAAGAAAGGAAATTTTTATAAGTCCAGCTCAAGACCTCAAACCGGGCATGCTAACTATACTACAAAATACACGAGGTATTTAATATCATGAAAATGAATCCACAACATCGCAAAAGCGGATATTCACAACAAACGGCTCAACAATATGTTGATCCACAAGCGCCTATCTACTCGCTCAGCGAGGAACTTGAACCGCAGCAAAAGTTTGAAGATGGGAAACCAACTGGTAAGATTATTTCTTACAAAGCATGGTTCGGGCAAAAAGGTCTTCCACCATTTCAAGTAAAATTCCTTGAAGAACCTGTATTACCTGAATATCTTTCCCTTGTTAGTTTTGATAATCTACAAGCATGTGAAGTAAATTATAACGTTTACTTCAAAGCTGACGGATTGAAAGAGGTAAAATGATGCTTCAATCTCTCACAAAAAGAGAGTTGGAACAATACCTGTTACAGAGCCTAAATATGGCTTTGGGCTCTGTATTGCAGGGTGAAACATCATATACCAACTCTTTCGATATTTCTGTTCAAGAAGAGGGTTTTGTCTTCGTTCCACGTCTTCCGTCTGGTTTTATCATCGATGATGACTTGTATCAGAAGATTTTTTTAATTGCTAACGCATCACTTTACCCACAATACACATTATTAAAGCAAAATTCTGCTTACTTTGTCGCACTGAAAACAGATGATATTCATGTTCAGCGAGGACTATTCTTCCCATGGAAAAAGGGAATCTCTGAACGTCTAATTATCTCGGACTTAGATAAGTTCACATCATCTCTTATAGGAAATAATATCCCCGTCATGAAAAATCTAGTGATTAACTACAATAAAGTGACTTCAGTTGCAATTGCTGGTAATTCCGGAAGCGGGAAAAGCTATGCTCTGACATATCTGCTAAGTGTCTTGAAAAATATTTCTGACCTTATTATTATTGACCCAAAATTTGATACCCCATCACGTTGGGCAAAACAGCAACAAATTGCTGTTATTCATCCTAAAGAAAATCGTTCCAAATCTGACTTTGTATCAGAAATTAACGAAAGTCTGAGCCAGTGTTTGACTATAATTCATAAAAGGCAAGGGATTTTATTTGAAAATCCACGATATGAGTTTAATCACTTGACTATTGTTATTGACGAAGTTCTTGCCTTATCAGAGGGGGTAAATAAAAATATCAAGGATTCTTTCTTCTCTTTGCTATCGCAAATCGCTTTATTAGGGCGAGCAACAAAGGTTCATTTGCTCCTTGTCAGTCAACGTTTTGACCACAATACAATTCCTATATCTGTACGTGAGCAACTCAATGTACTTATTCAAATTGGAAACATTAACAAAAAAACTACGCAGTTTTTATTTCCAGACCTTGACCCCGAAGGCATTGTCATTCCCATTGGAAAAGGAACAGGACTTATTCAGGTTATTGATAATGAACACCCTTATCAAATTTTACCCCTACTTTGTCCAACATACTACACAAAGAAAGGTATTTTATAATAAATGAAAAAAAATTACTATCAAAAAATATTTAATATCTGTACTCTGCTGTTCGTTGTAGGATTCCTCTGTTTCATTTGTTCTATATTGCTAGGCATTAGTATAAACTTCCTACAAAGTGTCACTTATCTAGCTTTCTTTTATCAATTTTTAAGTATGATTTATAACATTAGTTTGTATGTTGCTCTTATCTCAACAGCCTCTTTCTTAGCACTTGTTTATTATGAAATACATCTAAGGTTAAAGGAAGACAATCTAACAAATCTCTGTAAGTCGGTTTGGCAAACGCTTACGATACGTATATTTTTACAACAAAGAGAAAATTCTGAAACTATAACAACAATTGAACAAGTCAAGGTAACACGTTACAATCCTATCAATAAGTCTTTCAACAAAACTGTCTGTAAGGTAATCGTAGATATTCATGAAGATAAGGTTATCTTATTAATCCGGATTCCAAAAACTCAACAAGCAACTAAAATTCTAAAAGAAATGGAAACACTTATCAGTGAAGAAATTTCAAATCGCAATCCTAATTACTATTTTTCACGTCCTGAACGAAATGGGAAATGGTTATATTTTATCGGTACTAAACGCAAATAAACGATAGAGAGGGCACTGTGGCTCACGAAGTGAAAGCCAACAGTGCCCTTCTTTTTAATTAGTCATAACGGGGTTACTACGACCCCCGTTATGTCATTAATCCATAATCATCTAAAAATAGGGGAATATTGAAAATATCTATTTTCGCTCCGAATTTCGTATTCTGAATCTCCTAATAGATAGAAATAAAAAATTGAAAGTGAGAGATTTTGTTGATAGCAAAAGAACAACGTTCCAATAAATGGGCGTTCCTATTCTATAAGGAAAGTGCGCCAGATAACTATTTAGAAATTCTTGAAGAAATTCATGTTCCCTTTGTACTGTCACCATGGCACGATAGAGACGTAAACAAAAAGACGGGGGAATTTAAGAAAGCACATAAGCATGGAGCATTATATTTTGATTCCCTCAAAAGTTACTCTCAAGTATCGGGACTTATCAAGGAAAAATTAAACGGACCTGCTCATGTAGAGCCTGTTATGTCCCCCAAAGGGATGTATGACTATTTTGTCCATGCGGAAAATCCTGAAAAAACTCAATACAATATCGAAGATATAGAAACAGGATGCGGATTTGAATTGAATAAATTCCTCATCAGCAATAATAATGATGAATTTCTATCAACAGTCATTGATGTGATAGAAAAATACAATTTCACTGAGTTTAATAATCTTGTTAGATATGCTCGAGAGGAAAATCCAACCTTATTAAGGCTAATTGTAGAAAAAACATACTTTTTTGCAAAATATCTGGATTCACGTAGACATGCTTCAAAACAAAAGCAACTATCAAAAGGAGAAAATACTGATGGACATGATTAAATTAAATCAAATTGAAGAACTACTAAATACGCTCATTACCATCATTCAACAGAAATTACAAAACAATGATTCCTATGGAATCGTAACACAAAAAGAACTACTAAAAATTTTACATATTTCTCCCAATACATTGAAAACATGGGAAAACAAAGGTTTAAAACGTCTTGAACCCCCAATTGAGGGAACTCGTACTGTTTATTACAAAATGGAAGATGTCATTAAATTTTTAACTATCTAACTTCAAAATATGCTAGAATAGAATAATCAAACAAAGAATGTGAGGGTTCTATTCTAGCCTTTTGATTGTCCGAAAAGAGAGGCTATATGAGTAAAGAAATCATTCAATACAACAATAAAAAGATAATCAAAGTCACTAAACAAAATGGTGATATCAGCTATTCAATTAAAGGTGTTTATATAGGAACTGACGTAAAGACGGGGAAGAGGTTCACTAAAACCATTACTGCTAAAACATTGAAAGCCTTAGATAGGAAAATCGTTGAAGCTAAAATCGAGTTTGAAAAAGCAGGCTCTACTATCAAAGAGACTATCCATATTGATAACTTTGAAAGTCTAGCTGAAATATGGTTTAGTAACTTCAAAACATGGGTAAACTCACAAAATACTATCAATAGGGTTAGAGGATATCTTGATACCTATATAATTCCTGAATTTGGGGACTATAAACCTGACCAGATTGAGCCAGCTGACGTTCAATTTTGGGTTAACAGGCTATCTAAAAAGGCAAAGAAATCTATTGATTCTGGGGTAAAACGTGCTCCAAAAGGTAGTGCAAAAGATTTTGGAGCTATGGCGCACAAAGTCAGTGATATTTTTGACTATGGCATCACAAATTTTGGATTGACTACTAACCCGGCTAAATCAATCAAGATTCCACCTAAGCCCAAGGCTAACAAAGAACGTATTATGGTACTTCATGATGACGATCTTAAACACTGGTTATCCTATCTTGAAACTTTAGAAAACACTAGAGCAAATAGGCGATTTAAAGTTATTTGTAATACACTTTTAGCATCAGCGTTACGAATCAATGAGTTGTTAGCACTAGAAATCACTGACCTAAATTTTGAAACTAATGAAATTCTTGTCAGTAAAACACTAATGTGGAAAAGTGCAAATAACAAACTCGGTATTAAAGGGGAAGTGGTTTGTAAACAAGCCCCTAAAACCGATTCTGGAAATCGTAAAGTTGCTATTCCACCATATATTATGGAAAGCCTCAAAGCATTCTATAGCGAAATGACTACTTATTTTGAAAACCACAACTTACCTCAATCAAAACTCATTTTCCCAACCATCTACGGTAATTATATGTGCGATAGGAATGAACGTGCTACCCTTAAAAAGCGATTGACTGCTTTGGGATTGCCAGACTATGGTTTTCACTTATTCCGTCACACACACGCTTCTATGATGTTAAATGCAGGTATGAATTGGAAAGAGTTACAACATAGAATGGGACACAAGTCTATCACAACAACTATGGATACGTACGCTAAATTAGCTCCTAAAAAGACATTTGAGGCAGTCGATATCTTCTTGAAAAAGATGGAAGAACTGGCAAGTTGATTCCGTCACTACCTTTATCACTACTTTTTTACTGAGAAAACCTATAATCCTTGATATTACAAGGTTTATAGACTTCTTATTTAACCCTTACAGAGGTGAAGTAAGGGTTTCAGTACACGTCAATAGACGTTAAAATATTGATTTAAAGTGATTTTTGATTTTTTGAAACTCATTATATCGCACTACAAATCAATAAAAACTCTACCTTTTTCACTACCTTTTTTAGATAAATATATCATTTAGATATTGAAATTAAGCCCTGCTATCATTTCGATGGCAGGGCTTTTTAATGTTTGGTACACTACCTTCTTATCTATATTTTGATGGAGCTGAAGTTGACATCTATAAAGTTTAATGTTAAAATATATTCAAAAATATATTTGAATGAGGTATTTTATGATTCAAAATGTTGTTACTTCAATAATCCTGTATTCTGGGACAGCCGTAGACTTACTTATTATCCTAATGTTATTTTTTGCCAAAAGAAAAAGCAGAAAAGACATCATTAACATCTATTTAGGACAATTTCTAGGCTCTGTTAGTCTAATATTGCTAAGTTTACTTTTTGCATTTGTCTTAAATTATATTCCTAGTAAAGAGATTTTAGGTTTGCTCGGTTTGATTCCAATTTTCCTAGGATTCAAAGTTTTGCTTTTAGGAGATTCTGATGGAGAAGCTATTGCAAAAGATGGTTTGCGCAAAGATAATAAAAACCTGATTTTTCTAGTCGCTATGATTACTTTTGCAAGTTGTGGTGCTGACAATATTGGTGTTTTTGTCCCATATTTTATTACCTTAAATTTAGCGAATTTGATAGTGGCTTTACTTACTTTTCTAGTCATGATTTATCTCTTGGTTTTTTCTGCCCAAAAATTGGCACAAGTCCCTTCTGTTGGAGAAACTTTGGAAAAATATAGCAGATGGTTTATTGCCGTTGTTTATTTAGGATTGGGGATGTATATCCTGATTGAAAACAACAGCTTTGACATGCTAAGGACTGTGTTCGGCTAGGAGAAAAAATTATGAAAAAAGATAGTATCTGCCAAGTGAATATTATAAATCAACAAAATGTTACAACCGCAACGAACTACCTTGAAAAGGAAAAAGTCCAAAAATCACTTCGTATTTTATCAAAGTTTACCGATAATAAACAGATAAATATCATCTTTTATCTCCTTGCTGTTGAAGAACTCTGTGTCTGTGATATAGCCTGTTTACTAGATCTCAGTATGGCATCTGCCTCCCACCATCTTCGTAAACTAGCCAATCAAAACATCTTGGACACTAGAAGAGAGGGGAAAATTATATATTATTTTATAAAAGATGAGGAAATCAGAGATTTTTTTAATCAACTAGGATAACAACTATTTTTACGTCTAGAGCGTTTTTGTGTTGTTTAAGAAGAATAGATAGAGGTTTTAGATAACTACACATATTAGTTTTTTTAAAAATGAGATTTAATCGATGATAACTAGAAAGGATTATTACTAAATATCTTGTTTATTGCCAATTAAAAGACGGTAGAATCGTCATCCTACGGTGTTGTTGCTTTTTAAATGCAAGAAGTGACAGAAGGAAAATATAGAAAACACCTTTTACATTTAATAGGCAGGCGGAAGGTTTCAAGAGGAAAAACTTGGAACTTTGAGTGTACCAATTGGGTAAATTACTAGTACATTAGATATTTTATAGATTTCGAAAGTAAATTGGAAGGATTTTCAAATTATCTCCTCAGCAAAAAAGCTGGAAACATTTGTCAGAGCTATTGACAAATGCAAAAGAATCAGATAGAATAGTAAAGTATGTTTAGTAACTGATCACTTTATAGCCGGCTAAACGAATACAAAATCTATGAGGAGGTATTCATCGTGAAACGTACTTATCAACCAAGTAAACTACGTCGTGCGCGTAAACACGGATTCCGTAACCGTATGTCAACTAAAAACGGTCGTCGCGTATTGGCAGCTCGTCGTCGTAAAGGACGCAAAGTTTTGGCTGCATAATCCAAACGAATTCAACAATGAAGTCAGTAGGAACTCGAGTCTACTGGCTTTTGTTTTGCCCTAAAATAATAGTTTGTATAAGCTTTCTATTTTTTCTATAATATTTCATATACTATATAAATGGAGAATATTTATGAAAAAATCAACAGCTCTCTTACTAGGGGTTGGAATTTTGAGTGCTAGCTTCTTGATGGTAGCTTGTAGCTCGACACAGTCAAATGCATCTGATAAAACCTACTCTTATGTATTTGCTAGCAATCCAGATACATTAGACTACATTACTTCGACACGTGGCTCGACATCCAGCATTACAACAAACTTGATTGATGGACTGTTGGAAAATGATAAGTATGGCAATCTGGTTCCTTCCATGGCTGAATCATGGACAGTATCAAAAGATGGCTTGACTTATACTTACAAAATTCGCCAAGGTGTTAAGTGGTATACCTCTGAAGGAGAAGAATATGCTGAAGTAACAGCTCACGACTTTGTGACAGGCCTAAAGTATGCTGCGGATAAAAAGGCAGAAAACTTGTACTTGGTGCAAGACTCTATCAAAGGTTTGGCGGACTATATTGAGGGGCAATCATCAGACTTTGAGACTGTTGGAATCAAGGCAGTCGATGACTATACTCTCCAATATACCTTAAACAAGCCAGAGTCCTACTGGAATTCTAAGACAACAGGTGGAATTTTAAGTCCAGTCAATGAAGCCTTTTTGAAATCTAAGGGGGATGAATTTGGAAGTGTAACTCCATCTAGTATCCTGTCAAATGGGCCATACTTATTCAAATCATTCACATCAAAATCTTTGATTGAGTTTGAAAAGAATCCTAATTATTGGGACAAGGACAATGTGAAGATTGAGAAAGTAAAACTTTCCTTCTATGATGGCTCAGACCAAGATAGTTTGGCTAGAGGTTTCTTGGAAGGCAACTACACAGATGGTCGTATCTTCCCAACAAGCTCAGTGTTTGATCAGTTGAAAAAAGGGAATGAAGACAAGATTACTTATACACCTCAAAATGCTATAACCTTCTACTACCTCTTTAATGTCAACCGTCAAAGCTACAAGCAAACCATGAAACAGACAGATAAAGAAAAGACGGATTCTCGTCTAGCTATGCAAAATAAAGACTTCCGTCAAGCTATTAACTTTGCCTTTGACCGTCATGCCTATGCTGCCCAGACAAATGGAGAAGATGGGGCTGATCGAATCCTTAGAAATACAGTTACACCAAGTAACTTTGTTCAAATCGGTGGAAAAAACTTTGGAGATGCGGTCAATGAAAAGATGGTCAACTATGGTACAGAGTGGTCAAATATCAATCTGAACGACGCTCAAGCTGCTTTCTTGGATCCTGAAAAAGCCAAGGCTGAGTTTGCCAAGGCTAAAGAAAGTTTGCAAGCAGAAGGTGTGACCTTCCCTATCCACTTGGATATGTTGGTTGATCAGACTGCTAAGTTGGATGTTCAGCAAGCAAGCTCCTTCAAGCAGACCGTTGAAGCAACGATTGGATCAGATAATGTTGTGATTGATATCATTCAATTGTCTCCAGATGAGAAAGACAATGCAACTTTCTTTGCGGATACCGCCGATCAAAAGGACTATGACATTGATATCTCAGGTTGGAGTGGGGATTTCTCAGATCCGAAAACCTATCTTGATCTCTTGGATCCAGACTCTGGTTCTCAGTTGAAAAATCTTGGCTTGACTCCAGGAAAAGACAATGAGATCAAGGAAAAACTCGGTCTAGCTACCTACAAGAAGTTGTTGGATGCGGCAGATAGTGAGAATGAAAATACGCAAACACGTTATGAAAAATTTGCCGAAGTTCAAGCTTGGTTGACAGATAGTGCTCTCTTCCTACCAGTTCAAAGTGCAGGAGCAAATCCTATTTTCCGTAAGACAGTTCCGTTTACAGGGGCCTTCTCATTTGTTGGGCACAAAGGAGATGCGGACAACTACAAATATGTTGAATTGCAAAAGGAACCTGTGACAGCTAAACAGTACCAAGAACTTTATGAAAAATGGCAAAAAGAAAAAGCTGAGTCTAATAAAAAAGCCCAAGAAGATTTGGTTAACCACGTTCGATAGAAGAAGGTTATCAATAAAATTTTAATACTCTTCGAAAATCTCTTCAAACTGCGTCAACGTCGCCTTTCCGTAGGTATGGTTACTGACTTCGTCAGTTCTATCCACAACCTCAAAGCAGTGCTTTGAGCAGCCTGCGGCTAGTTTCCTAGTTTGCTCTTTGATTTTCATTGAGTATAAGTCTAATTTTAGGGACTAGATTCAGAAAAAAGGCATTACCAGGAGCTTATTGGTTCTGGTAATGCCTTTTCTTTATTCTTTCAAATGATATGAATAGCTAGCAATAACGACATCTTCGTGCCATCTGAGAGCATATTTTAATTTAAGGCTCATTTGATTGTGGAGGATATTTTGCCAAGGTTTGTTAGGGATAAACTGGGGTACAAGAACTGTAACCGTGTAGTTCTTTTTCTTGGCTTCTTGAGATATTTTTCGAACATATCGAACTGTAGGTGTGATAATATCGCGATAGCTGGTATTAATGTTTTTAAGAGTAATATTTGGGAAGTAGTCGGCAAATTCTTGGAGGATTTCTTGGTCTTTTTCCTCAGTTTCCTTGGTGGAAATGTGCATCGCCAAAACCTCATCTCCAATACTTTGAGCGTAGTTAATAGCACCAACGCTGACTCGGGTAACATTTCCCACTAAGACAAGGACGATATTGCCATCGTAGGTTTTCTTTTGAATTCCTTCATAAAGTCGAAGTTGTTTCGCCACCTTTTGGTAATGGCTATGGATAGACAAGAAAAGGAAGGTTAGGACCAGGATAATTGGGAAGAATGGCCAGATATCTCCAAGTCTGAAGAAGAGTAGGATAAGAACGATAGCATAACAAATGATGGCTCCGAGGATATTTGCAAAGGCAGATTTTAAGAAATGAGAGCCTTTTTCTTTTTTCCAGTGGCGAATCATTCCTGTTTGAGAAAGTGCAAAAGGTACGAAAACTCCAATAGTATAAAGAGGAATCAAGCGTTCTGTATTTCCGTTAAAAATGAGCAGAAGAATCATAGCGCCAAAGGCCAAGGTTAGGATCCCGTTTGAGTATCCTAAGCGATCTCCCTTCTCCATAAAGAGATGGGGCATGTACTTGTTCTTGGCCATATTGTAAGCTAACATAGGAAAGGCCGAAAAACCAGTATTTGCAGCGACGGCTAGGATGAGGGCTGTTGAAAATTGGAAGAGATAATAAACAACTTGACCGAGAGCTGAATCCCCTAAAATTCCTTTAGCCATTTGTGAGAGGATTGTTTCTCCGTGTTGAGGAGTAATCCCCATCCAGTAGTTTAGGAAGGTAATTCCTGCAAAGAGAAATCCAAGAATCAGAGACATGATGGTCAGTGTTTGAGCTGCATTCTTTTCTTTTGGGGTCTTGAAAAATGGAACGGCATTTGAGATGGCTTCAACCCCGGTTAATGAAGCTGAACCGCTGGTAAAGGCTCTTAAAATCAGGACAATTGAGAGACTTGGGACAGTTTGACCAATAGAGGAAGTTGCATGATAGCTGAGAGAACCTGTCAATAGTTGGAAAATACCAAACAATAAGAGGAAGACCGTACTAAAGATAAAGAGATAGACAGGGATCATCAGAGAACTAGCAGATTCCCTCAAGCCTCGCAGATTCAAAAGCATGAGTAAACAGACCAGAAAAATGGAGATGTGGAGGTTGTAGGGGTGGAGGGCAGGCAGTGCAGCTGTAATCGCATCAGCACCTGCAGCTACAGATACGGCTACTGTCAGCATGTAGTCAACAAGCAGACTTCCCCCAGCAATCAAACCTAGCTCAGGAGATAGGTTTTCTCGAGTTACCATATAGGCACCTCCACCTTGAGGGTAGGCGTGAATGATTTGTCGGTAAGAAATGGTTAGACTAGCAAGTAGCAAGAGGACAAAAATGCCGATAGGGAGACTCCACCAAATAGCAAGCGGAGATAGACTAGCCAAGACAAGAACGACCTGCTCAGGTCCATAAGCAATAGAAGATAGGGCATCACTTGAAAGCATTGCAAGTGCCTGTGTTTTTCCAAGTAGTCCTCCCTCGCCTTCAGTCAAGGACTTAAGAGGACGACCAATAAAGGTATATTTTAATTTTGTAAACATTTTCTTTCCTTTTCTGAAAATTTCAACAAGAGCTATTATACTGCTATGAAAATAAGCAGTCAAGGAAAAATGAATGATTTTAAAATATTTTTTCCTATAAGAATGAGATTAGTTTTTTGGTATAATAGAAGGTAGAAAAAACGAGGGAATATACATGATTTTTGATACACATACCCACTTGAATGTGGAAGAATTTTCAGGAAGAGAAGCAGAAGAAATAGCCTTAGCAGCTGAAATGGGTGTGACTCGGATGAATATCGTTGGATTTGACAAACCGACCATTGAGCGGGCCTTAGAACTAGTAGATAAGTATGACCAACTCTATGCGACGATTGGTTGGCATCCGACCGAAGCAGGGACTTATACAGAAGACGTTGAGAAATACCTGTTGAACAAGCTCAAACATCCTAAAGTGGTAGCTTTGGGTGAGATTGGTTTGGACTACCACTGGATGACGGCATCTAAGGAAGTTCAAGAAAAAGTTTTCCGTCGTCAGATTCAGCTATCTAAGGAACTGGACTTGCCTTTTGTGGTCCATACCCGTGATGCGCTAGAAGATACCTATGAAATTATCAAGAGTGAGGGAGTCGGTCCCCGTGGTGGCATCATGCACTCCTTCTCAGGTTCTTTGGAGTGGGCTGAGAAGTTTGTGGAGCTGGGTATGACTATTTCCTTTTCTGGAGTGGTGACCTTTAAAAAAGCGACAGACATTCAGGAAGCTGCCAAAGAGTTACCTTTGGATAAGATTTTGGTAGAGACTGATGCGCCTTATTTAGCCCCTGTACCCAAGCGTGGTCGCGAAAACAAGACAGCTTACACGCGCTATGTAGTAGACTTTATTGCAGACTTGCGTGGCATGACGACAGAAGAATTAGCTGCTGGGACAAGTGCAAATGCCGAACGAATTTTTGGACTGGAAAGTAAATTATGAAAAAGAAAATTTCCCAAGTCATCGTAGTCGAAGGGCGTGATGATACGGCCAATCTCAAACGTTATTTTGATGTGGAGACCTATGAGACTCGTGGATCGGCTATCAATGAGCAGGATCTTGAACGAATCCAACGTCTACATGAACGTTATGGGGTGATTGTCTTTACAGATCCTGATTATAATGGGGAACGAATCCGGCGCCTGATTATGACCGCCATCCCAACAGTCCAGCATGCCTTTCTCAAACGTGATGAAGCTGCTCCCAAGTCCAAGACCAAGGGACGTTCCCTAGGAATCGAACATGCCAGTTATGAAGACTTGAAAACAGCACTGGCTCAAGTAACAGAGCAATTTGAAGTAGAAAGTGACTTTGATATTAGCCGTAGTGACTTGATTCGCCTTGGTTTTCTAGCTGGAGCAGACAGCCGAAAACGCAGAGAATATTTAGGAGAAAGCCTTCGTATCGGTTATTCCAATGGGAAACAACTTCTCAAGCGTTTAGAATTATTTGGCATCAGTCTAGCTGAAGTTGAAGATGCCATGAAATCGTATGAGAATTGAGAAACCGTCCCAAAATGTAGGGGGAATATGATACAATAGAAGTAAGCATATACGGTTTAATCAGGCTTGATAGCAAGCATTAGAAAAGTGCTCCACGGGATTAGCCTTGTGTGGAGTTAATGAGGAAAAGTTATGGGAATCTTTGATTTTTTAAAAAAGACGGAAACTGCAGAGGCAACTGAAATCACTAAAGCACAGAAAGAAACAGAAGAATCTAAAAACAATGCATGTATTGGAGTTCTAGATTTGTTCCCGATGAAGGAAACGAATCAATTATTGATTGTTGGGAGTCTAGAAGGTAGTATCAAGGTTGGAGATCAGTTGCAGTTTTGCAATCCCGACCAAGGAATGGATGCTCTTGGTACTGTAGAGGTTAAAAAACTCAGCAGTCAAAACAAAGATGCAGAAAGTCTAAGGGATGAAGTTCTCGCGCATCTAGTGGTTGATAGGATTCCTTCTTTGGATAAACTGAAAAAAGGAAGTGTGCTCTTTAGTTCAGGTGTTGAGGAAGAGCAAAAATTATCTAGCTATTCAGATGCTCTTTACCGTGCATTTGTAGCCATCCAAGAAGGTCAATTGACTAATGAAGATTATTTGGCAGCTAGTCTTGATGATAGCGTAGAAATTTTACGTCTCTTTTTATGGAAATGCCGTCAAAATCAGGAAACTGAAAGTGAAGAAAGCTATCAAGCTAACACCCGCAAGTTGGAGCGTCTAGCGGAAATCGTCAAGGACAAGTTATTAGCAGCAGATTCGGTTTATGCAGTTTATTCGGAAAAAACAGGCGAACCTTACCTTTTCTCAACGACCTATGATAGGGGAGAAGAGGGGTATCTCTGTACTGATCCCATGATTATGCTTTTGACACCATCTTGGTATCGCCAATTTCAGGAAACTATCGATAGTCGACCAAACTCAGTTGTAAAACTGATTGAAAATACGGAAGATAAAAAAGGGATTGAGAATTTCCTTGGGACAGCCTTTTACTTAAACGGTGCCATGGGAGCAATCTTTAATTCTAAGGAAGTCAGCATCAGCGCTCCTGCCTTGGTTCAAAAACCAGATTATTCTAATTTGCCAGAAATACAAGTTCCTGTAATGAATCCTGACCTAGTAAGATGGATGTTGTTGATGGGACAATTGGATAGCCCGACGACAGAAGATGAAGAAGTAATTTATAAGCTCTATTATAAGTTCTTTTCAGAAGCTATGCCGAAAGCTAAATTCCTAATTCCTCTAGATGCGGCTTCGGAATTTAAGGGCGATAGTCAGGAAGGAAATTCCTTCGTTTTAGAAAAAGATTCTAGTTTCAACATTCCAGTTAAAGAAGGAAAAGATGGGCGAAATTCTGTGCCTGTATTTACTGATTGGAAACGTCTGCGAATGGTCTTTGATGAAAAATGGAATGGCATGATTGAAGAAGCAGGAGGCATGATTGAAGTTTTTGACTATGCCATTAATCCAACGGAATACTATGAAGCGGGTGCCTATGTTAGCCTAACAGCTTTTAAAGAGATGCAAGAGCTCAGTGAGGAACTAGAAGGCAGAGCTAAAGATTAGAGAGTTTTTTTACATTGGGAAACTATATAGTTTTATCTACATCCTACTTGAACCACTAACCTTTTTCAAAGATTGTGAAAGGAAATGATATGGCAAATAGAAGTTATATTTACTTAAAAAACGAAGATGGAGCTCGTATGCTAACAGAGGGAATTTACACAATACCCTATTTTTGGCAATTGTTTTGGGATGAAGAAGATTTAAAAGCTCCGATTGCTCTCTGGGAAACAGCAGAAAAACTGGAAGAAGATGAAGAGCAAGCAGAAAGATTTTACCAAGAGCAGAATGTAGATATCTTGCTTTCTATTGAAAAATTCCAGCAGAATGCCCTCAAAAACCGATCTTTTTTAGAAGAGAATGCCCCGCAATCCGTGCAACTATATGATGCCTTTGTTCGTTATATTCTTGCAAATGTCAAAGACGGTGATGTACTCGGATTTGATCTTTTAGATGTTGTTTTTATGGACCAAGTGTCTGTTGTTTCTGATAAACTGTTAAAAAATATTCGGGCTATTCGGGAAAATCAACCCAAAGATTTAGATTTTTCTTTGACAGAAGAGAACTTAATTGGTCTTGCTATGGGTTTTCCTGACTATTATGCTTCAGAATTATTGCCAGAAGACAATATTCTAGATTCGGTTGCCTATCAGGATGAACTGAAGAAAACGAACCCCCAAGAAGATAAGAAAGTGCTTGATATGACTGGATCTGATTCAAAAGGGGGCAAACCTCGTGTTCTTTTAGTGTTTTGGATTTTGTTGGCACTAGGAATTATGTGGGTTTTATATATTATTTTTAGCTAATAAATAGAAAAGAGAATAAATGAGAATTGCAGATTATAGCGTGACCAAGGCAGTGCTGGAGCGTCACGGTTTTACCTTTAAAAAGTCCTTCGGACAAAATTTCTTGACCGATACCAATATCCTTCAAAAAATTGTGGATACGGCTGAGATTGATGACCAGGTCAATGTCATTGAGATTGGGCCAGGTATTGGTGCCTTGACGGAGTTTTTGGCTGAGCGTGCAGCTCAAGTCATGGCTTTTGAGATTGACCACCGCTTGGTACCAATCCTAGCGGATACTTTACGTGATTTTGACAATGTGACCGTAGTTAACGAGGACATTCTCAAAGTTGACTTGGCGCAGCATATCCAGAATTTCAAAAATCCTGACTTACCCATCAAGGTAGTGGCAAACTTGCCTTATTACATCACGACCCCTATTCTCATGCACTTGATCGAAAGTGGCATTCCTTTTAGTGAGTTTGTGGTCATGATGCAAAGAGAGGTGGCGGATCGTATCTCTGCTCAACCAAATACCAAGGCTTACGGTAGCTTGTCGATTGCCGTTCAGTATTACATGACAGCAAAGGTTGCCTTTATTGTACCTCGTACAGTCTTTGTGCCAGCTCCGAATGTTGACTCAGCCATCTTGAAAATGGTCCGTCGTCCAGAACCGGCTGTAGCAGTAAAAGATGAGAACTTCTTCTTTAAGGTTTCCAAGGCTAGTTTCACCCATCGTCGTAAGACCTTGTGGAACAACTTGACAGGTTACTTTGGCAAGACTGAGGAAGTTAAGGATAAGTTGACTAGGGCTTTGGACCAAGCAGGCTTGTCACCATCTGTACGTGGTGAAGCTCTTGGCTTAGAAGAATTTGCCAGTCTAGCAGATGCACTTAAAGGACAAGGACTCTAGGATGCAGGGACAAATCATTAAAGCTTTGGCCGGATTCTACTATGTGGAGAGTGATGGTCAGGTTTATCAAACACGCGCGCGTGGGAATTTCCGTAAAAAAGGTCACACGCCCTACGTTGGAGATTGGGTAGACTTTTCTGCGGAGGAAAATTCCGAAGGCTATATTCTCAAGATTCATGAACGAAAAAATAGTCTGGTTCGTCCACCCATTGTCAATATTGACCAAGCTGTGGTTATTATGTCTGTTAAAGAACCTGACTTTAATAGCAACTTGTTGGATCGGTTCTTGGTTCTTTTGGAGCACAAGGACATTCATCCTATCGTCTATATTTCCAAAATGGACTTGTTAGAGGATAGGGGAGAGCTGGATTTTTACGAGAAAACCTATGATGCTATTGGTTACGACTTTGTGATGAGTAAAGAGGAACTTTTGCCCTTGTTGACAGATAAAGTTACGGTCTTCATGGGGCAGACTGGTGTTGGAAAGTCAACTTTGCTCAATAAAATCGCACCTGATCTCAATCTAGAAACGGGAGAAATCTCAGACAGTCTGGGTCGTGGTCGTCACACCACTCGAGCGGTTAGTTTTTACAATCTCAATGGTGGAAAAATCGCAGACACACCAGGTTTTTCATCGCTGGATTACGAAGTAACAACAGCAGAAGACCTTAATCTAGCCTTTCCAGAAATTGCTAGTGTCAGTCGAGACTGCAAGTTCCGTACTTGTACGCATACCCACGAACCTTCTTGTGCGGTTAAGCCTGCAGTAGAAGAGGGCATCATTGCTACCTTCCGTTTTGACAACTACCTACAATTCCTCAGTGAGATTGAAAATCGTAGAGAAACCTATAAAAAAGTCAGCAAAAAAATTCCAAAATAAGGAGAAACCTATGTCTCAATACAAGATTGCTCCGTCAATTCTGGCAGCGGATTATGCCAACTTTGAACGTGAAATTAAACGCCTAGAAGCAACTGGGGCAGAATATGCCCATATCGATATCATGGATGGTCACTTTGTACCTCAAATCAGTTTTGGTGCAGGTGTGGTCGAGGCTCTTCGTCCTCACAGCAAGATGGTTTTTGACTGCCACTTGATGGTATCAAATCCCGAACATCATTTAGAGGATTTCGCGCGTGCAGGAGCAGATATTATCAGCATCCATGTCGAGGCAACACCTCATATCCATGGCGCTCTTCAAAAGATTCGTTCTCTCGGTGTTAAACCTTCGGTAGTCATCAATCCTGGTACGCCTGTTGAAGCTATCAAGCATGTTCTTCATTTGGTTGACCAAGTATTAGTTATGACGGTGAATCCTGGCTTCGGTGGGCAAGCATTTCTGCCAGAAACCATGGATAAGATACGTGAATTGGTTTCCCTTCGTGAGGAAAAAGATTTGAACTTTGAGATCGAAGTGGATGGTGGGATTGATGATAAAACCATTGCTCAAGCCAAAGAAGCTGGTGCAACAGTTTTTGTAGCAGGATCCTATGTCTTTAAGGGAGATGTCAATGAACGAGTGCAAGCTCTCAGAAAAGAACTGGACTAGAGTTGCAGTTTTTGCTGGTGGAGACCGTGGTCACTATCGAACAGATTTTGATTGCTATGTCGGTGTGGATCGAGGCTCGCTTTGGGTACTGGAGGAAAAACTTCCTCTTGCTTTAGCCGTTGGGGATTTTGATTCTGTGACTCTAGAAGAACGTCATTTGATTCAAAAACGTGCCCAGCATTTTGTTCAAGCCCAGCCAGAAAAAGATGATACCGATCTGGAACTAGCACTTTTAACGATTTTTGAAAAAAATCCTCAAGCTCAGGTGACCATTTTTGGTGCCCTAGGTGGTCGCATTGACCATATGCTGGCTAATGTCTTTCTGCCCAGCAATCCTAAATTGGCACCCTATATGCGTCAAATAGAGATTGAGGATGGGCAAAACTTGATTACCTATTGCCCAGAAGGGACCAGTCGACTTGAACCACGTTCGGACTATGATTACCTTGCTTTTATGCCTGTGAGGGATAGTCGTTTGACAATACTCGGTGCCAAGTATGAACTGACAGAGGAGAATTTTTTCTTTAAGAAAGTTTACGCTTCTAACGAATATATAGATAGGGAAGTGTCAGTGACTTGCCCAGATGGCTATGTGGTTGTGCTGCATAGTAAGGACAGGAGGTAGGATGGAAAGTTTACTTGTTGTTTTATTAGTTGCTAATCTAGCCGGTCTCTTTCTCATTTGGCAAAGGCAGGACAAGCAGGAAAAATATCTGACCAAGAGCTTGGAGGATCAGGCAGATAACCTATCAGACCAGCTAGATTATCGATTTGAACAAGCTCGACAAGCTAGTCAGCTGGATCAAAAAAATCTTGAAGTGGCTGTCAGTGATCGCTTGCAGGAAGTGCGAATCGAGTTGCACCAAGGCCTGACGCAAGTTCGGCAGGAAATGAATGAGAACCTCCTCCAAACCAGAGATAAGACCGACCAACGACTACAGGCCTTGCAGGAATCAAATGAGCAACGCTTGGAACAGATGCGCCAAACGGTCGAGGAAAAGTTAGAAAAGACCCTGCAGACACGCTTGCAGGCCTCCTTCGAGACGGTTTCTAAACAACTGGAATCTGTCAATCGAGGTCTGGGTGAAATGCAGACGGTTGCGCGAGATGTCGGTGCGCTTAATAAAGTCCTTTCTGGAACTAAAACGCGAGGAATTCTAGGTGAATTACAACTGGGACAGATTATTGAAGACATCATGACACCTGCCCAGTATGAACGAGAATTTGCAACGGTTGAAAACTCTAGTGAACGTGTGGAGTACGCCATCAAGTTGCCTGGACAAGGTGACCAGGAATATGTCTATCTACCAATCGACTCTAAGTTTCCCCTGGCGGATTATTACCGTCTGGAAGAAGCCTATGAAGCAGGTGACAAGGACGAGATTGAGCGCTGTCGTAAGTCTCTCCTAGCAAGCGTCAAGCGTTTTGCCAAGGATATCAAGAGTAAGTACCTGGCGCCACCTCGGACAACTAACTTTGGAGTCTTGTTTGTTCCGACAGAAGGTCTCTATTCGGAAATCGTTCGCAATCCGATTTTCTTTGATGATTTGAGACGGGAGGAGCAAATTATCGTTGCAGGTCCAAGTACCTTATCAGCCCTACTCAATTCTCTATCTGTTGGCTTCAAAACTCTCAATATCCAAAAGAGTGCTGACCATATCAGTAAAACCCTAGCTAGTGTCAAAACAGAATTTGGCAAGTTTGGAGGTGTTCTGGTCAAGGCACAAAAACATCTCCAACATGCCTCTGGCAATATTGATGATTTATTAAACCGTCGTACTACAGCTATCGAGCGAACGCTTCGTCACATTGAGTTATCAGAAGGTGAGCCTGCGCTTGATTTGCTCCAATTCCAAGAAGATGAGGAAGAATATGAAGATTAGTCACATGAAGAAAGATGAGCTTTTTGAAGGCTTTTACCTGATCAAGTCAGCTGACCTGAGACAGACACGTGCTGGGAAAAATTACCTAGCCTTCACCTTCCAAGATGATAGTGGAGAAATCGAAGGGAAGCTCTGGGATGCTCAACCCCACAATGTTGAAACCTTTACAGCAGGGAAAGTAGTCCATATGCAAGGTCGTCGTGAAGTGTACAACAATACGCCTCAGGTTAATCAAATCACCCTTCGCTTACCACAACCTGGCGAACCAAATGACCCAGCGAACTTCAAGGTTAAATCTCCAGTAGATGCCAAAGAGATTCGTGAGTATATGGCGCAGATGATTTTTAAAATTGAAAATCCAATTTGGCAGCGAATTGTTCGGAATCTCTACACCAAGTATGACAAGGAATTCTACTCTTATCCAGCTGCTAAGACCAACCATCATGCCTTTGAAACAGGTCTTGCTTATCATACTGCCACTATGGTTCGTTTGGCAGAAGCAATTGCAGATATTTATCCTCAGCTCAATAAGAGTTTGCTCTATGCGGGAATTATGTTGCACGACCTTGCCAAGGTTATTGAGTTGACAGGTCCTGACCAGACAGAGTACACAGTGAGAGGAAATCTTATCGGGCATATCGCTTTGATTGATAGCGAGATTACCAAAGCGGTAATGGAACTTGGCATTGATGATACCAGAGAAGAGGTTGTACTTCTTCGCCATGTCATTCTCAGTCATCATGGTCTCCTTGAGTATGGTAGTCCAGTTCGTCCTCGAGTGATGGAAGCAGAAATTATTCATATGATTGATAATTTGGATGCCAGCATGATGATGATGACAACAGCTCTGGCCCTTGTTGATGAGGGAGAAATGACCAATAAAGTCTTTGCTATGGACAATCGTTCCTTCTACAAGCCGAAATTAGACTAGAAACTAAAAAAATGAACTTTATTTAGGCAATAAAGTTCGTTTTTTTGCTTTAGTGTGATATAATGAGAAAAAGACTAAATAAAAAAGAATGGTAAAAATATAATGAAATTAAGAAGAAGTGATCGGATGGTTGTCATTTCCAATTACTTGATTAACAATCCATACAAATTAACCAGTCTCAACACCTTTGCGGAAAAGTATGAATCTGCCAAATCGTCTATTTCTGAAGATATCGTCATCATTAAACGTGCTTTCGAAGAAATTGAAATCGGTCATATTCAAACGGTGACAGGTGCTGGTGGTGGTGTTATTTTTACACCATCGATCTCTACCCTTGAGTCTAAAGCGATTATCGAAGAGCTTCGTGATAAACTTTCAGAGAGTGACCGCATTCTTCCAGGTGGTTACATTTATTTATCTGACCTATTGAGCACTCCAGCTATTTTGAAAAATATCGGTCGCATTATTGCTAAGAGCTTTATGGATCAGAAGATTGATGCCGTTATGACGGTAGCGACCAAAGGGGTTCCGCTCGCAAATGCAGTGGCAAATGTCCTCAACGTACCATTTGTCATTGTTCGTCGCGACTTGAAAATCACTGAAGGTTCAACTGTTAGTGTCAACTATGTTTCAGGTTCTAGTGACCGTATCGAAAAGATGTTCCTTTCAAAACGTAGCCTCAAAGCAGGAAGTCGTGTCTTAATCGTCGATGACTTCTTGAAGGGTGGAGGAACCATTAACGGGATGATTAGCCTCTTGTCTGAGTTTGATTCAGAGTTGGCTGGTGTAGCTGTTTTTGCTGATAATGCACAGGAAGACCGTGAACAACAGTTCGACTACAAGTCACTCTTGAGAGTCACAAATATTGATGTGAAGAACCAACAAATTGCTGTTGAAGTTGGAAATATCTTCGATACAGAAAAATAAGAATTGACTTGAAATACAAAGGTTGGAACTTTCGTCCCAGCCTTTCTTTGATAATGAATATGAAGGAGTTCTATGAAAACACCATTTATTAAACGTGATGCCTTAGAAAAGATTGTTGAGGAGTTTCCAACCCCATTCCATCTTTACGATGAAAAAGGTATCCGCGAGAAAGCACGCGCAGTAAACAAGGCCTTTTCTTGGAATAAGGGCTTTAAAGAATACTTCGCAGTTAAAGCAACCCCAACTCCAGCTATCTTGAAGATTTTGCAAGAAGAAGGATGTGGAGTGGATTGTTCTAGTTATGTAGAACTCTTAATGAGTCATAAGCTTGGGTTTACAGGGGCGGATATGATGTTCTCATCTAATAACACCCCAGATAGAGAATATGCCTATGCTCGTGAATTAGGTGCGACGATTAATTTAGATGCCTTTGAAGATATCGAGCATTTGGAACGTGCAGCAGGCATCCCAGAAATCATCTCTTGCCGTTACAATCCTGGTGGCGTATTTGAACTGGGTACGGACATTATGGATAATCCTGGTGAAGCTAAGTTCGGGATGACTAAGGAACAGCTTTTTGAAGCCTTTGCCATCTTGAAGGAAAAGGGAGCTAAAACCTTTGGGATTCATTCCTTCCTAGCTTCCAATACAGTGACCCACCTCTATTATCCTGAATTGGCACGTCAGCTCTTTGAGCTAGCTGTAGAAATCAAGGAAAAGTTAGGTATTTCACTGGATTTTATCAATCTTTCAGGTGGTATCGGGGTTAACTATCGCCCAGATCAAGAACCTAATGACATTGCTTTGATTGGTGAGGGAGTTCGTCAGGTTTATGAAGAGGTTTTGACACCAGCAGATCTTGGTCAGGTTAAGATCTTTACAGAACTAGGACGTTTCATGTTGGCCCCCCATGGAATTCTCGTTACAAAAGTTACTCATAAAAAGAAAACCTATCGTACTTATCTAGGAGTAGATGCATCAGCTGTCAACCTGATGAGACCAGCTATGTATGGTGCCTATCACCACATCACCAATATGATGCATCCTGATGGTCAGACTGAAGTGGTTGATGTTGTTGGTTCTCTTTGTGAAAACAACGACAAGTTTGCAGTTAATCGTGATCTACCTCAAACAGAAATTGGTGATTTGTTAGTCATTCATGATACAGGTGCGCATGGCTTCTCTATGGGTTACCAGTACAATGCCAAGCTTCGTTCGGCAGAAATTCTATATACAGAGGATGGTGGAGCACGCTTGATCCGCCGAGCCGAGCGACCAGAGGACTATTTTGCGACTCTCTATGGCTTTGATTTTGACAAGGATTAATAAATATTTTGAAAATCATGAAAGTTGAAAGTGAAAAACAGATTGTTTTCTAAAAAATAGGCAAAATCTGTGGTTTTTCTTTTCAGTCATGGTATAATAAAGACTATAAAACGTTTTCAAGGAAGGTAACGATATGTCTGAGGAAATAATTGACTATGGACAAGTGACAGGAATGGTGCATTCGACAGAGAGTTTTGGGGCGGTAGATGGCCCTGGGATTCGTTTTATTGTCTTTTTGCAAGGCTGTCAGATGCGTTGCCAATATTGCCATAACCCAGATACTTGGGCTATGGAAACAAATAAATCTCGTGTACGAACAGTAGATGATGTTCTAGAAGAAGCGCTTCGTTATCGTGGTTTCTGGGGTGACAAGGGAGGTATCACAGTCAGTGGAGGAGAAGCCCTCTTGCAGATTGATTTCTTGATTGCCCTCTTTACTAAGGCAAAGGAAAAAGGTATCCACTGTACCTTGGATACTTGTGCCCTTCCATTCCGTAACAAACCACGCTATCTAGAAAAGTTCAACAAGTTAATGGCCGTGACAGACTTGGTTCTCCTTGATATCAAGGAAATCAACGAAGCACAACACAAGATTGTTACCAGTCAAACCAATAAAAATATTCTGGCTTGTGCTCAGTACTTGTCAGAAATCGGTAAAACTGTTTGGATTCGTCACGTGCTAGTGCCAGGATTGACAGACCGCGATGAAGATTTGATTGAACTTGGTAAGTTTGTAAAAACTCTCAAAAATGTTGATAAGTTTGAAATCTTGCCTTATCACACTATGGGTGAGTTCAAATGGCGTGAGCTTGGGATTCCGTATTCACTTGAAGGAGTTAAACCTCCAACAGCAGATCGTGTTAAGAATGCTAAGGAATTGATGGATACAGAAAGCTATCAAGATTACATGAAACGTGTACATGGATAAAATGAAAGAAGAGGTCGGAATTTTTTCTCGGCCTCTTTTTGACTATAGAAAAGGCTCAGCATTTAAGCTAAGCCTTTTATTTTTTATCTAGAATGTTGTTTACCAGCATTGCGCTTTTTGTTTTTCTTCTTATTAGAAGTTGTGATAGCTGTTGCTGGTTCAGGGGTTACATCTTTACGAGTGCTTGAAGTTTTGCTTGCTTTTGGTGGGTTCTTAGCAAATTCTTCGCGTACTTTTTTACGAAGTTTTGGACGAACGATGTAGTTGATGATAAATTGTTGAAGAATCATCATGAAACCACCGACAACCCAGTAAAGTGTAACGCTGGCTGGTGAGAAGACAGAGAACACGACAATCATGAGAGGGCTCATATAGAGCATCTTCTTGATTTGTTCTCTTTGAGTTTCATCCTCAACTCCATGTAAAGAAAGGAGTGATTGAAGATAGTAAAGGATACCAGCAAAGGCAACCAAAATCATACTAGGTGAGCCTAGAGGAATTCCTAGGTAGCTTGCTTGGGCAACTCCTTCAGTATGTTGGGCAGCAAAGTAGATAGCAGAGAAGAAAGGCATTTGAATGAGGATAGGGAAACATCCCACGCCGCCAAACATGCTGATGCCGTGCTCTTTTTGAGCAGCAAAGAGAGCTTGTTGAGCTTCTAATTTTTCTTCTTGTGTCGTTGCTTCTTTCAGGCGAGTCTGATGTGGTTCAAGGACGTGCTTGAGAGCATTCATCTTTTCAGAGTGAAGGGTCGCCTTCCATGATTGGTAGATACCAAGTGGGAGGATAATCAAGCGAACGATAATGGTTACGATGATGATCCCAACACCGAAACCGAGACCTTGATCATTAGCGAAGTATTTGATAGCTTCTCCCATTGGAGCACCCAAGAAATCCCAAACGGGTCCAGTTGGGAGTCCTGTTGATTTATCAACCTGGACACAACCTGTCAAGACTAATAGCATAGCCACTCCCATGACTGAGAGAGCGATTCGTTTAATTGATTTCACTGTTTTTATTCCTTCTTTAAAAATTATACCTTTCTATTCTACTGTTTTTTTGGAAAATATACAATAGTTCTAGAGACCTAATTTGCGACTTTGAAGTCTGAATAAGATGGAAAGTTACTCAATTGAACATCAAGATAGGTTACTTTAGAGAATGGGGTAGGGCCTTTTCGGATCTCTTGGATAAATTTAGCCATGATGGCTGAAGACTCTGCTTGGGCAAGAATTTCAACGGTTCCGTCATCGTTGTTCCAGACACGACCCGTAATGCCACCTAGTTCTAGAGCTAGGGTATAGACACCCCAGCGGAAGCCCACTCCTTGGACGCGACCTTGGGCGATCATTTTAACCTTTTGCATACCAAACCTCCTTGATTGTGTTATAATATTTCTATGACTATTATAACCTCTAAAGCCAATTCTGTGGTGAAAAATGCCAAAAAATTACATCAAAAAAAATACCGGAAAACCTCATATCTGATTGAGGGATGGCATCTGTTTGAAGAAGCCGTTCAGGCTGGTGCAAAGATTGAGAAAATATTTGCCCTTGCAGAGTATGATGAGAAATTAGTAGCCTATCCTCAGACTGTTTTTGTAACCGAAGAAATCTTGCTCGATTTAGCAGATTCCCAAACACCTCAGGGCATTGTTGCCATTGTTCAAAAGGAGGAGGATCAGTTACCAGATTTGAGCCAAGGAAAGTATCTCTTTTTAGAAGATGTGCAGGATCCTGGAAATGTGGGGACTATGATTCGGACGGCAGATGCAGCAGGTTTTTCTGGAGTCATCGTTTCAAGCAAGTCGGCTGATATCTACAGCCTCAAAACACTTCGTTCCATGCAGGGTAGCCATTTTCATTTGCCGATTTATCGTATGCCTGTTGAAACATTTGTTGAAGAGGCTAAAAAGAATCACTTGCCCATTCTAGCCACCACCTTATCACAAAACTCTAAAAATTATCGTGAACTGGCTCGTCAAGAGGATTTTGCCTTGGTCATGGGAAATGAAGGTCAAGGCATTAGTTCATTCATGACAGACCAGGCAGACCAATTGGTCCACATCAGCATGAAAGGGCAGGCAGAAAGTCTCAACGTTGCCATTGCTGCAGGCATACTCATGTTTTATTTGAGTTAAAATAGTTTATTTTTGTTATAATCAGTAAAAAGATTTCATAAGGAGAAAAAGATATGAATCAAACAATTATTCAAGAACGTTCAGGTTTGAATCAATTTTATGCAAAAGTTTATGCTTTTGTAGGAATTGGGATTGCCTTATCCGCACTTGTTTCAGCCTTGATGTTAACAACCTTCCAAGACCTTCTTGTTCAGTTGATGCTTAATGCCCGCATATGGCTAATCGTGACAGGAGTAGTTGAAGTTGCTCTTGTCATTGCAGCAAGTAATATGGCTTATAAAAATAGCCCAGCAGCTCTTCCGATGTTTCTCATCTATTCAGTAGTGAACGGTTTTTCACTGAGTTTCATCGTGTCGCTCTATCTACCAGGAACGGTTCTAACGGCTTTCATTTCTAGCGCTGCCCTCTTCTTTGTCATGGCAATTATCGGAGTTGTGATTAAAAAGGACTTGAGTGGTATCGGACGTGCTTTGATTGGAGCCCTGGTGGGTCTTATCTTGGCTATGATTGTCAATGTATTCTTAAACAGTGGTCTCTTCGACTACATTATCAGTATTGTCATGGTTCTTGTTTTTGCAGGTTTGATTGCTTGGGATAACCAAAAGATTCGCTATGTTTATGAAGAATCAAATGGTCAAGTCGCTACAGGTTGGGCAATTTCATTGGCGCTTAGCCTCTACCTCGACTTTATCAACCTCTTCCTCAGCTTCTTGCGTATCTTTGGAAGTGACGATTAATACTTTTAGAGCTCAAATGAGCTCTTTTTTAAATTTTTACTTTTATTTTTACTAGCAAAAGGGTATAATCATCTTATTATTTAAAAGGAGAGATGTATGAAGAAAAGTTTTATCCATCAACAGGAAGAAATTTCCTTTGTAAAAAATACCTTTACCCAGTATTTGAAAGATAAGTTAGAAGTTGTAGAAGTGCAGGGGCCAATCTTGAGTAAGGTTGGGGACGGGATGCAGGATAACCTTTCAGGGATTGAACATCCAGTTTCTGTTAAGGTTTTGCAAATTCCAGATGAAACCTATGAAGTAGTGCATTCCCTTGCTAAGTGGAAACGCCATACCTTAGCCCGTTTTGGTTTTGGTGAGGGAGAAGGCCTCTTCGTTCACATGAAGGCTCTTCGTCCAGACGAAGATTCCCTAGATGCGACTCACTCAGTCTATGTAGACCAGTGGGACTGGGAAAAGGTCATTCCAAACGGACAACGCAATCTTGCCTATCTTAAAGAAACGGTAGAAAAGATTTATAAGGCTATTCGTTTGACAGAGTTAGCAGTAGAAGCTCGCTACGACATTGAGTCAATTCTACCTAAACAAATTACCTTTATCCATACAGAAGAGTTGGTAGAACGCTACCCAGACTTGACACCTAAAGAACGTGAAAATGCTATCTGTAAGGAGTTCGGTGCGGTCTTCCTAATTGGTATCGGTGGAGAATTGTCAGATGGAAAACCTCATGACGGACGTGCACCAGACTATGATGACTGGACAACTGAGTCTGAAAATGGCTATCATGGCTTGAATGGGGACATCCTTGTTTGGAATGATAATTTGGGTGCAGCCTTTGAATTGTCTTCAATGGGCATTCGTGTCGATGAAGACACTCTCCGTCGCCAAGTAGCTATCACAGGAGACGAAGACCGTCTAACTTTAGAATGGCATAAGGCTCTCCTAAACGGACTCTTCCCTTTGACAATCGGTGGAGGAATTGGCCAGTCTCGTATGGCTATGTTCCTGCTTCGTAAGAAGCATATCGGTGAAGTCCAAACCAGTGTTTGGCCACGAGAAGTGAGAGACACCTACGAAAATATTCTTTAATCAATCGAGCCGTAAGGTTCGATTTTCTTTTTTTGATAAGAATTTGGTATAATATACGGTATGAAAATCGTATCAGGAATCTACGGAGGGCGTCCGTTAAAGACGCTGGACGGTAAAACAACTCGACCTACTTCAGATAAGGTAAGGGGCGCTATTTTTAATATGATTGGTCCCTACTTTGAAGGTGGGCGTGTGCTAGATCTTTATGCTGGCAGTGGTGGTCTATCCATCGAAGCAGTCTCAAGAGGGATGTCCAGTGCCGTTCTGGTTGAGAAGGATCGCCGAGCCCAGAATATAGTCGCAGAAAATATCCGAATGACTAAGGAAACCTCCAAGTTTCAATTATTGAAAATGGAATCCAGTCGTGCATTAGAACAGGTTGATGGTGTCTTTGATCTTATTTTTTTGGACCCTCCCTATGCAAAAGAACAAATCGTGTCAGATATTGAAAAAATGGCGGAGAGAAATCTTTTTTCAGAGGATGTCATGGTGGTTTGTGAAACCGATAAATCAGTAGAACTTCCAGAAGAAATCGCTTGTTTGGGCATCTGGAAGGAAAAAATATATGGGATTAGTAAGGTGACGGTTTATGTCAGATAAGATTGGGCTATTTACAGGTTCCTTTGATCCGATGACCAATGGACATTTGGATCTCATTGAGCGTGCAAGTAAGCTCTTTGATCAATTGTATGTAGGAATTTTTTATAATCCACATAAAACGGGATTTTTACCGATAGAGAGCCGAAAGAAAACTGTTGAAAAAGCAGTGGCACATCTGAAAAATGTCCAAGTCATAGCTTCTCACGATGAATTAGTCGTTGATGTTGCTAGAAGATTAGGTGCAGAGATCTTGGTGCGTGGCTTGCGTAATGCAACAGATCTTCAGTATGAAGCCAGTTTTGATTTTTACAACCATCAAATAGCGGGAGAAATGGAGACAATCTACCTCCACAGTCGCCCAGAGCATGTTTACATCAGCTCTTCAGCTGTGAGAGAACTATTGAAATTTGGTCAAGATATCAGTGGGTATGTACCAAATGCTGTCCTAGAGGAGTTAAACAATGAAGAAAAAAACTAGATGGCCCTTATATCTCATTATTGGGCTCATTATCACTTTTATCGCTTTTACGGTGCCCCTGCCTTATTATATCGAGGTGCCAGGAACTTCTGAAGATATTCGAAAGGTTTTACAAGTTAATAACCAACCTGACCAAGAGGAAGGTTCCTACCAATTTGTGACGGTTGGAGTTAAGCACGCTAGACTGGTTGACTTAGTCTATGCTTGGCTAACACCTTTTACGGACATACATAGTGCCAAAGAGATGACTGGTGGTTCGTCAGATGCGGAATTTATGCGAATCAACCAGTTTTACATGGAAACTTCGCAAAACATGGCCAAATATCAAGGTTTGAAGACGGCTGGTAAGGAAATTGAACTCAAATATCTGGGTGTCTATGTTTTGACTGTAACAGATAACTCGACTTTCAAGGGAGTTCTCAATATTGCTGACACCGTAACCGCTGTTAATGATAAGACTTTTGAGAGTTCCAAGGAGATGGTTGACTACGTTAATTCTCAAACTCTAGGTGATCAGGTTAAGGTTACTTATGAGGAGGATGGAAAAGTCAAAACTGCCGAAGGGAAAATTATTACTCTGGAAAATGGGAAAAACGGTATTGGAATCGGTTTGATTGACCGCACAGAAGTGTCAAGTGATGTGCCAATCAAGTTTTCAACGGCTGGCATTGGTGGTCCGAGTGCTGGAATGATGTTTAGTTTATCCATTTATACGCAAATTGCAGATCCTACTCTTCGAAATGGACGCATCATTGCTGGTACAGGAAGCATCGATAGAGATGGTAACGTAGGTGACATTGGTGGAATTGATAAAAAAGTGGTTGCCGCAGCTAAAAAGGGAGCAACTGTATTCTTTGCTCCTAACAATCCAGTAACTGAGGAAGCTAAAAAGGCAAATCCAAATGCCAAGAGTAACTATGACACAGCTCTAGAAGCAGCTCAAATGATTAAAACAGACATGAAAATCGTTCCAGTCAAAACGCTTCAAGATGCGATTGACTATTTGAAAAACAATCCTTAAACAGTAGGCGAATCCCTAAACTAGCGTAGAAAAAAAGAAGATGGTATAATAGGCAAATGATTCAATTGTTTTTTACCCTTAGTAGTCATATGTTTTTTGTCTACCTAGTCTTTCAGCTCTTGAAAGATTTGGTCAGATGGGATCAAATTTTGAAGGTGACAAAGGATAATGCGAAGAAGGTTCGACTCTTGGTAGTATTGTGTAGTATCGGTTTAGGATATCTGATTAGTTCCTTTTTCCTAAATCTCTACCAACTTTGGCAAGAAGCAGTACGTGGTCTGCTATAATTTATATGTTACAGGGATTATAATAAGCAGATGTTTAGGTAGTTAACAAAAATATTGGGAGAATTAAATATAATGGATATTGTAATTTTATTGTTAATAACGCTATTAATTTATTTGTTGCCCCAAAATAAGGAATATCTAAGTGTTGAATCTACATCAGGGCTTAGAGGTTTCCTTGCTTTAGGGATCATATTTCATCATTTATCACCATTGGTTAAAACTGGCGAAGAATTTTCTAATTTTTCATATATGGGGACCTATATTGTTTCTATATTTTTCTTCTTATCTGCTTACGGGTTGTATGTTCAAAATGAAAGTAAGGAAAATTACCTAGATAATTTTTTAGAAAAAAGACTTTCTAAAATTATGGTTCCATTTTTTATTATCTCTTTGATTTATATGTTTGATAGATTCGTAAACGGTCAATTAATGGATTTAAATTTTTTTATTAATTTATTTAAAAAAGGAAGTACAATTATATATAATGGTTGGTTTGTTGATATTATAATTTTAATGTATGTGTTCTTTTATATATCGTTTAAGTTTTTTCAAAATAAGTTCTTATCTATTATTGTCAATACAATATTTATAATCTGTTATATCTGTTTGGCTATAAAATTAGGCTATAGCGTCTGGTGGTACAATAGTGCTTTGGCCTTCGTTATTGGTCTAATATGGGCTAAAAATCAAAATAAAATTGATAGATTTTTAGATAGGTATTACTTTATAGCAATTATTTTAGTCACTGTGTTGCTCTTTTTATCACATAAATACAATATTTTATTGAAGTATATACATTTAGAAGATAGCTATAGTTATGCACTGGCGGCTAATTTAGATAATATTATTTTTACAATCTACTTTATTATTGTTTTTCTGAAAAAAATAAATTTTTCAAATATGTCTTTGATTTTACTAGGTAGTATATCGTTTGAATTATATATGATACATGGATTAGTAATCTCTATTTTAGAAAAAATATTTGTGTCATCCAGAGTAAATGATGTGTTATTTACATTTTTTGTATTGATGATAAGTCTGATTTTGGCTTGGATTATTAACAAATTAGTTAATAGGTTTACTCAAAAAGTAAGTCTATTTATAAAATCAACATTAAAGGAAAATACTCTATGGAAAAAATTGTAGTTCAAGGTGGCGATAATCGTTTGGTTGGAAGTGTTACCATCGAGGGCGCAAAAAATGCAGTTTTGCCACTGCTTGCAGCAACTATTTTAGCAAGTGAAGGAAAAACAGTCTTAAAAAATGTTCCTATTTTATCGGATGTTTTTACCATGAATCAGGTGGTTCGTGGATTAAATGCGAAAGTAGACTTTGATCAAGAAGCACATATTGTTGAAGTTGATGCAACCGGTGATATCACAGAAGAAGCTCCCTATAAGTATGTCAGCAAGATGCGTGCTTCAATTGTAGTATTGGGGCCAATCTTGGCTCGTGTAGGACACGCAAAGGTTTCTATGCCAGGTGGTTGTACTATCGGTAGTCGCCCTATCGACCTTCACCTAAAGGGACTCGAAGCGATGGGGACTCAAATTACTCAAACGGCAGGATATATCGAAGCTAAGGCAGAACGCTTGCACGGAGCTCACATTTACATGGACTTCCCAAGTGTAGGTGCTACTCAAAACTTGATGATGGCGGCAACTCTTGCTAACGGCGTTACAGTCATTGAAAATGCTGCGCGTGAACCTGAGATTGTCGACTTAGCTGTTCTCCTAAATAAAATGGGTGCCAAGGTCAAAGGTGCAGGAACAGAAACTGTGACGATTACTGGTGTTGAGCAACTACATGGTGCGACCCACAATGTTGTACAAGACCGTATTGAAGCAGGTACCTTCATGGTAGCAGCTGCCATTACAGGTGGAGATGTCTTGATTCAAGATGCCATCTGGGAACACAATCGTCCCTTAATTGCTAAATTATTGGAAATGGGTGTTGAAGTCATCGATGAGGACGAAGGAATTCGCATTCGTTCTCAACGTGAAAAATTAAAGGCTGTTCACGTTAAGACACTTCCACATCCAGGATTTCCGACAGACATGCAAGCGCAGTTCACTGCTCTGATGACCGTTGCTCAAGGTGAGTCAACTATGGTAGAGACTGTATTTGAGAATCGTTTCCAACATTTAGAGGAAATGCGTCGTATGGGCTTGCACTCTGAAATCATCCGTGATACAGCCCGTATCGTCGGAGGACAGCCTCTCCAAGGGGCAGAAGTTCTATCGACAGACTTACGTGCCAGCGCAGCCTTGATTTTGACAGGCTTGGTAGCTGAAGGCGAAACAGTTGTAGGAAAACTTGTCCATTTAGATAGAGGTTACTACCGTTTTCATGAAAAATTAGCCCAGTTAGGAGCTAAGATTGAACGGGTAAGTGTGGAAGCTGATGAAGATGAATAAACAATCCAAATATGTCTTACGTCGCTTTATCCTAGTAATTGTAGTATTACTGCTAGGATTCTTAGCTCTTGCTATTGGTTTGATGATTGGCTATGGTATTCTAGGAAAAGGTCAAGATCCTTGGGCTATTTTAGCACCAGCAAAATGGCAAGAACTCATCGCAAAATTTACAGGAAAATAGGCTGGGAGACCAGTCTTTTTCTAGGAAGTGAATGTAATACTCAATGAAAATCAAAGAGCAAACTAGGAAGAGAGCTGCAGGTTGCTCAAAACACCGTTTTGAGGTTGTGGATAGAACTGACGAAGTCAGCTCAAAATACTATTTTGAGGTTGCAGATGGAAGCTGACGTGGTTTGAAGAGATTTTCGAAGAGTACAAGGAGAAAATATGAATAAAAAAACAAGGCAGGCCCTACTTGGCCTCTTGCTCTTTTTGCTCTTGTCAGCAGGAAGCTACTATATTAAACAAATGCAGTCTTCCAACACTGCACCACAAACACAAGTAAAACAAAAATCACAGTCGTCTGATACTCCAAGTCAAGAACTGGCAGAAAGTGCCCTAACAGATTCGGTTAAAAAACAAATCAAGGGCACGCTAGAATGGAATGGAGCAGGAGCCTTTATCGTCAATAACAATAAAACCAATCTGGATGCTAAGGTTTCAAGCAAACCCTATGCAGATAACAAGACAAAAACTGTAGGTGGGGAGACGGTTCCAACTGTCGCTAACGCCCTCATGTCAAAAGCGACAAGACAGTACAAAGATCGTGAAGAGACTGGGAATGGTTCAACATCTTGGACGCCTGCGGGTTGGCATCAGGTTAAGAATCTAAAGGGAAGTTACAACCATGCGGTCGATAGAGGGCATTTGTTGGGCTATGCCTTAATCGGTGGGTTAGATGGCTTTGATGCTTCTACTAGCAATCCTAAAAACATTGCCGTACAGACAGCTTGGGCCAACCAAGCGCGTGCAGAAGATTCTACAGGCCAAAACTATTATGAAAGTCTGGTTCGAAAAGCTCTAGATCAAAACAAACGAGTGCGTTACCGCGTAACATTACTCTATGCTACTGAGCAAGATTTGGTGCCGTCAGCTTCTCATATTGAAGCCAAGTCCTCTGATGGGGAGTTGGAGTTTAATGTCGTTATTCCAAATGTCCAAAAGGGAATTCAGTTAGATTACCGAACAGGTGAGGTCACAGTCACAAAAAATAGCTAATTGATCAAGAGGTTGAGGAAAAATCCCAACCTCGTTTTTTATTAGTCATGAACTGTAGAAACGATTGCTTGTTTTTTGCTCTTCTGATTTTAAAGAGCCTTTTTGAAGATTCACAAGGCTTGAGCTAGGGTGTCAGGACTTGGATTGCAGCTCTCTATTCAGCGCCCCTTTATCATAGAAATTGAAAATTAATGTGTAAAAATTGGAAAATATGGTATAATGGTTTCAATTATACTTTTTAGGAGAAGGAAAATGGAAGACCCGAGCAGTCAGGATTTGTTACTGCAATTTGTTTTATTAGTTGTTTTGACCTTTTTAAATGCCTTTTTCTCTGCAACAGAAATGGCCATGGTTTCACTTAGTCGTTCACGTGTTGAGCAAAAAGCTGAAGAGGGAGATAAACGCTATATCCGTTTGCTAAAGGTGCTTGAAAACCCTAATCACTTTTTATCAACCATTCAAGTTGGTATCACCTTAATTACGATCTTGTCAGGGGCTAAACTAGCAGATTCACTTGGAGAGTTGATCGCCTCTTGGATGGGAAATAGCGAAACTGCCTATGCGGTAGCTAGCTTCTTATCATTAGCTTTCTTGACCTATATTTCTATTGTTTTTGGTGAGCTTTATCCTAAGCGAATTGCTCTAAATCTTAAGGATGCCTTGGCTATCCGAACAGTACCGTTTATTATTGGACTTGGTAAGATTGTGAGTCCCTTCGTTTGGATGCTCTCAGCATCAACTAATCTCTTGAGTCAATTGACACCGATGACATTTGACGATGCAGATGAAAAAATGACTCGTGATGAGATTGAGTACATGTTGTCTAAGAGTGAAGAAACTTTGGATGCAGATGAAATTGAAATGTTGCAGGGGATTTTCTCACTCGACGAACTCATGGCACGTGAAGTCATGGTTCCACGAACAGATGCCTTTATGGTAGATATTCAGGATGATACTCAAACCATTATCCAAAGTATCTTGAAACAGAATTTTTCTCGTATTCCTGTTTATGATGGAGATAAGGACAATGTTATTGGATTGATTCATACTAAGAGTCTCCTTAAAGAAGCCTTTGCCAGCGGGTTTGACAATATTGTCTGGAAGCGAATCTTACAAGATCCACTCTTTGTACCTGAAACTATTTTTGTGGATGATTTATTAAAAGAGTTTAGAAATACTCAAAGACAGATGGCTATCCTTCTGGATGAGTATGGAGGAATGGCTGGTTTGGTCACTCTTGAGGATTTACTTGAAGAGATTGTTGGTGAGATTGATGATGAAACTGACCGAGCTGAAGTCTATGTTCATACAATTGGAGAAGATACCTATATCGTCCAAGGTACAATGAATTTAAATGACTTTAATGACTACTTTGATGTCGAACTTGAAAGTGACGATGTAGATACCATTGCAGGTTACTATTTGACTGGTGTGGGAACTATTCCAACATCAGAAAAACTTAGCTATGAGTTAGAAAGTAGCAATAAGCATATCACTCTAACCAATGATAAGGTCAAAAATGGACGTGTAACCAAGCTTAAGGTTCAAATCCAAGAACTCGAGTCAGAAGAAGAAACAGAATAAAACAAAAGCTTTATCAGAGTAGAACTGATAAAGCTTTTCTGGTAGTAAAAAAGAAAAGACCCCTGTAGGAGCCTTTGATAATATAGAGGCGGTAGACGGCTGGTACTACCTGAAACCAGATGATAGTAAGACAGACAAGCCAGAGTTTACGATTGAGCTTGATGCTTGATTACGACCAAATAAAATGTGATATAATAGTTGTGGAATAACGGAGGAAATGATGAATCATGAAAAAATTGGTCAGGTTACTAATGAAGTAAAAGAGATTTTTAATATTGTTCTTGAAGCGAGCGACATCAAGGTTAACAAAGAAGGGCTGAGAAGTCATATGATGAAACGCCATCATAATGATGTAATTCAGCATATTGAAGACTTGGAACTCATACTAAGTAATCCAGATTTCGTTTGGATCAATCCACGAGAGAAAGGCGCTAGTTTTGAATATGTAAAAAGATTTGATGATAATGTACTTGTTGCAATCAAGTTACATAAAAGTGGCGATTTCTTTTACGTCCCGACCATGTATCGTATACAAGATTACAAGTTACAAAGTCGTATTAAGTCTGGTAGATTGAGAAAAATTGACAAAAAAAGTAGATAGTGCTAGAATAAAATTAACGGAAGACATTTGAGGGCAGAAAGGTTCCTGCCGCACCTTGAAAAAGGTATCTGAGATGCTGGGTACACCGACCAGCCAAGTGTCCGTTATTTCAAAAGAGGGGCTGTAATGCTCCTTTTTTATTCGAGAATTTTAAAATAGATTACACAAACCGCAGGCTCAGGATTGAGGTTTTTGGGTTTGAGATATGCTTGATAGTTGTTTGAAATTATTGCCCCCCCTTTTTATAGATAGAGGGGGAGTGTTCTTTTTCACTTGAACGCTTTTCTCTGAGAGTAGAAAAAGTGCCCCCCTATTTTCTTGAAGTGTACGAGCGTAATCAATTATGTTGATAGCGTGTTTTAACCACATATTTATAATGTCTGATACACCATTTTTATATTTATCCACAGCTTGAATAGACACACTACAGTTTTTGCTGATAGCATAGGCTGTGGCGTTGTCTAAAAGCCAGCGGATAGCTTTAATATCTACTGACATATATTACTTCGTAAAATACCAAATCGCAAATAGGAGTAGAAGAAGTCCAATAATAAATTCAACTTTTTCACGCTTGGTGGTTTTTCTAATTTTTAGATTTACTTTCATTATTTTTCCTGTTATAATTTAAGTTCACCCCCGAAGGGGTGGATAGTGATTTCTCACTATCCAAATTCGATGTGCCATTCAAAGCTGATTATAAATAAGTTTATTATGATGACTAGCTTATTTGTTTTTACTTTGAGTGGCTTCTTTTTGCACTTAAACATTTTGTGTTCCGTGTCTAAGTTTCCTCCTTAAACTTAGATGCGTGTTGTACAATTAAAGTTGCATAACGTCAATAGTTTTAATGAAGTTTTTAAAACGTCCTCGCCCCAAACTCGCCCCAACAGTTTTTTAAAGTTATCCTTTTTTATCATGAAATAAAAATAAAAAAGCCCTATTTTATGGGCTTTTTGTCTGGATAAATTCCGATAAAATCGGTATTATAAGGCGGTAGACGGATTTGAACCGACGATCAAGCTTTTGCAGAGCCGTGCCTTACCACTTGGCTATACCGCCTTAACTTTTATTATTATACCTTTTAAATTAAATCTCGTCAATAGTTTCTTTTCTGAAAATGTAAGTTTTCCTGCTTTCAAAAGGCATGGCTAAATTCGCAAACTAAGTTCCACCGCTATTAGAAGTGGAAGTTAATCTGATAAAAATCCTAAAAACCAGTGGAAATCCGTGTCAGGGTAAGTTCCACTGGTTTTAATAATGCTTGATTTCATCGT
>NZ_JASHAQ010000012.1:0-63898 GCF_047465035.1 Streptococcus infantis
CATACCATTGCTAAAAAAATTGTAATAACTGGAAATGTCATTTGTTAACTGATCCTCAAATTCCCAATCATAATCAGCTATTGGTTCAATCATATCTAGATCGTCTAAGCCCATGCTTTTACTGGTATAGTCATTAAACCCTGCATGAATATGTGTATAGAAATCACGGATACTCCCGTCAAGTTCTAGTTTTGACTGATTAAAGTGGTCTGTAAACTCTCGGTCCGAAATCGGTATTTTACCCTCATAAAATACTAGACTCTTGCTCTGATAAGTTCTAATGGAATAAAGCAAGGAATAGGTAGGTCCAATTTTGATAAGGTCTATAGCCTCCAGAAACTCTTCTAGATAAGAGATCGTATTGCTGAGTTCTTCAGCTAGATATTTTTTCCATTCTCCTAGGATGATTTGTTTTCTTTTAGAAAAATCTGATGTTTGAAACGCATCCCGCCAATATTGTGGAATAGGATGATTGGACAGATTTTTAAAATTAGATAAAATCTCGACCATCTCTCCAGATGGCACATATTTCTTTAAAAATTTAATTTTTCATTCATAAACTACCTCTATTCATTTCTGTAAAATCCCCTTGACGCCACTTTTCTTCAACTCTTAAGTCCTAGATAGATATAGTTTCGGGTCACAGGACAATCTTTTTCATCCTCACCCTAAAATAAAACCGATGTTCTCCAAATTCTTAATCCTTGCTTTTTAACTCAAGATCAAATTAGCTACAATAGGACTGACAAATACATAGAGAACACCTGTAACACCGATAGCTAATCCTCCCATAGCACCTGCAACTGGTCCATAGCGAAAGGCCGTTCCAGTTCCAACAGCGTGTCCTGTTCCACCCAGGGCTAGTCCAACAGCTACTGGATCGTCTATTTTTAGCCATTTTAGAAGTGTTGGTCCGATTACACTGGTCAAAATACCAGTCGCTACGACAACTACTAGAGTCACAGTAGTCAAGCCCTGCAACTTTTCTGTGATTCCCACTGCCATAGCAGTCGTTACTGACTTAGGAAAGAGGGAAATAGCTAGGAAAAAGTCCATACCAAAGATTTTGGCCACAAGGGCTGTGAAAGAGGTATTGACCACTACCGCCAGCAAACTACCAAAGAGAATACTGCGAGCATGATGCTTCATCAAGTGGAAACTCTTATAAAGGGGAATTCCTAGAGCCACTGTTGAAGGAACAATCAAGTTGTTAAGATAAACCCCACCTTGGTAGTAATCTTGGTAGGAAATGCCAGTTACCTTTAGAAAGATGATAATAAAAATAGCTGACAGCAACAAGGGAGTCGTTAAGGGATGAGGATAGCGTCTGAAAATCATCATTCCCCCAAGATAGGCTAAGATGGACAGGGCGATCCCAAAAAGGGGATTGGATACAAATTCGCTCATTTAGCACCTCTTTCTTCGTAGTCACCTTCATAGCGTTTTTTGATAAATTGAACCACAAGCGCAATCAAGATGATATTGATTACTGCCGCAAAAAAGACAATCAAGACAATAGGTAGGAGATAGGGAGCAATCACATCAAACTTTTCCATAATTCCAACCGCAGGAGGTAGAAAGAGGATGGTCATGTTGGCCAGCAAAAAGTTCCCCACCATATTGACATGGCGGATACGCAGCCACTTGAACTGCAAGGCTAGAAAAAGAATAATCAAGCCGATAATACTGCCTGGAATGGGCAAATGAAAGAAACTAGAGATCCCCTCTCCGATTAGAGAAATCACAAAGAGAATCATTAATTGAACATATAATTTCATCCTAAACTCCACGAAATAGACTTCTTGCATACCAGTTTACTCTTTTTTCAGAAAATTTCAAGGAAATACACAAGAGTTGATGAAAGTTTGAGAAGAAAGGGGATACAGGCAATTACAGACTAGTGAAAACAGCGTAATTTAGGATAAAAGATTTCAGCGTCCTTCTTGCCAGCTTTCTTGAAAAGTAGTATAATTATTGCATGCGCAATCATCTTGTGATACAGAGATTGTCCGTTAATGGACTTTCTTCTACTTATGACTCTAAAAAGAAAGGAGATACTATGACCTATTTGGAAAAATGGTTTGACTTCAATCGTCGTCAAAAAGAAATTGAAGGTCTCTTGGAAGAGACCATTGCCCAGCAGAGTGACCAAAGTCTGACCTTGAAAGAGTTCTACCTCCTCTACTATCTGGACTTGGCCCAAGAAAAATCTCTACGCCAGATTGACCTGCCAGATAAGCTTCATCTGAGCCCGAGCGCTGTTTCTCGAATGGTAGCTCGCTTGGAAGCTAAAAATTGCGGTCTACTCAGTCGCATGTGTTGTGATCAAGATAGACGCTCTAGCTTTATCTGCCTGACAAGTGATGGGCAAAAGACACTGGCCTCGCTACAAAAGGCTGTCGAAGAAAGCTTGGAAACTGGTTTGGATTTCTTGATTTAAGATGATTTTAGAAAAAAGTTGCGTGCGCAATCATTTTTCTTGACATTCTCTTTTACAAGGAGTAAAATAAAGTCATCATTAAATAAAGGAGTTTTTAAAATGATTGAAATTACCTATCTAGATGCCAGCAAGAACGAAAGAACTGTGACTTTCGAGTCTTATGAAGATTTTGATCGTTCACAACAAGCTTGCCTTATCGGCATCGCAGACTACTACCCTGTCCAAAAATTAACTTACAACGGTCATGATTTGGACTACCATGGGACTTATGGAGATGTCTTCTTCTATCTCATGAAACAAGATTTAAGCCAATATAATTAAAAGGAGAAATACTATGGCAAAAGCAATTACAGATGCAACATTTGAACAAGAAACTAAAGACGGATTGGTCTTGGTAGACTTCTGGGCAACTTGGTGTGGTCCATGTCGTATGCAAGGTCCAATCTTGGACAAATTGTCTGAAGAACTTTCAGAAGATGTCTTGAAGATCGTTAAAATGGACGTTGATGAAAATCCAAACACAGCTCGTGCCTTTGGAATCATGTCTATCCCAACTCTTCTCTTCAAAAAAGACGGTCAAGTTGTGAAACAAGTTGCTGGTGTTCACACAGCAGAACAAATCAAGGCCATCGTTGCTGAATTGAGCTAATCATACTAGAGACCAAGTGCTTTATTTGGTCTTTTTTTCTTGCCCTTTGCCATTTTTCAAAAAATATGCTAGACTGTAACTAGAATATCACGATGTTTGGGACATGCCATCGCTAAAAAAAACCTATACTTGGTATTTTTTAGCTCCCTCATGGGAGCTTTTTGCGTGCTCTGAACATTTCCCATTTTGAAAGGAGTACTATGAAACGTCAATCAGCCTTGGTCGTCTTTAGTGGCGGTCAAGATTCAACAACCTGCCTTTTCTGGGCCAAGCAACACTATGAAAAGGTCGAAGCCGTTACCTTTGCCTATGGCCAACGCCACCATCTCGAAATTCAAGTCGCCAAAGAAATCGCTGAGGAACAAGGAATTCGTCATCATATCCTAGATATGTCTCTGCTAGGACAAATCACTGAAAATGCCTTGACTTCAGATTTAGAAATTGAGCAAAAAGAAGGAGAGGTGCCTAATACCTTCGTTGACGGTCGCAATCACCTCTTTCTGTCCTTTGCTGCAGTTCTTGCCAAGCAGCGTGGAATTACGGATATCGTGACAGGAGTATGTGAAACAGACTTCTCAGGCTATCCTGACTGTCGTGATGTCTTTGTCAAATCGCTCAATGTGACCCTCAACCTTGCTATGGATTACGACTTTGTGATCCAAACGCCTCTCATGTGGCTAGACAAGGCAGAAACTTGGGAATTAGCCGACCAACTCGGTGCCTTTGACTATGTTCGTGAGAAGACCTTGACCTGCTATAATGGCATTATCGGTACTGGTTGTGGAGACTGTCCTGCCTGCCATCTACGCCAACATGGTTTAGAGGTTTATCTCTCGCAGAAAGGAGAGGCCTGATGTTTTTTGCTCCCAAAGAAATCAAACAAGAAACTGGGGAATCTCTTGTCTACAATCCTCACAGAACCTTAGTCTCCAAAGAATTTACCTTCGATGCTGCCCACCACCTCTTCCACTATGAGGGGAAATGCAAATCCCTGCACGGCCATACCTATCATCTGCAAATCGCTGTCAGTGGATTTTTAGATGAACGTGGCATGACCTATGATTTTGGGGATATCAAACAAATCTACAAGGATTACTTAGAGCCTCACTTGGATCACCGCTATCTCAACGAGACCCTGCCCTACATGAATACGACTGCTGAAAATATGGTTTACTGGATTTTCCAAACCATGAGTCAAGAGTTGCCAGACAAGCGCGGTCTCCGTTTGGAATATGTTCGTCTCTATGAGACTCCGACTGCCTTTGCGGAGTTTAGACGGGAGTGGTTAGATGACTAGGGAACGTGTCCTCAAACTACCAGTTCTGGAAATTTTTGGCCCAACATTTCAAGGTGAAGGTCGTGCTATCGGCCAGAAAACCATGTTTGTCCGCACTGCTGGTTGCGACTACCACTGCGACTGGTGCGACTCCGCCTTTACTTGGGATGGTTCTGAGAAGCCTACTCGTATGACAGCTGATGAAGTGATCACTGAGTTAGACAAACTAGGAAGCTTCGACTATGTAACCCTATCTGGTGGAAATCCTGCTATCCTAGCAGCCAACATGGCCGAATTGGTCACCAAGCTCAAGGAACGCGGTGTCACTCTAGCTGTTGAAACTCAAGGCTCCCGCTGGCAAAATTGGTTAAAAGATATCGATCAGGTCACTCTCAGTCCCAAACCTCCTTCATCCAAGATGGAAGTCAATTTCGAGACTTTAGACTTTATCGTTTCTCAACTAGATCCAGATAAGGTCACCTTTAAAATCCCTGTCTTTGACGATGCCGATTTAGCCTTTGCCAAAGGTATTCAAGAACGCTACCAACCAGATGTTCTCTTCTTATCGGCTGGAAATCCTGAGCCCAAGGCTACAGGCAATATTGTCCAAGACCAACTGGACCGCCTCAAAGAACTCTGGGAGCGTGTCGCTGCTGATGATAGCTGGGGCAATGTTCGCGTCCTTCCACAACTCCATACCCTCCTCTACGATAACCAACGTGGTGTTTAAGATTAGAAAGAAAAAATCATGTCACAACAAGAAGAAATGAAAAACCTAAGCCTACTGGGCAATAAAGAAACCAACTACATTTTCGACTATCAACCAGAAGTCCTGGAATCCTTTGACAATCGTCATGTGGAAAATGACTATTTCATCAAATTCAACTGCCCTGAATTTACCTCACTGTGCCCAATCACTGCGCAGCCAGACTTTGCAACGATTTATATTTCCTACATTCCTGACAAGCTCTGTGTCGAGTCAAAATCCCTTAAACTCTACCTCTTTAGTTACCGAAATCATGGGGATTTTCACGAAAACTGTATCAATACCATCGGGAAAGACTTGGTCAACTTGCTAGACCCTCGCTATTTAGAGGTTTGGGGGAAATTTACACCTCGCGGTGGTATTTCAATCGACCCCTACTACAACTACGGTAGACCTGGAACTAAGTATGAAGGATTGGCAGAACAGCGCCTCTTCCAACACGACCTTTATCCAGAGAAAATTGACAACCGCTAAACTCATACTCAATGAAAATCAAAGAGCAAACTAGGAAGCTAGCCGTAGGTTTCTCAAAGCACTGTTTTGAGGTTGCAGATGGAAGTTGACGTAGTTTGAAGAGATTTTCGAAGAGTATCATACGAAAAAGCCCTGTTCCTCATCATGAGGAGCAAGGCTTTTTGAGTTTCAATTATTCTTCAGTTCCAAGGAAGTTTTTAGCAACAAGAGCTGCAAGAACTCCACCAACGATTGGTGCAAGGATGAAAATCCAAACTTGTTGAAGGGCTGCGCCACCTACCAAGACAGCTGGAGCCAAGCTACGAGCTGGGTTTACTGAAAGTCCAGTGATGTTCAAGCCAGCTAGAATCAAAGCTGTCAATGACAAACCAATGACCAAACCAGCGATTGCGCCATTCCCTTTGCTTGCTGATGTTACAGTCATGATCACCAAAACAAACAAGAATGTTGCGATTGTTTCAAACAAGAAACCACCAAAGACAGTTACTCCGTTTGCCAAGGCATTTTCACCAAGACTTGCAGTTGACATACCTGAATTTGCCAAGAGGAAGAGTACAGATCCAGATGCAAGGAAAGCACCGACTACTTGACCAAGAATGTAGTTTACAAGCTCTGAAGATGACAAACGTTTGTTAACAAACATAGCGATAGAAACAGCTGGATTCAAGTGAGCACCTGAAACAGTTCCGATTGAGAAAGCTGCGACTACGATTGCCAAACCAAAGGCAAGAGCAATCCCAAGGTGTCCAAGACCTTCAACACCATTTCCAAAAACAACAGCTCCTGTTCCGATGAACACAAGCATAAAAGTACCGATTAATTCAGCAACAAATTTTTTCATATTAAGTCTCCTTTTTTCAAACTATGTATTAGTCTATCAGAAGAAGGAAAGGGTTTCAAGAAATGTGCTTGGAAACATTGTGTAAGTTTTCACATTTGATAATCAAAATCTAATATTGGAAAGATTGAATAGCTTCTTTCAAGTCATCTTGTAAACTATTTCTCTGGTCAAGTTGAACATAGACTTCTAAGAGACAGGATCTGAAATTGGAAAATTTATAAAAATCTTCCCTCTCTTCTATCGGAAAATCAAGTGACTTTATCCAAGAAGCCAGTGTCGCTTGCTCCACCTTGCCTTGCAAAATAGGTTCGTAAAGGACTCTGGCCAAGCGCCAGTCCTCGTCATCAATAAACCGAATCGAAACTCTTTTAAATAGTTGGCCAAGTATGTCAAATACTTCATGAACTCTATTTTTAGAAAAGTCTGGATGACAAACAACTTCAGTTAAAAGATCAGCCCCATGAGCAAAAGCATGCACCCAACCATACTGACTTGAAAAACCTGTCGTATCCTCTTCTTTTTCAAGGTAATGCAAACCTTGATCGAGCATCGTATTTCTGATATCAGTTTTAAGCACTTGATAATAAAGAGAGTGTTGGTTGCCATCGGCAGATAAGAGATTGGCATAAATAAGGGCCCTAAAAGAACGTTCAAGCGTTGAAGCTCCTAGCTTATAGAGCTCTTTATCTAGTCCACCATCAGAGACAATCACAGCAGCAATCAACTGAAATTGCTCCTTTGTAAACAACTCTTCTTGAATCCCCCTAGCCAGACTAGTAAAAACCAATTCATCGCGAATCTCTGGACTAGTATCCCCTAAGTGCTCAAGCAACCACAGGATTTCTTCTTGACGATAGCTCGGTTTTTCTTCTGCTATTTTTCTAAGTAACTTTTGATACATGGTCAATACCTCTACATTTCTAGCAACTTGATATAATCTAGACCCCATTTCTCGACAGCATCTAAAACAACTTTGAATTCCTGCCCCATTTCGGTTAAGCTGTACTCAACTCGTGGGGGAACTTCCTCATAGACCTTTCGTTGAACAATCTTATCCTTTTCTAATTGACGGAGATGACGTGTCAAAATAGTTTGAGTAATCCCAGGCAATAATCTCTGCAATTCTTTAAATCGTTTAGTACCCGTACTCAACTGATAAATGATTACCAGTGCCCATTTCCCTGTTAAAACCCTCTGCGTTGTCGCAAATGGACAAATACCATACTCACTCACTTTATTTGTCATAAAATATCTTCTTTCTATTTTTTTTAAAAAATTTATCTTTTAGTATCAATAAAAGTACTACTTTTGATACTAGCTATCAAAAAAGTGTCTACTTGTTTTTTTGTTTGTAACTGTTACAATTATATCATAAAAAAGAAATGGAGAATATATATGTCAACAAACTTAGAAATTTTCAATACTTATAACCAAGCTTTAATTGCTGGGGACTTTCCTGGTGTCTTTGAAACGATGGCAGACGATATTGTCTGGAATCAACCTGGTACTCATAGTATATCTGGTACAGTTGTTGGTAAGGACCAACTAGGACCTCACCTAGCTACATTTGCTGAGAAAACTAATGGAACCTTTAAGGTGATAACAAATTGGGTTTCTGATAATAAGGATTTTGTCGCAGCTAATGTTACTTTTCTTGGAACACGGGCTGATGGTACTGAACTCAATATGAACGGAATTGACCTCTTCCGTATTGAAGACGGAAAAATCAAAGAAGTTTGGCTCTTCTCTTCAGATCAAGCTAAAGAAGATAGCTTTTGGGGATAATTAAAGAGGTCGGGACAAAAAATTTTGATTTTAGGAATTCTTTATTATATAGCCGATTGAACTTAGAATAGTACACTACAGATTCTAAAACATTTTTAGAAATTGATTTGATTTTCCTAATCTCTTTGTTCATGTCTTATTTCAATCAACTATAAATTTTTTAAAGCAATAGATTAGATAAAAAAGCGAACAAGACCGAATTCTGAGTGTCAGATAACTCGTTTTGTTCGCTTTTTATATTTAAGATCAGACTTTTGTCCCAGATTCTTTTAATTTACTCTCCCAACTGGGCACTGTAGTTGATAATTCGGTCAACCGTATCAGACAAGAATTGAATGGTATCACGGAGTGGTTTGTCTGTTGAAATATCTGCTCCGATAATCATGGCTGACTCAAGCGGTGTTTTGCTACCTCCTGACTTGAGGAGATTGAGCCAGTCTTCAGCTCCAGTTTCTGATTGTTTCAGATGGAGATAGCCAGCAGTTGAAATTACAAGACCGGCAGAGTAAGTGTAACTATACAAGCCCATGTAATAGTGAGCTTGGCGCATCCAAGTCAGTGCTGCATCATCATCAATCTCAATAGCATCACCCCAGAACTCTGTCAAGACTTCCTTCATAATGCTGTTGAGTTTGCTTGCTCCAAAGGTTTCCCCTTCTTCAATCAGTGTATAAACCTTACGCTGAAAGGCTGCTTCCAAGAGGTGGGTGATGAAATTATGGAAGTAGGTATCTGTCAAGCGGTGAGCAAGAGCGAAGCGTTTTTGACGAGGATCATCAGACTGATGCTCCAAATAATCACTGAGAAGCAATTCATTGAAGGTTGACGGCGCTTCGACATAGTAGGTCGACATGTGGGCATTAAAATAGCTTTGGTGATTGTCTGAAAAGATGAATTGACCAGAATGCCCGATTTCATGAATCAAGGTATAAACATCGCTCAAACGACCTGTCCAGCTCATGAGAACGTATGGATGCACACGGTATGGATCAGCTGCATAGCCACCAGAATCCTTGCCGCTATTGGCAGCAAAGTCCACCCAGCGTTCTTCTTGATAGCGAGCAACTTCCTGACAATATTCTTGTCCCAAAGGTTCTACTGACTTCATAACCAAATCATAGGCATCATCAATGCTAACCTCTGGATTGAGAGCACTGTCCAAGTCCAATTTCCAATCAGCAAATGTCATCTTTTCAAGACCATTGACCTTGGCAACATGCTTGAGGTATCGCTGAGCAACTGGCGCAAAGTCCTTCATGATGAGGTCAATCTGACGATCAAACATGGCACGGTCTACTTCTTGTTCAGCCAGAAGATAATCAAAAACTGAGCCGTATCCCTTCATATCTGCCAATAGTTTTTCAGATTTGACTTGGGCTAAATAGGCTGCCGCAGCCGTATTTTGGTGCTTACGAAGTCCTTCTGAGAAGGAACGGAAGGATTTCTCACGAACCTCAGCATCCTCGTGATTTTGATAGAAATTCTCATAAGTAACAAAGCTGTTTTTGTAGGTTTTGCCATGAGCTTCAAAATCGGCCATTTCAAAGTCACCAGCTCGCATCTTAGTGTAAATGTCCTGTGGACTGTAGAAAACTTCACCCAGATTGATCAAAGCCTTCTCCACATCAGCCCCTAGATAGTGGGCTTTTTTGATTTTGGCTTGACGAATGGCTGCAGTCAAATGTGGCAAGTCACCCAAACGGTCCAAGACTTCTTCATCTGCTGCTACCAAGGCATCATCAAAGAAGGCCAAGGCTACGCTGGCATCTGTTTCAAACTCCATCCCAGCCTGGGCGATATTTGCAAAATCTTCATTGCTGTAGTCTGTCGTCTGAGGCATAAAGGCGTAATTACCTATATGACTCATCTGAATATAGATTTGTTCCAATTCTGCAAAGGCCTTCTCGAAATCTTCAAAAACGTGAAGATTGCCCTTGTAGTCACGACTAAATTGATTGATGTCTTCACGCACCTTTTCTATCGCACGCAAGAAATCCTCACGGTCTTGATATAGGGCTGTTAAATCCCAAAGTTCCTTTTCAGGAAATTCTGAACGGTGTTTTTGTTCCATCTTCTTCCTCTTATTTCTCTAATTCTAGCAATACACTGATGGCTGATAAGGCATAAAGCGGCGCTGTCTCTGCTCTTAGAATCCGAGGGCCAAGTCCTGCTAGAACAGCTCCTTTAGCCTCAAAACTCTCAATTTCCGCAGGTGAAAGACCACCTTCTGGACCAAAGACAAAGAGCAGTTTTGCTCCTTTTTCAAGACCCGAGACTGCTTGTATAAGCGCAGCTGCTTCTCCTTCTTTAGCCGACTCTTCATAGGCAACCACGATGCGGTCAAACTGGTCCAGTTGTGCTAGAAAATCTGCCTTTTTCTCAAAAAGGGTGATACTTGGAACGAAGTTACGCTTGCTTTGCTCGGCTGCTCCAAGGGAAATTTTTTCTAACTTCTCGACCTTTTTGCCCAATTTTTTGCCGTCCCACTTGGCAACGGACCAGTCAGCAGGGAAGGCCCAAATCTGACTAGCACCTAGTTCCGTCACCTTTTGAGTGATAAACTCCAACTTATCTCCCTTGGGAAAACCAGATGCGATGGTCACTTGGACTGGCAGTTCCACATTGTCAGCTAATTCTTCGATCAGTTCCAACTGACGCGCCTCCACATTGACCACGCGCGCCAAGCGCTTGATCCCATCATCAAAAGCTAGAGTAACCTCATCATCTTCCTTCAGGCGCATAACCTGAAACATGTGCTTGCTGGTCTCCTTGTCCTCGATGGTGACAGGTGAGCTTGCCAAACCTTTAACAAAATACTGCTGCATGCTAGCCTCCAATCACACCAGAGATATCTTTGGTCTTCTTGAAGACACAGGCATTCCACTCCCCTTGAATCATGTGGGTTTCAAGGAAGAATCCTGCTGACTCAGCCGACTCACGCACCATGTCCCACTTGTCCTTGATAATGCCACTCATAATCAGGTAACCTTCGTCCTTAACCAAACGATAAGCATCATCTGTCAGATGAATAAGGATATCTGCTAGGATGTTAGCCACGATGACATCTGCCTCAATCTCTACGCCCTTGAGCAAATCACCTGGCGCTACATGGATGTTTTCCATACCAGGATTGAGCTCAATATTTTCCTGAGCGACACGAACCGCCACATCGTCCAGGTCATAGGCGAAAATTTCCTTGGCTCCTAGGAGTGAGCTTGCAATAGAAAGAACCCCTGAACCAGTCCCTACATCTAGCACCGTTTCCCCACCACGAAGAACCTGCTCCAAGGCAAAAAGGCTCATCTTAGTCGTCGGGTGGGTTCCTGTCCCAAAGGCCATCCCTGGATCTAGCTTGATAATCTTCTCGCCAGCAGTCGCCTCATAGTCCGTCCATGACGGTACGATGGTTAGGTCATGGGTGATACGAGCTGGTTCATAATATTTCTTCCAGTTGTCTGCCCAGTCTTCCTCAGCCAAGGCAGTAGTCCCCATTTTGACCTCACCCAAATCCATAAAATCCGTTAATTCTGCTAAGCGAGCCTGCAAATCTGCCTCAACTGTTGCTACATCAACCGTATCAGGGTAATAGGCTGTCACTACGATTTCTTCTTGCTGCTCAACCTCTGGGAAAATCTCGCCAAAGCGGTCAACATTTCCCACATAGTCCATGCTGTCTTCAATCGCAACACCTTGAGCTCCCAGCTCAATCAAGAGATTGGAAACCAATTCCTCCCCCTCACGCTTCACTGTAACTTTTAACTCTTGCCATGTTTCCATATTTAAGATACCAAGCCCGTAAAACACAAAGCCAAAATAGGAAATTCTCTGAAGACACTTGTGTCTAGGAGAAGTTTATCTGTTTGGCACAGTGTTTAGGGCGGGTTCAGTTTAAAATTTAACCGAACCATCCTTTCTAATCACTTACTTTAAAATAATCTTTTAATCTCTCTTGCAACTGGGGTACAACCTTATCTGAGCTAAGAAACTCCTCAATACTCATCAGTTTGTAGTCCTGTCCTTCATCTCCAAAGGTAATATTGTCAAATTGTTCTTGTCTTAGCTGACCAACCATAAAGACAGAGTACCGACCTTCATAGAGCACACTTGGATAAACCCTACTCCAAAGCATACAATCCTCAGTCAGATGAATCCCCAGTTCTTCATAAACTTCACGCGCCGCACATTCAAATGGGCTTTCGTCCCCTTCACGGCCACCACCCGGCAACTCCCACATATTGGGCCAGGGAATACTTGCCTTATCATCGCGTAAGATAGTCAGAATCTTATCCCCACAAAACAAGGCAATCTTGCAACCTTGGAAATCAGTAAGTTCTATTTCCATGCTAGACTCCTAATACCTCGGATAAGGATAAAACTCTCCCTCTTCCAAACCTACTTTTCCTTCTTCAAAGACTTCTTGGTTCCATTCCATGACAAATTCTTCTGCTTCTGGGTCTTCCAAAAAGTCCATAAGCGCATCCAGCCCAACCTCAGCAGTATCTTTGAGGAAAAGGGCAAAATAAGCTAAAAATTCACGGGAAAATCCCTTTTTAGGCAGGTAAGGGATGACAGTCAAATAGTCTTCCTCATTGACTGTTGATTTGGCTGGATTGTAAAAAAGCACTGCTTCTTCAAAGAGAATGTCATCTGATGAAACCTCTCCATCTTCACCCACCATCTCCACACCTGCAGCATTTTGCGCTTCCAACAGAAAACTCACTTCAACCGCGTGGTTGCGCTTGTCCCAACTAATCTCAAAGTCAAAGGGAAAATTCTTCTCCAACTCTTCCTCTAAAACATCTAAAAATCCATATGTTGCCATTTTGTCCTCTTTCTATGCGACTCTTTAATCGCCCCGATTACTCGGAAATGTGCTAAAATAGATACTACCATCTTACCACATATACATCAGAAAATCCACGTTAGAAAGGACTGCTATGCCAGACAATCTCGCGCTTCGCATGCGCCCTAAAACCATCGACCAGGTCATCGGCCAGGAGCATCTGGTCGGACAAGGAAAAATCATCCGTCGCATGGTGGAAGCCAACCGCTTGTCTTCCATGATTCTATATGGACCTCCGGGAATCGGCAAGACCAGTATTGCCTCTGCCATCGCAGGGACGACCAAGTATGCCTTTCGAACTTTCAATGCGACAGTTGATAGTAAAAAGCGACTGCAAGAAATTGCGGAAGAGGCGAAATTCTCTGGTGGTCTCGTCCTATTACTAGACGAGATTCATAGACTAGATAAAACCAAGCAAGACTTCCTCTTGCCTCTCTTGGAAAGTGGTCTGATCATCATGATTGGCGCTACGACTGAAAATCCCTTCTTTTCTGTCACTCCTGCCATCCGTAGCCGAGTTCAAATTTTTGAGTTAGAACCTCTGTCTAACCAAGACGTCAAAGAGGCCCTGCAGATAGCTCTAAGTAACCCTGAGCGTGGTTTTGATTTCCCAGTAGAACTAGATGAGGATGCGCTGGATTTCATCGCAACTTCTACAAACGGAGACCTGCGTTCTGCCTTCAACTCACTGGACTTGGCTGTTCTTTCTACCCCTGAGAATGATGAGGGCATTCGCCATATTACTCTAGACATCATGGAAAATAGTCTTCAGAGAAGCTACATTACTATGGATAAGGATGGAGATGGCCACTATGATGTTCTCTCAGCCCTGCAAAAGTCTATCCGTGGCTCAGATGTTGATGCCAGTCTTCACTATGCTGCCCGCTTGATTGAGGCTGGTGATTTGCCAAGTCTCGCTCGTCGTTTGACTGTTATCGCTTATGAAGATATCGGTTTGGCCAATCCTGAAGCCCAGATTCACACCGTGACTGCTCTGGGTGCTGCACAAAGGATTGGTTTCCCAGAAGCCCGCATTCTCATTGCCAATGTCGTCATTGATTTGGCCCTTTCTCCAAAATCCAACTCAGCCTATGTAGCTATGGATAAGGCACTTGCCGACCTCAAAACATCAGGGCACTTGCCTATTCCGCGACACCTGCGTGATGGACACTACAGCGGAAGCAAGGAACTAGGGAATGCCCAAGACTATCTCTATCCACACAACTATCCTGGAAATTGGGTCAAGCAAGACTATCTGCCAGAAAAAATCCGCAATCATCACTATTTCCAAGCAGAAGATACTGGTAAATATGAACGGGCTTTGGCTCAAAGAAAGGAAGCTATCGACCGTTTGCGAAAAATCTGAAATCCTTTTCAAAAAATTGCACTTTCCTCTTGATTTTTTTTGAAAAAGTGGTATCATATAAACATAGAAACGCTGTGGTGTACGACTTCACACTTAAGTGTTGACCGACTATTTTTTGTATTATTAGGGAAACAAAAGTCTTCTAACAGCATGTAGGCCGTCTCACACGGAAACAGCTTCAGTTAGAGCGAGTTGCCCACCTGCTTAATTGCGCGGGTTCAATACAAACCGTGAAGTTTCGGCACCAATACAGCTTTTTTCTTTGCCTCCTTAGCTCAGCTGGCAGAGCAGCGGACTCTTAATCCGTGGGTCACAGGTTCGATCCCTGTAGGGGGCATCTAAATACAACAGGAAAAGCCTTGATAACCAAGGCTTTTTTGCTTGTCTATAACTGATTTACCCCATCATTTGTCCCACATTTTAAATCTATCTTTTCTTTTTGAATCAAATTACATCTTTACAAATAGTGTAAAGCCAGTTACTTTTGCTTTGATGCCATACAATATTTTCATGTAGAGAAGACAAATTTTATCTTCTCTTTTTATTTTCAAAATAATAAAAACTGATTTTCTTTTCATAAATCAGACTGAAACTTCCAAATTTTCCATTTTGTTTATTGACATTTCCTCTAAAAAGGTGTATAATATTTTTATTATCAAACTATACTATACTATACTATATAGGGGGTATTGAAATGAAATTTTCTAATCGTTTACTGCTATTCCTTGCAGGAGTTGTTTTTGTCCTTTTAGGACTTTTCCTATTTACAAACCCAGTAGCTAATCTTGTTGTTTACAGCTGGTGGATTGCATTTGGTTTACTGGTTTCTTCTATAGCAGCTATTTTAGGCTATTTCTCTGTACCAAAAGAGCTTCGCTCACCAGCTCATCTTTTCCAAGGGATTGTTAATCTTCTCTTAGCTCTTTACCTCGTTGCCTATGGCTTTGTGACGCTGCCAGTTGTCATTCCAACTATTTTAGGAATTTGGTTAATTGTAGAAGCCATTATAGCTTTCTTTAAAGGCAATCGTCTGGGATTGATTTTCCCTATTATTGGCAACCATATCATGTGGATAGCGTTGCTTGCATTTTTACTAGGTCTAGTGATTTTGTTCAATCCAGTAGCTACAAGTGTCTTTGTCGTTTATGTCGTTGCCTTTGCATTTTTAATTGTTGGTTTCACCTATATCCTTGATGCCTTTCGTAAATAATCTAGCTGCCATTTTGGGCATATTAAAATAGCTGGGAAGTTACATTCTCAGCTTTTTCTGTTGCCTCCTTAGCTCAGTTGGTAGAGCAGTAGACTCTTAAGCTATGGGGCGCAGGTTCGAGCCCTGCAGGGGGCACATCTAAATCAACAGAAATAAGCCTTGAAACCAAGGCTTTTTTTAACGTCTAATAGCTTTTTGTAGAAAAGTATTTAAAAATAAAAGAGAAGAGAATCTTTCACTCTCTTCTTAGTATATCTTATTAAATTCAGTCTTTCTCAATCTACCTGATTTTCCTTTGCAACGACAAATTCTTTAACCAGTCGATAGATAACAGCAAATACGGGGGTAAAGAATATCATTCCAAGTAAGCCAAAGAGATTGCCTCCAATACTAGCAGCCGCAAGCGTGAAAAGGGCTGGCAAACCAATAGACTGACCTACAACTCTAGGATAAATAAGGTTTCCTTCAATCAGCTGTATAACTTGATATAGAAGAAGAGAAAGTAAGGCTTGAGTAGGACTCACTGTGAAGATAAAAATCGCTCCCACAACACAAGCAATCATAGGCCCTACATAAGGAATGAACGATAGCACTCCTGCAAAGATACCTGTCATTACTCCATAGGGTATCCCAAACATGCTGTAACCAACCGCTATCATAACTCCTATGATAACTGCTTCAATCAGCTGACTCATCAAAAATTGGTCATAAGTCTCTAGTGCTACTTGTCCAATGTAAGTCAACTTTATCACCACCTTCTCTGGAAGAAAAACTTTTAGAAGTCGACTCGTCATCGCTGCCAAATGTTCCTTACTGGATAAAAATAAAAAGGTGAAGACTATAATCAAAAAGGCATTCATCAAACTTGAAAAAATATTGCCGATATTACTAGTCAGACCTGATAAAAAACCTATCAAAGCTTGGCTAATAGAACTAGATTGTCCCTGTATGCCTGATACGATAGTTGACAACATGTCTTTGGTTACAAATTCCGAGCTGCCTAGCAATTTCCCAAGTTGAGTAAGGACTGTTGAAAGGACTGTTCCCAGCTGACTAATAGTCTGGGCTAGGGTTGGCAGCACCAAAACCAAAAGAGCAATCACGATTAAGATAAGAGCTAGGAAAACAAGTACCATGGCAATCGGACGACGCAACTCTGCCTTTACCTTCAATTTAACTAAGTACTGTTCAATTTTTTTCATAGGAACATTAAGCACAAAAGCAATAACAGCACCATAAATCAAGGTTGATATTACATCAAAGAGAGAGATTGCTCCTGATATAAAGCTCGATGCATTCAGAATTACAAGAGCAACCAGCCCTATAAAAAGTATTAACGGGGTGTATTTTTTTACTAAGTTCATAAATTCTCCTTAATAAACATGTTTAGATACGACTATACTATTTGGTTTTTCAAACTCTCGATTAAGGTAGGCTTGGTAAGTTCCTGGAGCGATAAATCCTTTGGGTGAGAGGATATCGGTGCCAGCCTGACCGACTATGGTATCAGCCAAGAGCACACAGTTTGTAGATAAGACAAAGTAGGATTTAAACTTAGATTTGATAAATTTATAAAGTTCCCCATCTGTCTCATGTCTGATTTTATAAGCGTAGGTGTAGTCTTCCTTACCATCACCTGTCATGATTTTATCTGCACTTGGCTCCCATGGAATCGTCAGTTGTTTCAATTCAGCCAACTTTTTCTGAACTGCTTTTTCCATTTCAGGCGTCAAATCTATCCCATAACCAAAAAGCGTTTTTTGACTCTCACGTTTACATAGGTCAATGTACTTGTCACGATCACAGAAATATAAGACACCATCTCCTACCATGCCAAATAAGGTCTCAGAAGACGGATCATAGTTGCCATAAGAAATAACACGGCCTTGATAGCAGATATCCACATGACCAATTGCCGAAAACAGAGAGGTCTCAGCTGTATGAACAAAAATTTCAAGCTCCGCTGTCTTACCAGACTTCACCATTCCAAGATGGATATCCTCTCTCTCATCAGCATTTTCCTGCATGAATTTGTTGATTTTTGCTAAAGTACTTGCAGGGATGAGAGCGGCTAGGGCAATAGGTAAGCTCATTCTGACACGACGTTTGAGATGGTTTTTCCCAATTTCCTTTTCAAATAAGAAACCGTCACGGATATTGGACACACCATAAAGGCAAAAATAAGCCCCTAAAACAAAGAGTTGAAAGACAGAATTTCCCGTAGAGGACAAAAGACTAGTCCCACCAAGAAAAACTAGTACGAGACCATCTAGTAAGAAACGAAAACGAGGTCGAATTTTGTTTTTGCGGTAGAGAACATAGGTGACAAGGTTGATACTAGCATGAAAAATCTGATAAATTCCAATCACAAGAGCCAAAATATAAATTGGCACATCAGTAGCAAGATTCGAGCCTAGCAAATATCCCATCACTAACAATTTAACCAGTGCAACTCCCAAGGTGTCCGTTGACTGACTTTTTTTGAAAATACGTAATACTAAATCTAAGACCGTTGCTATCCAAGCTAAAAACAGAACCAGTCGAATAACCGTCACTGGCAACCAAGTTCCCGTGACCATCAAGATAAGACCTAGCAGAACAAACAAGAAACCCTGAACAAGTAATTTCTTACCTGTCAGACCTAAAGAAAGAATTTTTTCCATAAAAGACCTTTCAAAAATAATAATTAAGCCCTTTGATCAAATTGACTGGTAAATAGCTGACGGCACAAACAGCCTGTGCCAGCAAGACATGGCGACTGACTGTAGCAATGTCACCATCTTGTCTTTTGCACTTCTGAAATTTGTTTTATTGAGTCGAAATCAGAGCTTTTAAAAACTAGCTAAACTTGAAAGCTAACCATAATTGCTAGATAAAAAAGGTGCAACCAATCCTTCTTGTAAAGGTAGGAAAGAATTATATCCATTCCATTAATTATTTATATATTACCTATTGTGACACAATACTCACTATAATTCAACTTTTTACTTATTTCAATAGTTTTGATTATTTTCAACATGAAAACTCTTCAAAAATTATGCAGGGGCATCTAATCAACAGGAAAAAGCGATCCGTCGATTTGGCTCACTTTTTCTTTTCTCATGCTTAGTTACGGTAAAAATGACTATCTTTGTCGCTTGGTGATTGGCCGATTGCCAAGACGTCTTGGCTACCATCCGTACCAGTTAATTCATTTGCTACGCCTGCTGGTGTAAAGATGAGGCGTGCACCTTCTCCACCATCGACAAGATGGATTCCTGTTGAGTAGTAGCCATCTTTTTCCTCTACTTGGCCCATTTCATACTGGAAGGTTCCTTTTGAACTTTGAATGGTCACGATCCCATCAGCAGTGACTGTAGCAGTTGTTCCAGCATAGTTTTCCCACGTTCCAAGGAATTTTGCGTAAGCTTCTGGCGATTTTTTCTTTTCTTCCTTCTTATCCGTTTGAGTGCTTGCGGAACTTGATGGGCTCGTCTCAGACTTCTGCTCCTCTTTTTGACTAGCTTCTTTTTTACTTGATGACTCCTTAGTTACTTTAGAGGATGAGGCCTCTTTGCTTGAAGATGCTGTAGTTTTTTCAGCATTTCCTCCACAAGCAGCAAGTGTCACAGCAGCCAACAAGGCAAGAGCTGAAAGACTGGTGTAGCGCAATGTTTTTTTCATGATAATCTCCTTTTAAAATGATGATACAGTTTCATCTGTATCTAAAATGCCTAGCCTGAAATTACATATATTTTTGAAGGCTAAGCTGTAGTTTTCAGTGTATCATTTATTTCCATATAATTCAATAGCTATTGACATCAAAAAAGGCTAATCCAAGTAGGAATTAGCCCTTCTATTTTTAATAGATAAACATGGCATCACCAAAGCTAAAGAAACGGTATTTTTCATCGATAGCATGCTGATAGGCTTCGAGGACCAATTCACGGCCTGCAAAGGCAGAAACGAGCATAACCAATGTTGATTTAGGCAAGTGGAAATTAGTAGAAAAAGCATCCACCACTTTCCAATCATAGCCAGGCTTGATAAAGATATTGGTCCAGCCAGAATCGGCCTGGATTTGGCCGTCAAACTTGCTTCCGATAGTCTCTAGTGTACGGATAGAGGTTGTCCCCACAGCAATGACACGACCACCATTTTCTTTGACCTGTCGCAAGGTCGCTGCAGCTTCCTCAGACAATTGATAAAACTCTGAGTGCATCTCGTGTTCATCCAAATTATCTACTGAAACAGGTCTAAAGGTCCCAAGCCCAACGTGCAAGGTCAAGTAAACTAAGTGAACTCCTTTTTGCTGGATTTCTTCCAGTAATTCCTTGGTAAAATGGAGGCCTGCAGTCGGCGCCGCAGCTGAGCCACTCTCCTTGGCATAGACTGTCTGGTAACGTTCACGGTCATCCAATTTTTCGTGAATATAAGGAGGCAAAGGCATTTCTCCAAGACTTTCAAGTACTTCTAGGAAAATTCCTTCATACTCAAAACGGACAATACGGCCGCCATGGGTTAATTCCTCAGTCACGACTGCGCTTAGTCGACCATCACCAAAGATAACTCGGGCACCGACCTTGAGACGTTTGGCTGGCTTCGCCAGTACTTCCCATTCGTCTCCTGCTGTATTTTTTAAAAGCAAGAGTTCAACATGGCCCCCTGTTTCTTCTTTTTGACCATGAAGTCGAGCTGGCAAAACGCGGGTATCATTCATAACCAGGGCATCACCTGGCTCTAGCATTTCGATAATAGAGTGAAAGTGGCGATCTTGAAATTCACCTGTTTTGCGATTGACCATCAAGAGCTTAGAGGCATCGCGCTTTTCCAGAGGTGTTTGTGCAATCAACTCCTCAGGCAAATGAAAATCAAAATCATTGGTATTCATTGTTGTCATATTTCCTTTTCTTTTCTAATGTAGTTACGATTAGCTATCAAAACGAACTTCTTCAAGCAAATACTCGATGAAGCGTTCACCCATCTTAGATAGACTAGTTTTCTCATGCTGGATATAAATCAGCTCAATGGGATCATCAATATCAAGTGGAATCGAGACAATATTGTCCCCATTAAGATTACTATTTAGGATACCTGTCGCGATGGTATAGCCGTCCAAACCAATCAAGAGATTGAACAAGGTCGCACGGTCACTAACCACGATGGATTTCTTGTGGTGTTCTTGTGACAAAATCTCTTCTGAGAAGTAGAAGGAATTATGGGTACCTTGGTCATAGCTCAAATATGGGAAGTCTTCCAAGTCTGCCAACTGCACCTTGTCTCTTTTAGCAAGAGGGTTGGTCTTGCTGACAAAGATATGGGGTTGCGCTGTAAAGAGAGGATGGGCAACTAGATGGTTGTCATCCAACATCTTCGAAAGAACGTCCCGGTTATAACTATTTAAAAAGAGGACCCCTACTTCACTGCGGAAGTTCTTGACGTCGTCGATGATCTCCCAGGTTCTCGTTTCACGCAAAAAAAGCTCGTACTTTTCCATATCGCTTTTCTTAAGCAAGGAAACAAAGGCATTGACCACGAAGGCATAGTGTTGCGAAGACACACTAAAAAGCTCGCGATGAGCGATTGGGTTCTTATAGCGTTCTTCTAGAAGTTGCGTTTGCTCGACAACCTGACGGGCATAGGATAGAAACTCCATTCCATCACGCGTGAGGGTGATTCCTTTAGGATTTCGGATAAAAATCTCAATTCCCATCTCATTTTCTAGGTCACGAACTGCATTTGACAGACTAGGTTGAGTAATAAAAAGTTGCTTGGCAGCTTCATTCATCGAACCAGTCTCTACAATTTTGATAATATAGTGTAATTGTTGAATTCTCATGCTTTTATTGTACCATACTTGAGGCAATATAAAAAGAACCAGTCACTGAAAGCTCTGTGGCTAAGCTTAGATGAGTGCTTTTAAATGACTTTATCTAGCACTTTAAAAAGAGGTTGAAACAATTCCAACCTCCTTTAATCTTTATTATTATACAAGCTTTTTAATCGAAACTTAGCTTCCTCTTTCCCAGAAAATAGCTAGCAAAATCATAGCCCCGAGAACTGCTGGGATAATGGCTGTACCGTTTAGGTTTGGCCCCCAAGAACCAAAGATTAATTGTCCTAAAAAGGCACCAATCCAGCCGAGAAACATTTTCCCGAAGCAGCCCATGCGTTCGCCACGATTGGTGATAGCTCCTGCTAGTAGTCCGATTAAAAGCCCGACAAACATACTTCCAATCATAGTTTCTCCTTAAATTGCCCAATCTCCATTGCGGAAGAGTGGTACGCGTGTTCCATCCTCACGGATACCATCGATATCCATTTGGTTCGAACCAATCATAAAGTCAACGTGAACATCTGAACGGTTAAGTCCTGCAGCTTCAAGCTCTTCTTCACTCATCTCAGCTCCACCAACAACGCTAGTTGCATAGGCTGCACCAATAGCCAAGTGGTTAGAAGCATTTTCATCGAAAAGGGTGTTAAAGAAGGTAATCCCTGACTGAGAAATTGGACTTGGATCTGGTACCAAGGCACACTCACCCAAGGCACGCGCACCAGCATTCTTAAAGACAAGGTCCTTCATAACTTGATCACCCTTCTCAGCAGTGATATCAACGATTTGACCATTTTCAAAGGTCACCTTGATGCCTTCGATAATATTTCCATTGTAGCTAAGAGGTTTTGTAGACGTTACATAACCATCTGCGCGACGGAAGTCAGGAGCTGTAAAGACTTCTTCTGTTGGCATGTTTGGCAAGAATCCTTCACCTTGAGCATTGATCGCTCCGGCAGATTCCCAAACGTGGTTCTTAGGCAAGCCAAGTGTCAAGTCTGTTCCAGGAGCAGTGTAGTGAAGAGCTGAGAATTGCTCTTTGTTGAGCATTTGTGCCTTGCCCTTCAAGATTGCTGCATGTTCTTCCCAAGCCTTAACTGGATCTTCTTCGTAGACACGGCAAGTCTTGAAGATTTGGTCCCAAAGGAGGTCCACCGCTTCTTCGTCGCTTGCAGCATTTGGAAAGACCTTCTTAGCCCACTCTAGTCCAGCAGCAGCTGCTACAGTCCAGCTAACCTTGTTAGATTGAGTTGCGATACGCATTGGCTTCATGGCAATTCCCATAGCTTTTGCAGAAGCAGAAAGCTTTTCTGAATCCACTCCGTTCAAGGCACCTGGGTCAGAAGAACGAACACCGAGACGACTTGCTTTGTTTTCAAGAAGGTAGTTCATCTCAGCGATCTTGTATTCTGATACATTGTCCAGACGTTCCATCGGCGCGTGAAGGAATTTCTCACGGTTTACAAAGTCATCTGCCCATTGAACGATAACTTCGTGCGCTCCAAGTGCATAAGCCTCTTTAACAATTAAATGCGCCAACTCTCGTTGTTCCACATCGATAGAGAGAGCCAGAGTGTGACCAGGTTGCACGTTCACTCCATTAGCAACCAACAACTTAGCATATTTTTCTAGATTTTCTTTAAAATTTGGTAAAACCATTTTGTTTTCTCTTTTCTATTTTTATTTTTCTTTCAAAGCAGAAAATAATCCTGCCAAAGCAATAGCACCTGACAAGAGTGCTGTCGATAGAAGAATTGTCTGATCAGCAAGCTCTAACTGATATTCAAAAACCTTTTGAGCAGGCTTGTCTTCCGCGAAAATTCTTAGTTTCATGAGAACCCCCTTAAAATTCATTAAAATAAATCACTATGACTTCCTGTCCTCAGCAAGTTTAAAATCAATTCCGACTTGTCTATTTTATAGACCAAAAGCCAATCTGATTGGATATGACACTCACGAACCCCTTTAAAATGTTTGGAGGTCGTCAATTGCTGATCGCGGTATCTAGCAGGAAGTTCTTTTTCTTGAACTAAAAAATTCAATACTTCTTCTAATAATTCTGCCTTCAACCCACGCTTCATAGCCAACTTAAAATCTTTTTTAAACTGTTTATGGTAACGAATCTTAAGCACGCAAGTCCTCCATCAAGTCTGAGACTGATTCAAAAGACTGACTCATATTACGATTTTGGTCTAAATCCGTTAGTACTTGGAGCAATTTCCGATTCTCATCAAGCCTAACATCAAAAGGCAAACCCTGATATTGAATTGCCTGACGAAGGAAAATATTGATAGCTGTTGTCATATCCATTCCTAAATGATTAAAAACCTGTTGGGCCTGCTCCTTAACCTCACTATCCAGACGGATGCTCATACTCGTCTTTGGCATATTCTCACCTTCTTTCTATTTATTATTTTAACAAAAAAGACGGCTAATGTAAACTCATTGGATATACAATGGATAGCTATAAGCTAAAATATAGTAAAGAAATAAAATTAATGTCCCAAATATGGGAGATCTCAGCCTGAGTTTTAGTTTTAGAATATAATGTTGCTATCATAGATTAAGAGGTGAAAAATATGAACCGGATTACGAAACAATATAAATTACTATATTTCTTGCTTATTTTATTAAGTCTGACAAGTGCTCTTTTAATGACACTCTTCTCTCTGCAATTAGGAAGAATACTTGATAGTATATCTAATTCAAATAGTGGATTACTCTTTCATATCACTATTTGTGTAAGTTCGATTTTACTGTGGTTCTTGATTTCTTCTTCCTATTCCTATCTTAAAAACCAATATGTAAAAAAAGTTATTTTAGATCTAAAAAGGCGTCTCTTATTACATTATTTATCGCGTGAATTTAACCAAATTGACAACCGTAACCATTCAGATTTCTTAAATAATATCACCAAAAACAGTGACCTTATTCAAGAAAATTTATTGATTCCTAGAATCTCTCTAATCGCAAATTTAGGGAGCCTTATCATGAGTGTGGTTGCTATTATTTATATAGAATGGCGATTAGCATTAGTCTTTCTTTTATTGTCTAGTATAACGATTTTTCTATCTCAAATTCCTGGAAAGTTAATGACTAAAGCAACTAATAATTATTCCCTACAAAATAATCACTATTTATCAAAAATGACAAACTTTATTGATGGTTTTGAACAAATTAAGTTATTAAATGTTCAAAGCTGGATTCAAGAAAAAATTCAGGGAATCAGTTTAGAATTTGAAGAGTCCAGAAAAACTTATCAATTTTTAAAAGACATAGCTTCAACTACTGGAACCTTACTAAGTTTTTGCTCTCAACTATCCTGTATGGTTGCTGGTATCTTTTTTGTAAGAAATAACTTACTGACTATTGGATTACTCGTAGCAAGTATTCAATTATTAAACGGTGTCTTTGCTCCCTTACAATCTATTCTTTACAATAAAAATTTAATCAACAGTTGTAAGTCCATTATTGATAATATCCAAGAAAATCTATATGAGACGAATCATGAAATTTTTCATAAAACAACTACAATTAATTGTGATAATATTTCGACCATTTCTATTAGCCAATTATATTATGAAATTGAAAATAGAATATTATTTGATCATTTTTCCTATGAATTTAAAAAAGGCAAGCGCTATGCGATTATCGGTGCTTCAGGAACTGGGAAAACAACTTTAGTAAAATTAATACTAAATTATTATCCAAAAAATCTTTATGATGGAGAAATAAAAATCAACGGAAAACAGAATATTGATATTCCCTCAGAGGAGTTATATAAAGATATTGCGTTTGTGCAAAAAAATGACTTTCTGATTGAAGGCAATATTCTAGAGAATATCAAATTGGCTAGAAACCTTCATTTAACTGAAAAATTAAGAAAAGCCTTAGGCTTTAATGAGGAATTTCTTAATAAGAATCTATCTCAATCAAATCAAACTATTTCAGAAGGGGAAAAACAACGAATTGATTTAGCTAGGTTTTTAGTCAAAACATATTCTGTATATATATTTGATGAACCTACAAGCAACCTTGATCCAATAAAAGCCAAAGCAATGATGGACTACATTCTATCCATTAGAGATGCAATTGTTATTGTCATTACTCATGATCAAAGTCCAAAAATATTGGAAGAGTTTGATCACGTTATTACCTTATAGATAAATGGCCTAGTCTACTAAATGAATGATGTGTTTCTCAAAGTATTGTTTGTAATTTTTGTAGATTGTTTTATTGAAGAGTTCGAAAATTTTTAAAGCTTCTTCGATTTTTAAAAGTGATTTTTGATTATGATAGAATTTCAGTTCCAAATATCCATCTAAATATAGCAAAATAGTTTGTTCAAAAAAATCTGTGGAATCCGCTAATGTATTCTTCGTAGCCTGTTTTAAAAATAAAGATTCCTCATATAAGTCGTTCTCAATCATTATAATCAAAGAATTGAGAAGTAGTTGAATGAGAGATTGTCTATTTCTAGGTATAGGACTATACAACTTCCCTTTTTTGAGCGCCTCTTTGGCATATCTAAATAATAAATCTGGAGATAGAACACGACAGCAATTTCCAAGGATGAGCGTTTCGTAATAACCCCAGTTTTCAACGGAAAATAAATAGTTTGTAAGATAAGAGGCGTCTTGACGACTCAATTGATGATTCTTATCCATTCCCGAAACAATACTTTCGATGAAAATAGCATTTAATTTATGGTAATGAGAATTTGTCTCATGAAAAAGTTCTATTTCTTTCTCTACCATATCTAGTAATGCTTGAGCATCTTCATTATATGCAGCCTGTTTAACAGAAGCTATTAAGGTATTAAAATCCGAAGGTTGATAATGATTACAGATAAGCAGAAATTCTTCTAGTGTTACTCCTATTCTTTCAAGAAGATACAATAACTTAAAGACAGAAATCTCTGTTTCTCCTAATTCAAATCTAGATATTTGAGATTTTGAAATTTCAGCACCTGCTAATGAAGAAATAGAAATCCCCTTTTCTTCTCTTATTTTCCTATAAGTTTCACCTAAAATCATACTTATCTCCATTCCATATCGAAAAGTTATTAAGGTATAGCAAACACTACTTCCATTAAGCTTACTCTTGTTTGAGAGTATCATTATTAGTAATTTATAGCAATCATTTTTGATAATTTCAATATATAGCTTCCTAAAGTTTTAGTCTTTGGATAAAAACTTACTTATATTCTATCATATCTAAAAACCAGTAGAAATGAAAATCATAAAAAATCATCTCTACTGGTTTTACTGTTAAGTCTTAATTAGATGAAACTTAGTCGGCTTATTTGAACAAGTTGACTTTAAATTAAAACAAATCATCAAACAAACTCAATTGATTATCCTCTGGCATATTGCCGAGAATTCCCATTTCATCCATCTTTTCAACCAAGGTTGATGAGAGTCCTCCACGCTTGCGGAGTTCAGTTTTAGAGAGGAATTCTCCCTCTTGACGGGCACGAACCAGTTGCTTGGCAACGTTCTCTCCCAGACCATCCATAGCGACAAACGGTGGCATGAGGGTGTCTCCATCGATGATGAATTCAGTCGCATCACTACGATAGAGGTCTAACTTGCCAAATTTGAAGCCACGTTCCCACATTTCATTGACGATTTCAAGCGTTGTGTAAAGGTCGATTTCTACGTTGGAAGCTTCATTGTTCTTTCGCTTTTCAGCAATTTCTTGCATCTTGCGTTTGATAGCATCCAAGCCTGCACCCATGGTCTTGATATCAAAAGCTTTGGCACGGATGGAGAAGTAAGCACAGTAATAATAAATCGGATGGTGAACCTTGAAGTAGGCTACACGCAAGGCCATCATAACGTAGGCTGCCGCGTGGGCTTTAGGGAACATGTACTTGATTTTTCCACAAGATTCGATATACCACTCAGGCACATTGTTGGCCTTCATGGCTTCGATATAACCGTTGCGCTCTTCTTCTGAGATTTTGAGCCACAATCCCTTACGTACACGCTCCATGATAGTAAAGGCCATCTTTGGATCTAGACCAGCGTGCATGAGGTAAACCATGATATCATCCCGACATCCGATAACGGTTGACAGGTCCGCAATTCCAGCCTTAATCAAGTCTTGGGCATTTCCCAACCAAACGTCGGTACCGTGAGACAGACCAGAAAGCTGTAGCAACTCGGCAAAGGTCGTCGGATGGGTTTCATCCACCATTCCGCGAACAAAGTTGGTCCCAAACTCTGGAATACCAAGCATACCGGTCGAGGTGCCGATTTGCTCAGGCGTCACTCCCAAAATATCCGTTCCCGAGAAGAGAGCCATGACACCTGGATCATCCATAGGGATATCATTTGGATCAATGCCCGACAAGTCCTGAAGTTTCCGAATCATGGTTGGATCATCATGACCAAGGACATCGAGCTTGAGGACGTTCTCATCGATATCGTGGAAGTTAAAGTGGGTGGTCTGCCATTCAGCGGTCACATCATCTGCAGGATACTGTACCGGAGTAAAGTCATAGACATCCATATAGTTAGGAATAACAACGATTCCCCCTGGGTGCTGACCAGTCGTCCGTTTGACACCCGCAGCTCCTTGGGCTAGGCGCTCCACCTCGGCTTCTCGGTAGAACTTACCATAGTCGCGTTCGTAACCTTTGACAAATCCATAGGCTGTTTTAGCAGCCACCGTACCTACCGTTCCTGCACGGAAGGCATATTCTTCCCCAAAGATATCACGTACATCCAAATGGGCGCTCGGTTGATCTTCCCCCGAGAAGTTCAAATCGATATCGGGAACCTTATCCCCGTCAAAACCAAGGAAGGTCTCGAAAGGAATATCCTGTCCATTCTTGCTGAGTTTGTGGCCACAGTTTGGACAGTCTTTATTTGGCATATCAAAACCTGAACCGTAGGAACCATCCGTGATAAACTCACTGTACTGACACTGACCACAGACATAGTGAGGAGAGAGAGGGTTAACCTCTGTAATCCCAATCATGGTCGCAACGAAACTGGATCCAACAGACCCACGGGAACCAACCAAGTAACCTCGTTCATTGGAACGGTGCACTAGCATCTGTGAAGCCAGATAAATCACGGCAAATCCATTCCCCAGAATAGAAGTCAATTCCTTTTCAATCCGTAGATCAACGATATCTGGCAGTGGATTTCCATAGATTTCAAAGGCTTTTTTATAGGTTAATTCAGCAACTGTTTCTTCGGCTTTGTCAATGAAAGGTGTGTATAAATCACCCTTTACAACCTCCACAGGTTCAAAGATTTCTGCCAAGGCATTGGTATTTTCAATAACAATCTTGCGAGCCAAGTCTTCCCCTAGAAAGGCAAACTCATCCAACATTTCATTGGTTGTTCTAAAATGCGCCTTTGGTAGCGGAGCTGGTTGGGCAGCTTCTCCGTGGCCGATCGTTCGGTTAATCATGGCACCCTGACCTAGACTGCGGACGATGATTTCTCGATAAATTTCATCCTCAGGTTCGAGATAGTGGACATTTCCTGTCGCAAGAACCGGCTTGCCGAGACGATCTCCAACCTCTATCAAACTCTTGATAATGGTTTGGAGCTCCTCCATGTCCTTGACCTGCTCTTTGGCAATCAGAGGTGCATAGATAGCCGGAGGCATAACCTCAATAAAGTCATAGTATTTAGCAACTTCGACTGCCGCATCTACACCTTGTGATACAACTGCATCAAAGACTTCCCCTTCTGTACAAGCGGAGCCCAAGATTAAACCTTCTCGATAGGCATCCAGTACCGTACGTGGAATCCTCGGTACTCCTTCAAAATACTGGGTATTTGACAGAGATACCAGCTTAAAGATATTTTTTAAGCCCACCTGATTTTTCACATAGATGGTCGCATGCTTGACGCGAGCTTTTTTATAAGAATCTGGACTGATTAAATCAAGGTTTAATCGTGCCAAATCTGTCACACCATGCTTTTCTGCCACTTCCTTGATAAAGATAAAGAGCAGACGGCCAGTTGCTTCCGCATCGTAATTGGCCATATGGTGGTGTTCTAGAGCTACACCAAAACGTTTAGTCAAAGGTCCTAGACCATGACGTTTATACTCAGGATAGAGATTTCTAGCAAACTCTAGCGTATCGATGACAGGTTGCGTGATTTTAGGCAGTCCATGACGCTCGTAGTTGGCATTCATAAAACCAACGTCAAAGGTTGCATTGTGGGCTACAAGAACGGTATCCTTACAAAATTCTTGGAATTCTTTCAGAACTTGAACCAAGGGTTTGGCATTTTTCACATGCTCATCCGTAATTCCTGTCAATTCAGTAGTAAAGGCTGATAAAGGATGCCCTGGATTGATAAATTCATCAAACTCAGCGATGATATTCCCCTTATGCATCTTGGAAGCCGCAACCTGAATCAAGTCATTATAGATAGCTGAAAGTCCAGTCGTTTCCACGTCAAAGACTACATAAGTAGCTTCAGAAAGGTCCATCTCCACTTCGTTATAGACGATAGGAACACGGTCTTCAACGATATTGGCTTCCATCCCATAGATCAGCTGGATGCCAGCTTTCTTAGCCGCCTTATAGCCATGAGGGAAGGATTGAACATTCCCATGGTCCGTGATTGCTACCGCCTTGTGGCCCCATTTGGCAGCTTTCGCAACGAGTTCTTCGACTTCAGGTAGAGCATCCATGGTCGACATATTGGTATGGGCATGGAACTCAACACGACGTTCCCCCTCTGGCATAAAGTCTTTCCGTTCATAGTGGAAGACTTCCTGGACATCTTGCACATTCATGGTCAAATCACGCGTGAAATTATTGACCTCAACATTCCCACGAACACGGAGCCAAGAATTTTTCTTAATCATGTCAAACTTCTGAGCTTCTTCTTCGTTTTTGACCCATTTTTGCATGGAGAAGCTAGAAGTGTAGTCTGTCATCTTGAAGTTAATCAAGACACGACCCGTTCTAGTCACCTTCTGCTCGACATCAAAGACAACTCCTTCAAAAACCAGACGATTTTCCTCAGTATTAACCTCAATCATAGGAGTAATCTCTGCCTTGTCTAGTTTTGGCTTGGCAGCTGCCTTCTTGGCTTGAAAATCAAAGACAGGCTTATCCTCTACTGGAGGTGGTGGCGCCATCTGTTCTAACTGTTCCATAGCCCGAAGTGTTTCTTCATTAGCAGCTTGGATAATCATTTGATTTTCCGTCTGAAAAGCCTCTTGCTCTTCCCTAGTGAGTTCTTCATTTTTTTCTAAAATGCAGGATAATTTAGGAAAGCCAAAAAGTTCCAACTGTTTGCTAAGATTTGGCAGATGATTTTTTCTAAAATGCTCAGTATCTGCGGCTTCAGAAGCTTCAATGATTAACTGGTCATTTTCAAAGCGAACCTGAAAATTCTGATATATAGAACGAAAACCTTGACTAGCGCAAGGACCATCCGAAAAAGCCTCTCGATAGTAGGCTTGTAAAAGTTCTATAGAAAATTCCTGATTTCGCGTTTTTATCTCAAAACTAGCCTGATTTCCTGTTTCTGAAAATTCTTCCTTCAAGCCTCTTTTTAACTCTAGAAAAAGTTCAAAAGGCAAGATATTTTCAAAAACAAAATGAAACTCCCAAACTTTGCTTCGTTTATGAACAATGACTTGTTCTATTTCAGCCTGAGAGAAGGCCTCATGATTTCTCATTTCAGCGGGGATTCCCAACTGATTCATTAAAATTTCAAAAGTGGTTGACATCCATTTTCCTCACAATATACTCCTTCTATTTTACCATATTTGAGGCACTTTTACCTATTTCTACCAAACAGAAAAAGAAGCCACAAAGTGACTTCTTTTAAAGTGACGGTGAATTATTCTTCACCTTTGTTTTTCTTAATGATTTCTTCTTGTACTGACTTAGGTACATCTTCGTAGTGGTCGAATACCATCATGAATGTACCACGTCCTTGTGATGCAGAACGAAGAACTGTTGCGTAACCGAACATTTCAGCAAGTGGAACGTAAGCACGAACGATTTGGCTGTTACCGTGTGCTTCCATACCATCTACACGTCCGCGACGAGCAGTTACGTGACCCATAACATCACCAAGGTTTTCTTCTGGAACAGTGATTGTTACAAGCATCATTGGTTCAAGGATAGCTGGTTGTGCAGTCTTAGCAGCTTCTTTAAGTGCAAGAGATGCAGCGATCTTGAAGGCAGTTTCAGATGAGTCGACATCGTGGTATGAACCATCGTAAAGCTTAGCTTTAACGTCAACCATTGGGTAACCTGCAAGAACACCGTTAGCCATAGATTCTACCAAACCTTTTTCAACCGCTGGGATAAATTCACGAGGAACCACACCACCGACGATTGCGTTTTCGAATTCGAATCCTTTACCTTCTTCGTTTGGAGTAAATTCAATCCATACATCACCGAATTGACCTTTACCACCAGACTGACGTTTGAAGAATCCACGTGCTTGAGTAGAAGCGCGGAATGTTTCACGGTAAGATACTTGAGGAGCACCTACGTTCGCTTCAACTTTGAACTCACGACGCATACGGTCAACAAGGACGTCAAGGTGAAGCTCACCCATACCAGAGATAACTGTTTCACCAGTTTCAACGTTAGTTTCAACGCGGAATGTTGGATCTTCTTCAGCCAATTTTTGAAGGGCGATACCCATCTTATCTTGGTCTGCTTTAGATTTAGGCTCAACCATCAATTGGATAACTGGTTCTGGAACGTTGATTGACTCAAGGATGATTTTAGCTTTTTCATCTGTCAATGAGTCACCAGTTGTAGTGTCTTTCAAACCAACGGCAGCAGCGATATCACCTGAGTAAACAGTGTCGATTTCTTGACGGCTGTTAGCGTGCATTTGAAGGATACGTCCGATACGTTCACGTTTACCTTTAGAAGTGTTCAAGACGTAAGAACCTGATTGAAGAACACCTGAGTAAACACGGAAGAATGTCAAACGACCTACGAATGGGTCAGTCATGATCTTGAAGGCAAGAGCTGCAAATGGCTCTTCGTCAGATGCTGGACGAGTTTCTTCTTCTTCTGTATCTGGGTTGATACCTTTGATCGCTGGGATATCAAGTGGGCTTGGAAGGTAGTCAATAACCGCATCAAGCATCAATTGAACACCTTTGTTCTTGAAGGCAGAACCACACAATACTGGGAAGAATTCAACATTGATAGTCGCTTTACGGATACCAGCTTTCAATTCTTCGTTAGTGATTTCTTCACCTTCGAGGTATTTCATCATCAATTCTTCGTCAGTTTCAGCAACTGCTTCGATCAATTTTTCACGGTACTCTTGAGCTTGGTCAAGGTATTCAGCTGGAATATCTTCTTCAAGGATATCTGTACCAAGGTCGTTAGTATAGATTTCAGCTTTCATCTTGATCAAGTCGATGATTCCACGGAAGTCATCTTCAGAACCGATTGGCAATTGAATTGGGTGTGCGTTAGCTTGAAGACGATCATGAAGAGTGCTTACTGAGTAAAGGAAGTCAGCACCGATTTTGTCCATTTTGTTGGCAAATACGATACGTGGAACTCCGTACTCAGTTGCTTGACGCCAAACTGTTTCAGTTTGAGGCTCAACACCTGATTGTGAGTCAAGAACTGTAACCGCACCGTCCAATACACGAAGAGAACGTTGTACTTCGATTGTGAAGTCCACGTGTCCTGGTGTGTCGATGATGTTTACGCGGTGGTTGTTCCATTGAGCTGTTGTCGCAGCAGATGTGATAGTGATACCACGTTCTTGCTCTTGCTCCATCCAGTCCATTTGTGACGCACCTTCGTGAGTTTCACCGATTTTGTGGATTTTACCAGTGTAGTAAAGGATACGCTCAGTTGTAGTTGTTTTACCAGCATCGACGTGAGCCATGATACCGATATTACGAGTTTTTTCAAGTGAAAATTCGCGTGCCATGAGGTTTGTTTCTCCTATATTTTTTATTTCTATTCTATTATAACACGATTTAATAAAAACGGATAGGCAGGACCCACCCGTTCTCAATGTTTTCATGTTATTGTTGGTTTCAACTTACGAAATGGTAAGTTGAGTTATAGCTAAGAGCTGACCGAGCTAAATTGAACCCGGGCTAAAGTTAGTTAGCCGATTTGAGCCGGAACGGGATGCTGTGTGAAAAAGATAAACTTCCTTGTATTCGTCGAATACTGCGTCAGTTTCCTATTTTCACTTTGCATCCTTGCCGTTCCTAGCATCATGATTTTACCAACGGAAGTGTGCGAAGGCACGGTTAGCTTCAGCCATACGGTGAGTGTCTTCACGTTTCTTAACTGCTGCACCAGTGTTGTTAGCAGCGTCCAAGATTTCTTTTGCAAGACGGTCTTGCATTGTGTGTTCACCACGAAGGCGAGCGATTGTTACCAACCAACGAAGTCCAAGTGTTGTACGACGTTCTGGACGAACTTCAACTGGGACTTGGTAGTTAGAACCACCAACACGACGTGCACGTACTTCAAGTACAGGCATGATGTTTTCCATAGCTGTTTCAAATACTTCAAGTGCATCGTTACCAGTAACTTCTTTGATTTGTTCAAAAGCACCGTAAACGATTGAAGCAGCTGTACCACGTTTACCGTCAAGCATAACGCGGTTGATAAGACGAGTAACTAATTGTGAATTGTAAAGCGGATCTGGCAATACGTCACGTTTTGGAGCTCTATTTTTACGACTCATTTCTCTTTATCCCCTTTCCTTATGCTTTTTTCGGACGTTTAGTACCGTATTTAGAACGGCCTTGTTTACGATCGTTAACACCTGCAGTATCAAGTGCACCACGGACGATATGGTAACGTACCCCTGGAAGGTCTTTTACACGTCCACCGCGAAGAAGCACCACGCTGTGCTCTTGCAAGTTGTGTCCGATACCTGGGATGTAGGCAGTAACTTCGATAAGGTTGCTCAAACGTACACGAGCAAATTTACGAAGGGCAGAGTTAGGTTTTTTAGGTGTCATTGTTCCAACACGAGTTGCAACACCACGTTTTTGTGGTGAAGAAACGTTTGTTTGAACTTTTTTATGACTGTTGTAACCAACGTTCAAAGCTGGTGATTTAGATTTTTCTACTTTTGATTTACGCGGTTTGCGAACCAATTGGTTAATTGTAGGCATCTACATTCTCCTGTGTTTTTTTTATTTTTGGTGATGATACACTTGGTGACAGCTATCATCTGTGTGTACTTTTGCAACATTTGTCAGCACGTCCCTGTACACTCTTGAGAGACCAAAAGTAAAAAGTACCGTCTATTATTGTACCACGTTTTTTCTATTTTTGTCAATATATTTCTTCTTATTTTTTGACTTCTTTACTCTAAAAATTCTATGAAAACGGTCACCTACCAGATAGGCTCTTCAACCGACCACATAGACAAACCTTCTTGTATTTGTCGACAAAATGGTGTTTAATAGATTTGTAATCAAGAGATCTCTATTACAACTTTATAAAGGAGAAATTATGAAAGTCAGACTTAACATTGATGCACAACATACTGAAGAACAAATCATAATCGAAGCGCCAACCTTGTCCACTCGAGTTCAAAAAGTTCAGGACTTTGTCCAATCTCTGGATCAAAAGGAGACCATCAAAGGAAAATTTCAAGACCAGGTCTACTTGATTCAGATTAGCAAGATCCAGCGAATTTACATTGAAAATCGTAAAGTTTTGGCTGAAACTGATAGTCGAACCTACGCTCTCGACATCCGTCTTTACCAAGCAAGTGAAATTCTACCTGCTTCCTTTATCCAAATTTCCCAATCGGAAATTGTCAACATTGATGCTATTAGTCATCTAAAACTAACCTCTAACGGCTTGATTGAAATCTATCTAAAAAATGACAGTTTCACCTACTCATCTCGCCGTTACCTCAAAGCTATTAAGGAGAAATTAGAACTATGAAAAAACAAGTATTTCACGATGCCACAACTGGTATCCTCATCGGCCTCATCCTATCTATTATCTTTTCGTTTATCCACTCACCAAGTAACTACGCACCTCTAAGCCCCAACTCTTTGATCGGTCAATTCATGACCCAACATCAGGTGCATGGATCACTCGTCTTACTTTACTGTCTGCTTATCTGGGCAGCGATTGGAGTCCTCTTTAGTTTTGGCGGTCGTCTCTTTGCTCAAGACTGGAGTCTCCTTCGAGCTACTGTCACTCACTTCTTCCTTATGTTGCTTGGTTTTGTCCCTCTAGCAATCCTAGCAGGCTGGTTCCCGCTTCACTGGACTTTCATCCTTCAGCTCATCCCAGAGTTTGCAATCGTCTACCTCATCATCTGGGTTATTCTCTACAAGAGAGAATCCAAAAAGGTTGCACACATCAATCAACTATTGGCTCAAAAACACTAATATACAAGAAACCCACTCACAGGACTGAGTGGGTTTTGACTTATAATTTTTGCTTCAGCTCTAACAAGAGATTCAGAGCTTGCATAGGTGTTATATTGTAAACATCTAGATTCGCCAATTCTGTCAGGATTGGATTTTCCTCTTTTTCATCAAAGAGAGACATCTGCTCATTGACAGTATTTTGTTTGGTAGGAATTGGACTTTCCTGACCTTGGCTTTCTAGTTGAGTTAAAATCGCATCTGCCCTTGCTAGTAAGTCTGCTGGCAAACCTGCAATCTTAGCTACGTGAATACCGTATGATTTATCAGCTGGTCCGGCTTCGATCTTGTGAAGGAAGGTAACCTGTCCATTTTGCTCAAGCGTAGCCACGTGAACGTTAACCAGATGTCCCAGACTAGTCTCCAAACTAGTCAATTCATGGTAATGAGTCGCAAAGAGAGTCTTGGCTCCGATATGTTCATGGATATACTCGATAATCGCTTGGGCCAAGGCCATGCCATCATAAGTTGCCGTTCCGCGTCCAAGCTCATCAAAGAGAATGAGAGAATTCTCAGTCGCATGTGCAATGGCATTATTGGCTTCCATCATCTCGACCATAAAGGTTGACTGACCTGACACCAAGTCATCTGCTGCACCGATACGGGTAAAAATCGCATCAAAGATAGGCAAGTGAGCACGTTCTGCCGGTACATAAGAACCCATCTGAGCCATGACCGCTGTCATTGCTAATTGGCGCATATAGGTTGACTTCCCGCTCATGTTAGGCCCTGTAATCAGTTGGATGCTAGTATCTTCATCCATTTGGATGCTGTTGGGAATATAGGTTTGGGCTCCCATGACCTTTTCAACAACAGCATGACGCCCTTTCTGGATATCGATTTGTGAGTCGTCACCGAACTCAGGTCGAATCAAATGCTGGGTTTCAGCTACAACCGCCAGACTTTGCAAAACATCAACCGTCGCAATTCCTTGGGCTAGAACCTGCAAACGCTGGATATACTTGCTAACCTCCTCACGGATCCGCATAAAAATTTCGTACTCTAGGTTGGCTGATTTTTCACGCGCCTCTAACATTTCTCCCTCGATACGAGCCAACTCCTCTGTCCCAAAACGTTCAGAGTTTTTTAGCGTAGCCTTACGGAAAAAGTGGGCTGGAACATTACCGAGCTGCGAGTTGGTCACATGGAAATAGTAGCCATCCTTTTTATTGTAATCAATCTTGAGCGTGCTGATGCCAGAACTTTCTCTTTCCTTGGCTTCAATTTCAGCAATCCAGCTAGTTCCTTCTCTAAGCACCCGACGATACTTGTCCAAGGTTTCATCAAAGCCCGTCCGAATAATGCCACCTTCTGTAATTACATGAGGAGCCTCTGGAGCAATAGCTGCGCTAATAAGACTTTCCAACTCAGGAATAGCATCTAGTTGTTCAATCAGATAGGCAAGCGCTGGTTGCTCCATTCCTTCTAAAATTGCGCGAATCCTTGGAACACTGGCCAAGGTAGTCGCTAATTGCAAAAGGTCCTTAGGATTGCTTTTCCCAAAAGAGACTCGACTGGCTAGACGCTCGATATCGTAGACTCCCTTGAGGCTTTCTGTCAAATCACTACGCTCAAAGAAATAATCCAGAAAGACCTGTACAACCTCCTGACGTTCAAGGATACGATCCTTGTCAATCAAGGGACGGTGGATCCAAGAACGTAGGAGTCGCATCCCCATAGCAGTCTTGGTTTCATCTAACAACCAGAAAAGACTCCCTTGTTTCTTGCCAGAACGAGCATTTTCTACTAGATCTAAACTAGCCTTGGTCGCAAAATCCATCTGCAAGAAATCTTTAATTTCATAACGAATAACAGGTTTTAAGTGATTCAACTCTCTCATCTGAGTCCGATGGACATACTGGAGAAGCTTACTGCTAGCAGCCTGTTCAACAGGTACCAAACGTGGATCCAGTAGATGGATGTCTTCAAATGATTCTTGCTCATAGGAAAGTACCAAATTCATTTGACGTCTGAGAATCTGTTCTTCCTCTTCAGTTAAGGCATAGCCGATGACAACTTCTCTTGCCTTAAGATTTCGGATTTCACCACAGACCAGGGTAAAATCTAATAAACCTGTCACATAAAAATCACCCGTCACCAGATCCATATAGGCCAAACCAAATTGCTGACCGTCACGGTCGATAGCCACCAAAAAGTTGTTTTGGCTATCGGGTTTACTACTATCGACGACTGTACCAGGTGTAATCACCTGGACAACCTCACGCTTAACAACTCCTACCGCCTGCTTAGGATCTTCCATCTGTTCAGCGATGGCAACCTTGTAGCCACGCTCAACTAGGACATCGATATACTGTTGGGCAGAGTGATAGGGAACTCCAGCCATAGGAATAGGATTGTCAGCATTTTTATTGCGACTGGTTAGTGAAATTTCTAGTATCTGAGCAGCATTGACTGCATCTTCATAAAATAACTCATAAAAATCACCCATACGAAAGAGCAAAAAAGCATCTGGATATTGTTTTTTTATATCCACATACTGTTGCATGCCAGGTGATAATTTTTCTGTCATCATCCATTCTCTCCTTGTTAAAAATAGTCTTGAGAGAGACTCCCAAGACCTTATCTATCCTTCATCAAATCTAACAAACGATCTTCCATGAGTTTAGCAACATGCTGATCTCGGCAAATCACCAAGAGGGTATTAGCACCCGCAACTGTCCCTAAAATCCATTCATCCTTGTTGGCATCGACAACATTGGCTAAAACCGCGGCTTCACCCAGTTTAGTGTGAAGAACTAAGGTAAACTCAGCTCTTGCCACGCCTTCTAAATGATGGGATAAAAATTCAACCAGATCAATCTTCTCTGTCTCATTTGCTAGTACGTAGTAGACCATATCATTTTTCTTAACCTTGGTCAAGCCAAGTTCACGAAGGTCACGCGACAAGGTCGTTTGTGTCACAAAAACATTGCGTGCTTCCAAACGATCTTGAATCTCCTTTTGAGTTCCTAACTTCTCCTCAGTGATCATCTGCTTGATCAACTGATGACGTTCTCTTTTTCTCATAACATCCTCTCTAGTGAATATTTATAACATTTTACAACTATTTAATAAGAACATTATACCAAAAAAACTGAATATTTCAAAAAAAATTCTTATCATTCCTCAAAATTGTGATAAAATAGAAGAAAAGTCCAAAGGAGTTTATAATGAATACAAAACAATTGATCGCTAGCGAATTGGCTAGCGTCATTGACAGTCTGGATCAAGAGGCTATTTTAAATTTACTGGAAACCCCTAAAAACTCAGAAATGGGAGACATTGCTTTCCCTGCTTTTTCACTTGCAAAAGTCGAACGTAAAGCACCTCAAATGATTGCGGCTGAACTGGCTGAAAAAATTAACAGCCAAGCCTTTGAAAAGGTTGTTGCAACAGGACCTTACGTCAACTTTTTCCTTGATAAATCTGCCATTTCTGCTCAAGTATTGCAAGCTGTTATCACTGAAAAAGAACACTATGCTGACCAAACTATTGGCAAACAAGAAAATGTTGTTATCGACATGTCTAGTCCCAATATCGCTAAACCATTTTCTATTGGCCACCTACGCTCAACTGTTATCGGAGATAGCTTGTCACATATTTTCCAAAAAATCGGTTATCAAACAGTCAAGGTCAACCATTTGGGAGATTGGGGTAAACAGTTTGGAATGCTGATTGTTGCCTACAAAAAATGGGGCGACGAAGAGGCTGTAAAAGCTCATCCAATTGATGAACTTCTTAAACTCTACGTTCGTATCAATGCTGAAGCTGAAAATGACCCAAGTTTGGATGAAGAAGCACGCGAATGGTTCCGTAAACTGGAAAATGGAGACGAGGAAGCTCTCGCACTTTGGCAATGGTTCCGTGATGAAAGTTTGGTGGAATTTAACCGCCTTTACAATGAATTGAAGGTTGAATTCGACAGCTACAACGGGGAAGCCTTTTACAATGACAAGATGGATGCAGTTGTAGACATCCTTTCTGAAAAAGGACTTCTTGTTGAGTCAGAAGGAGCCCAAGTTGTGAATCTTGAAAAATATGGAATTGAACACCCAGCTCTTATCAAGAAATCTGATGGTGCAACTCTTTACATCACACGTGACTTGGCTGCAGCTCTTTACCGTAAAAACGAATACCAATTCGCCAAATCTATCTACGTCGTTGGTCAAGAGCAATCTGCCCACTTTAAACAGCTCAAAGCTGTCTTGCAAGAAATGGGCTACGACTGGAGTGACGACATTACTCACGTTCCTTTTGGTTTGGTTACAAAAGAAGGGAAGAAGCTCTCTACTCGTAAAGGGAATGTCATCTTGCTAGAGCCTACAGTTGCAGAGGCTGTCAGTCGTGCCAAAGCCCAAATCGAAGCCAAAAATCCTGAACTTGAAAATAAAGACCAGGTTGCTCATGCTGTTGGAGTTGGAGCCATTAAATTCTATGACCTTAAAACTGACCGTACAAATGGATACGACTTCGACCTTGAAGCCATGGTATCCTTTGAAGGCGAGACTGGTCCTTATGTTCAATACGCCTATGCTCGTATCCAATCTATCTTGCGCAAAGCCGATTTCAAACCAGAAACAGCCGCCAACTATAGCTTGAACGACGCTGAAAGTTGGGAAATTATTAAACTCATCCAAGATTTCCCACGTATTATCAACCGTGCGGCGGATAACTTTGAACCTTCTATCATTGCTAAATTTGCAATTAGCTTAGCGCAAGCCTTTAACAAATATTACGCTCACACTCGTATCTTGGATGAAAGTCCAGAACGCGACAGTCGTTTAGCCCTTAGCTATGCAACTGCAGTTGTCCTCAAAGAAGCACTTCGTCTGCTCGGTGTTGAGGCGCCGGAGAAGATGTAAATCGTTACAAGAGACTGGAACTAAAGTTCCTAGTCTCTTGACGGCAATCGCTATATGGCGAATTGCCTAAACGCTTCACTAATTCACCTAACCAAATAATATCGATTTGGTTAGGCTCATGTCGTAGACTTTTAATCACTTTATTGTAAAGCAATCTAAGTAACTAACGCCAAATCCTATAAGGGATTCGGCTAGGCGCTTCACTAATTCATCTAAAAAAATAACATCGATTTGTTTAGATTACGGATCTTGGTTTGGTACTAGAGTCAGGGGCAGAACAACCACTTTTTTAGCTATGCTATCGTCTGCCTGATTTTATAGTGTCATTACTTGAAAAGCGAAAAATCTTTTTCGCTTTTCTCTTGTTATTAACTTCTTTATCACAGAGGGAGAGACTTTATGAGCCAATATGCTTATATTTTAGTTGTCATCAGTCTTGTCATTCTTTTTCTCATTAACAAATACGAAAAGGAAAAACTACAAGGCCTTCTACAAGAACAGCTTTTAAAGGATGAAACTTTTCGAGCTACTATCAAGGAAAAAATTAAAACAACAGAAAACATCAACGATGTCATCGACTACATCAATAAGGGATATCGTTTGGGAATTATGATTTCAAAGGAAATTGTGGAAGACATCAGAAAATGAGGCTAGGACAAAAGTCCTAGCCTCTCAATTGTCTTTGGATAGTCGAGCAAGACGCAGTGGTTGAGTGAGCTTTACTACGCTGATTTCATCAGCTTTTACAGCCCTACTCAACTGTGCGGAGGTGGGACGACGAAATCGAATTCTAACGAATTACCGATTTCTGTCCCACTCTCATTTTTTCCTGAGAACTAAGATTCCCACCAGTATAACAATCCCTAGTGATGCCATGGTTCCGTATGCTGACAAACTTTCATCAAGAAATTTCTTGGAGAACTGCAACAGAGCGAACTCTAAGAGTAGCAAAGCACTGCATAGCATAATATCCTTGAAGCTTGGTTTTCGTTTTATATACTTTAAAAATGATCTCTGTAGTTTACTCATTTCGATTGGTCTCCAATGACAAAATCAGACCTATCACACTACCAGCTATAAATACCCACCAGCAAATCCTGATATCTTGTAAAGCTAAAAAGGAAAATAGAGACATTCCAAAAGGTAATGTTAAGGAAAAAATCATACTCAAGAAGTTATTACTTCTAGCTAATACGTCTGAACTCAAATTAGACAGTAACAGAGTATCTAATTTAGGCATTGATTTCGACATAAAATACATAACAAAGGCTAAGCAAATAATACCGACCAGAGGAGGAAAATCTAAAATATTGGCAATAGCAAGTAATACAAATAGGAGAGCATTAAGGGATAACAAATTTGAAAAAGATAATTTCCCAAAATAATCATTAGGAGTTAAACTTCCAATAATAGCTCCCCCTAAGCTGACACCTTCAATCAAAAAAAGAGCTTGGGCATAACTGAGATGATAGATATCATGGTCTAATAAGTAAAAATGATAAATACCTCCAATAGCACCTCCTAAAGTGTTCATAATTAGAATAACAAGTACAATTTTGAATAAGGATTTACTTTCCTTTTTTCTAAACACATAGTCCATATCTGCATAGATTGTTTTCATTTGTTGGACTAAATTAATTGGTTGAGTCTCCACAGTTATAGACAAATGTGTCAGTTCTTTTCTATTTTTTAACAAAATCAGAGAAGATAACAGAAAGAAACCTGAGTTCACAATTGCAACTAAAGAAAAATTTTGTTGACTTGTAGTGAGTATCCATACCCCCAGAGCTTGACCTCCTAGATTTGATAAATAAGATACAAATTGAGTAAAGGAGTAGGCTTCATAGAGTTTATCTTCTGAAATATTATACTGAATAATCGGCATACGTAATCCCGCTGTATAATCTGATAAGACATCTGAACATATATTCATTAAACAAATAAAGGCAAAAGTAAAAAAATTAGAATCACGAATTACTATCGCAATCAAGAGAAATAAAATACTTTGCAAGCATCCAACCCAAATAATCATCCTTGCTTTATTTTGAGTCTGATCAGCCTTAATTCCCACATAAAAAGTAAATAAGAATGGCAAAATCGTAATCATATTTGCCACAAATACAGCTAGACTTTTAAATGGCAAACTAGCAGCATAGACGACAAACACCAAATTATAAATATATGCTCCACTTGAACTTAAAAACCTTGATAAAGTAAGTATTCTAAATAGATGATGTTTTAAAAATAGTCTCATAACAGATCGCTCCTATAGTTTAAAATTTTATACATATTTATGATTTGAGGAGATTCTTCTAAATTTCGGAGCGCAACCCTTTGCAGAATAAACCCACTTATTAGTAGTTCTTTTGCTATTAAAATAAAATCATCATTAGGAAAATATTTACAAACTGCTAATAAAGTATCTGCAAGGCCAATCATCCCTCCCCAATATCCAGAAAACTGAGCATATTCAACCAACAAGCTCGAACTCAAATCCAAAATAATATCCTTGTACTCAAATGGATCGATGTATAGTAACATTCGAATAATACCCGATGTTCCATCCAATAAATACGGAGAGGCCGTTGTTGAAGAATTTTTTAAAAATTTTTTACCGTCTATATCTAACGTATTTGATAGTACAATCTCAACACCTTTGTTTATAATTTTTTTATCAAAAGAAATATTATGTAAGAAAATTAAAAAACCAGATAAACCTTCTAATCCAAAATCACGAAAGTTATTAAATAAGGTTAATATTTCAGCAGATGTTGTATTTGTAGTTACAGAGAAGATTACTCTTGATTCTAATAGATTAAAAAATTCTTGATTGCTTAGTGGCAATAATTCAGTATTTATCCAAGCATCAATTTTTTTTTCTTTATTTTTTCTAACATATATATTTGAAAATATTTTTTTAGAAGTAAATATATCTGGTTCATCACTGAATAAATATTTTATCAGAATATCTATATTAGTATCAATACCTTTTTGAAGCAGTAATTCTTTGATGTTATCAATTTTAGAGTCTCTTTCTCCTTTTAACTGTAATCTACCTAGTAAAAATAATATCAAATTTGCGATTTTATAACAATCTGCTTTTTTACCTTCTATATAATTCCATTTTTCTAGACAGATATCGTTGTAGATTCCTACTAATGGACTCTCATTTGATAAATAAGAATTTTCTAAGTCAACAAAGTATAGTTCCAACATATTTGTAATTATAATATTGTCTGGATGAATATCATTCAAAACAATATTTTCTTGATGAAAGTATCCGACTAATTCTATTAGTTTTTCGAAAATTTTTAAAAGAGTAAGAAATTTAAAATAATTTTTAGTGATGTCGTTTTTAGAGTAGGAATATAAATTATAATCATCTACAAAATCTTTTAATGCAACTCCATCTATGAATTCATATATAAAATATCCATTTGTCCACTCATTAATTTTTTCCAATGGCTTAGGACTGTATTTAATAAATTTACTAGATATAATCCACTCTTTTTCTCTTAATTTTCTTCTTTCTATATTCTCATGGGACAATATATGGTTTCGACATTCCTTTATAATGACTCTCTCAGTAGATTCCTTTTGATTAGCCAAATAAATATTACCACCATTGCTACTTTTTAGAATAGAATTTATTTCATAATTATCAGACATATACGTATCTATAAATCTCTGAGGCTCTTGAATATCTTCAATCCATTTAGGTAAATCAAAATAGACTTTTTGATAATCTTGCCAAATTTCACCATCTGGTCCATACATAGTTGGAAAACCATCAATTAAATTATTTTCATTAACTATGTTGCATCCAAATCTGTAGAAAATATTATTAGAATTTTTATAGTTTCTATCGCTTAGTATATAAATGCCTTGTAAATTACAAGGTAATTTTTGATAAATCTTTTCAAGTAACTTTATACAATTCTCTCTATTCCTTGGATAAATTGTTATAAACTTCCCTGATTCCGCCAATGATTCAGTTTCAGAAAAATTTTTATAAATTTTATTAAAGTCAGACAAATACTTGTACATAGCTCCTTCTTGCTCTAACAACTCACTAACTACATCAAATACTTGTTTATAATTATTTATAGTGGCAGAAATATGAATTTTAAAACCAAACTCTTCCAATTCATATAAATTTTCATTACAATATGTAAAATCCGTTCTATCCATAGTTCACCTTTTTACAAATAGATAAAGGAGTATGATATACAAGTCCATACTCCTTATAAAACACTACCAATCTATACCTTAGTTCATTATCCTTTATGAACTGTGCACTTGTATGTTGCTACAAATTCTTTGACTGGTTCTGCATGTGTTGATGCAATCATTGCAAATTTTGTCATTTCTGTTACCTCCTTTATTTTATGAATCAAGTATAACAAAAAAAGCGGGAGTCCCCACTTTTTTGTAATATATTTTTCTTCAAAATAGATAAATTATATTCTAGAAACTATTAAATATGCAACATTAAGAATCGAATTTATTTTTTGTCAGCTAACACCATAAGAATATATTACAACTCCTTGCATGAAAATTGATTTAAAAAGTAGTTTTCATAGTATGTCGCACCATCTACGTATTCTAAATCCTTCAAAATCTCAATACCTCTCTTAATTCTTACACCCCCTTTATCCGATAATGTAAAAATAGTATCGTAATAACCTTTGGCAATCATATAAATAATTTTAAGATAGGCTTCTTGCTCTGGTAAATCTCGCTTTTCAATCTGAAAGATGAAATAATCTGCCTTTAACTTATCTTTTTCCTCTACTGCTTTAAATAGTCCATTAATTAAAATCGTATCAATACTAACTTTATTATCCGGTAAAGAACCTAATAAATCTGTTTTTTGTAGCATCTCCCTAGCATATTTAAAATAGAGCGGAAGAGGAAACAAGGTAGAAATGGTTGAAAATAGTTCTAATTCGTAATTTCCCCAAATATCAATAGTAAAAAAATAGTCATAAAGAAAATCCAACTCTTCATCAGTTGCTGTTGCTTCTAAATCAAAAAATACCAGAACACTTTTGATACGAATCATTTGTAAAAGATAGCTTTTTTCAGCACTTGAGGCATACTTTTTAGATGTCCTTTCGTACAATGCTTGAAGAGAAGCAAGACCTTCTTTTTCATATGTGTTCCAAAGATTTTCTGTAAAAGTCAAATTCTTTTTCTGAGCAAAACCACGTACCAAATACATAAATTCATTCAAATCAGAATGAATATGATCTAAAGCAGTAATTAATTTCACAGATGATAAATCAGCCTCCCCTCGTTCAAATTTGCTCAACATGGAATAAGTAAACTCTCCTCCCGTCGCCTCTTGTAAGGATATATTCCGACTCTTTCGTAACTCTTTAAAAATCTCTCCCATATTTTGCATATTGACTCCTCACACTTCTTAACTATCTAACTCATACAAGTCCGCAATAATCCCTGCAACCTTTTTAATATCTCCCAGCATTCCACGCATCTCAAAGTCAGCTAGAACAGGGAAACCAAAGCGCTGGCTGTATTGTTTAGCCGTCAAACAGTATTGGTTGTTAAAATTACGATTGCCTGATCCTACGACACCAAAACACTTGCTGGCATTGTCTCCATAGGCGATAAAATCACCTACTGGAGTGGTCAAAATCTCCACATCTCCATTGTCAACACCATTGCCACCTTCTAGATAAGTCGGTAGGAAAGCCACATATGGATTGGACATCTCAAAGAAATTTTCCCCCTCCTTGACCAAATCTTTAATATGGATCTTTTCCACTTCAATGTTCCCATACTGTTCTAATAGGTAAGCCTTCAATCGTGTTACGAAACTCTCCGTATTTCCGCTCAGACTGATATAGACTAAGGAAATTTTTTTCATTTTCTCCTCCTTTTTGAATCATAAAAAATAACTACCAAGATTGTATCTTGATAGTTATGCTTTGTCAACTCTTAGGCAAGTTCTTCCTCTTCTTGAGCTTCTGTTAATTCTTTTTGCTGACGCCACATTTTATAGAAGACGATTGCTAGGAAGATAATATTGAGTACAATCCCAAAAATAGCAGAACCTTTGGCACCAAGCTCCACTCCCATACGGATGTTAGGATCTGTAAAAAGTGAAACCGCATCCTGAACGCCGATAAAGTTGTAGATAGAACCAACGATGGCAACGAAGACATAAGCAAGATAAGTGTAGTTAGCCAATTGGATGTTTTTACGAATAAGGAAAACCAAAGCTACAACAACTAGAATAACAGATAAGACAACCAAGAGAATGCTGAAGACAGAATGACCATGCTCCGATACCTTAATGGTGTAATCAACGAGCTCCTTAGCATAAGTAGCATTAACACCTGATGCTGATGTTTCTAGATTGCTCATACTCTCCGCAGTAGGTACTGGAGATATGATTCCAAATAGTGACATTGCTGAGAGTAAGGCTGATAAAATCAGCAATACCCAAAGATAGATTGGTTTCTTTTTCATAAAAGTAACCTCCTCATAATTTTTTAATTATTATAGCATATTTTACGAAGGAGAACAACTGTTACAAGTTCGTTTCCACCTGTTTACGGTAGGCTTTAGGAGACTTCCCACACAGCTTTCGAAAAACCTTATAGAAATAACCAACATTACTGTAACCAACCGTATAGCAAATGTCCTCAATACTATCATTGGTGGATAACAAGAGTTGCTGGGCAGCCTTGATGCGTTGCTTATTGAGAAGCTCTGCAAAGGTGGAATTGGTTTCCTTCTTGATTAGTTGACCCAAATAAACGGGATTGATAAAGAGGTCCTTACTGATATCCTTGAGAGAAAGCTCTTTTTTGTAGTCTCTACCAATGACCTCGAGCACACTAACTACATTTTCATTCATGCGGTATTGGCCAAAGAAGGAAGTCAAGGTTTTCTTGGTATAAGCGACTAAGTCCTCAAAAGTTGTAATGGCATGGATGTTTTTGACAATATCTGTCATGTCATCTGCCTTCAGATGTTCAAAAAGATGGAAGACATCCATGACAAACTGGGTAAAGAGCTGCTTTGTGATAGATACTCTCGGTGTATTTTCTAAGACAATCTTCTCAAGCAAGGTCAATTCATCAATAATTTGCTGGAGATTTCCTTGAATAATCACCCGATAGATAGGTTCGTAGTAAGAAAAGAGACTTTCAGACTGATCTAAATTGACCGAACCATAAAAGAGAGTCTTTTCAACATCACGCTTCCACTTTTCAAAGTTGATTTGATAAGGAGCTTCAAAAGGCATGACTAGCAAACCCTCAAATTCCTGATCTGCAAGGACGATTTGCCAGTCCTGACCTAGAACATAGTAGGGAATAACAAAATCCCCTTGTTTTTCCTTGGAAAGCCCGATCCACCAATTTTCTTTTTGGCTGAGATGAGTCTTGAATGCTTCTTCATCTAGTTGCTGACTCAATATTTCTGGCTCATGAGATTTTTCACCAAGCTGACTGGCAATCTTTTCAAGCAAGCGTTCAAGCTCAACCTTATCGACTGGTTTGACCAGATAATCAACGACATTGAGATTCATGGCTTTTTTGACATAGTCAAATTCTTGATAGCCTGAAAGGAGGATATAGTAAGCATTTGACAACAACTCCTTCATCTCCCCAATCATCTCAAGCCCTGTCTTGTCAGGCATATTGACATCAGAAATGACAATATCTACTGGATGTTCTCGAACGTAGTCCAGAGCGTCGTCAGCATGATTGGCTGTTGCAACGACTTCCATATCCCATTTGTCAAAAGGAATCAAACGTTTGAGTCCTTCTGTAATCATGTACTCATCGTCAACTAAAAGTACTTTATACATCTTTATCCTTTCTCTTCATTTTGAATGGTAATTCGATAGCGAACACCTTCTTGTTTAACTGATTCTACACTGATGTCATAGCGGTCGCCAAAGTAGAGTACAAAGCGCTCATGCACATTGACAATCCCAATGGACTGGCGTTTCCCACTATAATCCACCGTATGTTCGAAGGTTCTTTGAGCTAATTTATCCTGGATCTCTGCTAGCTTATCAGCAAGCATTCCACGCCCATTATCGGTTACCAAGATTTCGACATATCCTTCTTTTTTCAAGGCCTTGATACTAATCACATTATCTGTACGTCGATGATCAACTCCGTGGGCAAAATAATTCTCCACCAAGGGTTGGAGGGTGAATTTTGGAATGCGCATTTCTTCCAATCCAGGGTCAATCTTAAATCCATAAGCAATGGATTTTGGATAACGCACCATACAGAGATAGCTATACTTCCGACAAAATTCCACTTCTTGCTTTAATGTTGTTTCTCGTTCGTCAGAGATGTTGTTGCGCAGGAGACTACTGAATTCGTAGATAATATCCGCTAGTTCATTTTGGTTTTCCATGACCGCGTACATCCGCAGAAACTCCAGAGTATTGTACATAAAATGTGGATTTATCTGAGCTTGTAGGGCGCGCATATTGGCATCTTTTTGACTCAGTTCAAGTTGATAAATATCATGGATATTTCTCTCCAATCGATCCAACATATCATTTGTTGTCTCAGCGATTACAAGCAATTCCTGGTCTTTTTTCGTGAGATCAATTCTTTTACCTTGTTCCCCTTGCGCAATATCATGGATAGTTTCCACTAGATCAACAACCTGCGTTTGATACTTCGAAAATGTTTTTTTCAAGGTTACATATAAAATAACGATAAAGAGGAGACTCAAAGCAAGAATAAAAATCGAACTAGAGATACTACCACTAAGGACATAATCCCTCGGAACTGCAACCTGCACCTGATATCCATGAACAGTCTCATCTTGCAACCACTCCTCTCGATCACGTTTTTCACCTAGGTGAAACATATCCGTTTCAAAAGGAGAGGTGATGCTCACAGCGATGGGAATAGTTCCTCTGGTATTGTCAATAGCCTTATAAAAAACATCGGAAGATACAGAGACATAAATAACACCAATAGCTTGATCCGATACTGGATCGGATACAGGAATGGCGAAACTATTAGCATCTGGCTTGAAAGCATCTGCAGAAACCTTGTAACCACTACGATTGTCCCTCTTCGAAACATAAACTTCTGTCGAGTCTTGCAAGACAATGGCTACACCCGTTACAAAACCATTGCGCACATAAAGGTCATCGATATTTTCATAAATGGATACAGAAATATAGGGCGATGCTTTACGCTCCAGTTGCCAGTAGAAATAATCTGGTGTAGTAAGGCTAAAATACTTATAAATTCCCTCGATTCGCGCTTGATTATCTACTAAACTTTGGGCTGAACGCGCTGATTCTCGATAGTAATACTCAACCTCACTCACTGTCCGAGTCAAGACCCGCTGGGAAACCTGTCTTGCTTCTTTTTCTCGACTATCCCAGTTCACATAGGAAATCAACAGGGCAAAACTAGCAATGATGACAATCATCACCCAAGTATAGGTTCGAAGGAGTGAATGAAGCCAAAATTGTTTCATTCTATTTGGACGCCAATTTTTCATGAATGCTTTCATAAATAGGCTCCAATAAATCACTAATAAAGAAGTGCCACATACCAATCCCTACAAAAATAATGAGGGCTGGCATATAAAACCCAATAATGGCTAACAAGACGCTACCAAGAAGAACTTTAGCCACTGCTGACAAGCTCATAAAAATTCCGATAAAGGCAAGCTTTAAGGTATTTTGATAGGATAAGTCAAAATAAACTTGTAATTTTAGAGAAACTGTATAAGCCAAAAAGACCAAGGCTACCAAAAAGATATTTAGAAAGGTTGCTGCCAAATGGATAATGGTCTGATGCGGCAATTGGATCATGAGATACAAACCATAAATCAAGATCAAGTCAAGTCCCATAAAGGTGTAGAAACTGAGATTGCTTTTAATAAAATTACTCTTGTAAAGAGTCCAAGCCTCTTTAAAACCATAGGCACGGTAAGAATAGCCATGTTCTGCAAATAAACTCATGATAGTCGCACTAGCTGGTGCTATACCAAAAATCACACCTCCTGCTAGTGTCAATAACCAAAAATAAGCCGTTGCAATCATCCCCAAAAAGAAACGATGAAAGACTAGCTCAATAAAATTTCCCACGGTTTGCCTCCAAAAAAATAATCTAGAACTATTATAACATATTTCAAGCGCTCTCAAAAAAGAAGAGGAAAGAAAAGGTAGTGAGAGTTGAACTTGCTACTTTTTAGAAGCAAGTTCGGAGCAAGTATCCATCCTTGTCAAATGGCCAAATGTTAGTTTATAAAGGATAAATATAATTGTTTAATAAGGATATTTGTGCTATAATAAAGATAGATAGAGATACCGATCAATGACCAAAGGAGTTTTCGGAAAAGATAAACATATTTGCAGATTAAATAATTACGATTCAACTTATTTACTGGATTAACAAAATAACGAAAGGAGTATGGACCATGACTATTTTTATTTTAAGAACTACTTTGTTTTTTATTGTGCTTGGATTGAGTCTTTTCTCTGATAAATTGTTCAAACAACATGCAAAAATTGGAAAAATAATTTGCACTATAATAGCAGCAGTCGCAGCATTATCATTTCTATTCTAAGTTATTTTAAGAGTACAGGAATTTGTTCGTCCTGTATTCTTTTTTTCTGCCAAATGTACATTGATCAAATAAATGACAAGTTGATAAAATTGATATGTAATTTCAAAACAAGATAAAAACGCTCTAGTCATATTGTGTCTAGAGCGTTTCTCTATATATCCGAACATCTAATTTATTTCACAAAGAATGTAGTTTTTTGGTTAATTTTTATTGCAATACATCGAAATTTTAAAATTCAATAATCGCGTTAAATCAAGGTTTTTAAACATCTAATAATATGCTTTTCTTTTATTTTAAAGACTTTTTGCCCGACCTTATTTCATTGTGAGATTTGTTATCTACACTATTTGCCTTTTTCTTTTGTCAAGCAATATGTGAGGCCCACTGATGAAATTACTGATATAAGGATTCTCTTTTTAATTTTTTTCTATTTTTGTTTATCATATATTTTAATGTTTGTCTATCAGTCACACATTCGTAATACACATTTATACAAAAAAGCTTTTTTCTTTGGAAGCCTTTAATAATAACAGTTTACATTAATGATTATTTCCCATTTAATACTATTTTACTGTATGTACTAATTTCAAATATCTTTTTCATGCATTGTACCCTTTATTTATCACATCCTTAACTGTCTATAAAAATCAGCATTCATTTCTAACAATTCTTTAAAAGGGATTATTTTTCTAACTGCATCTGATGGAGTATATTCCATTGACCAAATAAAAGGATAGGTCAAAACAACTTCATTTGCTTCAAGCGATAAATCTAATGTGAACAAATCTGATACTATCAGCTCTTGATAAAATGTGTCTAACTGATTTGTCGTCACCCAATATAAAAAGTCCTTATAATCTATCTCCAAATCCTCCCATTCTAATGTATCGGGAGCGAAATATTCTATTGCATTTAATTTTTCAATATTTATTGCAAATAGACCACCCAAGATATCATAAGCTATCAAACAACGATTCGAATTATAACATTTTGAAAACAATTCATTACAGTAGCTGAAGCCATTCTCTAAATCATTCCCCAAGATTTTTAAATAACCATTCACAGTTACATAAGAAAAATGTTCTAAGATAAACTTCAGTTCTTGTGGTCTTTCTATACTATCCGTTAGTTTTTTGTTAAATTCAAGGAATTTAATATCATTAGAACTTTCCTCAAATTCCGCAATAATCTTTTTCGTAGTTAACATTTTATTCGTCTACCCTATCCCATTCAATTTTTCACTCTTGCTTCATTTTTATTTATATGCACAACATTAAAGAAGCTCAATCGCAGATACTTCATTATCTAAATCAACAAATTCAAACTTCTCAGGATATTGCAGATAATCAATACATTTTTTAAAAACATGAAAAAACTCAGAGAAACAATGTTAAAATCATCAAAACATTTGATTTCTCTGAGATAAAAATTTGCTGATTGTACTCGAAACCTAGATCGTTCTTATCTACGATACTGTTTCAAGAAACGGGTCATCTTTTCTTGGATTTGGGCTAACTCATCTACACGTGGTAGATAAACGATACGGAAGTGATCTGGTTCTCTCCAGTTAAATCCTCGTCCGTGCACCAAAAGTACCTTCTCTTGCTTCAAGAAATCAAGGACAAACTGTTCATCATCGTCAATACGGTACATATTGCGATCAATTTTAGGGAAGATATAAAGACCCGCTTTAGGTTTAACCGCGGACAATCCTGGGATTTCCTGAATGGCATTATAAATAAAGTTTCTTTGCTCATAGATACGACCACCTGGCAATAGTAGTTCATCCACCGATTGGTGACCACCGAGTGAAGTTTGAACAACCTGTTGTGCTAGTACGTTAGAGCAGAGACGCATATTTGAGAGCATATTAAGCCCTTCGATATAGCCTTTGACATGCTTCTTAGGACCAGACAAGACCATCCAACCTACACGGAAACCAGCGATGCGGTGAGATTTAGACAGACCATTCATGCTGACACAGAAAAGGTCTGGAGCCAAACTTGCTACTGGTGTGTGGACATTACCGTCCATAACCATACGGTCGTAAATTTCATCCGCAAAGATAATCAAGTCATTTTGACGAGCAATCTCAATGATATCTAGTAAGAGTTCTTTAGGATAGAGGGCTCCCGTTGGATTATTTGGATTGATCAAAACGATAGCCTTAGTATTTGAACTAATCTTAGACTTAATGTCATCTAGGTCTGGATACCATTCAGCTTCTTCATCACAGACGTAGTGAACGGCATTTCCTCCAGCCAAGCTAACTGCAGCTGTCCAAAGTGGGTAGTCAGGCATAGGAACCAAGACTTCATCGCCGTTATCCAAAAGCCCTTGCATAGACATAACGATTAGCTCACTAACCCCATTTCCAAGATAGATATCATCGATACCTACATTTGGGAAGTTTTTCAGTTGGCAATATTGCATAATTGCTTTACGGGCTGAAAAGATCCCTTTTGAGTCCGAATAACCTTCACTATCACGCGCATTCATAATCAAATCATGGATGACCTCATCTGGTGCTGTAAAGCCAAACTCAGCTGGGTTTCCTGTATTCAAGCGAAGGATTTTTTCTCCATTTGCGCGCATGCGCATGGCTTCCTCAAGAACTGGACCACGGATGTCGTAAGCCACATGCTCTAATTTGATTGATTTGTTAAATTCTTTCATTTGAGTTCCTCAATTCATCAGGATAGTTAATATTATACCACTTGATAGAAAAATCGTAAATCGCCTAGTACTATTCCACAAAAAAACCTTGCTTAACGCAAGGTGAACAGAGCAAGGTCGATTTCTTTCTATTTTTGGGAGAAGAAAGAGAAAAATATGCACCTCTAGTAAGATATACGTCTAAATCTAAAGTCTCGCATATAAACTTCGAATCGAAAACGAAGGCATCGTTATGGGTGATAGTTGCATGAACTCATGAATTTCTTCCTGTGTCCAGCAAAACGCAAAGAAAAAATAAGTCGACTCAACAAACAACATAGACGATGTCTGGGCTAATTCGAGTCTGTTTGTAAAGAATTTTACCATATCACTGACTTCTTTCCCCTGCCCTGTCACTTAATATTATACACTAAAACTTTTGCATTTTCAAATAAGTACATATAAAAGGAACTCTTTTTTAAAGCGCCACCTAAACATTTAATTGAATATGATTCTACCTTTGCAACAAAAAAGAGAGAACCATCTGATTCTCTCTGAACTAAGTCCTACAATTACTATAATTAAAAGTAGTCGAAACTTAGCTTATTTTGCAATCTCTGCCAACATTTTTTCAATATGTTGGATTGATTTTTCACGTCCAAGCAAGTAGATGGTATCTGGCAATTCAGGACCATGCATCTCACCTGAAACAGCGATACGGATTGGCATGAAGAGATTCTTCCCTTTGATACCTGTTTCTTTTTGGACTGCTTTGATTTGTGGGAAGATATTTTCTACCACAAACTCATCGTCTGACATAGCTTCAAGTTTTGCCTTAAAGGCCTCAAGTACAGTCGGAACAGTTTCACCAGCCATAACTTCTCGCTCAGCTTCTGTCAATTCTGGGAAGTCTGAGAAGAAAAGGTCTGTCAATGGAACGATTTCGTCAACTGACTTCATTTGTGGTTTGTAGAGTTCCACCAATTTTTTAGCCTTGTCTGTCAAACGTCCTGCTTCTTCAAGGAATGGTTTTGCCATTTCAAAAATAGTCTCAAGGTCCGCATTCTTGATATAATCATTGCTCATCCAATCAAGTTTCTTCTGGTCGAAGGCTGCTGGAGACTTGCTAAGACGGTTTTCATCAAAGAGCTTGATGAGTTCTTCACGAGAGAAGATTTCGTCTTCCCCGCCAGGGTTCCAGCCAAGAAGAGCGATAAAGTTAAAGACTGCTTCTGGAAGGTAGCCCTTCTTACGGTAATCTTCGATAAATTGAAGAGTGTTAGTATCACGTTTTGAAAGTTTTTTACCCGTTTCAGAGTTGATAATCAAGGTCATGTGACCGAACTCTGGAGCTTCCCAACCAAGTGCTTCATAAACCATGAGCTGTTTTGGTGTATTAGCAATATGGTCATCTCCACGGATTACATGAGAGATTTGCATATCGTGGTCATCGATAACAACAGCAAAGTTGTAAGTTGGGTAACCGTCTTTCTTTTGGATAACCCAGTCACCACCGATATTGCCACCTTCAAACTCGATATCACCTTTGACCATGTCATGCCACTTGTAAATGCCAGCTTCATTAACTGCTAAACGAACAGTCGGGATGATACCTGCTGCTTCACGTTCTGCAACGTAAGCTACTTTTTCTTCTTCGCTCATACCAAGGTATTCGTTAATGTAACGAGGTGTTTCACCAGCTGCTTCTTGGCGTTCACGTTCAGCTGCCAACTCTTCTTCAGTGACGTAAGATTTGTAGGCTTTCCCTTCAGCAAGCAATTGGTCGATATATTTTTGATAGAGTTCCAAACGCTCTGATTGGCGGTAGTTTTCATGAGTCTCTGGACTTTCATCCCAATCCATGCCCAACCAACGAAGGTTTTCAAGCTGTGAACGTTCTCCGTCTTCAACGTGACGCTTACGATCAGTATCTTCGATACGGATGATAAAAGTTCCACCATGGTGGCGTGCATACAAGTAGTTAAACAATGCTGTACGGGCATTTCCGATGTGTAGTAGTCCTGTTGGACTTGGTGCATAACGCACACGAATATCTTTTGACATATCTTCTCCTATATAGTCTCTAGGCGTCTGCCTTTTTGCTCTCTATATTATATCACAAGTCGTGCCAGAGTCCAATTTCTCTTTTCGAGAAAAAGCAAAAAGAGTGGTAAAACCACTCTTTTCAGGCTCTATTATAGACGAGCGTTGAGTTCTTTGCTCAATTCTTCAAATCCTGGTTTACCAAGAAGGGCAAACATGTTACGTTTGTAAGCTTCAACACCTGGTTGGTCAAATGGGTTGATGGCATTCAAGTAACCTGAAAGGGCGATAGCCAATTCGAAGAAGTAGATAGTGTATCCAAGAGTGAAGGCATCTTGCTCAGGAAGAGTTACGTACATGTTTGGTACGTCACCGTCAGTGTGGGCAAGAAGAACACCGTCAGTTGCTTTTTTGTTAACGAAGTCAACGTCTTTTCCTTGAAGGTAGCCAAGACCGTCCAAGTCTTCTGCCAATTCAGGAATCAGCACATTTTTGCGAGGTTTATCTACACGGATAACTGTTTCAAAGAGGATACGGGTACCTTCCTGGATAAATTGTCCCAGAGAGTGTAGGTCTGTTGAGAAGTTAGCTGAAGTTGGGTAGATACCTTTTTGGTCTTTCCCTTCTGTTCAAGCACCCCTTGTGGATGCATTTGCTGGAAATTCCCTTGCACTGACTGGCTAGTTTGATTGACTTGCCAATCAACCACTGCGTCATCTATTTTTTCTAATTTAGACCCAGAAGCCTGGACTTTTTGTCCAGGCTCTGAATCAATTTTTTAGACTTTTATTTTTCTAAATTGCTTGATTTGAAATTTTATTATGGTTAAGCAGTTTCAAAAATCTGAATGGTAGAATCTTTATCAATTACTACCGCTTGATCTGCTACAACATGGAGTGTACCAGGAAGGCTCCCCTCTTTTGAACCATCAAAAGAAATCGTGATATGTCCCAGTCCAGTTAAATTTTTTTCTACTACATTTCCTACGGAACTAATCGAATATTCCTGATTATCTACCACCAGCTTGCCACCTTCTAGTATTGAACCTAGCAGATTTTTATTATCAATCTTAAAACAATACTCTGATAAATCTTCCGGTGCTTCTTCTCCAAATAAAATGAGCATATTGGCATCTTGAATCATATTCTGAGCTTCAGACCCTACTTGAATTACTTTAGTTTCAAAAATTTTCTTCATCTGATTTCTATTCATACTTTCTCTAATTTGTCATAAACTTAGGCTTATAGATAAGTTTAACATAATATAGCTACTCTGTTTACATGCGTCTATCAAAGGTCTACTGATAAAGACCAATACTAGCTATCCAAGCAACTAGCACCCGCGGAACACCATTGAGAAAGCGTGAATAAAGTACCGAAGGGACACCAACCTCAACTGTTTCAGCCTTGGCTTCAGATAGGCCGAGTGCTACAGGAATGAAATCACAACCGTTTTGAGTGTTGATAGCAAATAAAGCTGGCAGAGCCATTTGGGGCGGAATAGTCCCTTTTCCGATTTCGACTCCAATTAAAGTTCCAATAATCTGACTAATAACAGCTCCGGGACCTAACAAAGGAGATAGGAATGGTAAGGAACAGATAAAGCCAATTAAAACGAGTCCCCAGATGTTCCCCGCTAGGGGAACCATTAATTTTGCCAGCCAATTTCCAACACCGGATCCTTGAATAACCCCAATCAGCAAGGAAACAAAGGCCATGAAAGGAATTATTGTATTGAGCATTGTTTGGATGGCTTCACGAGCAGCCTGGTTGAAAGTTGCAACGACCTTACCAGCCCCCATCCCAATTCGTGCTACAATACTTGTTTCAGCTTTTTGCTCTGTAATTTTTTTACTAGTATCGTAAGTTGGCTTTTCAGTTACCACAGTTGTCGCTTTTTCGTCTTCATTAGCAGCAGAAATTTGATTAAGGCCAACTGCTGACACATAGATTTCCTCGGTTATATATTGAGCTAGAGGCCCACTTTTCCCTGTAGCAACAATATTTATTGTAGGGATTCCCTTTTTAGGATAAATACCACAGCGAAGAGTACCGCCACAATCCACGATTGCTAAAGCAATTTCCTCATCTGGGATAGAAGTTTTAAACCCATTAACAGCTTCCATACCGGTCAAATCAGCAATTTTATCTACAATATCTGGCTTTTCTCCGCCGCCAGTAATATAGATGAATTTATGCTTAGCTTCACTAGGTGTAATGACCAAAGGTCCTCCGAAACCGCCATTTCCTTTAACAACTTTTATACTCTTATATGACATAATTTCACTCTTTCTATAAATCAAATGTTTTACTCAAGGTAACACCTTGCTGTTTTGCTACATAAGCAGTTGTAAAATCGGTCACCCAACCGCCTACAAAGTTCATGACAAGCCCAACAAGCATGTAACGAATGGCTAAGTCCATTTGACTTAAACCTAAAGTTTGAATTCCTGTTGCAATTCCCATCCATACAAACAATTCCCCAGGATTGATATGCGGAAATACACCATTTGAAGTATGGCAGAACTGCATCTGAGCTGCTACAAAACTAGGTTTATAATATTCTGGTAAGAAACGTCCCATACTGATTGCCATCGGATTCCCCAGCATAAAGGCTGAAATGAAAGGTAAAATCATATACCGGCTAACAGGATTTTTGGCAGAAATCTTAGCCAGGGAATTGACCTTCTCTTCTCCCAAGAAAGCGATAAGGGTATTCATTGCAATCAATAGCATTAAGACAAGCGGTACAATATTTGTCATCCAGCTAATAAAGGTTTCTCCACCTAATTGGAAGAGTTTCATAAAACTCTCTGCAAAATTTGTAATGTGATTCATAAGGAACTCCCTTTCTTATTTTTTTTAAATAACTGTTTAATAGATAATTGTAAGTAATTCGCATAAAAGCCGAATCCCAGAAAAGAATCAGATGAACTTGTCTCTTTCTCAATACCTGCCTCATGCCAAAGATAGACTTTTCTAGCATCTTCTATAGCTGATTGCATCAACTTATTTTCTTTTCTCACAAGAGGATTATACTTGTCAAAATAATGGATGTCTTCTCCAACATAATCGTCCATATTTTGAAAACGTGCTAAGATTGTGACTCCTTGCATTTTGCTAGCTTTAAGAACCCGACCGTTTTCATCAACCGCGAACATGACAATCGTACCGGATTTGATTCTTCCGGACTTCCTGCCAATCGCTACGCGCCCCAGTCTTCGGAGCATCGTATAGGTCTTATTGAAGTCTTTGAGTTGCTGCCAGCCGAGGAACATTTGAAATATATAAGCTGCCATGACAAATACAGCGAAAATTATTAGCGAATTCATTAAAATACTCCTTTGCTCTTAGAAAATGATAGAAACTCTGTCTCTGTTTCTACAGCCCTCAAAGCTTCTTTTAGAGAAGGCTCTCCTGCAATTCGAAAAATGTCGTCATACAATTCCAGCAATTCACTCTCCATTTTGCTTTCAATTTCTGAGGGAATGGCGACTAGAAAGATAAATTCAATCCAATCATCTCCTTTTTGATAAGGCTCTTCTAGCTTTCCAAACATTAAAATAGTCTTTGCATAACCCTGGTTAATTGTATGGGGGAAGGCAATTCCTCCACCAAAAATGGTTGATTGTTTTTTCTCCCTATCAATTATCCGATTTCTAAAACCTTCATCAATCATCTGAAGTTTCTCTAACTCTGCAACCATATTTAGCAAGTATTGCTGATAGGTTTTTTGGGGACTCAACCGAAGAAAACGTAAGCTGACTGTTTCTAGATTTTTTTGATGAAAAGCATTGGCCCTCTGCCATTCTTCCCGCAGCCATTGATCATCAAAAAGATGATTAACTTGAATGACTGGAGATTTAGAATCTTTATATTTTAGAGGAACTGTCGTAAAAATCGCGAAATAGTCCTGATTCAAATCCAGATTAAAATCCTCTTCAGAATACTGAGTAATGTCTACATCATTTCCAAGGATTCGTCTGAGTTGCTGAATAATCATCGCAGCAGTTCCTCTTCCTGTTGTGCAAACTACTGCTATCTGCTTGCGAGAACCATTTACAACAGAGTTTTGCTTTCTTAAAATCATTTCAAAATACAAAGCCAGATATCCGATTTCAGATAATTCCAATTCAGAACCAAAAATTGCAGACAGTTCTTCTCCAGCAATTTTCGCCATTTCAAAAGCAAAAGGATATTGAGTTTGAACCTCGCCATGGAATATATCATTAGCTTGCACATGGAAAATCAGTCGATTGATTAAGGGGCCTAGATGAGACTTGATTTCTTCAAATAATTCTTCATCATCAAAGTTAACCAACATTGTTTCTTTGACTTTCTTGACAATCCCTTGAAAAATGTTTGCAAGCTGTTCAGATTGATAAGACGGCTTGCTTAAAGTGTCAATAAAACGGATATTAAACGGAAAACACAAAAAGTCTATTTCAAACTGACTGAGGGAAATCTTATAAGTCATCTCAATATGATAGATTAATTTTTCAACCAAAGGTGTCTCTGTTAAATCATTCCTATAGTAAGGAATAGGGCAACTCAACACCCTAGATGCATAAATACGCTCCACCATAATTGAAATTGTCTTTCGAAGGAGTTCCTTTGTTTCTTTCGGGATTTTATACTCCTGGAGTAGCGTCTCCAGAAAAGAAGATGTTGCCTCGGTGAGTGTCTTTCCTTCAAAGTAAGGGGCCACTTGGTGAATATAGAGCAAGCGCAAATTCAGCTCGGACCCCAAGACCTCCAGCCCACGGTTGGGCTTTCCTGAAATAGTGATAGAGTAACTCTCTGCCAAAGATTTTACTTGTTTTAAATCCTTATTAAGGGTACTTCTACTAACACCTGCCTCCTCAGCCAAGTCGTCAATAAGAAGAGGGGAGGTTGACTTAATTAAACGTTTTAGTAAATAGGCAATTCTTTTACTGGAAGAATTGAAGTCACTCTCCCGTTTTAAACTACCAGATAAAATCCTTTCCAACTCAGTATAGTCATACACCTCTAACATTAACTTATCATCTTGTGAGATAATCTGGATACTCGGAGCCAAAACATCATTTAATTGTTGGATACTCTTTTGCAAGGTTTGCATACTAATATCCAGCTCTGAGCGCATATCTACCAAGGAATAAGTTGGCTGTGAGACCATTTTTTCTAAAATGTTATACCATCGATTTACTATGGTCAACTCTCTTCCTCACCTTCATTTTTTTAACCGCGAGTTTTCCCCCCGGCAATATTTGTAGTGACTCCAGTTATATAGCTAGAACGGTCTGAAATATAGAATGCTACAAGGTCAGCTACTTCCCGTAGTTTACCACTTCGTCCCAAAGGAGTTGTTGAAGTTGAAGCATAACCAGCTCGAATATCTTCTACCGTCTTTCCACGGGTATAAGCAAGAGCTTCCTCATAAGAAAGAGTTCGAAGTCCCGTAGCTTCCATAATTCCTGGAGCAATTCCAACCACACGTACACCATGCTTACCCAGCTCTTTTGCCCATGAACGAGTGTAACTATAGACTGCTGCTTTTGTGGCAGCATAGGCACTTTGTCCTTCAGAACCTTCCAAGCCTGCTTCTGAAGCCATGTTCACAATTACACCTTTTCTATTTTTCACTAAAATACGTCCTACTGCCTGACTAACCAAATACAAACCTTTTTGATTAATCATTGTTACTTTTTCAAACGTTTCATCGTCTAACTCGTAAGGACCTTTAGGATTTTCTGCATCAATTAATAATCTGGGAACATTAATCCCTGCATTATTGACTACCGCATCAATATTGCCAAATCTTTCAACTATTTTGGCAACACCCTCTTCTACTTCAGAGCGAGAAGTTACATCAACTTTTACAAATAATAGATTCGGGTGACGCAAATCGTTGTCGCTAAGATCAAAATTCGCTACATTGACTCCTAATTCCAGCAATTCTTCAACGATTGCCTTACCGATCCCAGATGACGCGCCAGTCACAAGAACTGTTTTGCCTTTTATGTTTAACCAATCATTCATTTTGATACCTCTCAAATTTTATTTACAAGGCAATTATACAGCGCTTTCATAAAAGAATTAAGACACTCTTTTTTACACTTTTAAAAAAAATAATAAACTAATTAAGAGGCTTGTACTAAAAATCCACAAGAAATGAACTTGTGGATCTTTTTATATTCTAAATGAACTCAAAGCATATGAGAATCAAAGGCGTGCATTCAACTCAGCACCCAGCTCTTCAAAGCCTGGTTTCCCAAGAAGAGCAAACATGTTTTTCTTATAAGCTTCAACTCCAGGCTGGTCAAATGGATTGATACCATTCAGGTAGCCAGAAAGAGCAATAGCCAACTCAAAGAAGTAAATAGTGTAGCCCAAAGTGAACTCATCTTGCTCAGGCAGTGTCACAAACATATTTGGAACTCCACCATCAGTGTGTGCTAACAGCACTCCATCTGTAGCTTTTTTATTGACAAAGTCAACATCTTTTCCTTGCAAGTAGCCAAGACCGTCCAAGTCTTCTGCCAATTCAGGAATCAGCACATTTTTGCGAGGTTTATCTACACGGATAACTGTTTCAAAGAGGATACGGGTACCTTCCTGGATAAATTGTCCCAGAGAGTGCAAGTCTGTTGAGAAGTTAGCTGAAGTTGGATAAATCCCTTTTTGGTCTTTCCCTTCTGACTCACCAGCCAGTTGCTTCCACCACTCAGAGAAGTATTGCAGAGATGGTTCATAGTTAGCTAGAACTTCTGTCAGATAACCTTTACGGTACAAGATATTGCGTACAACTGCATATTGATATGCTTCATTTTCAGCCAACTTATCAGAAGCATAAGCCTTGCGAGCAGCATTTGCTCCTTCCATTAACTTGCTGATATCAGCTCCTGCAGCTGCGATTGGCAAGAGCCCCACTGCTGTCAATACTGTAAAACGACCACCTACACTATCAGGCACTACAAAAGTATCCCAGCCATTAGCATCTGCTTCAACTTTAACTGCACCTTTAGCGCGGTCTGTAGTTGCGTAGATACGTTGGTTAGCTTCTTCTTGACCGTACTTCTTAACCAAGAGTTCTTTGAAGACACGGAAAGCAATAGCCGGTTCAGTTGTTGTACCTGATTTAGAAATCACGTTTACTGAGAAATCTTTGTCTGATACATAGTCTACCAAATCAGCCAAATAGCTTGAAGAGATAGAGTTTCCAGCATAGAGGATCTGAGGTGCCTTGCGTTCTTCCTTTCTTTGCAAGTTTACAAATGAATTATTCAAGAAATCAATAGCTGCACGAGCTCCTAAATAGGAACCACCAATACCGATTACGATCAATACCTCACTATCAGATTGGATTTTAGCAGCAGCCTTTTGAATACGAGCAAATTCATCTTTGTCATATTCTTCAGGTAAGTTCAACCAGCCAGTCATTTCTGCCCCAGGACCTGTACCATTTCTCAGAGCAGAATCTGCTGCAGTCACTTGAGGCTGCATATAATCTAGTTCATGTGGTGCAACAAATTTATCTAATACTTTTGAATAATCAAATTTAATATGTGACATAATATTCCTCCAAAATTTCTTCTCTTCTATCATAACCCTTACCTTAGATTTTTTCAAGTTTTTATACTGAATTTTTCCAAATTTTATCATAATTTAAACATTTGCGTAAAAAATGTTACAATATTAAAATTTGAACGAAATAAGACAAAAAAACGACTAAATTTCTAGTCGTTACAATTCATTCAATAAATACTCAAATAATTGGCTCTATAATATTTGTAGTGGGTAAATCCCCTATAGATATTATGGAGCCTATTTTGTTGTAGAAAAAAAGTTCCATAAGATCTATAATGAAAAGCGACCAAACTCTCATTAGAAAGAATCATA
>NZ_JASHAQ010000013.1:0-63058 GCF_047465035.1 Streptococcus infantis
GACTAAAATTGCCACCTCAGAACTTGCCTTACTCACATCAATCCCAAATACTGTACGCATGATATTACCTCTTTTGTCTTGAATAATTCCGTGTTTTAGTGATTTTATTTTCAATACGCGACGTCTAGCGCCAAAGAGCCCTACGACTTTACAAGACACCTCTACTTTAACATAAAGAAAAAGTAGTGAGTACTCTCTCCCGTCGGAGATTTTCTCACTACTAATCTTAGTATGTTTTCTACACAAAAATAGGCTCCATAATATCTATAGGGGATTTACCCACTACAAATATTATAGAGCCGATAATATGCGTTTGATCATAGACAGATCTATTTCATTTTTTACTATAGTTGATTGAAATAAGATATGAACAAAGAGGTTAGGAAAGTCAAATTAATTTTTAAAAATGTTTTAGAATCCATGACGTGCTACTCTAAGTTCAATCCACTATAAAATTAAGTTTTTAACTAGCCTCTGAATGATTACTGAAGATTAACCTTGTTTTTCAAGATGTAGTAGTTTCCGAGATAGAAGACTGCGATAAGGATTAGGTCTTTGAAGATTTCATAAGTAAGCATCATATTGTAATGGGTACCAAAGTTTAAGAAGAGATCACTGAATCCAAGGACAACATGAATGACAATATAGGCTAAAACTGCAAGAGCTGTACGGTATTCATTAAAGAGTTGTCCGATTGAGATTGCCAAGTAGATGCATAGTATGCCTGCTACAGTGCTGAGGATGAATGAAATCAGAGATAAGCTGATACTGTCTAGGTACTGTTGGAACAAGTCTTTAAAAGCAAGGAAATCAACAGAATTAGGCTCAATTATCACAAGAATGATATAAATGCTCAGAACCAATACTGCTGAACTGATCAGAGACCAAATGAAGGCCCCTAAGAGTTTGGCTAGGATAATCTGGTGTTCGGAAACTGGCAAGGTCAAAGTGAGATAACCTTGTCGGTCATAGACACTACCTTTGAAGCGACGGATGATCAAAATCAAGGTTGAAATCCCAAGCGTAATCATCAAGCCACCAAATACGAGTGCAAGAAAAGCAAGTAGAATAGGTTGACTTTCTTTGATGGGTAGATTGTTATAGGTCTTTGCTTGAATTCCGATAAGACCAGAAAGTGCTAACACAGCACCATAGAGGGCTAAATACCATTTGTTAACATTTTTAAATTCATAACGAACTAAATTCCAAAACATAATAATCTCCTTTAACTAGGCTTTGAATTCATGACGGAAGAGTTGATCGATAGACTCTCCAGACTCATAGCGAATATCATCAACATTTCCTTGACGGACGACTTTTCCATCCTTGAGGAAGATAATCTCATCCAAGATTGGTTCGATATCTGAAATCAAGTGAGTTGAAATCAAGACAGTTGAAGTTGGAGAGTAGTTGTTAATGATGGTGTTCAAGATATAGTCACGAGCTGCGGGGTCGACACCACCGATTGGTTCATCAAGCACATATAGACGAGCATCACGACTCATGACAAGGATCAACTGAACCTTTTCTTTGTTCCCTTTTGAGAGTTTTTTGAAACGGCTGTTCTCATCGATGCCAAGGTCACGAAGAAGACCTTGAGCACGTTCCAGATTGAAATCTTGGTAGAAGGTCTTGAAATAAGTGAGAGCTTCCTTGACCTTCATCTGCTCGTTGAGGTAGGTCGTATCAGGGAGATAAGAAACAATCGCTTTAGTTGCTGGGCTTGGTTCCATACCATTGATAAGGATACGTCCTTCCTCTGGCTGTAGCAAGCCGTTGATTAGTTTAATCAAGGTTGTTTTTCCAGAACCGTTTGGTCCAAGGAGACCAACGATTTGTCCAGCTGGAATTTCAAGGGAAACATTTGTAAGAGCAGGACTTGCTCCGTAGGATTTTGACACATTTTCAAATGCTAACAAGGTCATAGTTTAAACTCCTTCAATATAATCTCTCAAAACAGTCGGTAGTTCTTCTTTTTCATAGCCGAATACTACCATGCCTGTTACAAACTGTTGCAGCTGTTCTTCTGACAGTTGCTTACGGGATTGGAGGATCAAGTCCAAATCCTCTGTGACAAAGCGTCCAGATGTTCGCTTGGTATAGACAAAGCCTTCTCTCTCCAAGTCCGCTAGGGCACGCTGGATGGTGTTGGGATTGACCCCTGCCTCGCTTGCTAATTCTCTAACGGTTGGAAGCTGTTGATTGGGCTCGAGTTTATGGGAAATAATCTGCAATTTGATTTTCTCCATAATCTGCAAATAAATGGGTTTATTGTTATCAAATGTCCAAGACATCACGATCTCCTTTCTATTTACCTTTGTGTTAATTCAATAATACAACAAAACAAAAAACTTGTCAAGCCAAAAGGAGAATTATTTTGGGAATCTCTTAAAAAATGGTATAATGAAAAGAAAACGACAAGGAGGGAAAGGCATGCGTTGTCCAAAATGTGGCGCTACAAAATCAAGTGTAATCGATAGTCGCCAGGCTGAAGAAGGAAATACAATCAGAAGAAGACGTGAGTGTGAAGAGTGTCAGCATCGGTTTACAACCTATGAACGCGTAGAAGAGAGAACACTAGTTGTGGTCAAAAAAGATGGTACACGGGAACAATTTTCAAGAGATAAAATCTTTAACGGGATTATTCGTTCAGCCCAGAAACGTCCAGTGTCCAGTGATGAAATTGGCATGGTGGTCAATCGCATCGAACAAAAACTCCGTAGTCGCAATGAAAACGAAATTCAGAGTGAGGATATTGGTTCCTTGGTTATGGAAGAATTGGCAGAGCTCGATGAGATTACTTATGTACGTTTTGCCAGTGTCTACCGTAGCTTTAAGGATGTGAGTGAGCTTGAGAGCCTACTCCAGCAGATTACACAATCCTCTAAAAAGAAAAAGGAAAAATAAATGAAGCCAAATGACCGTTTTTCTTTTGTAAAGAATAATCGGGTGTCGCAAGATACCTCATCAATGGTGCAGTGCTACCTCCCGATTATCGGTCAGGAGGCGCTGAGCCTCTATCTTTATGCTGTGACTTTTTGGGATGATGGTCAAAAGGAGCATCTCTTTGCAGCTATGCTCAACCATCTGAATTTTGGGATGGATACACTTTTAAAGGCTTTTAAAACTCTAACAGCCATGAAATTGGTGACCCTCTATCAGCAGGGGGAGACCTATAACTTGTTACTCCATTCTCCCTTATCAACTCAAGAATTTTTACAACATACAGTTTATCGAACCTTGTTAGAAAAAATGATTGGGGATAGTGCGGTTGCAGTCATGAGACAGGAAAGTGTTGAAGGGGAACCGATCTCGGTGGCCTTGAGTCAAATTTTTCATCAGTTATCCGAGTCTGCGAGTCAAGAAACCTCTAGCAGTCAGCCTACGGCAGATGATTTTGATTTGGAGCATTTCCGTCAGCTCATGGCTCGCGATGGTCTTCGTTTTCAAGATGAGACTTCGGATGTTTTGGCCTTGTTTGCAATAGCAGACGAGCAGAAGTGGACCTGGTTTGAGACTTATCAAGTAGCCAAAGCGACAGCAGTGTCGCAAGTGATTTCTGTCAAACGCATCCGTGAAAAGATAGCGCAAAAGCCTGTGACTTCTGACTTTAGTCCCAAGGAAGCAACCATTATCCGAGAGGCTAAGAGAAAGACAGCCTTGCAGTTCCTTGCTGAAATCAAGCAGACCCGCAAGGGAAATATTACCCAGACTGAACGGGACCTGCTCCAGCAGATGGCAGCCTTGGGCTTGTTGGATGAAGTGATCAATGTTATCTTGCTCCTAACCTTTAATAAGGTTGATTCGGCCAATATCAATGAAAAATACGCCATGAAGGTGGCTAATGACTACGCCTATCAAAATATTCGTAGTGCCGAGGAGGCTGTCCTCCGTATTCGTGAACGTGGCCAAAAAGCAAAAACGCAAAAGCAGAATCAGACTGCCCCAGTAAAAACCAATGTGCCTAAATGGAGCAATCCTGAATATAAGAATGAAACGAGCGAAGAAACTCGTTTAGAACTAGAACGTAAGAAAAAAGAAATGTTAGCTCGATTAGAAAAAGGAGGAGACTAGATGGAAAGTGTCGGAGACGTACTCAAGCGTCAACCAAGCCGATTTCAGTATCAGGATTTGGTCCAGCAAATTGTGAAAGACCCTGATGTTGCGGCCTTTATCCAGAAAGAATCCCTCAGTCAGGAGGAGTTGAACCGTAGTATTTCCAAGTTTAACCAATATATCACTGAGAGAGATAAGTTCCTCCGAGGAGATACAGACTATATCGCGCGTGGCTACAAGCCTATCCTAGTCATGAACCATGGCTATGCGGACGTCTCTTATGAAGAGACTCCAGAGCTAATTGCAGCGGAAAAAGAAGCAGCGATTAAAAACCGTCTCAAACTAATCAACCTTCCAGCTAGTCTTAAAAAAGCTAGCTTAGCTCAAGTAGACCTGGATGATTTGGGGCGCTTGCCAGTTTTTGAAAAGCTCCTAGCCTTTGTGGAGCAATATCCAGCTATTCGAAAAGGTCTCTACCTATATGGAGACTTTGGTGTGGGTAAAAGTTTCATGGTGGCTGCCCTAGCTCATGATTTGTCAGAAAAACGTGGCGTTTCATCAACTCTCCTCCACTATCCGAGCTTTGTCATCGATGTCAAAAATGCCATCGGTGATGGCAATGTCAAGACCTTGGTGGATGAGATTAAGCTTGCTGAAGTCTTGATTTTGGATGATATTGGTGCCGAGCAATCTACAGCTTGGGTGCGTGACGAGATCCTGCAGGTCATTCTCCAATATCGTATGCAGGAAGATTTGCCAACCTTTTTCACCTCCAACTTCAACTTTGAAGATTTGGAGAAGCATTTCGCTAAAGGGAAAAACGGAAATGACGAAACCTGGGAAGCTAGACGCGTCATGGAACGCATTCGTTATTTAGCAGAGGAAACAAGACTTGAAGGAGAAAACCGCCGATGACAGAAACAATCAAATTAATGAAGGCTCATACTTCAGTGCGTAGATTTAAGGAGCAAGAGATTCCCCAAGAAGATTTAAATACCATTTTGTCTGCAGGACAAATGGCTTCTTCTTGGAAAAATTTCCAATCGTATTCTGTGATTGTAGTTAGAAGTCAAGAAAAGAAGGATGCCTTATTTGAGCTAGTTCCTCAAGAAGCGATTCGCCAGTCTGCAGCCTTTCTCCTCTTTGTTGGGGACCTAAACCGTGCAGAAAAAGGGGCCCGTCTTCATACGGATGTTTTCCAACCTCAAGGGGTGGAAGGACTCCTCATCACTTCAGTAGATGCTGCGCTTGCTGGGCAAAATACCTTGCTTGCGGCAGAAAGCCTAGGCTACGGAGGAGTGATTATCGGTTTGGTGCGTTACAAGTCTGTTGAGTTAGCAGAATTGTTCAAGCTTCCTGACTATACCTATCCAGTCTTTGGGATTGCACTCGGTGTGCCAAATCAAAAGCATGATGTAAAACCAAGATTGCCACTAGAGCATGTTGTCTTTGAGGAAGAATACCAAGAACAGTCAACTGAGGCAATTGAAGCCTATGACCGTGTACAGACTGAATATGCAGGTGCGCGTGCGACTACTACTTGGAGTCAACGTTTAGCGGAGCAATTCGGCAATCCAGAACCAAGCTCGACTCGAGAAAATCTTGAGCAGAAGAAGTTATTGTAGAAAGTGAGAAAACATGGCCTTACCAACTGTTGCCATTGTAGGGCGTCCCAATGTTGGGAAATCAACCCTATTTAACCGTATCGCGGGAGAACGCATCTCAATCGTAGAAGATATTGAAGGTGTAACGCGAGATCGTATCTATGCCACAGGTGAGTGGCTCAATCGTTCTTTTAGTATGATTGATACTGGGGGAATCGATGATGTCGATGCGCCTTTCATGGAACAAATCAAGCACCAGGCAGAAATTGCCATGGAAGAAGCAGATGTTATCGTCTTTGTCGTGTCTGGTAAAGAAGGAATTACAGATGCGGACGAATACGTTGCCCGTAAACTATATAAAACTCATAAACCAGTCATCCTAGCCGTTAACAAGGTTGACAATCCAGAGATGCGAAATGATATCTATGATTTCTATGCTCTTGGATTGGGCGAACCTCTACCAATCTCATCTGTTCACGGTATCGGGACAGGGGATGTGCTGGATGCTATTGTGGAAAACCTCCCACATGAAGTTGAAGAAGAAAATCTAGATGTTATTAAATTCAGCTTGATTGGACGTCCAAATGTTGGAAAATCGAGCTTGATTAATGCCATTTTGGGAGAAGATCGCGTCATTGCCAGCCCTGTCGCTGGTACCACTCGTGATGCCATTGATACCCATTTTACAGATGCTGACGGCCAAGAGTTTACCATGATTGATACGGCTGGTATGCGTAAGTCAGGTAAAGTCTATGAAAATACTGAGAAATACTCGGTTATGCGTGCTATGCGTGCTATTGACCGTTCAGATGTAGTTTTGATGGTCCTCAATGCCGAGGAAGGTATTCGTGAGTATGACAAGCGTATCGCTGGATTTGCCCACGAAGCTGGTAAAGGGATGATTATCGTGGTCAATAAGTGGGATACCCTTGAAAAAGACAACCACACCATGAAAAACTGGGAAGAGGATATCCGTGAGCAGTTCCAATACCTGCCTTACGCACCAATTATCTTTGTTTCAGCTTTGACTAAGCAACGTCTCCACAAGTTGCCTGAGATGATTAAGCAAATCAGCGAGAGTCAAAACACCCGTATTCCATCGGCTGTCTTGAATGATGTGATTATGGATGCTATCGCCATCAACCCAACACCGACCGACAAAGGGAAACGCCTCAAGATTTTCTATGCTACTCAAGTGGCAACCAAACCACCAACTTTTGTCATCTTTGTCAACGAAGAAGAACTCATGCACTTCTCTTACTTGCGTTTCTTGGAAAATCAAATCCGCAAAGCCTTTGTCTTTGAAGGAACACCGATTCATCTGATTGCAAGAAAACGAAAGTAAAAAAGCAGAATCTGGAAGGATATTTCCAGATTTTTTGCTATAATAAAATAAGGAACGCGTTGGAGAGGTAAGGAGATGGAAAAACTATTAAAATTCTTGATTTTGGCACCCTACTTTTACTTTTTTCGTTGGCAAGGGAAGGTACAGCCAGGAAGTAAGTACTTTTCTGTCTTTTACTATTTTTATTGGTTTTATATGCCTCTAGCAGCCTTGTTTAGTCTAGTTTTCACTCTTTTTTCGCTAGTCTTATTTAACTTTATTTTACAAGAACCAAGTGATCTTGCTAGATGGATGATCTGGCTACTTTTAGTCCTTTTATCCTTAGTCAATGACTGGAAAATCTATGCTTGTCTAAAATTTATGAATAAGCTGCGATTGGAAAAGAAGAAATCTAGTCTTTCTTGAAAGAAATAGGCAAGCTTGTACCTGAAAGAAAACTAGCATCGGAATAGGAATTTTAAGGGAACTAATCTTGATGATTAGCTCTTTTTTCGTCCTAAGGGAAAACGGAATATTTCTTGAAAAAATTGGGCAAATATGCTACAATAAAAAGAACATTCTAAAATATTCAGAATTTAAAGTAAGGAAAAAAATGGCAAATTTACTAAAAACAATCATCGAAAATGATAAAGGAGAGATTCGTCGTCTGGAAAAGATGGCGGACAAAGTCCTAAAATATGAAGATGAAATGGCTGTGTTAACAGACGAGCAATTGCAAGCAAAAACAGAAGAATTCAAACAACGCTACCAAAATGGTGAGACTCTTGACCAACTTCTGTATGAGGCGTTTGCTGTTGTACGCGAGGGAGCTAAGCGTGTCCTTGGTCTCTTCCCATATAAGGTTCAGGTTATGGGTGGTATCGTTCTTCACCATGGTGACGTTCCTGAGATGCGTACGGGTGAAGGTAAAACCTTGACAGCGACGATGCCTGTATACCTCAATGCTCTTTCAGGCAAAGGGGTTCACGTAGTTACGGTCAATGAATACCTTTCTGAACGTGACGCGACTGAGATGGGTGAGTTGTACTCATGGCTTGGCTTATCAGTAGGGATCAACTTGGCGGCCAAATCTCCAATGGAGAAAAAAGAAGCTTATGAGTGTGATATCACTTATTCAACAAACTCAGAGATTGGTTTCGATTATCTTCGTGATAATATGGTCGTTCGTGCTGAAAATATGGTTCAACGTCCACTCAACTACGCCTTGGTCGATGAGGTTGACTCAATCTTGATCGACGAAGCTCGTACTCCTTTGATCGTTTCAGGAGCCAATGCAGTTGAAACCAGCCAACTCTACCATATGGCTGACCATTTTGTGAAGTCTTTGGATAAGGATGACTATATCATTGATATTCAGTCTAAGACAATTGGTCTATCTGATTCTGGTATTGACAAGGCTGAAAGCTACTTCAAACTAGAAAATCTCTACGATATCGAAAACGTAGCCTTGACTCACTTTATCGATAATGCCCTTCGTGCCAACTACATCATGCTTCTTGATATTGACTATGTGGTCAGCGAAGAGCAGGAAATCTTGATTGTCGACCAATTTACAGGTCGTACTATGGAAGGTCGTCGTTATTCTGATGGCTTGCACCAAGCGATTGAGGCTAAGGAAGGTGTGCCAATCCAGGACGAAACTAAGACTTCAGCTTCCATCACCTACCAAAACCTCTTCCGTATGTACAAGAAGTTGTCTGGTATGACAGGTACTGGTAAGACTGAGGAAGAAGAATTCCGCGAAATCTACAATATTCGTGTTATTCCTATCCCAACAAACCGTCCAGTTCAACGTATTGACCATCCAGACGTACTTTATGCTAGTCTTGAAGCTAAATTTAAGGCTGTTGTCGAAGATGTAAAAGCTCGCTACCAAAAAAGTCAACCTGTCTTGGTAGGTACTGTTGCAGTTGAAACTAGTGATTATATTTCTAAAAAATTGGTAGCTGCAGGTGTTCCTCACGAAGTATTGAATGCCAAGAACCACTACAAAGAAGCTCAAATTATCATGAACGCTGGTCAGCGTGGTGCAGTTACAATCGCGACCAACATGGCCGGTCGTGGTACTGATATTAAGCTCGGTGAAGGTGTTCGTGAACTTGGTGGACTTTGTGTCATCGGTACAGAACGTCATGAAAGCCGTCGTATCGATAACCAGCTTCGTGGACGTTCAGGACGTCAAGGGGATCCAGGGGAATCTCAATTCTACCTTTCTCTTGAAGATGATTTGATGAAACGTTTCGGTTCAGAGCGCTTGAAGGGTGTCTTTGAACGTCTCAATATGTCAGACGAAGCAATCAAATCTCGTATGTTGACACGTCAGGTTGAAGCAGCACAAAAACGTGTTGAAGGAAACAACTACGACACACGTAAACAAGTCCTTCAATACGATGATGTCATGCGTGAGCAACGTGAGATTATTTACTCACAACGTTACGATGTCATCACTGCTGATCGTGACTTGGCTCCTGAGATTCATGCGATGATTAAACGCACTATTAATCGTGTTGTTGATAATCATGCGCGTGCTAAACAGGATGAAAAACTAGAAGCTATCTTGAATTTTGCAAGATACAACTTGCTTCCAGAAGATTCAATTTCACTTTCAGACCTAGAAGGTTTATCAGACCAAGCAATCAAAGATGAACTTTATCAACGTGCCTTGAAAGTCTACGATAGCCAAGTTGCTAAGCTTCGAGATGAGGAAGCTGTTAAAGAATTCCAAAAAGTCTTGATCCTACGTGTTGTAGACAACAAGTGGACAGACCATATCGATGCTCTTGATCAGTTGCGTAATGCTGTTGGCCTTCGTGGTTACGCACAAAACAACCCTGTCGTTGAGTATCAAGCAGAAGGTTTCCGTATGTTTAATGATATGATTGGTTCCATTGAGTTTGATGTGACTCGTTTGATGATGAAAGCACAAATTCATGAACAAGAGCGTCCACAAGCAGAGCGTCATATCAGTACTACAGCGGCTCGTAATATTGCTGCACAACAGACTGAGCTTCCTGCAGATTTGGATCTTAGCAAAGTTAAGCGTAATGACTTGTGTCCATGTGGTTCTGGTAAGAAATTTAAAAACTGTCACGGTAAACGACGTTAAGAATGACTAATTTTCAGGCGGATGCCTAGTGAAAAGTGAATTTTCGCTTGGCATCCGTTTGCTTTATAAGGAGGATGAATCATGGTATTTACAGCCAAAAGCCCTAAAATTAATATTGAAGAAGTTCGTAGTTTGTCTAAATTAGAAGGACAAGCACTTGCCAATAAACAACAACGCGATCAAGAACTTGAAGCGATTATTCGTGGTGAAGATCAACGCATTTTGTTAGTGATTGGTCCGTGTTCGTCTGACAATGAAGAAGCAGTTCTTGAGTATGCCAAGCGTTTGGCAAAACTGCAAGAAGAAGTAAAAGACCGCGTCTTTATGGTGATGCGCGTCTACACTGCTAAACCACGTACTAATGGTGATGGCTATAAGGGCTTGATTCACCAACCAAATGCCAAAGAAGCACCTAGTCTCATCAATGGGATCAAGGCGGTTCGTCACCTGCACTACCGTGTTATTTCTGAAACAGGAATGACCACAGCGGATGAGATGTTGTACCCAGAAAACCTTCCTTTGGTAGATGATTTGATTTCTTATATGGCAGTTGGAGCTCGTTCGGTTGAAGACCAACAACACCGTTTTGTAGCTAGTGGAGCAGATTTTGCGACAGGTTTTAAAAATCCAACGTCTGGTAATCTCAATGTTATGTTCAACGGTATTTATGCAGCTCAAAACAAACAAAGTTTCCTTTTCCTAGGGAAAGAAGTTGAAACGACTGGAAATCCTCTATCGCATGCCATTCTCCGTGGTGCCCTCAATGAATACGGGAAAAATATTCCTAACTACTACTATGATAATTTGATGGATACCATTGCCCAGTATGAAAAGATGGGCCTTGAAAATCCATTTATCATCATTGATACCAACCATGATAACTCAGGCAAACAGTATATGGATCAGATTCGTATCGTACGTCAGACCTTGATTAACCGCGATTGGAATGAAAAGATTAAAAAATATGTCCGTGGTTTCATGATTGAGTCTTATCTAGAAGACGGTCGTCAAAATGAACCAGAGGTCTTTGGAAAATCTATCACCGATCCATGTCTAGGATGGGAAAATACTGAGACTCTTGTACGCGAAATCTACCAAAGACTAGGAGAATAATATGGCATTTATTGAAAAAGGTCAAGAAATCGATATTGAAGCGATTAAGGCGGAAACGCAATTATCTGCAGAAGCCTTGCAACATAAGGAAAGCCGAGACCAAGAACTGGCTGATATTCTATCTGGTAAGGATGACCGTATTCTTTTGGTCATTGGACCTTGTTCATCTGATAATGAAGAAGCAGTGCTTGAATATGCTCGTCGTTTGGCAGACTTGCAGAAAAAAGTTGCGGATAAGATTTTCATGGTCATGCGTGTTTACACAGCTAAGCCACGTACCAATGGAGATGGCTACAAGGGTTTGGTTCATCAGCCAGATACTTCTAAAGCACCAAGTTTGATTAATGGTTTGCAGGCTGTTCGTCAGCTTCATTATCGTGTTATTACAGAAACTGGACTAACCACAGCAGATGAAATGCTTTATCCATCCAATCTAGTCTTGGTTGACGACTTGGTGAGCTACCATGCAGTGGGTGCGCGTTCAGTAGAAGATCAGGAACACCGTTTTGTAGCTTCAGGGATTGATGCACCAGTGGGTATGAAAAATCCAACCTCTGGAAATCTGTCTGTTATGTTTAATGCCATCTATGCTGCACAAAACAAGCAAACATTTCTTTACCATGGACAAGAAGTTGAGACTTCAGGTAATCCCCTAGCTCACGTTATCCTTCGTGGAGCTATGAATGAATATGGGAAGAATGAACCAAACTTCTACTATGAAACTCTCTTAAATGCTATCGGGCGTTACGAGTCTATGGGGCTTGAAAATCCCTTTATCATGATTGATACCAACCATGATAATTCAGGGAAACAATATATGGAGCAAGTTCGAATTGTTCGCCAAGCACTGCTCAACCGTGACTGGAATGAAAAGATTAAGAAAACAGTTCGAGGTTTCATGATTGAATCCTACTTGGCAGATGGTCGCCAAAATCAACCAGAAATCTTTGGTTGCTCTATTACAGACCCATGTCTAGGATGGGAAAACACAGTTGCCTTGGTAGAAGAAATTTATACTACCTTAACAAAATAAGTGAAAAGGATGGAGTTGGGGGTATCTCAACTCCTTTTGACGAAAATGATAGTTGGACACGGAATTGATATCGAAGAATTAGCTTCCATACAAAATGCAGTTGAAAAAAGAAAATGTTTTGCCCAGCGTGTCTTGACAGACAAGGAAATGGAGCGCTTTTCCAGTCTCAAGGGTCGAAGACAGGTCGAGTATTTGGCTGGTCGTTGGTCAGCTAAAGAAGCCTTTTCAAAGGCTATGGGAACGGGAATTGGGAAATTAGGTTTTCAGGACTTGGAAGTCTTGAACAATGAGAGAGGAGCCCCCTACTTCAGTAAATCCCCGTTTTCAGGAAAAGTGTGGCTATCGATCAGCCATACAGATCAGTTTGTGACAGCTAGTGTTATTTTGGAGGAAGATTATGAAAACTAGTCCACATAGACCAACTAAGGCCCTCATCGATCTGGGTGCTATTCGCTACAATATCCAACAAATGGGTGCGCATATTCCCAAAGATACCCTAAAATGGGCGGTTGTGAAAGCCAATGCATACGGACACGGAGCGGTAGCTGTTGCTACGGCTATCCAGGATGATGTCAATGGTTTTTGCGTTTCTAATATCGATGAAGCCATCGAGCTTCGTCAGGCAGGAATTTCTAAGAAGATTCTCATTTTGGGAGTATCTGAGGTTGAATCTCTTTCATTGGCTAAGCAGTATGCGATTACCTTGACAGTGGCTGGATTGGAATGGATTGAGAATCTCCTTGCTACTGATTCAGATTTATCAGGCTTAACCGTTCACCTTAAAATTGACTCAGGTATGGGACGAATTGGTTTTAGAAGTGCAAGCGAGGCAGCACAAGCTCAAACTTTACTCAAGGGACATGGAGCAAATGTTGAGGGAATCTTTACGCACTTTGCAACTGCTGATGAAGAGTCGGATAGTTACTTTAATCAACAGTTAGAATGCTTTAAGGGAATCCTAGCTGACTTGCAAGAAGTACCAGAACTAGTCCATGCGAGTAACTCCGCAACGACTCTATGGCATGCAGAAACGATTTTCAATGCGGTTCGCATGGGAGATTCCATGTATGGTCTCAATCCAAGCGGACAAGTTTTAGAATTGCCTTATGAACTAAAACCAGCCTTAACTTTGGAAACAGCCATCGTTCATATCAAAACAGTAGAGGCTGGTGCTTGTATGGGTTACGGAGCAACTTATCAGGCAGACGGTGAGCAAGTCATTGCAACGCTACCAATCGGTTATGCTGATGGTTGGACAAGAGACATGCAGAATTTCTCAGTTCTGGTGGATGGACAATTGTGCCCTATCGTAGGGCGGGTATCTATGGACCAGATCACGGTTCGTTTGCATAAGCTGTATCCATTAGGTACCAAGGTAACTTTGATTGGTGCAGACGGTGATCAAGAAATTACTGCAACAGATGTAGCAGTCTACAGAGGAACTATCAATTATGAGGTGGTTTGCCTCCTCAGTGATCGAGTTCCGAGAGAATATCATTAAAAGAAAGAAGGAAAGGAGAAGAGCATGAATTTACATCAACCCTTGCATGTCTTGCCTGGCGTGGGACCAAAATCAGCAGAGAAATATGCCAAACTAGGAATTGAAAACCTGCAAGATCTCTTGCTCTACTTTCCTTTCCGTTATGAAGATTTTAAGACCAAGCAGGTGCTAGAGCTAGAAGACGGTGAAAAGGCTGTCCTATCTGGTCAGGTAGTAACACCAGCTAGTGTTCAGTATTATGGTTTTAAGCGCAATCGCCTACGCTTTAGCCTCAAGCAGGGAGAAGTTGTGTTTTCAGTGAACTTCTTTAACCAACCCTACCTGGCTGACAAGATTGAGCTAGGAGCGACTCTAGCCGTTTTTGGTAAGTGGGATCGCGCCAAGGCTAGTCTCACAGGGATGAAGGTTTTAGCCCAAGTGGAGGACGACCTTCAACCTGTCTATCGTCTCGCACAAGGAGTTAGTCAAGCAAGCCTTGTTAAGGTCATTAAAACCGCCTTTGATCAGGGGCTAGATCTCTTGATAGAGGAAAATCTCCCTCAGTCCTTGCTAGATAAATACAAACTCATGTCTCGCTGTCAGGCTGTTCGTGCCATGCATTTTCCTAAGAATTTGGCAGAATACAAGCAGGCTCTCCGTCGAATCAAGTTTGAGGAACTTTTCTATTTCCAAATGCAATTACAGACCCTCAAGTCTGAGAATAAGATTCACGGAAGTGGTCTGGTTCTGAATTGGTCCCAGGAAAAACTAACTGCGGTTAAAGAAAAGTTACCCTTTGCTTTGACACAAGCTCAAGAAAAAAGCCTGCAAGAAATCCTATCAGATATGAAGTCGGACCATCACATGAATCGACTCTTACAAGGGGATGTTGGTAGTGGGAAGACAGTGGTTGCGGGGCTAGCGATGTACGCGGCTATAACGGCTGGTTATCAGGCAGCTCTAATGGTTCCGACAGAGATCCTTGCAGAGCAGCATTTTGAAAGTTTAGAGAGTCTCTTTCCAGATTTGAAACTAGCCCTCCTAACAGGTTCACTGAAAGCTGCAGAAAAACGCACGGTTTTGGAAACGATTGCTAAGGGCGAGGTTGATGTGATCGTCGGTACCCATGCTCTTATACAGGATGGGGTGGAATACGCTCGACTTGGTTTGATTATCATCGATGAACAACACCGATTTGGTGTGGGACAAAGACGTATTTTACGTGAAAAAGGAGAAAATCCAGATGTCCTCATGATGACGGCGACTCCGATTCCACGAACCTTAGCCATCACCGCCTTTGGAGATATGGATGTTTCCATTATTGACCAGATGCCTGCTGGGCGCAAACCAATCGTAACTCGCTGGATCAAGCATGAGCAACTGCCACAGGTTTTGACTTGGTTGGAAGGAGAAATTCAAAAAGGGTCTCAAGCCTATGTTATTTCTCCTTTGATTGAAGAATCTGAAGCCTTGGATTTGAAAAATGCTATCGCTTTATCGGAAGAGTTGACGGCTCATTTTTCAGAAAAAGCAAAAGTTGCTCTCTTGCATGGGAAGATGAAGAGCGATGAAAAAGACCAGATTATGCAGGAGTTCAAAGATAGAAAGACTGATATTCTGGTTTCGACAACGGTTATCGAGGTTGGGGTCAATGTTCCCAATGCGACCGTCATGATTATCATGGATGCTGACCGTTTCGGACTTAGTCAGCTTCATCAGCTCAGAGGTCGTGTCGGTCGGGGAGACAAGCAGTCCTATGCGGTTCTTGTGGCCAATCCCAAGACTGATTCTGGAAAAGACCGTATGCGCATCATGACGGAGACAACAAATGGCTTTGTTCTTGCTGAGGAAGATTTAAAAATGCGTGGTTCTGGTGAAATCTTTGGAACCAGACAGTCGGGCTTACCAGAATTCCAAGTGGCTGATATTATAGAGGACTTCCCAATACTTGAGGAAGCACGTAAGGTAGCTAGTTATATCAGCTCCCTTCCTAACTGGCAGGAGGACCCAGAGTGGCATATGATTGCCCTAAATCTAGAAAAGAAAGAACATTTAGATTAAGCTTTCTCTAAGAAAATCTTAAGTTTGCTTTTAGGGTTATTACCTATACTAGAGTCATCAAAAAGAAACGAGGACTCTCACATGACAATGACAATTAAAGTAAATTACCAAAAAACGTTTCAACAGGAGCAATCACCTTCTCTTAAATACTAAGTAAAAGAGCGGTAACGCTCTTTTTGTATGGAATTCACAGGTAAGGGATTTAGAAAAATCCTTATATTAATTTTATTTACTGAATTCATAAACTTAAACACCACTTCAAACGAGGTCTTAGTCTATCTGGTAAACTGAATGCAGTGCTTTGAGAAAGCTGTGACTAGCTTTCTAGTTTGCTCTTTCGTTTTCATTGAGTCAGAAGTTACTTTTAGTTTTTTCTAAGAAAATGTTAAGTTTGCTTTTAGGGAGGTATCCTATACTAGGGTCATTAAAAAGAAATGAGGACTCTCACATGACAATGACGATTAAAGTAAATTATCAAAAAAACTTTCAAGAAGTAGTAAAGACAGACAAGCTTGCTACAAAATAGTAGTTGTTAAGGGCGGTAAAGCCCTTTTTAAATACTTGCTTTAGGTGAAATATGATAGACTTTTAGTATAAAGAATCAGTAGAATCACGCTATACCAATTTTTATTCTTGACAAGTAAAAGAAACAAGTATATACTGTTTTTGCTGATTCTATAAAAGAGAAATCAGACTATACCAATTTTAAGGGGAAAGCACAGCTAGCCTGTGTCGTATATACTATGTGTGGAATTGTTGGTGTTGTTGGAAACACAAATGCAACTGATATTTTGATTCAAGGGCTTGAAAAGCTCGAATACCGTGGTTATGATTCTGCGGGAATTTTTGTCCTAGGTGGTGCTGAAAACCATTTGGTGAAGGCTGTTGGTCGTATCTCAGAATTGTCTGCCAAGACAACTGGTGTTGAGGGGACAACTGGTATCGGACATACTCGTTGGGCCACTCATGGGAAACCAACAGAAGATAACGCTCACCCACATCGCTCTGAGACAGGACGTTTTGTCTTGGTCCACAATGGGGTGATCGAAAACTATCTTGAAATTAAGGAAGAATACCTGGCAGGTCACCATTTCAAAGGACAAACGGATACAGAAATCGCCGTTCACTTGATTGGAAAATTTGCAGAAGAAGACGGCTTGTCAGTACTTGAAGCCTTCAAAAAAGCTCTTCATATCATCCGTGGTTCTTATGCCTTTGCCTTGATTGACTCTGAAAATCCAGATGTCATCTATGTAGCTAAGAACAAATCACCACTTTTGATTGGTCTTGGAGAAGGCTATAACATGGTCTGCTCAGACGCCATGGCCATGATTCGTGAAACCAACCAATACATGGAAATCCATGACCAAGAGTTGGTAATCGTGAAAGCTGATAGCGTCCAAGTGCAAGACTATGATGGCAATAACCGTGAGCGTGCTAGCTACACTGCTGAACTTGACTTGTCAGATATCGGTAAGGGAACTTATCCTTACTACATGCTCAAGGAAATCGATGAGCAACCAACGGTGATGCGTAAGTTGATTCAAGCCTATACTGATGAGGCTGGTCAAGTAGTAGTAGACCCAGCTATCATCAAGGCTGTTCAAGACGCAGATCGCATCTACATTCTAGCAGCTGGGACATCTTACCACGCAGGATTTGCTTCTAAGAAGATGCTGGAAGAACTGACCGATACGCCAGTTGAACTTGGTATCTCCTCTGAGTGGGGGTATGGTATGCCGCTTCTCAGCAAGAAACCACTCTTCGTTTTTATCAGTCAATCTGGTGAAACAGCTGACAGCCGTCAGGTTTTGGTCAAGGCCAATGAAATGGGAATCCCAAGCTTGACAGTGACAAACGTTCCAGGATCAACTCTGTCACGTGAAGCCAACCATACTATGTTGCTTCATGCAGGTCCTGAAATTGCCGTAGCGTCAACTAAGGCCTATACAGCCCAAATCGCAGCCCTTGCCTTCCTTGCAAAAGCGGTTGGTGAAGCAAATGGCAATGAAAAAGCCAAAGCCTTTGACTTGGTTCATGAATTGTCTATCGTGGCTCAGTCTATCGAATCAACTCTTTCAGAGAAAGAATTGATTGATGCTAAAGTTCGTGACCTCCTTGAAACAACACGCAACGCCTTTTACATCGGACGTGGTCAAGACTACTACGTAGCTATGGAAGCGAGTCTCAAACTCAAAGAGATTTCTTACATCCAGTGTGAAGGTTTTGCGGCTGGGGAGCTCAAGCACGGAACGATTGCCTTGATTGAGGAAGGAACACCTGTCTTGGCCCTCTTGTCAGACCCAGTTCTTGCAAACCACACTCGCGGAAATATCCAAGAAGTGGCAGCACGTGGAGCTAAGGTCCTCACCATTGCAGAAGAAAATGTTGCCAAAGATACAGATGATATCGTTCTTACGACCGTCCACCCTTACCTCTCACCAATCTCAATGGTCGTACCAACACAATTGGTCGCTTACTTTGCAACTCTACACCGTGGACTTGATGTGGATAAACCACGTAACCTTGCTAAGTCAGTAACGGTAGAATAAACTAAAAGTTTAACTCATAAGCAAAAGTGAACAAAATAGTTTTCTGGAAATCAGAATGCTGTCTTGTTCACCTTTTTTTGTATTTTCAATGAAAATCAATGACCAAACTAGTTCTCTTGTGTAGATGTCTCAAAGCAGTGCTTTGAGCAACCTGCAGCTAGTTTTCTAGTTTGCTCTTTGATTTTCATTGAGTATCACTCCTTTTAAGGATTCATTAGAAATAAATCTAAAATTAAATGTTATCTCAGTTTCTATTAAAATGAGAATTATTTTTGAAAGATATGCTTGTGGAAGACTTGCAAGATATAAAAAACTCTAAGAGCTGGACGATAAGAATCCAACTCTTAGAGGAGTGAGTTTCGTATTTTTACTTGCGATACAAACGATCGTATTGGTAGTAAGGATCAAAGGTTACATTGATTCCTAGTTTGCGAAGAACATTTTTATCTTCGTCTGTTAGGATAATCGTAGAGTGAGCTTCGCTTCCTTTGAGATTTCCGAGTTCTTTCATGGCACGATCTGCATCAGGATTCTGCATTGCTGTGATAGCAAGAGCGATGAGGATTTCATTTGAGTGGAGTCGAGGGTTACGGCTACCCAAGTGATTGATTTTCAAACCTTGAATTGGTTTCACCACTTCTGGTTCAATTAATTTTGTTTCAGCATCAATGTTAGCGGACATTTTGATGGCATTGATCAATGCAGCCGCTGTTGGACCAAAGAGTTCTGAGTTCTTACCAGTAACGATTTCACCAGAAGGTAATTCAAGAGCTAGAGCAGGTCCGCCTGTTTCTTCAGCTCTTTGTCGAGCAGCAACAGCAACCTTTCGGTCAGCTGGTGTGATACCCAGGTCATTCATGAGAAGCTCAATCTTCTTCACAGCAGTTTCTCCAACCTTCTCAGCTTTGAAGTCAAGAACTGTCTGGTAATAGCGACGGATAATTTCCTGTTTAGATGCTTCAATGGCAGCGTCGTTATCAGTGATTGCAAAACCAACCATATTGACACCCATGTCAGTTGGAGATGCATATGGAGATTCACCCAAGATACGTTCTAGCATGCGCTTAAGAACAGGGAAAATCTCGATATCACGGTTGTAGTTGACTGTGGTTTCTCCATAAGTTTGGAGATGGAATGGGTCAATCATGTTGACATCATCTAGGTCTGCTGTAGCAGCTTCATAAGCCAAGTTGACTGGGTGATGAAGTGGGAGATTCCAAACTGGGAAGGTTTCAAATTTGGCATAACCAGACTTGATACCATTGATTTGGTCGTGGTACATGTTAGACATACAAGTTGCCAACTTACCTGAACCAGGCCCAGGAGCAGTCACGACAATCAAGTTACGACTAGTTTTGATATAGTCGTTTTTCCCCATACCTTCAGGAGAGATGATGTGATCCATATCTGTCGGATACCCCTTGATAGGGTAGTGGAGATAAGAGTCGATACCATTTTTCTCTAATTGATTACGGAAGGCATCAGCTGCCGGTTGGCCTGCATATTGAGTAATGACGACTGAACCAACAAAGATACCGAGTTCATTGAATTTATCGATTAAACGAAGCACTTCTTGGTCATAAGAAATGCCCAAGTCTCCACGAGCTTTTGAGTGCTCGATATTGCTAGCGTTAATAGCGATAACAACCTCAACTTGCTCCTTCAATTCTTGTAAGAGTTTGATTTTATTATCTGGTTCATATCCAGGAAGGACACGAGCAGCGTGGAAATCTTCTAACATTTTGCCACCAAACTCCAAGTAGAGTTTGCCGTCAAATTGGTTGATGCGTTCCAAGATATGGTCGCGTTGTAGATTTAAATATTGTTCAGAACTAAAAGCTTGTTTTTTCATTTTTTTACCTCTGACCTCTATTATATAAAAAAAATGGAAGATAAGAAACAACGGAGGTTCGAAATAAGGAAAAAGATTGAGGCAAACGCTTGCATAAAATTGATAAAAGGTCTATGATGGAATAAAGTGAATGTTAAGAGGGGAAAAAAGATGCAAGAAAAATGGTGGCACAATGCCGTTGTTTATCAGGTCTATCCAAAAAGTTTTAATGATAGCAATGGAGATGGGATTGGTGATTTACCTGGGATTACCAGTAAGCTAGACTATCTAGCTCAGTTAGGGATCACAGCGATCTGGCTTTCTCCAGTCTATGATAGCCCCATGGATGACAATGGTTATGATATTGCCAATTATCAAGATATTGCGGCTATCTTTGGAACCATGGAAGATATGGATGTGCTGATTGCTGAGGCTAAAAAACGAGATATCCGAATCATTATGGATTTGGTGGTCAATCATACATCAGATGAGCATGCTTGGTTTATCGAAGCTTGTGAAAATCCTGATAGTCCTGAGCGAGACTACTATATCTGGCGTGATGAACCTAACGAATTGGAGTCAATTTTCAGTGGCTCTGCCTGGCAATACGATGAAAAGTCTGGTCAATACTATCTCCATTTTTTCAGTAAGAAGCAACCGGACCTCAATTGGGAAAATGAAGAACTTCGCCAAAAAATCTATGAGATGATGAATTTCTGGATTGATAAAGGGATTGGTGGATTCCGTATGGACGTCATTGACATGATTGGGAAAATTCCTGATCAGAAGATTGTCAACAATGGTCCTATGCTTCATCCCTACCTCAAGGAAATGAATCAGGCTACTTTCGGCGACAAAGAGCTCTTGACAGTAGGGGAGACTTGGGGAGCAACACCAGAGATTGCCAAACTCTATTCAGATCCTAAAGGACAAGAACTGTCTATGGTCTTCCAGTTTGAACATATCTGTCTTCAGTATCAGGAAGGGAAACCTAAGTGGCAGTACCAAAAAGAGCTAAATGTTGGGAAGTTAAAAGAGATTTTCAACAAATGGCAGACCGAGTTGGGAGTTGAAGATGGCTGGAATTCACTTTTCTGGAACAACCATGACCTCCCTCGTATTGTTTCTATCTGGGGAAATGACCAAGACTACCGTGAAAAATCTGCCAAAGCGTATGCCATCTTGCTTCATCTTATGAGAGGGACTCCCTATATTTACCAAGGTGAAGAGATTGGAATGACCAATTTCCCATTTGAAACGCTGGATCAAGTAGAGGATATCGAATCCCTCAATTATGCGCGTGAAGCTCTTGAAAAAGGCGTTCCGATAGAAGAAATTATGGATAGCATTCGCGTGATTGGTCGTGACAATGCCCGTACGCCAATGCAGTGGGATGATACAAAAAATGCTGGTTTCTCAGATGGTCAACCTTGGCTTGCAGTCAATCCAAATTACGTAAAGATAAATGTAGAAGAAGCTTTAGCAAATCCAGCATCAATCTTTTACACTTATCAAAAACTGGTAGAAATTCGTAAGGAAAATAGCTGGTTAATTCGTGCTGACTTTGAGCTGCTAGATACGGCTGAAAAAGTCTTTGCTTATATCCGTAAAGATGTGGACCGTCGTTTTCTAGTGGTCGCCAATTTGTCCAACCAAAAGCAAGAGTTTGCAGTAGAAGGGTCAGTTAAGTCTATCTTGATTGAAAATACCTCAGTAGAAGCAGTTTTGATTACACAGAGCTTGGCTCCATGGGATGCCTTCTGTATCGAATTAGTCAAATAAACCTAAAAGAGGTTGGGACAAAAGTGCTAGCCTCTCAATTGTCTTTGGATTACCGAGCAAGGCGCAGTGGTTGAGTGGGCTCTACTACGCTGATTTCATCAGCTTTTACAGCCCTACTCAACTGTGCGGAGGTGGGACAACGAAATCGAATTCTAACGAATTACCGATTTCTGTCCCACTCTCTTTTCTAAAATAAGTGTAGAAACTTCTTTAATAAATATTAGTTTGAATTTTCTAAAAAATCACCTTGAAACCCTTGCTTTTATATAAAAATAGGGTATAATGGTGAAAATAGTATTTTAAAGGAGAATACCAATGAAATCGAAAAAGTGGCTCGCAGTAGCAGGGATAACGATGAGCGCAGCTCTTCTTTTGGCAGCTTGTGGCAAGACTGAGAAAAAAGCAGATGCTCCAACAACATTTTCGTATGTATATGCCATTGATCCAACAACATTGGACTATAGCGTTACTAGTAAAAGTTCAACATCAGACGTCATTGCCAACTTGGTCGACGGACTCTTGGAAAATGACAAATATGGAAACTTGATTCCATCGCTTGCTGAAGACTGGTCTGTTTCACAAGACGGTTTGACTTACACTTACAAGCTACGTAAAGGTGTCAAATGGTATACTTCTGAAGGAGAAGAGTACGCTGAAGTCAAGGCCCAAGACTTTGTGACTGGTTTGAAGCATGCTGCAGATGGTAAATCAGATGGCCTAACTCTTATCCAAGACTCTATCAAAGGTTTGGCAGAATACGTCAGTGGTGAAAGCAATGACTTCTCAACAGTCGGTGTTAAAGCAGTTGACGATTATACAGTCGAGTATACCTTGAACAAACCAGAAAGCTTCTGGAATTCTAAGGTGACAACAGCAACTATGCTCCCAGTTAATGAAGAATTCTTAAATTCTCAAGGAAAAGATTACGGTGCGGCAGCGCCTTCAGGTATTCTCTACAATGGTCCATATATTTTGAAGAACTTCACTTCAAAATCCGTGATCGAGTACGAAAAGAACCCAAATTACTGGGATAAAGACAATGTGAAGATTGACCATGTCAAGCTTACTTTCTACGATGGATCTGACCAAGAATCATTGATTCGTAGCTTTGCGTCAGGCTCATATACGACAGCTCGTCTCTTTCCAACTAGCTCAAGTTTTGACTCAACTAAGAAAGAATACGGCGATAAGATTGTCTATAGCCCACAAGAAGCGACTAGCTATTACTTTACTTTCAACGTAAATCGTCAGTCTTACAATAAAACAGCTAAGACAGATGATGCTCAAAAAACTTCAACTAAAGAAGCGCTTCTCAATAAAAACTTCCGTCAAGCCATCAACTTCGCTCTTGACCGTCATGCTTACTCTGCACAGATGAATGGCGAAGAAGGTGCAGACAAGATTATCCGTACCAGCCTTGTGCCTTATGACTATGTTCAAGTTGGTGAAAAGACCTTCGGTGAATTGGCTCAAGAACAATTGGTAACATACGGAGACCAGTGGAAAGATGTAGCTTTGACAGATGGTAAAGATACCCTTTACAATCCAACAAAAGCAAAAGCTGCCTTTGAAAAAGCAAAATCAGAATTGCAAGCCAAAGGTGTAACCTTCCCAATCCATTTGGATATTCCAGTTGAGCAGACTGATGTCATTGCTGTACAACAAACCAACTCTCTCAAACAGTCTGTCGAAGCAGCACTTGGAAGTGAAAATGTTGTTATTGATGTACTTCAAATGACTGACAATGAGAAAATGAGTATCACATCTCAAGCCAAAGTGCCTTCTCAAAAAGACTATGACTTGAACGGAACTGGTTGGGGGCCAGACTATCAAGATCCAGCAACCTACCTCAATATCTTAGATGCTAAGAAGGGTTCTGCTCTTAAACACTTGGGTATCACAAAAGGTAAAGATCCAGAAGTTATGGCTCAAGTTGGACTTGATGAGTACAAGAAACTCTTGGATGATGCAGCATCAGAAACAAGCGATCTTAACAAACGCTATGAAAAATATGCCAAAGCACAAGCTTGGGTTTCAGATAGCTCACTTCTTATCCCTGTAGCTTCTTCAGGTGGTTCTCCGACAGTTAGCCGTACAGTGCCATTCACAAAAGCTTACTCTCAAGTTGGTATCAAGGGAGATCCATTTGTATTTAAGGGTTTAGAATTGCAAAATGATATTGTAACAGCTAAAGAATACGAAGAAGCTCTCAAGAAATGGCAAAAAGAGAAAATTGAAACAAATGCCAAATACCAAAAAGAACTAGCAAATCACGTTAAATAATCTTTTGTAATGAATAAAGAAATCCTGTTTTGAAGCGGGATTTCTTTATTTTTTTGATTTTCAATGAGAGGTCAAATCAGTATATAACTTTACTTTTTGGACAAAATTTGTTAAAATATAACCATGTTACAAAACCTAACATATAAGGAGAAATAAATCATGAGCATGAAAAAACGCTTATTAGGAGCAGGTTTGACGCTTGCTGCTGCGGTCCTATTGACAGCATGTGGCCAGTCAGCATCAGACGGTAAAACATACTCGTCGACCTTTGGTGCAGATCCAACAACCTTCAACTATCTCTTGGACTACGCTGGTGATAACACTGCTATTGTAACCAATTTGGTTGATGGTTTGCTTGAAAATGATAACTACGGAAACCTCATTCCTGCCCTTGCAGAAGATTGGAGTGTTTCTAAGGATGGTTTAACTTATACCTACAAACTTCGCCAAGATGCCAAGTGGTTTACAGCTGACGGTGAGGAATACGCTCCCCTTAAAGCACAAGACTTTGTAACTGGTATCAAGTATGCTGCTGACAACAAGGGACAAGCTTTGGACTTGATTCAGAACTCTATCAAGGGCTTGGATGATTATGTAACAGGTGCAAATACTGACTTCTCAAATGTTGGTGTCAAAGCCTTAGATGACTATACTGTCCAATATACCTTGACACGACCAGAACCATTCTGGAACTCAAAAACAACCAACAGTATCTTGTTCCCTGTTAATGAAGAATTCCTAGCTTCTAAAGGTAAAGACTTCGGAACCCTGAAACCAGATAGCATTCTTTATAGCGGACCATATTTGTTAAAAGATTTTACATCTAAGTCTTCTATCGAATATGTGAAAAACCCACATTACTATGACCAAGAAAAAGTAACGATTGAAAAGGTAAAATTGGCCTATTTTGACGGTTCAGACCAAGACTTGACAATCCGTAACTTTGAAAGTGGTGCTTACTCATCTGCAGGTGTTTATCCAAATAGCTCAAACTTCGCTAAGACCAAGGAAAAATACAAGAACAATATCGTTTATAGCTTGCAAGATGCAACATCTTGGTACTATAACTTTAACGTCAACCGTGGTGCTTATAACCATACTGCAAAAACAAGCGATGAGCAAAAACAAGCAACTCAAGCTGCAGTTTTGAATAAAAACTTCCGTCAGGCAGTTAACTTCGCCATTGATCGTACAGCATACTCAGCTCAATCAAATGGTGAAGAAGCAGCTAAAAACACTCTTCGTAACTCGCTTGTACCACCAACTTTCGTACAAGTTGGAGACAAGATTTTTGGTGAAACAGTTGCTTCAAAATTGGTCAACTATGGTACACAATGGTCGAATATGAATCTTGAAGATGCTCAAGACGGTTATTTCAATAAAGAAAAAGCACAAGCCAAGTTTGCTGAAGCTAAAAAAGAATTAGAAGCCCAAGGTGTGAGCTTCCCAATTCATTTGGACTTGCCTGTAGACCAGGTTAACAAGACCTTGCTTTCTGGAACAAACTCAATCAAACAATCAATTGAATCAACACTTGGTTCTGAAAATGTAGTGGTTGACGTTATCCAATTATCGACGGATGATTATACAAACGCAACAGTTCAAGCACCAACTCCTGCAGATCACGACTATGATTTGAATTTGGATGGATGGTCAGCTGACTATCAAGATCCTTCAACTTACCTCAATCCTTTCAACGCTGAAGATGGATTCTATCTCAAGATTTTGGGACTTGATCCAAGCAAGGATGCAAATAAGATTACTAGTCTAGGTTTGGACCAATTTACTCAAAAATTAAAAACAGCAGATGCAGAAAATACAGATGTAGCTAAGCGCTATGAAAACTATGCAGACGCACAAGCTTGGTTGATTGATAGTTCCCTTCTAATCCCAGTTGTGTCAAACGGTGGTGGTGCTTCAGTGACTCGTGTGACACCATTTACACGCGCTTACTCACTAGTTGGTATCAAAGGAACTGGAAGTAACTACAAGTACATGAGATTGCAGACAGATGTTGTTACAAGCTCTCAATTTGCTGAAGCGAAGGCTAAATGGGAACAAGAACGTAAAAATTCTGTCGAAAAGAGTCAAAAAGACTTTGAAAGTCACGTGAAATAAGTATAAGAAGACAGGTTGGGTAAAAACTCAATTTGAAAATGAAATTGAGTGAAGCTTTCAAGTATAAAATGCATAGTATAAAGTTTTTGAACACTTAATACTATGTTTTTTTTATTTTTAATACTTTTACCCTGCCTCTTGTTTTTTATTAACGATAAATCTTTGCTGCGATAGTGGGTTGTTTTTGAGACTCTAAAAGGTTATTTTTGTAAAAATATGAGTTTCTCTAGCTAAAATCTTCCACTTTCTTGGTAATTATTGAAAGTTTTAGGGTGTGAGAGTATGGTATTGAGAACTTGTCAACCGATTTCTATCTCCTGGTATTTTTGTTGGCAGTCTTCTTTCAAAAAAAGATATGAGGCATTTAATGATTGAAATATAGTATTTTTGGTTTTAAGGTGAAATAAAACGGTTGCAATTCAGGTGTTGATAGCATCCAGTGTTAGTTTGTGATATAATAGAAATAAAATAATTAATAGAGGTGTAAGGTGGGGAGACGTTTAAAAGAAAATAAAACGAGCAAGTTTCAGCAAAGTTTCAATATTATTTTGTTGTTTCTATATATAGTGCTTACTTGTTTTTTGCTGTTTTTAATATTCAGATATCATATCTTAGCCGTTAGTTATTTCAATCTTATTCTAGCAGCTATTATGGTGTTCATTGCGCTAGTAGCTTTATTTTTAATATCAAATAGAAAAGCTAAGAAGTTTACTTTAATCATGCTCTTGCTATCTATTGTAGCTAGCTCACTAGCCTTGGTTGGAGTTCATCAGTTCGTTAGTTTGGCCAATCATTTAAATGCAACATCTAACTATTCTAGTTACTCCATCAGTGTTGCAGTTTTGGCGGATAGTGAGATTGGTAATGTGTCCCAACTATCCAGTGTGACAGCTCCGACAAAAACAGATGCGGAGAATATCAAAAAATTGCTTGATGATATTAAGACAAGTCAGAATAAAGATCTAAAGGTTGAGGATAGTTCTTCTTACCTTGCGGCTTATAAGAGTCTCTTAGCTGGAGAGACCAAGGCAATTGTTTTGAATAGTGTCTTTGAAAATCTGATTGAACAAGAGTATCCAGATCACGCCAAAAAAATCAAGAAAATTTATACCAAAGAACTAACAAAAACTGTTGAGGCACCTAAGTCTTCTCAAAATAAGGCTTTTAATATCTATATTAGTGGTATTGACACATACGGACCGATTAGCTCCGTTTCTCGTTCGGATGTCAACATCATCATGACGGTTAATCAAGAAACCAAGAAAATTCTCTTGACAACGACCCCTCGAGATGCTTATGTGCCCATAGCTGATGGAGGCAATAACCAAAATGATAAATTGACCCATGCAGGTATTTATGGTGTGGATGCTTCGATTCATACTTTGGAAAATCTTTATGGAATTGATCTAAATTACTATGCACGACTCAACTTCACTTCCTTCTTGAAATTAATTGATCTCTTAGGTGGTGTCGATGTTAATAATGACCAAGAATTTACCTCGCTTCATGGTAATTACCATTTTCCTGTTGGAAATGTTCATCTAGACTCTGAACAGGCCCTAGGCTTTGTACGCGAGCGGTATTCATTAGCAAATGGCGATGGAGACCGTGGGCGCAATCAACAGAAAGTCATTTCTGCAATTGTCCAGAAACTAACTTCGGCAGAAGCATTGAAAAATTTTGATGATATTATGCAAAGTTTACAGGATTCTGTCCAAACTAATATGCCTCCTGAAACAATGGTTAGTTTAGTGAACGCCCAACTAGTAAGTGGAGGGAAATATACTGTCATCACTCGAGATCTAAAGGGAACTGGTCGTATGGATCTTCCTTCCTATGCCATGCCTGACAGCAGCCTTTATATGCTAGAGGTAGATCCAAATAGCTTAGAGACACTCAAAACAGAAATTAAAGATATCATGGAAGGAAAATAAGATGATTGATATCCATTCACACATAGTTTTTGATGTAGATGATGGTCCTAAGGATAAGGCAGAAAGTATAGCGCTTCTGAAGGAGGCCTATGCTCAAGGAATCCGTACCATCGTTTCGACTTCCCATCGTCGAAAGGGAATGTTTGAAACACCAGAAGAGGACATATTAAGAAATTTTAAAGTTGTCAAGGAGTTGGCTAAAGAGGTTGCTCCTGATTTAACCATCTTGTATGGAGCAGAGATTTATTACAGCAGTGATTCTTTAAACAAATTAGAGAATCAGCAGATTCCACAACTAAATGGCACCCGTTATGCCTTGATAGAATTCAGCATGAATACCCCTTATCGTGAAATCCATAGCGCATTGACCAATGTTTTGATGTTGGGAATAACCCCTGTTATTGCCCATATAGAACGTTATGATGCTTTGGAAAATAATGAAAAAAGAGTGCGAGACCTCATCAACATGGGATGTTATACACAGGTCAACAGTTCGAGTATCCTTAAAACAAAATTGTTTGGTGATACTTATAAATTCATGAAAAAACGGGCTCGCTATTTCTTAGAGAGGGATTTGGTTCATATAGTTGCTAGTGATATGCACAATCTAGATGGTCGCCCTCCTTATATGAAGGAAGCCTACGAAATAGTGAGTAAAAAGTATGGCCAAGATAAGGCTCGGGAACTCTTTATATTAAATCCCGAAAAAGTCATTAAAGATCAAATTATTTAGGAGTTATAATGAAAGAACAAGATATTATTGAAATTAACGTTATTCAATTGTTAAAAGGACTGTGGAAAAGAAAGTTATTGATTATATTAGTTGCAATTTTGACAGGAGCTGCAGCTTTTGCTTATAGTACTTTTCTTGTTACGCCTCAGTTTTCTAGTACCACGCGTATCTATGTGGTTAATCGTAAGCAAGATGATAAACCAGGATTGACAAATCAAGATTTACAAGCAGGAGCTTACCTGGTTAAGGACTACCGAGAGATCATCCTTTCTCAAGATGTCTTGGAAAAAACAGTTAAAGATCTTGAACTAACTATCAACTCGAAAGCATTGTCACAGAAGGTTCAGGTGACTGTTCCTGCGGATACGCGTATTGTATCCATTTCAGTTATCGACGATAAACCAGATGAAGCAAGTCGAATTGCGAATGCTCTTCGAGAAGTTGCGGCACAAAAGATTATTGCGGTCACCCGTGTTGCGGATGTGACTACGCTAGAAGATGCTCGCCCTGCCACTTCACCTTCCTCACCAAATATTCGTCGTAATACTATAATGGGAGTTGGAGTAGGTGCAGGATTAATGATTTTAGTGGTCTTGTTGCTTGAACTATTCGATGACCGTGTCAAACGTCCAGAAGATATCGAGGATGTTATGAAAATATCACTCCTTGGAGTCATTCCAGATCTTGATAAATTAAAGTAAGGGAGAACTTATGGCGAAGTTAGAATTAACAAAACAAAAACTTGATTCTGCCAAAAAAGCAGAAGAATATTACAATGCTTTACGTACCAATATACAGTTGAGTGGAGATAATTTAAAGGTTATAACGATTTCCTCTGTTGAACCAAGCGAAGGAAAATCGACAACTTCTACAAATATTGCCTTGGCTTTTGCGCGTGCAGGCTACAAGACACTCCTGATTGATGCTGATATCCGAAATTCAGTCATGTCTGGAGTATTCAAATCAAGAGAACGAATCACAGGTTTAACTGATTATCTTGCTGGAACGCAAGACTTATCTCATGGTCTTTGTGAAACAAACATTGATAACTTATTTATGATCCAATCAGGGTCACCTTCTCCAAATCCAACAGCTCTTCTTCAAAGTGCTAATTTTGAATTGATGATTGAAACACTACGGAAATATTTTGATTATATTATTGTTGATACAGCACCAATCGGAGTTGTAATTGATGCAGCAATTATTGTGCAAAAATGCGATGCATCGATTTTGGTTACAGAAGCTGGTGGAACAAAAAGAAGAGATGTTCAAAAAGCTAAGGTTCAGTTAGAACAAACAGGGATCCCATTTTTGGGTGTTGTTTTAAATAAATTTGATGTTAAACGAGAAAAATACGGATCTTACGGATCTTATGGGAAAAGGTAAAAATAGGATAGGGAGTTCGATATGGAAGGAAGGGGTTTCTACAATGTAACTCTGGCATTCTTGCAGAGTATACTTGTTAGTTTATTAGCTTATGTACTGATTGCAATTTCAGAAACTGACATTGTTTTAAATACAGTATTTGTTCTGTTTTTTCTTCACTTTGTCGCCTTCTATATCAGTGGTTACGGTAAGGATTTTTTAAAACGTGGTCAGTATGTGGAGTTAGTAGAAACAATTAAATATATTATCTTTTATGCTCTGCTGATTAGTTTTTCAAGTTTTTTCTTGAAGGAAAAGTTTGTAATTTCAAGGCGAGGGATGGTATACTTGCTTTCCTTGTATAGTGTTTTGAATTATCTACTCAGTTTCTTTGTGAAGAAATATTGGAGAATCTTCAAACATAATTTGAAGGGAAGTCGTAATATTTTGTTGATTACGGCGATGTCACGTACCGAAAAAGTATTGGATCGATTATTAACAGCTAATGATGTTCAGGGGAAATTGGTTGCGGTAAGCGTTTTAGACATGCCAGAGTTCACCCATGAAAAGGTGGTTGTGGTACCAAAGGAGCAGTTACTGACCTATGCGACACACGAAGTGGTGGATGAAGTCTTTGTCAATCTTCCAAGTGAGGACTATGATATTGGAGCTGTTATTTCTCAGTTTGAAACAATGGGGATTGATGTCACAGTTAACTTAAATGCTTTCGATAAAAGTTTAGGCCGAGATAAACAAATTCATGAAATGGCTGGTTTGAATGTAGTGACATTTTCTACAAATTTTTACAAGCCAAGTCACATAATTGCCAAACGTATCCTCGACATTTGTGGTGCTATTGTTGGGTTGATCCTTTGTGGAATTGCTAGTCTATTTTTAGTTCCCTTGATTCGGAAAGATGGAGGGCCTGCAATCTTTTCACAAACTCGTATCGGAAAAAATGGTCGTCACTTTACCTTTTATAAATTCCGCTCGATGCGAGTCGATGCTGAAGCTATTAAAGAACAGTTGATGGATCAAAATACCATGCAAGGTGGGATGTTTAAGATCAATAACGATCCTCGAGTGACTAAGATTGGACACTTTATCCGAAAAACGAGTTTGGATGAGTTGCCACAATTTTGGAATGTTTTGATTGGAGACATGAGTCTAGTCGGTACGCGTCCGCCGACTGTAGATGAGTACGAAAAGTACACACCTGAACAAAAACGTCGTCTCAGTTTCAAACCTGGTATTACTGGTTTGTGGCAAATTAGTGGTCGAAGTGAAATTACAAACTTCGATGAAGTCGTGAAACTGGATGTGGCTTATATCGATGATTGGACCATCTGGAAAGATTTTGAAATATTGTTAAAAACTGTAAAAGTTGTGTTGATGAGAGATGGAGCGAAGTAAGTCTCGTTGCTCTCTCTGTCTATAAATTAGGAGTAACATGAAAAAAACTGTCTATATCGTAGGGTCAAAAGGGATTCCTGCTAAATACGGGGGATTTGAAACCTTTGTTGAAAAATTAACAGCCTTTCAACAAGATAAGGATATCCAATATTATGTGGCTTGTATGCGTGAAAACTCTGCAAAGTCAGGGATTACTGAGGATGTTTTTGAACATAACGGTGCTATCTGTTATAACGTCGATGTACCTAATATTGGTCCAGCGCGAGCTATAGCTTATGATATTGCTGCAATTAACAGAGCGATAGAAATTGCTAAAGAAAATAAGGATGAAGCTCCTATCTTTTATATTTTAGCTTGTCGCATTGGACCTTTTATCCATGGAATCAAGAAAAAAATTCAAGCAATAGGTGGGACTCTTCTGGTAAATCCAGATGGTCATGAGTGGTTGCGTGCTAAGTGGAGCGCCCCGGTTCGTCGTTACTGGAAAATTTCGGAAGGTCTTATGGTCAAACATGCAGATCTTTTAGTGTGTGATAGTAAGAATATTGAAAAATATGTCCAAGAAGATTATAAACAGTATCAACCTAAGACAACCTATATCGCTTATGGGACAGATACAACACGCTCCACATTAAATAGCAGTGATGAAAAAGTGCGTGCTTGGTTCAAGGAGAAAAATGTTTCTGAAAACGAGTATTACCTAGTTGTAGGGCGTTTTGTTCCAGAGAATAACTATGAGTCTATGATACGTGGTTTTTTAGCATCTAATTCTAAGAAGGACTTTGTCTTAATCACAAATGTAGAACAGAATAAATTTTATAATCAGTTATTAGCAAGTACTGGCTTTGATAAAGATCCACGAGTGAAGTTTGTAGGCACAGTCTATGACCAAGAACTTCTGAAGTATATTCGTGAAAACGCCTTTGCTTACTTCCATGGGCATGAAGTTGGTGGAACCAATCCTTCGTTACTTGAAGCTTTGGAGTCAACAAAGTTGAACCTACTACTTGATGTTGGTTTTAACCGCGAAGTTGGGGAGCAAAGTGCCATCTATTGGAAAAAAGACGAACTATCACAAGTGATTGAGGAAGTTGAACAATTTGATGAAAAGATGATTGATGAGTTAGATAGACAATCAAATCAGAGAATTGCAGATGCTTTCACTTGGGAAAAGATTGTCACAGAATATGAGAATTTATTTAAAATATGAAAATATTACATTATACTTTAGGATTTCAACCCCAGCGAACAGGTGGTTTGGTTAAATATGCTGAGGATTTAATGCTAGAGCAAATTGCTCAAGGTCATCAAGTGACTGCCCTATATCCTGGAAATATTAGGTTACTTTCAAAAAAAGTAGGAATAAAGAAGGTATCATCAAGAAAGTTTGAGTGTTATGAACTGCTTAATAGCTTACCTCTTGCTTTATTTGGAGGGATATCCAATCCAACTGCTTTCCTAACATCTTGTGATAAAAATGTTTATCGTACTTTTTTAGAAGAAGTACAACCCGACATTATACATATTCATTCGTTTATGGGATTGCATAAAGAATTCCTCAAAATTGCTAAAAACTTGAATATTAAAGTGGTTTTTACGAGTCATGATTATTATGGATTAGCACCCGTACCTCATTTCTATTTTAATGGGGTGGATTATAGTGATAAAAATACAAACTTAACATGGAATATCATGTCTTCCAATGCTTTGAGTGTAAAAAAATTACGATTCTTTCAAGTTCCATTTTATCCAACTATCCGCAAGATTTTGAAATTATTGGGGAAAAATCCAAAATCTAAAAAGAATTTAGTTATTCGAGATGTTATTGAGGAGCAAGATTATAGTGAGCTTCGACACTATTATAATGAGATGTTCCATTTGATAGATGGTTATTTGTTTAATAGTAGTCTAGCAAAGAATGTATATGAGATAAATGAGATTCAACCAGCTAATAGTATAGTATTATCTATAACAAATAGTTCAATTAAACAGCATCAGAGATTAACAACCACAAATAATAAAATTAGGGTTGCTTATATTGGTTCAGACGAAGAATATAAAGGCTACTTTGATTTTATTGATTTTGCTGGAACTTTAGATCAAGAATTATATGAAGTGGCAACTTATGGTCATTTACCAAATGAAGAGTGTCCTTCATTCATTGAACAAAAAGGATATTTTACCAAGGAAACGATTGATAGTGTCTATGAAAATATTGATATTCTTATTGTTCCAAGTAAGTGGAAGGAGACATTTGGATTGATAACAGTAGAAGCGTTATCCTATGGGGTAAATGTTTTTGTGAGTGAAAATGTTGGATCAAAAGACTTACTTCCAGAAACACATGTTTTTAAAAATCAGAATGACTTAGTAGTTAAAGTTATAGAAAATGATATAGAAAATACAAAATTAAAAACTATAGATGAACACTCGAAAGAAGTGATTCAGTATTATGAAAGAGTGATAAATGATAGTTGAGAGCTTAATAAAAAAGATTACTGGAAAAGCAGTAGACATTCACCCTGATGTACCCATGGCGTATATACTACAAAGAGGTATGAACTATGGTTTTGGACTCTTTCGTGGATTTGTACGTGGAATCGGATTTGGTCAAAAGGGGAAGCGTTTATTCATTGGACAAGGAGTTTCTATCTTAGCAAAGCGTAAATTATTTGTTGGGAAAAATGTTCGAATTGGTAAAAAGGTGTCTATAGATGCACTGTCGAAAGAAGGAATCCATTTTGCAGATAATGTGAAGATTGGAGATTATTCTCAAATTATTGGAACAGGATCTATAAAAAATATGGGGATTGGCTTGAAAGTTGGTAAGAACTCATCTTTTTCAGAATATAGTTTATTTGGTTCTGCTGGAGGTATCACAATTGGTGATAATGTTATCGCAGGTCAGAATGTTCGTTTTCATGCTGAAAATCATAATTATAGTGATTTAAATAAACTTATTGTTGAACAAGGTGTATCTCGAAAGGGAATATCAGTAGGACATAATTGTTGGATTGGTGCTGGAGCTGTTTTTTTGGATGGGTCCAGCATTGGTTCAGGTTGTGTTGTTGGAGCGAATGCTGTTGTCACTAAGCAGTTTCCAGATAATGTTATCATAGGTGGAGTACCAGCTAGAATACTGGCCTATAGATAGTGTTTAACTATTTCTGAAAGGAAGAGAATTTATGCCTACATTTAGTGTAGTTGTTCCAGTTTATAATGTAGAGAATTATTTATCTCAATGTTTAAATACTCTTGTAAATCAGTCTTTTAAAGATTTTGAACTTATCTTGGTAAACGATGGTTCTACTGACACATCTGGAAGTCTTTGTGAAGAATGGGGGAAAAAAGATCATCGGATAAAAGTAATACATAAAACCAATGAAGGTCTTGGTTTTGCACGTAACACAGGTATTGAAAATTGTACAGGAGATTATATTGTCTTTGTTGATTCGGATGATTATGTCTCATATGAGATGCTTGAAATTTATGATACATACTTACAACGTTTTAATGCAGACGTGATTTATAGTGAAAATTTTTATCGAGTGGATAATAAAGGAAATATTATAGGACCACTTGATCAGAGCCTAGATTCCATTTTTTATAAAAATGATTCAATTTTCACAGAACTTTTACCAGATGTAATATCTTCACCACCAGAATTTATTGGAGATGGAAAGATAGGTGTTTCAGTGTGGAAAGGGGTATATAAACGTTCTTTGTTTAAGGATAAAGGGCTATTATTTCATTCGGAAAGAGAATTCATTTCAGAAGATGCTATTTTTCAAATTGATTGTTTAAAATTAGCAACATCCGCCCTTGTTATCCCAGATATTTTATACTACTATCGTGAAAACTTTGGTTCTTTAAGTATGAAATATAAAGAAGATCGATTTGAGTTGGATAAAATCTTGTATAACGAGCAATTAAAAAGAGTTAAGGGATTACCTAATCAAGAAATTTTGGAAGAAAGAATCGAGAGAATTTTAATTGCTAATATTCGTTTATGTATTTTTCAGGAATCCTTATATAAAAGTTCTAGAATTCATAAACGCTTGCAAAGAATTAGACAGATTTGTAAGGATCCTATCTCAAAAGCAGTTTTGTATCACTATCCAATCCATCGTTTACCTTTTCCTAAACGTTTGATCTGTGTATTAGCTAAGTATAATATGTCGATGTTGCTTTTAGCTTTAACCTTATTAAAATATCGGAATCGGAGTGTATAGATTTTATGGCGATGAATATAGAAAAATTAAAACTATCTTTAAAAAATGGAACGTTTTTTCCTGTTGTTATTCACGCCTTACGTAACCGTTGGCCCTTGTGGTGGATTCGGAGTAAGGCTATTCGAGAAGTGCAACTTGAAGATAGGGCCTACAGAATACTAAAAAAGAAATACGGTTCTTTAATTTCAAACCCTTTTGATAAATCATACTTATCAGAAAAAGTTCCCAAGCAAATCTGGATTTGCTGGTTTCAAGGTATGGAGAATGCTCCAGATTTGGTGAAATCATGTTATAAGTCTGTTAAAAGAGAATTTCCAGATTATAAAATTACAGTATTAACGGCTCAGACTATTCAACAGTATGTAACAATTCCTGAAGAAATTTTGTATAAGTGGAATAAAGGTATCATAAATAACGCAAATTTTTCAGATGTTTTGCGTGTTGAGATTTTATCTAAATATGGAGGTATTTGGTTAGATGCCACAGTTTATTGCACTGGTAGTACAATTAAGGAATTAATTGAAAAAAATCCATTTTTTATGTATAAGAGTCTATCTTCAATCGAAGAAAATATTTCATCATCAAGCTGGATGATTGCTTCAACAGCAAATCACCCTTTAATACTATCTGTGAAGAAGTTGCTAGTAGAATATTGGTGTAGAGAGAATATTGCAATACATTATTTTGTTTTTCATTTGCTGTTCACGATTGTAGCTGAACATTATTCGGATGTTTGGCAGTCTGTACCCACCTATACGAACGCAGCACCACATATAATGGTTGATGAATTAAATAATGATTTTTCAAAGGAACGTTACCAGCAATTATGTCAAATTTCTGATTTTCATAAATTAAATTATAAAAAAAATTACAATGATAAATCTGAGAGCTTGTACAGTTACTTACTGAATCAGTAGAGGGGAGAATCTTGCCTAGTTTAAAGAAAAACATTGTTTACAATGTCTTATATCAGATCTTAGCTGTAATAGTACCGTTTATTACCTCACCTTACTTAGCGCGTGTGTTAGGTGCAGAGCAAATTGGAGTTTATTCTTTTACCTATTCTATTGCTTTTTACTTTATGATTCTGTCCATGTTGGGGATTTCTAATTATGGGAATCGGACAATAGCACAGGTACGAACAAGTAGAGAAAATTTGAATCAGGAATTTTCGAATATTTACGCGGTTCAGTTAACGTGTTCACTAGTTATGACCGTCTCATATTTGATTTATGCAACAGTATTTGTGAATAGTTTTCAGATTGTAGCCTATATCCAAGTATTACATGTTTTATCGTATGCAACAGATGTTAGTTGGTTTTTTTATGGTCTTGAAGAGTTTCGTATTACAGTTGCTAGGAATTCATTTGTTAAATTATTGACTTTAATATCTATCTTTACATTTGTAAAAAGCCCTAATGATATCTATTTATATACCTTTATAATGGCAGGGAGTACCCTGCTTGGTCAGTTGATTACATGGCCATTTTTGTTAAAACAAGTAAACTTTGTGCGCCCTAGTCTTGGAAAAATAAAGAAACACATGAAACCTATTATTATTTTATTTTTCCCCGTCTTAGCGGTTAGTATTTTTTCGTTTCTAGATAAAATAATGCTTGGAATGTATAGTAGTTTGAAGGAAACTGCTTTTTATGAGAATTCAGATAAGATCATTAGTATTCCAAAAGCTCTGATTCAAGCCTTTGGAGCTGTAATGTTGCCTCGAACAGTACATTTACTGAGTATAGGTGATGAACAAAAAAGTTTAGAATATGTTGATAAAACGATGTGGATCGTTTTAGTGATTACAATGGGCTGTGCTTTCGGTTTAGCAGGAGTTTCTGCAACCTTTGCTCCTGTTTATTGGGGTGAAGAATTTAGGACAAGTAGCCAAATTATTGCAGGAATGACACCGGCTTTAGTATTTTCGGCTTTTGGAAATGTCATCCGAACTCAGTTTTTAATTCCACGAAGTTTTGACAAGGAATATACGGTATCTTTGCTTTATGGAGCCGTTGTTAATATTTTGATTAATATTATTTTGATTCCGAAGATAGGAGCAATGGGAGCTGTTATAGGAACAATTGTTGCAGAGTTAGTTCTATGTTGCTATCAAACGTGGATCGCTAGAAATTATTTACATATCAGAGAATATCTGATAAATGCTGGGATATTATTTCTTATTGGTTCAGTAATGTATATGGTCTTAATTCTTATTTCAAGTATTTTACCTACATCGCTACTTACACTTATTATTGAAATTATAGTCGGAGCTTTTATTTATATTAGTTTATTGATTTTGTACATCTTTTCTTCAAAAAACAGGGTAATTATTGGTTTACGAACAAATTTTTTAGAACGTACTCATTTATTTAAAAGGAAGTAATAGTGAAATTTAAATTTAACCCAATCGCGATATTGTATATATTGTTAGTGTATTTAGAATTAGCTACAGATAGACAACATCTGTATCCTGTAACATACATGACAAAATATTATATTGGTATTTTGATTATTGTATTATTCATTTTATTATTAGTAAGTCTCGGAAAGGTTATTTTTGTTAATAAAAAATTATTATATCTTGCTAAGATATTAGCTATGCCAACAATTGTTCTCTTCTTTTACTCAGTTTTATTACATCTAATGAATCCAGTTCAATTTAGTGGGTATTTTAGTAGATTGTCAAGTATGACTATTTTTGGCTTATTAGCTATCTTTCAAGCTATGGTTGTTTTTCAATTTTTTGGACAAAAAGTAGTAGATTACACTTTTACAGCAATATCACTTAGTTACTTAACTAGTATCATTGTTGCCTATAGTCAAGGAGGACTTAGTCAATTTATTTTGATGTTAACAGATGATAGTTTCAATGGTTCGGTGCTAGAAATGCATGAGGTAGCACCAATTACAGCTCTCTTTATTCTGTACTATCTGTATCAATATTTTATAAAAGAAAATAGTTTTTCTGCAGTATTTCGTAAGATCTTAATAGCTCTTATTATTCTCTTTTTAAGTCTTAAACGAATCGTATTTTTGAGTGTGTTAATTATCATACCAGTATTTTTAGTAATTTATTGGTATTATAAAAAAGTGAGCAAACTAGGGAAAGAACGAAAAATTTTAAGTTTATTAAATGCCTTTTCCTTAGTATTTATAACAGGAATATTCCTTTATGTTTATAGTATTAAATCTGGTTTTATATATACATTTATCCAAGAACATAATATCAATTCGATGGCTAGAACAGATTTATGGAAGGGAATTGAATCAACCTATAGCTTTACACCTATATTTATGGGGAGAGGGGTAGGTTTTGCATCAAAATGGATGGATAATAATTGGATGACTTTAAATATCAATGGTCTTACAGGATCAATGGGGATTCATAATGATATTTTGAAATCTTACATTGAGATAGGATTTGTAGGATTATCTATTTATTTTTATACTCTCCTTTATAGAAATGCTAAACGCATATTTGTAAAAATTGGTCATAAAGAATCATTCATATATTTTGTCTTGACAATGTTTCAGATGCTGATATGGTTTACGGACAATATTTCGATTTATCATAACTTTTTATGGATCCTAAATCTACTGCTCTTTTCTCTAACTAATACGGAAACAGAATTAGAAACTCAGAAACTATAAAATATTTATTTCTTGAATTTACGGTCTTATGCCGTAAATTTGAACCCACTAATGAATAATAGTAATTTATAAAAAAAATATGAAATTTTATATAAAAAATTTATTAAAAAAAGTCTCTACATTACCGTTGAATTTATTACCTATTCAGTCTAATAAAATAGTGTTTGATAATTTTGGTGGTAGAGGTTTGGGAGATAATCCCAAGTATATACTTGAAGAACTTGTCTCTCGAGAAAATAATCTAGATCTTGTATGGATATCAAAAGATAGAGAAATTTCTGTCCCAAAAGGTGTTCGTGTAGTAAAATATGGAAGTTATCGTTCTTTCTACGAATGGTTAACAGCTAGAGTTTGGGTAGATAATATTCGCTGTTCTGATCGACCTTGGAAGCGTAAAGGACAGATTTATCTTCAAACTTGGCATGGCTCAGATGGGGTAAAGTTAATTGAAAAAAGTGTTGCAGGGAGCCTAAAAAAAACTTATCTTAGAATGGCGAAGTATGATGGAAAGATTACAGACGGTATCGTATCAAGTCGGCACTTTCAAACTTTGGGGATGCAAAATAATTTTTGGCTGACAGAGGATGTGGAGTTTCTTGAATTTGGATTACCTCGAAATGATGATTTTTTTAAAAGTGAAAAAATCAAAACTACAAACATAAAATTTAGAAGTTTATTTGATATTGATTTAGACGAACTGGTGGTTTTGTATATGCCGACGTTCAGAGATGATGGATCGTTGGATGCCTATAATTTAGATTACTCGAAACTAATACATGCTTTTCAAAACAAATTTAGAAAAAATGTAAAAATATTAGTTCGTCTTCATCCAATTGTTGATTCTAGTTTTATAAATTTGCAGGATACAAACTGTATAAATGTGTCAACCTATTCAAATCCTCAGGATTTGATGATGAGTGCAGATGTAATGATTACGGATTATTCGTCATCTTCGATTGATTTTATGTTATTAAATCGTCCAGTATTTCTGTATTTACCAGATTATCAAAGATATGTGAACGATAGACCATTGGATAATAATTTTTATAAATTGCCATTTCCAAGAGCGTATCATAACAATGAGTTGATAGAAATTATTAGAGATTTTGAAAGAAGTAATTATGATGAAAAAGTTCGTCTGTATGAATTAGAGGACGTTCGTTTTGATAGAGGAAAAGCCTCGGTACAGTGTGCTAATTGGATTGAAGAAAAAATAAAAAAACAATAGGGTTATTGATTGAAATAATTATATTTTTTGAATGATAAATAAGGAGACCTTTAGATGAAAAGAGTTATAACATATGGTACATTTGATTTATTGCATTATGGTCATATCAATCTGTTGAAACGTGCTAAACAACTAGGTGATTACTTGATTGTGGTTGTTTCAAGTGATGAGTTTAATTTAAAAGAAAAGAATAAAGTATGTTACTTTAACTATGAACACAGAAAAAATTTAGTAGAAGCTATTCGATATGTAGATCTAGTAATCCCTGAAACTAGTTGGGAACAGAAAAAGTCAGATGTCAAAGAATACCATATTGATACTTTTGTGATGGGTGATGATTGGAAAGGTAAATTTGATTATCTTGAAGAAGAAGGTGTTGAAGTAGTTTATTTGCCTAGAACAAAAGAAATATCAACCACAAAGATAAAAGAAGATTTGTCAGAATGAACTATTATTAAAAAATGCTGATATAAGAAATTGTAGCTTTTGTGTCTAGTTTTTGATAGAATAAAGTAACAACACTTTAACCATCGAAGTGAGGTGAGAATAATGGCAGTAATTTTTAAAGATGTACTTACTGAAGAGAAGACTGATGAAGAAAAACAACATATTTTATCTATTTTAAATGGTGAGTATGACTTATCTGATGATGTGAGTCGTAGATTACGACGACTGAATGAGAAAAGTAAACGTTTGAAAGTGTTTAGTAAGGAGACGCACTAATTGCCTGTTTTGGATTCTATTGATGAATTGAAATTAATAAGTACTTCATCATCTATTTTAAATGATGAGGATGTTAGAGCTTTTGATTGTGGATATCAAGAATTGAATGATGTTTTTTTGGATATTTACAACAAATACGATGAAGAATCAGGCCATGTGTTAGCTATTGTAAATCAAAATTTTGAATTACTAGGTTTTATTTCTTGTAGACTAGTATCATTTTCTTTCATCGCTCAGGGTAAAGAGATGGGAATTAGTATAGACTATCTTGGTGTTCACAAGGATTGCCAGAAAAGAGGGATTGGTTCGCTTTTGGTGACCTTTGCACTTCGATTATCTTTAACTATTGACTGTTGGTTACCAATAAAAGGGGTAAGAGTTCATGCTTTAGAGGATGCTGTAGAATTCTATGAAAAACTGGGTTTCATTGATCCTAGAGAGATGGCGATTTATAATGGAAAACCAGTTACTATGTATTTTAGTATTGAAAAACTAAGAAATGGTGAAATTATGCCTCTTACACAGTTATTTGAGACATCGTTAGGAAATGACTTTTAATTGTATATAAACAAAGTAGAATTCACTTATTTCATTTTATACTAAATGTACTATGAAATAAGTGAATTTTTTATGGATAAAGAAGAAATTTTCTGTAATTTTTAGATAATAATTTGAAAAAATGTGATGATTATTTTCCTTTTAGAGCAGTACACAACTAATAGTAATTGACTCTAAAACAACAAAGAAAGGTACCCTACTATGAAAGGTATTATTCTCGCGGGTGGTTCGGGGACACGTTTATATCCGTTGACTCGAGCTGCATCAAAACAACTGATGCCGGTTTATGATAAACCGATGATTTACTACCCACTTTCAACATTGATGTTGGCTGGGATTAGGGATATTTTGATTATCTCAACTCCTCAAGATTTGCCTCGTTTCAAAGAACTTTTGCAAGATGGCTCTGAGTTTGGGATTAAACTTTCTTATGCAGAGCAACCGAGTCCAGATGGTTTGGCACAAGCCTTTATCATTGGGGAAGAGTTTATTGGCGATGATAGTGTTGCTCTGATCTTAGGTGACAATATCTATCATGGTCCTGGCCTTTCGAAGATGCTACAAAAGGCAGCTAGTAAGGAGTCAGGAGCAACTGTGTTTGGCTATCATGTGAAGGATCCAGAACGCTTTGGCGTTGTTGAGTTTGACAAGGATATGAACGCTATTTCTATCGAAGAAAAGCCAGAGCATCCTCGTTCCAATTATGCAGTTACAGGTCTCTATTTCTACGATAATGATGTGGTAGAAATTGCCAAAAATATAAAACCAAGCCCGCGTGGTGAATTGGAAATTACAGATGTCAACAAGGCTTACCTAGATCGTGGAGATTTATCGGTTGAGGTTATGGGACGTGGCTTTGCTTGGTTGGATACTGGCACTCATGAAAGTTTGCTAGAGGCGTCACAGTACATCGAGACAGTTCAACGAATGCAAAATGTTCAGGTGGCGAACTTGGAAGAAATTGCTTACCGTATGGGTTATATCAGTCGCGAAGATGTATTGACCTTAGCCCAACCACTTAAGAAAAATGAATACGGGCAGTATCTGCTCCGTTTGATTGGAGAAGCATAGATGACAGATAATTTTTTCGGCAAGGCACTTGCAGCACGTAAGGTTGATGCAATTCCAGGTATGTTGGAGTTCGATATTCCCGTTCATGGAGATAATCGTGGCTGGTTTAAAGAAAATTTCCAAAAGGAAAAAATGCTTCCACTTGGATTTCCAGAGTCTTTCTTTGCAGAAGGAAAATTGCAAAACAATGTATCTTTCTCACGTAAAAATGTCCTTCGAGGCCTCCACGCAGAGCCTTGGGATAAGTACATCTCTGTAGCAGATGGAGGGAAAGTTCTGGGTTCTTGGGTTGATCTACGCGAGGGTGAAACCTTTGGGAATACCTATCAGACAGTCATTGATGTAAGTAAGGGAATCTTTGTTCCTAGAGGTGTGGCCAATGGTTTCCAAGTCCTATCAGATACAGTTTCTTATAGTTATCTGGTCAATGACTACTGGGCTCTCGAGCTCAAACCTAAGTATGCCTTTGTGAACTACGCTGACCCAAGCCTTGGCATTGAATGGGAAAATCTTGCAGAAGCAGAGGTTTCAGAAGCTGATAAAAATCATCCACTACTTAAGGATGTAAAACCTTTGAAAAAAGAAGATTTGTAAAATATGAAGTATTCGTTATTCGATATTAATCAGATTGAAAATTTAGAAATTAGAAGTTATTTTAGTGAAGTAATCAGTTGTTATGAGAATCATAATTATCGTGCCGCTATCCTTGTTCTATATACAGTTATACTTTATGATTTAACGTATAAACTCGAAGAATTACGAGATGAATATGAGGATTCAAATGCTAAGCAACTATTGGAAGAAGTTTATAAAAAAATAAATTCTTCTGATGATAAGAGTTCATGGGAAAATTTTTTATTAGGTAAATTGCATGAGAGTACGGATTTCGAAATTGTTGATGATAATTTGTGGTCGACTATTCAAGCAGTAAAATTAAAAAGAAATTTGAGCGCTCATCCGTCATTTGATAAAGAACAACAAATTTATCAACCTACAAGAGAATTAACACTTGGATTTATAAAGGAAATTTATGAAACTTTACTAACTAAATCGGCACATTTTATGTCTCGTGGTCTTGAAAGAGTTTTTGAGTCTTTTGAACAAAAAAAATCGCATTTTAACATTCGTAATTTTTATGAGGATAGTAAAGATAATAATTATGAATATAATTACTTTTATAATCGTTTTTATTCACGAATGAGTATGCCACTAAAAAAGAAATTCTTTAAAAATGTTTGGACGTTGACTTTTGAAAAGAATAATGAAGAGTTGGAAAATAATTTTTTAAATCTATTCGTTATAATCAAAGTTTTAGAACAAGATGAAGCACTTTTTAAAGATTTTATTGAGGGTAAACTAAAGTCAGATAAGATTAAAGATATAATTGATTTAGATATTCCTATCAATAAATTTATCTTATTTTTAAACTTTTATCCAGATTATTACCAATATCTACACTCAGATGTTCAGGGAAGAATAGAGAAAAAGTTTAAAGGAATCAATCATTATCTTTTTCTATGGTATACCAAGGATAGTATATCAGAGTATATAGAGATGATTATGTCTGATGATAATATAAAAGATTTAGGCGGGATATCGTCCGACCAAATTAAACTCTTTAATTTTATTTGTAAAGAAAAAGGAATTATTGAAGTATTTAATAAATTTTTATTAAAAATACTAGAAAAATATGTTCCTGATTGGCTAGGATTTGATGATGCGAATAGAATTATGGAAAAGTTTATTTTACCTTATTTAAATGACTTTAAGGAAGAGGATTATTTTGAGTATGCTCAAATTAGAAAGTTAAACAATCAAATTTACGGTAGAGATAGAGATTCAGAGGACAATCGTATTCTCATTAGTAAAATGAAAGAACAGGGATTCGACTATCATGATTTTGAAACACAACTGAAATTATAGACAACTAAATCATTCTTGTAAAAATCGTTATCAAGAAATACTATCTAACTAAAGGAAGTTTTAATATGACTGAATACAAAAAAATTATCGTGACAGGTGGAGCTGGTTTTATCGGTTCCAACTTTGTCCACTATGTTTACAAGAATTTTCCAGATGTTCATGTGACAGTATTAGACAAATTGACTTATGCTGGGAACCGCGCTAATATTGAGGAAATTTTAGGTGATCGTGTTGAGTTAGTTGTTGGGGACATTGCGGATGCAGAGTTGGTAGACAAGTTGGCAGCTCAAGCAGATGCTATTGTTCACTATGCCGCTGAGAGTCACAATGATAATTCACTCAATGATCCATCACCATTTATCCATACCAACTTCATCGGAACCTATACTCTTTTGGAAGCAGCTCGTAAATATAATATTCGTTTCCACCATGTGTCTACAGATGAAGTTTATGGAGACCTTCCTCTACGTGAGGATTTGCCAGGTCATGGTGAAGGTCCAGGTGAGAAATTTACCGCTGATACCAAATACAATCCAAGCTCTCCTTACTCATCAACTAAGGCAGCTTCAGACTTGATTGTCAAAGCCTGGGTACGATCATTTGGAGTCAAGGCAACGATTTCTAACTGTTCAAATAACTACGGTCCTTATCAACATATTGAAAAATTTATCCCACGTCAGATTACCAACATTCTAAGTGGAATTAAACCAAAATTGTACGGTGAAGGTAAGAACGTTCGTGACTGGATTCATACCAATGACCACTCTTCAGGAGTTTGGACAATCTTGACAAAAGGGCAAATCGGTGAAACCTACTTGATTGGTGCTGATGGCGAGAAGAACAACAAGGAAGTTTTGGAACTTATCCTTAAGGAAATGGGACAACCTGCCGATGCCTATGATCATGTGACTGACCGTGCAGGACATGACCTTCGTTATGCAATTGACGCAAGCAAGCTCCGTGATGAGTTGGGCTGGAAACCAGAATTCACCAACTTCGAACAAGGTCTCAAAGAAACCATTCAATGGTACAAAGATAACCAAGAGTGGTGGCAGGGAGAAAAAGAAGCTGTTGAAGCCAACTACGCTAAAACACAAGAGGTTCTTGAAAAATAAAAGGCAGAAACTTTCTGCTTTTTATTGCTATACCGAAGAATTGTGAATCAGTTGAAAGGAAGAAAAATGATTTTAATTACAGGGGCAAATGGCCAATTAGGAACGGAACTTCGTTATTTATTAGATGAGCGTAATGAAGAATACGTTGCCGTAGATGTGGCTGAGATGGACATTACCGATGCAGCAATGGTGGAGAAAGTTTTTGAAGAGGTGAAACCGACTTTAGTTTACCATTGTGCAGCCTACACAGCTGTTGATGCAGCTGAGGATGAAGGAAAAGAGTTGGACTTTGCCATCAATGTTACGGGGACAGAAAATGTCGCCAAAGCATCCGAAAAGCATGGTGCAACTCTAGTCTACATCTCTACAGATTATGTATTTGACGGTAAGAAACCAGTTGGACAAGAGTGGGAAGTGGATGACAAACCAGATCCTCAAACGGAATATGGTCGTACTAAGCGTATGGGAGAAGAATTAGTTGAGAAGTATGTGTCTAATTTCTATATTATCCGTACTGCATGGGTATTTGGAAATTATGGCAAAAACTTCGTTTTTACCATGCAAAATCTTGCAAAAACTCATAAGACTTTAACAGTTGTAAATGATCAGCACGGTCGTCCGACTTGGACTCGTACCTTGGCTGAATTCATGACCTACCTAGCTGAAAACCGTAAGGAATTTGGTTATTATCATTTGTCAAATGATGCTACAGAAGACACAACTTGGTATGATTTTGCAGTTGAAATTTTGAAAGATACAGATGTGGAAATCAAGCCAGTAGATTCCAGTCAATTTCCAGCAAAAGCTAAACGTCCCCTAAACTCAACGATGAGTCTGGCCAAAGCCAAATCTACAGGATTTGTCATCCCAACTTGGCAAGATGCCTTGAAAGAATTTTATAAACAAGAAGTGAGATAAGCAATAGAATGATTTTCTAGTCTAATAAAAGAGGCAGATAATGAACTCCAAAGGAGCTTAAGATGTACGATTATCTGTTGTAGGTGTGGGCCTTTTTTGGTGCAGTGTTTGTCCATGAAGCGACCTTAAAAGGCAAAAAGTAAAAGTCATTGAAAAAGGAATCACATCGCGGGTAATATCTATACCCGTGAAGAGGAAGGTATTCAAGTTCATCAGTATGGAGGGAAGAATAGTATGATAAAATATTTTTTAAAAGCATTAGAATTTAATATGATTAAGAAGAAAAGATTAGATTTAAAAAATTCTGACTTCACGATAATAAGCTCTAACTGTCTTGGAGGTGTAATAAGTCATAAATTAGGGCTTAAATTTATGTCTCCAACAGTGAACTTGTTTATCGAACCCAGCTCATTTGTTAAGTTTTGTAAGAATTTGACTTACTATTTTGAGCAACCACTAGCGGAAAAAGAATGGTCAGGTGATTATCCTATCGCTTTATGTAATGATATAGAGATACATGGTTTACATTATAAAAATTTTTCAGAATTAAAAGATAAATGGAATGAAAGAAAGAGAAGAGTAAATTTGGACAATTTATTTATTTTCATGATAGAGCGGGATGGATGTACATATGAAGATATATTGGAATTTGATAAATTATCCTATAAAAATAAAGTTGTGTTCGTAAGTAAGGAGATGCCAGAAATAAAGTCTGCCATACATATTCCAAAAGCTAATGAAACAATTAATGGTAAAATACAAGTGAAAAGTCTACTAGGATATAGAAATATACTGGTAGGAAAAAGAGATATTGATCTTTTTGATTATATTAAATTTTTTAATGAAGGAATAATACAATTAAATAGAAAATAGGGATATTTTTGAAATAAAATATGAAATTTTGATTAATAAAACTCTAAGCAGGCAGATCCTGCTAACTCATGACAAAATAAGATGAAATCCGTCATTGCTTGCACCCATAAGATTCTTAGAATCATTTACAAACTACTCTCCATCAAGCAGACTTATCAAACAGAAAAGGCGCTAGGACTGAGGAAACAGTTCTAACGCCCAAAATAAAAAAATTCAATTCAATTATAGTATAGAACAAGAAGTGATTTTTTGCGCTTTTTTACTGTTTTTTTCAAATAAAAGTCGGAGGAGCTAAAAACTCAATTTGAAGATAAAATTGAGTAAATCTTTCCGTTATAAAACGCATAGTATCAAGTTTTTTGAACATCTGATATTATGCGTTTTCTTATTTTAAGGGGGCGTTTGCCCAGCCGTTTTCTTTTTATTTACCCACCGATGAAATCGTCGGATAATTATAAAAATTCAAGAAAAAGCTTGGTTAAATGTTAGAAAATTCGAGCACGAATGTATTTTTTGTGTTATAATATTCTGTGAGTAGTTATGCCTTGGTGTAGCTATTAAAAATAGAAGTGTGAAACTGGTAAGATAGAGAGGACGCAGTGTAATGACTAGGAATGGTTTTTTTACAGGCTTAGATATTGGAACTAGCTCTATTAAAGTGTTGGTTGCAGAGCTTGTAAATGGTGAAGTGAATGTAATTGGCGTAAGCAATGCCAAAAGTAAAGGTGTCAAAGATGGGATTATCGTTGACATTGAAGCAGCAGCGACTGCTATTAAGTCTGCAATTTCTCAAGCAGAAGAAAAAGCAGGAATTTCAATCAAGTCTGTAAATGTTGGTTTGCCAGCTAATTTGCTACAAGTTGAGCCAACTCAAGGCATGATTCCGGTGACATCAGATACAAGAGAAATTACAGATCAAGATGTTGAAAATGTGGTTAAATCAGCTTTGACTAAAAGTATGACTCCTGATCGTGAAGTTATCACCTTTATTCCAGAGGAATTTGTCGTAGATGGATTCCAAGGAATTCGTGATCCTCGCGGAATGATGGGTGTGCGTTTGGAAATGCGCGGTCTCTTGTACACTGGTCCACGTACGATTCTCCATAATCTTCGTAAAACTGTAGAGCGTGTAGGCATTCAAGTTGATAACGTGATTATTTCACCTCTTGCAATGGTTCACTCTGTCTTGAATGAAGGTGAACGTGAGTTTGGTGCGACTGTTATCGACATGGGTGGTGGCCAAACGACTGTTGCCACTATTCGCAACCAAGAACTTCAATATACAAATGTCAACCAAGAGGGTGGCGATTATGTCACAAAAGACATTTCAAAAGTTCTCAAGACTTCTAAGAAAATTGCAGAAGGTCTAAAATTGAACTATGGTGAAGCTTATCCACCGCTAGCAAGCAAAGAAACTTTCCAAGTTGAAGTGATCGGTGAAGTTGAACCAGTTGAAGTGACCGAAGAATACTTGGCTGAGATTATTTCGGCAAGACTTAAGCACATTTTTGAGCAAATTAAGCAAGATTTGGAAAGACGTCACCTATTAGACTTGCCAGGAGGTATTGCTTTGATTGGTGGAAATGCCCTCCTTCCAGGTGTCGTTGAATTGGCTCAAGAAGTATTTGGAGTCCGTGTTAAGTTATTCGTACCAAATCAAGTTGGGATCCGCAATCCTGCTTTTGCCCATGTCATTAGCTTGTCAGAATTCGCTGGAAGCCTTACTGAAGTGAATGTTCTAGCTCAGCGAGCAATTCGAGGAGAACATACTTTAAGCCACCAGTCACTTGACTTTATAAATTCAGCTCAACCAGTTTCACCTGTTTCTCCACGACCAGTATTTAATACAGTGACAACACCTGAGCCTGAAACAACTCAATCTGTTGAACCAGTAGCTCCTCTTCAATCGGAAGAAAAGAGCAAAGGTAAATTAACGGATCGTTTCCGTAGCTTGATTGGAAGCATGTTTGACGAATAAAATAGAGGAATATAAATATGACATTTTCATTTGATACAGCAGCAGCACAAGGTGCAGTAATTAAAGTAATCGGTGTCGGCGGTGGTGGTGGAAATGCCATCAACCGTATGGTTGACGAAGGCGTTTCTGGCGTTGAATTTATCGCAGCCAACACAGATGTACAAGCTTTGAGCAGTACAAAAGCTGAGACAGTTATCCAGCTCGGCCCTAAATTGACTCGCGGACTTGGTGCAGGAGGTCAACCTGAAGTTGGTCGTAAAGCTGCGGAAGAAAGCGAAGAAGTATTGACAGAAGCAATCAGCGGTGCTGATATGGTCTTCATCACTGCTGGTATGGGTGGAGGTTCTGGTACAGGTGCTGCACCAGTTATCGCTCGTATTGCAAAAAGTCTTGGTGCTTTGACAGTAGGTGTTGTCACTCGTCCATTTGGTTTTGAAGGAAGCAAACGTGGACAATTTGCTATCGAAGGGATTAACGAACTTCGTGAGCATGTTGATACACTCTTGATTATCTCAAACAACAACTTGCTAGAAATCGTTGACAAGAAGACTCCACTTCTTGAAGCATTGAGTGAAGCAGATAACGTTCTTCGTCAAGGTGTGCAAGGGATTACAGATTTGATTACAAATCCTGGTTTGATTAACTTGGACTTTGCAGACGTTAAGACTGTTATGGCCAATAAAGGTAACGCCCTTATGGGAATTGGTATCGGTAGCGGTGAAGAACGTGTTGTAGAAGCTGCTCGTAAAGCAATCTACTCACCACTTCTTGAAACAACTATCGATGGAGCAGAAGATGTGATTGTTAACGTAACTGGTGGTTTGGACTTGACTTTGATTGAAGCTGAAGAAGCATCAGAGATTGTTAACCAAGCAGCTGGGCATGGAGTTAACATCTGGCTTGGAACATCTATTGATGAGACAATGAAAGACGAAATCCGCGTGACGGTTGTTGCGACAGGAGTACGTCAGGATAAAGTTGAGAAAGTTGTAACTCCTCAACCGCGCCAAGCAACACACCGTGAACCTGCTCGAACTAGTCATACGCAAACTTTTGATCGTAATTTTGATATGGCTGATACAGCAGAAATTCCAACTCCAAGTTATCGCCGTCAAGAAGCTCCAAAGACATCAGCTTTTGGTGACTGGGACTTGAGACGCGATGCTATCGTTCGTCAAGGAGAGCCAGTTGTTTCTCCAGTGGAACGTTTTGAAGTTCCAGCAGCTACGGATGAAGATGAGTTGGAAACACCACCATTCTTTAAAAATCGTTAATGAAGATGAATTTAAAAGAAAATACGAACCTTGTTTTTCAACAGATATCGAATGCAGTTCAGGAAGCTGGTCGTGAAAACGACTCGGTTTCTGTGATTGCGGTGACCAAATATGTAGATGTTGAAACAGCCTCAGCTTTGGTTTCGCAAGGAGTGCAACACATTGGTGAGAACCGTGTTGATAAATTTCTTGACAAGTATCATGCTCTAAGTGATAAGAATCTTACCTGGCATTTGATTGGAACCTTACAGAGACGTAAAGTCAAGGAAGTGATTTCTTATGTGGATTATTTTCATGCTTTAGATTCCTTAAAGCTAGCTCAGGAAATTCAAAAACGAGCAGACCACAAGATTAAGTGCTTTTTGCAAGTAAATATTTCTAAGGAAGAGAGCAAGCACGGTTTTTCGAAAGAAGAATTGTTAGCCCTCTTACCAGAACTTTCAGAATTAGACCAGATTGAGTATGTGGGACTGATGACCATGGCTCCATTTGATGCAACTAGTCAAGAATTACTAGAGATATTTAAAGAAACGCAAGAATTGCAAAAAACCATTCAGGGGAAATATCTCCCAAATATGCCGATGACAGAACTCAGTATGGGAATGAGTCGTGACTTCAAAGAAGCGATTCAATGTGGTTCAACTTTCGTTCGAATCGGCACAGCATTTTTTAAGTAGGAAATAACCATGTCACTAAAAAATAAATTTGAAAAGTTTATAGATTATTTCACTGAAGATGGAGAAGAAATGGCACCAAACGTTGCTGAATTAAAGCCTGAAAAAACGCTAACATCAGTTTCTGCCCCCATGGAAGAACTTCCACAAGCTCAACAACTTCCTCAGCCTTCACAAGTGAATTCAAAGGAAAAAAATATTACGCGCCTTCATGCTCGTCAGCAAGAATTAGCGATGAAGAGTCATCGTAGTACAGAAAAGGTAACCATTGATGTTCGTTATCCTCGTCGCTACGAAGATGCAACGGATATCGTTGATTTACTAGCAGGTAATGAAAGTATTTTAATCGATTTCCAATACATGACTGAAGTACAAGCGCGTCGTTGTCTAGACTATTTAGATGGAGCTCGTCATGTACTTGCTGGTGAATTAAGAAAGGTTGCAAATACCATGTACCTTTTGACACCAGTAGGAGTTGTGGTTAACATCGAAGATATTCGTTTGCCTGAGGGAACTCATGGTGAAGAGTTTGATTTCGATATGAAGAGAAAACGAGTGAGATAATGATATTTCTAGTTCGCTTTATTCAAAACGCTACAGATATCTATTCTATGATACTTGTAGCGTTTGCTCTCTTATCCTGGTTTCCAAATGCCTATGAGACTAGAGCAGGTCGTTTGTTGACTAATTTAGTCAAACCGATTCTTCAACCCTTGAGACGTCTGCCGCTAAGTATTGGTGGTTTAGATTTTTCAGTTTGGGTGGCTGTCGTTTTAGTTCATTTACTTGGAAACTATCTGATCCGTTTTCTTTTAATACTAGCATGAGAAAAGATATCTATCAGCATTTTTCAGTCGAGGATATTCCTTTTATTGATAAAGGTTTGGAGTGGCTTAGGCAGGTTGAAGAGCACTACGCTCCCATCTTAACTCCTTTTATCAACCCCCATCAGGCCTTTATTTTAAAGACATTGGGCAATCATCAAGGGATTCAAGTTTTTTCTAGCAATGATTTTGTAGCTAGCGAGTATAGTCGTGTACTACTTGCACCAGATTATTTCATACCGACTTTGACGGATTTTGAAATGGAATTGCTTGAGATTGTTTATTCTAGTAAGTTTGACCAATTGACTCATTCCAAGATTTTAGGAACTGTTCTGAATCGTCTGGGAATCGATCGCAAGTTGTTTGGTGATATATTGGTAACGGAAAATAGAGCTCAAATCATTGTGGACCGGAAATTCACTTCTCTCTTTCAAGATGGGATTCAAAAGATTGCTCGATTGCCTGTCAAACTTGAAGTCAAATCCTTTGAAGAATTGGTAGAAGCCGAGAGTGATTATCAGGAAAAGGAAGTTTTAGTTCCGAGTATGCGCTTGGATGCTTTCTTGTCAAATGTTCTGAAATTGTCTCGCTCTCAGACAGCTGATTTATTAGAAAGAAAATATGTTCAGGTAAATTACCATCTGGTTGAAAAATCCGATTATCAAGTTAAGATTGGTGATTTAGTAAGTGTCAGACGTTTTGGAAGAATTAGTGTTCTGAGAGAAAATGGTCAGACAAAAAGGGATAAGAAGAAATTGACAATACAATTATTATTAAGTAAGTGAGGGGAAAATATGCCAATTACATCGTTAGAGATTAAGGATAAAAGCTTTAGTACTAAGTTTAGAGGTTTTGATCCTGAAGAAGTTGATGAATTTCTCGATATTGTAGTTCGAGACTATGAAACATTGGTTCGAAGTAACCATGATAAAGAGCAACAAATTAGAAATTTAGAAGAGCGTTTGTCTTATTTTGATGAGATGAAAGATTCATTGAGTCAGTCTGTTTTAATTGCTCAAGATACTGCTGAGCGAGTTAAACAAGCAGCTACTGAACGCTCTCATAATATCATTCATCATGCTGAACAGGAATCACAACGTTTGCTTGATGAAGCTAAGTACAAGGCAAATGAAATTTTACGTCAAGCAACTGATAATGCTAAGAAGGTTGCGATTGAGACAGAAGAACTGAAGAATAAGAGTCGCGTCTTCCATCAACGCTTGAAATCTACAATTGAAAGTCAATTGGCCATCGTTGATTCATCTGATTGGGAAGAAATTTTACGTCCAACAGCAACTTATTTACAAACTAGTGATGAAGTCTTTAAAGAGGTGGTTAGAGAGGCTTTGGGGGAAAATATTTCAGCATTTCATGAGGAGGAAGCCAATGATTTGACTCGTCAGTTTTCACCTGAAGAGGTTGCTGAGCTCCAAGCACGTATAGAAGCAACTAATCGTGAATTGATGGAAGCACAGGATGAATCAACTTTATCTGACTTATCTTCGTTAGTAAATAATGAAATGAGTTCTGAGTCTAAAGAGAATTCAGAATAACAATTTCTCAACATTTATAATTGTAAAATCTGAGAACAAAATCTAATCAAACATATTTCCAGCGAGTAGGAGATGGTGAAAGTCCTACAATCCCTGTTGATTAGATTATCCTCTCAAGTTATCAAGTCTGAAGTTAGTAGGATTTGACGTTGCCCACGTTACGGGAAAAGAGGGAGAAAGACTAGTTCTTTTTCCGAACAAAGGTGGTACCACGATTTTCGTCCTTTTTAGCGAATCGTGGTTTTTATTTTGTCTATATCATAAAGGAGATATCATGAAACTCAAAGAAACTTTAAATCTAGGGAAAACAGATTTCCCTATGCGTGCAGGACTTCCAACCAAAGAGCCAGTATGGCAAAAAGAGTGGGAAGAAGCAAAACTCTACCAACGTCGTCAAGAATTAAATGAAGGGAAACCGCATTTTGTCTTGCATGATGGGCCTCCATACGCTAACGGAAATATCCACGTTGGGCATGCTATGAACAAGATTTCAAAAGATATCATTGTTCGTTCTAAGTCTATGTCAGGATTCTATGCGCCATACATCCCTGGTTGGGATACACATGGATTGCCAATCGAGCAAGTTTTGGCAAAACAAGGTGTCAAACGCAAAGAGATGGACTTGGTTGAGTACTTGAAACTTTGCCGTGAATACGCTCTTTCTCAAGTAGATAAACAACGCGAAGACTTCAAGCGTTTGGGTGTTTCTGGTGACTGGGAAAATCCATATGTGACTTTGACTCCTGACTATGAAGCAGCCCAAATCCGTGTCTTCGGTGAGATGGCTAACAAGGGCTACATCTACCGTGGTGCCAAGCCAGTTTACTGGTCTTGGTCATCTGAGTCAGCTCTTGCTGAAGCGGAGATTGAATATCATGACTTGGTTTCAACATCACTGTACTATGCCAATAAGGTTAAAGATGGCAAAGGTGTTCTAGATACAGATACTTATATCGTTGTCTGGACAACTACTCCATTTACTATCACAGCTTCTCGTGGTTTGACGGTTGGTGCAGATATTGATTACGTTTTGGTTCAACCTGCTGGTGAAACTCGTAAGTTTGTGGTTGCTGCAGAATTGTTGACTAGCTTGTCTGAGAAATTTGGCTGGGCTGATGTTCAAGTTTTGGCGACTTATCGTGGTCAAGAATTGAACCATATCGTGACAGAACACCCATGGGATACTGCAGTAGATGAACTCGTTATCCTTGGTGACCACGTTACAACTGACTCTGGTACAGGTATTGTCCATACAGCCCCAGGTTTCGGTGAAGACGACTACAATGTTGGTATTGCTAATGGTCTTGAGGTTGCTGTGACAGTTAACGAACGCGGAATCATGATGGCTAATGCTGGCGCTGAGTTCGAAGGTCAATTCTATGACAAGGTGGTTCCAACTGTTATCGAGAAACTAGGCAACCTCCTTCTTGCTCAAGAAGAAATCTCTCACTCATACCCATTTGACTGGCGTACGAAAAAACCAATCATCTGGCGTGCAGTTCCACAATGGTTTGCTTCAGTATCAAAATTCCGTCAAGATATTTTAGATGAAATCGAAAAAGTGAAATTCCATTCAGAATGGGGTAAAGTCCGTCTTTACAACATGATCCGTGACCGTGGTGACTGGGTCATCTCTCGTCAACGTGCTTGGGGAGTTCCTCTTCCAATCTTCTACGCAGAAGACGGCACACCAATCATGACAGCTGAAACGATTGAACATGTAGCTCAACTTTTTGAAGAGCATGGTTCAATCATCTGGTGGGAACGTGATGCTAAAGACCTCTTGCCAGAAGGATTTACACATCCAGGTTCACCAAATGGCGAGTTCAAGAAAGAAACAGATATCATGGACGTTTGGTTCGACTCAGGTTCATCATGGAATGGGGTCGTGGTTAACCGTCCAGAACTCAAATACCCAGCCGACCTCTACCTTGAAGGTTCTGACCAATACCGTGGTTGGTTCAACTCATCACTCATCACATCTGTAGCTAACCATGGTGTGGCACCATACAAACAAATCTTGTCACAAGGTTTTGCGTTGGATGGTAAAGGTGAGAAGATGTCTAAATCTCTTGGAAATACCATTGCTCCAAGCGATGTTGAGAAACAATTTGGTGCTGAAATTTTGCGTCTCTGGGTAACCAGTGTTGACTCAAGCAATGACGTGCGTATCTCTATGGACATCTTGAGCCAAGTTTCTGAAACTTACCGTAAGATCCGTAACACTCTTCGTTTCTTGATTGCCAATACATCTGACTTTAATCCAGCTGAGGATACAGTTTCTTACGAAGAACTTCGTTCAGTTGATAAGTACATGACCATCCGCTTTAACCAACTTGTTAAGACCATTCGTGACGCTTATGCAAACTTTGAATTCTTGACAATCTATAAAGCCCTAGTGAACTTTATCAACGTTGATTTGTCTGCCTTCTACCTTGATTTTGCCAAAGATGTTGTTTACATCGAAGGTGCCAAATCATTGGAACGCCGTCAAATGCAAACTGTCTTCTATGATATCCTTGTAAAAATCACCAAACTTTTGACTCCAATCCTTCCTCACACTGCGGAAGAAATCTGGTCATATCTTGAGTTTGAAGCTGAAGACTTTGTCCAATTGTCAGAATTGCCAGAAGCTCAAACTTTTGCTAACCAAGAGGAAATCTTGGATACATGGGCAGCCTTCATGGAGTTCCGTGGACAAGCTCAAAAAGCCTTGGAAGAAGCTCGTAATGCCAAAGTCATCGGTAAATCCCTTGAAGCTCACTTGACAGTTTATCCAAATGAAGTGGTACAAACCCTTCTTGGTGCGGTTAACAGTAATGTTGCTCAACTCTTGATCGTCTCAGAATTGACTATCGCAGAAGGACCAGTTCCAGAAGGTGCAGTAGCCTTTGAAGATGTAGCCTTTACAGTTGAACGCGCTGCAGGTGAAGTTTGTGATCGTTGCCGCCGTATTGATCCAAGTACAGCAGAACGTTGCTACCACGCAACCATCTGTGACCACTGTGCAAGTATCGTAGAAGAAAACTTTGCGGATGCAGTCGCAGAAGGATTTGAAGTAAAATAAAAGTAAAAAATGGCGAGGGTAGTCCAAAGGTTGATTTGAAAAGAAAGGCCAATAGCGCTCTCCAACATTAAACGCATACTATCAAGACTTTTAAAGTCTTGATAGTATGCGTTTTTTCTTGTAATACTATTTTTACCATGTATCTTTTTTGTACAGTGGATTGAATCCAGAATAGTAGGCTATGGATTCTATAGTAGATTGAACTTAGAATAGTACGCTACGAATTCTAAAACATTTTTAAAAATTATTTTGACTTTCCTAATCGATTTGTTCATATCTTATTTCAATCCACTATATTTTCATACTCCGTTATAGTAGATTGAATATTGAATAGTACACTGTTGCTTCTAAAACATGGATAAAAATCGATCTGATTTATCTAGTCAATTTGTTCAGATTTGATTTCATTACACTATAAAATAAAATTGCACTTTTTGTTAGCAGGCTGCTTAAGAAATATCTAAGTCCGTGTGTAAATTTGGAATTCTAGCAGCTAATCAACGTATTCTAGGAGGATAAGGAAGAGTTTCTAACAAAACATAAAATATATATGTTTGTGTAGTTAAAATTTCTGCTCTTTTTGATTTTAAAAGAACATCAAGTTTTTAAGAAAAAAACTAACAAAATAGAGAAAAACTGTATTTAGATATTATAAAAACTTATATGTATATATTTGGAATGTAATAAACTGAAAGAAATCTAAAGAATAAATTTGATTTATTTAAGTAAAAAGATTATAATAAAATTGTATTTATAATACTACATAAACACAAAAGGAGAAATAAATATGTGTTTTAATCGTAAAAATGCAGAACAAAAGAATTGGCGTATGATCAAAAAAGGAAAACATTTCTTGTTTGGTTGTTCGCTAGTCTTTGCGGTTGGAGCTACACTAGCTACTCCAACGGTTCACGCTGACAGTGTAGAAGCTAAGACAGAAGCTACAAATTCAGCAACACAAAATGAACCTACTGCAGAGGCGACGACCTATGCGGCACCAGCTGCAACTAGCCCAGTTGCGACTGAAGCAGTAGAAGCAAATTCAGCAACAACTGTCGTTTCAGCTGACAAATCTCAACTAGAAGCTGTTTTGACACAAGCTAAAGCTAAAAACTTGGATGGTCAAGAAGCTTCAGTTAAAGCTGAGGTAGAAGCTGCAATTGCAGAAGCAGAAGCACTAGTTGCGAACGGTTCAGCAAGCCAAGATCAAATCAACCAAAGCCTTGAACGCATGAATCAAGCTGTGGCAAGTGTGAAGGAAGTTACTGAAGCAGCTGAGACAACAGTTGAAACAACATCTGAAGCAACTACAGAATCTTCAGCAACTCCTAAAGTCAGAAGCAAACGTGCTGTTGCTGAAGGTACAACACGTTCAATTGATGAAACTAACCTTGCTCGTGCTATCGTAACCAAAGATAACTTTGAAAGTTTCTTCCAAGAAGGCGGAACTGCATCCTATGATAAATCAACAGGTACTATTAAGTTGACAGATGACGTATCAGGTCAAGTTGGTAGTGCTTACCTTCGGTTTAAAATTGACTCTGGACAACCTTTTACCTTCACTGGTAAGGTCGATATTGGTAATAAATACGAAGGCAAAACTGATGCAGATGGCCGACCAGGTGGTGATGGAGTTGGTTTCGTCTTCCATACAGGTAAGGTAAATACTATTGGTCAATCTGGAGCCTCTATTGGTATGGGTACTATCAAAAATGCCTTTGGTTTCAAACTAGACTCATGGCACAACACTTCTAACCCAAATGCCAACCAAAATGCATCAGCCGATCCACAATATGGTGGGAGAGCATGGGAAAGTAATGCCTTCGGTTCATTCTACTCATCAAATAATGCTGGTAAGGTAACGACAAGTAGCTCAGCAGCAAAAGCTCTAAATCCAGCTCCTAGTGGCCAATGGGTAGACTTTAAAATTGAATACGATAAAGAAAAAAACTTTACAGTAACTTATGGCTCACAAACTTGGACAACAAACTTAAAAAACGCTAACACTAGCATCATGACATTTGATGCTAAGCGTGCCTTGACTACTGGTAATCCAACCTTTGCCCTTTCGTTCTTAGGAAGTACAGGTTCTGGTACTAACTTGCAACGCGTTCAGATTGAAAAATTTGAGTTTACAGCGCCACAAATCGTCCACATGAAATTTGTTGATGCAAAAGGTAATGAAATCGAAGCAAGTAGTGCGATTCCAGGTGATGAAAATGAGGTTATTAACCTTAGCACCCAAGACAGCAAAATTGCAGCAGTCGAAGCTAAAGGTTATAAATTAAAGAGAATCGATGCAAGCAAAGCACCTTCATATAACGAAGGAAACAATACCGTTACCCTAACTCCAGGTGGGCAGTTGTTGACTTATGTATTTGCACCAGCTGGACCTACTGTCACTCCAACATTACAAGTTGGCGGTGTTATGACTGAGCCAGGTATCAAGTCAACAGACAATACCATCTCAGGAATTGGTAAAAAAGGCGCAACAATCAAAATTGCTGCTGCTGGTAAAACAATTGTTGATAATGTGACTGTTGCTGAGGATGGTTCTTGGTCTGCAACTCTTCCAAGTGGTGTAAACAGTAATATCACTGAGCAAGATCAGTTGGTTCCAAGAGATACATTGACAGTTACCCAAACGATCAATGGTGAAGAAAGTGCTGAAACAGAGGTTAAAGTTGGACTTGGTGAATCAGTTGTTCAACCATCTGAATCTTCTTCTGATAAACAAAGTCTTGTTGCAGAAACTACAACAGTAACTTTGAAAGTACCACATGATGCGGGAATTACTTACTTTGATTATCCTAAAGCTGGTAACGCTAGAAGTGAAGTCGCTATTAAACGCGATTCAATTCCAGGGGCATGGACTTCAAAAGACGAATCAAAAGCAGTTGTTAAGTCATACTCTACTGATGGTTTCTTTGATACTATTGTCCTTGAAATGAAAGAGCAAATCCAACCAGGTAAGGCTAAGGTAGTTTCAAACATTAAAGAAGATAAATACACAAGTCCTGTTGGTTGGAAAGAAATTAATGTAGAAGCAAAACCAGCAGATACAACACCACCAGCAGCTCCAACTGTAAACCCAGTTAAGGCAGGCGCTACTGCCATTACAGGTACAGCAGAAGCAGGCTCAACCGTAGAAGTAACGCTTCCAAATGGACAAAAAGCCTCTGCAAAAGCAGGTGACAATGGTGAGTTTTCAATCACAGTTCCAGCTTTGAGTGTTGATGATCAAATTAGTGTTACAGCAACGGATGCTGCAAATAACAAATCAGATGCTACAACTGTAATTGTAAAAGAGAATGTTCGTCCTGTGGTAACTATTCCATACGACGATAAAGCTAACCAAATTATCTATTTATATTCTGGTGAAGAAAATAATATAGAACTAAAAATCACTGATAACTCAGGTAAAATTTCTAAAGCATATTTAGTATTTGCTCAAGACAATCGTACAGGTTTAGGAACAGAAGATGCTGGATACCTAAATGGTAAAACGAAAAGTGCTTTATACTTAAAAGCAAATAGATTTGGTTCAGAAACAACAGCTACTGAAGCAAATCCTGCTATCATCAAATTAACAGCAAATATTCCAAATGGATCTTACACAGATGGTACAGGAATGACTCGTTATATTTATGCTGAAGATTTAGCAGGAAATACAAACTATGATAACGTAGGGGCTGCAGGAGATACAGGCGCACCTGGCCGTATCCGTTTTGTTTGGAAACCGCAAACGTTCAAATATAACGCACAAGCGCCATCAACACCAATTACATCAAACACTGTTCCAGAAGCGAGTGCTATTGAAAAAGCTGTTAAAGATGCCAATCCAACGTTCAGTGACAAGATTGGAAGTGTTACCTTAGATGGTACTAATGTTAAAGTGACCTACAAAGATGGAAGTACAGATGTTATTCCAGCAAACTCAGTATTCACAATTGAACCAACTGCACCTACAGTAACACCAGTTAAAAATCCATCAAGCCTGGAACAACCAGAAAAAGATGCCGTTAAGAAAGCTGTAGAAACAGCGAATCCAAGTGCAACTAAGGTTGAAGTAGGTACAGATGGTACAACAACACTAACCTACTCAAATGGTTCGACAGCTAAATTGACCCCAGCACAAACTGTCAGTCAGGCAGACGTTACACCTCCAGTAGCACCAACTGTAAATGCAGTTAAGGCAGGTGCTACTAGTATTACTGGTACAGCTGAAGAAGGCTCAACCGTAGAAGTGACGCTTCCAAATGGACAAAAAGCCTCTGCAAAAGCAGGTGACAATGGTGTGTTTTCAATCACAGTTCCAGCTTTGAATGCTGATGATCAAATTAGTGTTACAGCAACAGATGCTGCAAATAATACATCAACTCCAACTAAAGTTACTGTAAAAGAAACAGTTCGTCCAGTTCTCAACATTCCTTACGATGATGCTGAGAATCAAGTAATTTATGTGTATTCTGGTGAAGAAAATAATATAGAACTAAAAATTACTGATAACTCAGGGAAAATTTCTAAAGCGTATTTAGTATTTGCTCAAGATAATCGTACAGGTTTAGGAACAGAAGATACTGGATATTTAAATGGTAAAACGAAAAGTGCTTTATATTTAAAAGCAAATAGATTTGGTTCAGAAACAACAGCTACAGAAACAAATCCAGCTATTATTAAATTAACAGCAAATATTCCAAATGGATCTTACACTGATGGAACTGGTATGACACGTTATCTATTTGCAGAAGACGCAGCAGGTAACACCTCATACGAGCATGTTGGTGCAAACATGGATAAAGGTGCTCTTGGACGTATTCGCTTTGTTTGGAAACCACAAACATTCAAGTATACTGCAGTAGCTCCATCAACACCTATTACATCAAACACTGTTCCAGAAGCAAGTGCTATTGAAAAAGCTGTTAAAGATGCCAATCCAACATTCAGTGACAAGATCGGAAGTGTTACTTTAGATGGTACGAATGTTAAGGTTACTTATAAGGATGGAAGTACAGATACTCTAAGTGCAGACTCAGTATTTACAATTAAACCAACTGCACCTACAGTAACACCAGTTAAGAATACGTCAGCCTTAACTACACCAGAAAAACAAGCTGTAGAAGCAGCAGTAAGAACAAAGAACCCAGATGCGACAACAGTAGTAGTTGGAAATGATGGTTCAACAACATTAACTTACTCAAATGGGTCAACAGCTAAATTGACACCAGCACAAACTGTTAAAGCAGCAGATTCTAAGGGCGTTCAAGAACCAGCAGCTAAGACACCAGTTCAAAACACATCAGCCTTAACTCAACCAGAAAAAGATGCCGTTAAGAAAGCAGTAGAAGACGCTAACCCAACAGCAACTAAGGTTGAAGTAGGAAACGATGGATCAGCAACTGTAACGTTCCCAGATGGAACAACAGCAACCCTAACAGGCGATAAGACTGTTAAGGAAGCAGATTCTAAGGGCGTTCAAGAACCAGCAGCTAAGACACCAGTTCAAAACACATCAGCCTTAACTCAACCAGAAAAAGATGCCGTTAAGAAAGCAGTAGAAGACGCTAACCCAACAGCAACTAAG